>DAOUCB010000109.1:0-7052 GCA_034432495.1 Anaerolineae bacterium | reverse complement strand
ATGTTGGTGGCTAGAGCGGTGAGGGTACACCCGGTCCCATCCCGAACCCGGAAGTTAAGCTCACCAGCGTTGATGGTACTGCCAGGGTAACTTGGTGGGAGAGTAAACCGCTGCCAACGTAACCTTCTCGTTTTTCTTTTCCCTCCCTCTCCCCTTTTCCTCCTTTCTGTCTTTAAATACCTATAACTCCTAACTGGGCTTCACCTCTCCTGTTGGATTGCACTGCTGTGTGATGCAGGTTAAACTTTCGGTATGAATAAACAATCGAATTCTCTATCTCCATCAAACGCATGGATGGTGGTTTACGTTGCCACCAGCGAGCCAGAAGCCTACATCGTCGCGGGAAGATTGCAAAGCGAAGGTATTGAGGTCTTTGTGCATCAGGAACCGATTGCCAAAGCGTATGGCTTCAGCGTGGGTACGCTTGGCGAGATCAAAGTTCTGGTGAGTCCCGAAGATTATGACCGGGCGCTGGCAATCCTCGACGAAGATGCCGAAGCCTACAATAGCGAGGACACGGACATTGTTCTCGATGATGACGATGACTACGATGACGACGATGATTAATGAGACCTTGACCGCTGTTCCCGGCATGAAGGTCGGACATGAGACCAATCTTGATGCGGCGACTGGCTGCACAGTCATTCTCTGCCCGCCGAATACGGTAGGTGGAGTCGATATTCGCGGCGGCGCGCCAGGTACGCGCGAAACTGCTCTGCTTGATCCTTTGCGCGGGGTGCAAATCGTCAATGCGATCATGTTATCTGGCGGAAGCGCTTATGGTCTGGCAGCAGCCGACGGCGCGATGCGTTACCTTGAAGAACACCAGATTGGCTACACGACGGGACTGGGTTACCTCGTGCCGATTGTTCCGACGGCAATTCTGTTTGATCTGGCAATAGGGCGCGGCGACGTGCGCCCGGATGCGGCGATGGGCTATGATGCCTGTGCCAATGCCAGTACTGATCCCGTCGGACAGGGGACGCTTGGAGCAGGGACAGGCTGTCGCATCGGTGCTCTCATGGGGAACGAACTGGCGACCAAAGGCGGGGTTGGTTCTGCGAGTGTTGATCTTGGTGGCGGTTTGATTGTCGCGGCGCTTTGCGCGGTCAATGCTGTTGGCGATGTGGTCGATGAAGATGGACAGATCCTCGGCGGGCTGCGTTTGCCGGAGGGTGGATTCGCCAATGTCTTGAATATGCTGCGCCTGATGCCGCGTCCGCTGGCGCAGCCCAAAGGCGAAGCCGAGAACACCGTGATTGGCGTTGTGGCGACCAATGCACGCCTGACCAAGGCTGAGATCAATAAGGTCGCGCAGATGGCTCAGGATGGACTGGCGCGTGCGGTTCGACCTGCACACACGATGCATGATGGCGATACAATGTTCGCGCTGGCGACGGGAGAAATCCCGGCAGATGTCAGCTTAATTGGGGCGTATGCGGCTGAAGTTACGGCTGCTGCCATTCGCAATGGAGTACGTGCGGCGACGAGTCTCGCGGGTGTGCGTTCATGGTCTGAACATTAAGAGTGTTAAGAAAACCTCTCTCCAGCCTTAAACCCGACTTAGTATGCGTTTGATATTCTTAATCCTCGTATGGATGAAACAGTCGAGGAACCAATGGCAAAAGTACTCATCGTAGAAGACGAAGAAACACTGGCTCGGACGCTTGCCGAGAAGCTGAAGGATGAGGGTTACAACGTTCTCACCGCAGGCGATGGCGAAGAGGGGCTGGATAAGCTGCGTGCCGATCATCCCGATCTGGTCGTGCTGGATATTATGCTGCCCAAGCTCGATGGCCTCAGCCTGTGCCGCATCGTCCGTCGTGACCCGGCAATGTCGCATATTCCGATCATTATGCTGACAGCACGCGGAACTGAAGTTGACAAGATCGTTGGGCTGGAAAGCGGCGCAGATGACTATATGGTCAAGCCGTTCGCGCTGGGCGAGTTTCTCGCTCGTGTTCGTGCCGTCATGCGGCGCGCACCGGGACGTCCGGCATTGCAGGACGAACTGGTCTCGAACGATTTACGCCTGAGCCTGACGGGACGGCGTCTGTTCAAGGACAGCAAAGAGACCAAGCTCAGTAACAAAGAGTTCGATCTGCTGGCAGAACTGATGCGTAATCGCAATGTGGTGCTCTCACGCGACCTGATCCTGACGAAAGTGTGGGGCTATGATTATTTCGTGGATAAGCGTACTGTAGACGTACATATCCGCTGGTTGCGTGAGAAAATCGAAGACGATCCGTCGAATCCCCGCCGGATTGTAACTGTGCGTGGCGTCGGCTACCGCTTTGAGGGATAAGCATGACTCTCAAAGACACGTTACAACACGAGCAAAGGCTTGAGCAACTGCGTAAAACCATGTCAGAGCGCGAACATGAACTGGAACGTCTTCAGCAAACGCTGACGGAGCAGGAAGATGCGCTCAATCAGTTGAAGCTGGAAGTTCAACAGCGCGAACAATCGCTGGAAGTGTTACAGCGCGCGCTTGAACAGCATGATGATACATTGCTGACACTGAAACAGGCGATCACTGAGCAGGAAGATGCACTCGAAACCGAGCGCTCGACCGATGTTTTTAATTACAAGCTCGCGCTGGCTCTGACCCTTGCAAACAGCGCCTATGATGCGCTGTTTGTCGTCAATGAGCAGATGCGGATTGTAGCGAGCAATGAAGGTGCGGAAATCCTGTTCGATACGCCGCGTCCGGTTGGCAAATTGCTCGTGGATGTGACCGAACTCCCCGAACTCGAAATGATGGTCGAGGATGCGCTGGCGAATGAGGAGAGCGACTACGAGGAACAGATTGCGTTTCAGAAGCACTTTTATCGAGTGCGGGCACAGGTCGTGCGGCGCAGCGGTCATCTGTTTATCGGTCTGGCGCTGCAAGATGTAAGCGAATTGGTTCGTTTGAACCGCGCGCGCCGTGATATGGTCGCCAATATCTCGCACGAGTTGAACACGCCGATTGCCAATATCCGTCTGATTATCGACGGATTATTCCATGAGCAGGAAAAACCCAAGCGGAAACAGAGTACTTCGGCGCTGAAAGCTGTTGGGCGCGAAACCGACTCGCTGATGCGTCTGGCACGCGAACTGCTCGATCTCTCGATGATTGAATCGGGACAAGCGATTTTGCGCATGGTCGAAATGCCATTGGTGGAACTGGTGAGTGACGCGATTGAGCGTCTCGAAGACCAGAGTGACGCGAAAGAAATCGAAATTCGCGACGATGTGGCGAAAGACCTGCGTGTCCTCGCTGATCGCGATCAGGTGCAGCGTGTGTTGCTCAACCTGATTCATAATGCTATCAAATGGTCGCCACCGCACGAGAAAATTCGCGTTCGTGCCGAAAACAGTGGCGACGAAGTGATCATAACGGTTCTCGACCGAGGGCCAGGTGTGCCGGAAGATCAGCGAGGGCGCATCTTCGAGCGTTTCTACCAAATCGATAAATCGCGGTCTGGCGGTGGAACTGGGCTAGGGCTGGCGATTTGCAAGCATATTGTTGAAGCACACGGCGGACGCATCTGGGTCGAGGACAACCTTGACGGCAAAGATGGACGAGGCGGTGCTTTCAAGTTTACGCTGCCAGCCGCCGAGACGCCTTAGGTTTCATTGGCCTGTTTGGCGGGGGTCTTCTCTTCAATTCTCTCTAAAATATGCTATGGTTGTGGGAGAAGGAAAGAGGAGACGATGACGCCACAGGAAATGAAACGCTTGATTGGACAATTGACGAGTGCCGTTCTGGTTGAACGAACGGCAGCTCGGTTACTGATCCTCAAAATGGACGAGGATGCGGTTCAACCGCTCGCCGACGAACTTTATAGTGGGGTCAGTGAAGCTGCTGGCGTCGCGATACTCGAATTAATGGGGGAAATCGGCGGCTGGGAAGCGCTGACTGTGCTGCAAGACATCTATTTTTCTGAGAGCAGCCGTCCAGCATTGGCACAGGCGGCTGAACAGGCGCTTAAAGATAATGGTTATCAAGATTTATCGCGCTCCTGAACGGATGACTTCACACATCCCCTGAGATCGCTACACGCCTCACGCGTAAAAAGTGCTGGCAAATTCCGCATTAAGCAGCATTTCGTGTGCGTTCATTAAGCTGAGGAGATACGAGAAAATAGTCAGTCTTGACGGGATTAGTTCATAGGTGTACTATACAGTGATGAACGAAAATCACACCGTCGTTGAAGACGAAACGACCCAACTGCTTCGCTATCTGATGCGGATGGGGAAACTCGCCGAAGGGCGTATGGACGCGCTGCTGAACGAGATCGATCTTTCGGCAAGTCGTTTGATTACCTTGCAACGCCTGGAGCAGGCCGAAGAACCGCTTTCGCTGAGCCAGCTTGCATCGTGTCTGGCGTTCGTCAAATCGAACGCGACCCAGTTAATTGACCGCCTTGAGCAGGATCAACTGGTACGGCGGGTTCCCCATGCGGAAGATCGACGATGTACGCTGATCGAAGTCACCGATGAGGGCAAAGCGCGTCACGAAGCGGGGGTGCGGATCATTCAACCCCTGCTCAATAAGTTTGATGAACTTTACACAGCAGAAGAACGCGCGCAGCTTCTCGGCTTGCTGCAACGTTTGGAAACACTCTAGCTGCTCTTTTTATCGTAATGGTTCACCTATAGACTATTCGTAGGTGAAATATCCAGGGATGAACACCCTGGTGGAGTCGACAAGATGCACAAGCCCGCTGAAACTCAGTTCACGATTCATGATTTGCTGAAAAATCGTTGGAGTCCGCGTGCGTTTTCCAAGAACCCCGTCGAAGCGGAGAAACTTGCCAGCCTGTTTGAAGCGGCGCGCTGGTCGCCTTCAGGCGGTAATTCGCAGCCCTGGTCGTTTGTTACCGTGACTCAGGAAAATCCTGAGCTTCATCAAAAGCTGGTCGAGACCCTGACGGGAAACAATCCGCGCTGGGCGCATCTCGCGCCGGTGCTCGTGCTGGCATTGGCGCGGCTGAACCCGGAGAAACCAGAAGCCAATCGCTTTGCGTATTATGATCTGGGGCAGGCTGTTGCGCATTTGAGCATTCAGGCCAGCGCGCTCGAACTGCACACTCACCAGATGGGCGGATTCGACCGCACGAAGGCCCGTGAACTGTTCGATATTCCGGCAGAGTACGACCTGTTGACTGTGATCGCGATTGGGTATCCCGGCAACCTGGATGATCTGCCCGATGACCTGCGCGAACGGGAACTGCTGCCACGTACTCGCAAGACCGTTACCGAAATTGCATTCCAGGAGCGCTGGAATCGACCGCTGGAAACCGGAGAATACGCCGCTGTCAGCGGTGACTAGCATGGTGCGCTTGCGAAGGCAGGAGCAAATCGTGTTATAATCGTTTTACAACTCAATAGGCATCCTTCGGGGCAGGGTGAAATTCCCGACCGGCGGTAGGGTGATCTCACGATTACCAAGCCCGCTACCCGAGTCACCGCTGAACATCGGCGGTGCGCACAAGTTTGTTTGTGCCGGTGGATACTGGTCAGATTCCAGAGCCGACGGTTATAGTCCGGATGGGAGAAGGGTCGCTCAGCAAACGCGGCGTGTTTCGATTGTTCGATACACGTGGCGCTGCTGTTTCGATTGGCTGAAGTCAATCACGCAAACGGCGCAAAGCGCTGTTTTGGCGTTGTTTGGCTTATCCACTCCCATGACTGACAAACCCCGTTAGGACGTAGAACGGGGTTTTTATATGCAAGCGAACAGCCTCTATAAACGGAATCACCTGCGCTATCCCACCTGGCGCGCCTTTACGCCTGCACTCGGCGTTTTGTTGATCCTTGCTTTCTGGCAGGGAATCACCATGCTGAACCTGTACCCGACTTTTATCATTCCCACACCGATTTCGGTGGTCGAACGCTTCATTGAGGTGGTGCGCGATGGTCGGCTGTGGCTGAATACATGGACGACGCTCTCACAGATGCTCGTTGGGCTGGGTATCGGCCTGACAATTGGCGTTCTACTGGGCTACGTTATGGCGAAAAGCAGGGCGCTGGAAGATGCGCTTTCGCCGCTGGTGCTGGCGTTCCAATCGACGCCGGTTGTCGCTTACGCGCCGCTGCTGGTGATCTGGTTTGGAAGCGGCCCAACCAGTAAGATCATCACCAGCGCGCTGATCGTCTTCTTTCCTATGCTCATGAACACACTGGTTGGTATACGTACTGTACCAGCCTCGCTGCGCGACTTGATGCGCTCGCTGAATGCGACACGCTGGCAGATGTTTTCGCAGCTTGAAGTTCCGGCGGCGCTGCCGGTGTTGTTCGGCGGGCTGAAGGTAAGCGCAGTACTGGCGGTCATTGGTGCGGTGGTGGGTGAGTTTATTAGTTCGGATGCGGGGCTGGGCTACCTGATCAACCGGGCGCGTTATGACTATGATACTCCGCTGGTCTTTGTGGCAATTCTGATGTTGGCGCTGATCGCGCGGGCGATGTACGGCGTGATTTCACTGCTGGAACGGCGCGCGCTCGTATGGCAGATGCGCAGCCGAAAAAGTTAGGTTTGCTGTGCTATTGACGGTGTAGCGGGTTTGTCAGCACGCTGCTACCTGTATAAGGAGTGAATATGCTTCGCAAAGGTCTTCTCATTGTTGCTCTGCTGGTTCTGGGGGTGGTCGGTGTGCGGGCACAAACACCGACTGACCTGACATTTTTCCTGACCTATATCCCAAACATCCAGTTTGCGCCAATTTACGTGGCGCTGGAGAAGGGCTACTTCGCGGATGCCGGGCTGAATGTGACGCTGCAATCCGGCGATGAGCCGGACGGGATTAACCTGATTGCCGCCAACCAGCTTCAGTTTGGCCTTGCCAGCGGTGAGCAGGTTATCGTGGCGCGGTCGCAGGATCGCCCGGTTCGCTCGGTCTATGAATGGTATCAGAAGTATCCGATTGGGGTGCTGGTTACGGCTGAGAGCGGAATCAAGACTCCAGCGGATTTAAAGGGCAAGACGATTGGCATACCGGGATTGTACGGCGCGTCCTACACGGGTGTGATCGCGCTGCTTTCTGCGAACAATCTGACCGAGCAGG
>DAOUCB010000108.1:0-63775 GCA_034432495.1 Anaerolineae bacterium | reverse complement strand
AAATCTTCCCGTGAACGGTTTTGTTTTTCGCCCCCTCCTTGAATTCGGGGAGGGGGTCGGGGGGTGGGGTCGAGCGAGAAATTTCCCCGAATGCACATCATCGTGTAAAACGTGTCCTCCCCTCTCCCCGCTTGCGTGGGAGAGGGGAAGGCGAACCCGTTCTTGGTTCGCCAGGGGTGAGGGGCTGTAGGGGCGCACCCCGGCAAACTTGTTTGCACGTGCGCCCTTGCTTTTCTCACCTCTCTACGTCGCTTCGCTTCGGTAGAGAGGGGGCGGGGGTGAAGTAAGTTTTGTACATTCCGCCAATTCTGAAATACGCTCGTGCCTCGTCCGTTATTCGAGAAGAACAACCTGATCCACTGCGCTTTCAGCCTCCGCCAGCATTGTCACGTGCTGGCACTAACGTCTTTTGCGCTCTGGGGCTAGAATCGAAATCAACATCACCTTCTTTCTGTCGGCACGCTAAAGGGCTGCTGTGAACCGCCGCCGCACCATCACCCTGTTTCTGATCATCTTTTCGAACTTTCTGGGCGCGACCGTCGTCCTGCCGACGCTGCCGCTGTATGCCCAGCGCCATTTTGATATGTCGCCCGATATGATCGCCACCCTCCTCGACTCGTATTTCATCGCGCAGTTCGTCGCCTCGCCCACGATTGGCAAGCTGTCGGATCGTTTCGGGCGGATTCCTGTCCTGGTGATCAGCCAGTTGGGAACGATCCTCAGTTTTATCATGCTCGGCTTTGCCACCAGCATCCCCATGCTGTTCGCCGCCCGCATTCTCGACGGGATTACCGGCGGCAATGTGATCGTCGCCCAAGCCTATATCGCCGATGTGAGCGCGCCCGAAAAGCGCACGCAGGCGCTCAGTCTCTCGTGGATGGCCTTCGGCCTCGGTTATATCCTCGGCCCGGCGCTGGGCGGCGTCATCGCAGCGATTTTCAATGAGCAGGCGACCTTCATCCTCGGCGCGGTAATTTCGCTGGTCTCGCTCCTGCTGACCTGGCTGCTGCTCGACGAATCGCTGACGCCGGAGGTGCGCGCCGCTCGCAAAACGCTCAAGCGCGCCACAATGCGCGTGAGCGACATTCTCGCCAACGTCCCGCTCGTGCTGATTCTGATTATCGGCTTCGGCACGCAGTTGTCGCTCTCGCTCATGACGGCAACGCTGGCGCTCTTCGGCGCGGCGGTCATCTTCGCCAAAGAAAGCCCCGATGCCGTCAATCTCGGCGTCGGGCTGCTGCTGACCTGCGTCGGCGTCGGTCAGTTTCTGACCCAGTTGTTCCTCATCAAGCCGATGGTCAGGCGCTACGGCGAACGGCGGCTGGTTGTGACCGGGGTCTTGTTTCGCGGCGTTGCCCTGCTGATGATGGCCGTCCTCATCTGGCCGATCACGGAAGGGCTGTCACTGCTGCTGTTTGCGGTCGCCTCTGGTGTTTTGATGCCGTCCCTGCTGGCGCTGGCAACCACCTCCGTCGATAAGGAGCATAACGGCAGCGTCCTCGGCTACTATCAGGCCGCCATCAGCCTGGGAATCATCGCCGGGACGTGGCTGGGCGGGCAGTTTTTCGAAATTGCGCCGACGCTCCCCTACGTGATTGGTGGGGTGCTGCTGCTGATCACCGTGCTGCCTGCGCTCGCCTTAACACGCCGCTTCCGTACAGTGGCAGCCCCCGCCTGATCATTAACGGCTGCGCAGCGTACAGCTTACGAACGTTGTGGTGCAATTTCAGCGCTGCCGCTGCCGTTTCTGCCCCTAGTCTGCCCCTGGTTTGCTCTAGTCTGCCCCTGGTTTGCCCCTGGTTTGCCCCTAAAAAGGGGGCATTCGGTACTAGATGTTGTCCCATATCTTGACACAAACTAAAAACTCCTATACTTTAATGATATGTTAGATAACTGTTACCTATGTAACCTTCAGGGTTGGTCGTGAAACAATTTGTCAACGGTTTCGTCAGCAACCGCGTTTTGAAGCTGAATGTCGGCTTCCTGCTCGGCGCTGGCCCCGGTCATATTCACGATACGGCCTTTGACGTTCCGGCTATTCGCGTGTCGGACGATGTTGATCTGGCATACATTCGCGGTGGCCTGCGCCTGAGCCGCACCAAAGAAGGGCTTCTGGTTCAGGGAAAACTTCACCTCGGCGTGCAGGACGAGTGTTATCGCTGCCTCGAACAGACGCTCAACGACGTGGAAATTGAGCTGGAAGAACTGTACAACTATCCGGTTCCCAAAGATTCGGAATTCAGCCTGAGCGACGACGGCATCCTCGACCTCTCCCCCTTGATTCGGGCTGAAGTTCTCATCGTAGACTCGCGCGGCGCGCTCTGCCGACCGGATTGCAAAGGCCTGTGCCCGGAATGCGGCACCAACTGGAACTACGCAACCTGTGACTGTGCTGAACAAGTGATCGATCCGCGTCTGGCGCGGTTGAGACAACTGCTCGACGATTAAACGAAACAAACCAATTTCATACTGTTAGTTCGTACCGTTGATTGGGAAGGGGAATACCTTGAACGACTACGATCATGCTTTTGATTCCAAAGTAGATTTTGTTCCTGACGATTATTTTGATGATGAAACTGCGTTTGAAGATGAAAGCGAGGCCTTTGACGAGTCCCTGCTCGCCCTGAGCGACGGGGATGTTGAAAATGACCTTTGGAATGAAGAAGATTTGGACAACGAGGACGAAGACGGCTACATCGAAGATGATTATATCGGCCTGTCCTCGAATGATACGGTGGGCATGTACCTCAAGGAAATGGCGCGCGTTCCCCTGCTAAGCACCGAAGAGGAAATCGACCTGGCGATGCGCCTCGAAGCAGGCGACGAGGCCGCCCGCAAGCTGCGCAACAACCCCAATCACAAACGCGCCCACGAACTCCAGCAGATGGTGCAGGATGGCCTGCTGGCGCGTGAACACCTGATCAAAGCCAATACCCGCCTCGTCGTCTCGATTGCCAAAAAATATATGGCGCGCGGCGTTCCCTTCCTTGATCTGATTCAGGAAGGCAACCTCGGCCTGATGAAAGCCGTCGAAAAGTTTGACTACCGCCGGGGTTATCGCTTCAGCACCTACGCGACCTGGTGGATTCGCCAGACCATCACCCGCGCCATCGCCGACCAGGGGCGTACCATTCGCGTACCCGTTCACATGAGCGACCGCATTCGCCGTCTCTACCGCGTTGCCCGGACGCTCGAACAGGATTATGGCCGGAAGCCAACGCCGGAAGAGATCGCCACCGAAATGAACATCGACCCGCGCAAAGTCCGCTGGATGCTGCGCGTTTCCTGGCAGCCGTTGAGCCTGGAGCGTCCGGTTGGCGAAGACGATGACAGCGAATTCGGGCATTTCATCGAAAACGACTCGCTCCCCAGCCCGTCACAAAGCACCTTCGACAAGATGCTGCATGAAAAGATCGACGTCCTGCTCGATTCGCTGACCCCGCGCGAAGCCCGCATCCTGCGCTTACGCTTCGGCCTGCTCAATGGACGCAGCCACACGCTCGAAGAAGTTGGCGAGAAGTTCGGCCTGACGCGCGAACGCATCCGCCAGATCGAAGGCAAGGCGCTGCGCCGTTTGCGTCACCCGCGCCGCAGCCGTCACCTGCGCGACTATTTAAGCTAGGCGTTCACGACGACCCGGCAGCAGTAAGACTATCAGAAGGCGCTCGCGTGAGCGCCTTTTTAGATCATCTTGATTTAAAATTTGTTATTTTGATTTGCGCGGAACTTGCACAATATTTAGATTTATGACATAGATATTTCCTGTATTTAAGGAAAATGTTATGACGTCGCTCGTTTCCGTGAAAGAACTCCTCGAACTGTTACCAACGCCTATCCTAATCGTGGATAGTGATATGCAGGTTGTGACGGCAAACCCGGCCTTCTATCAGACGTTTCGGGCTGAATTCCAGGATTTTGAGAACCGACCCGTTGAAGATTTTATAAATTCGGATCGCTCGCTGCTTTACGCGGCACGGGACGGCGATGACGCTGTCCAGTTCGAGAGCCGAATGACATTCCCCACAGGTCAATCCCGAATACTGCTGCTCCACGCTCAAGCCCTGAGGAGTGAAGATGGGGAAACGCCCCTGCTGATGCTCACGTTTGAGGATATTACGGAACGTAAGCACAGCGAAGATATTCGGGATCGGCTGGCAGCACTGGTCGAATCGTCCTCAGACGCCATCATCAGCAAGACGCTCGATGGCATTATCGTCACCTGGAATTCGACCGCCGAAAAGCTGTTCGGTTATACGGAGGCTGAAGCCGTCGGGCAGTCAATCTACCTGCTGTTTCCGCCCGAACTCTATGACGAAGAAGTGGAACTGCTCAGGCGCGTTCGCAGCAATGAGAACGTCAGTGATTATGAAACGGTGCGCCTGCACAAGAACGGAACACGCTTGAACGTGGCGATTACCCTATCGCCCATTTTTAACGCGGAAGGACAGTTAATCGGCATCTCGAAGATTGCGCGCGAGATTTCACGGGAACGACGCGAGACTGCCTATCTGCGGCGGCTGTTACAGGCTGGGCCAGACGCGATGGTGATCGTCAACGAGCAGGGAAACATTATTCTGGTCAACGCGCAAACGGAGAATATCTTTGGCTACACCAGCGCAGAGATGATCGGACAGCCTGTCGAGATGCTGATTCCGGAACGATACCAGCAGTCTCACCTCGGCGACCGCAGCAGTTACATTGCCGCTCCTCGCCTGCGCCCGATGGGTGCTAACCTTGAACTCTATGGCCTGCGAAAAGATCGGAGTGAATTTCCGCTAGAAATCAGCCTCAGCCCGATTGAAATGGAAGGTGGAATAGTCGTTTCTGCCGCCATCCGAGACATTACCGAGCGCAAACGCAATCTACAACTGCGGACGGCGCTGGAACACGAGCGCAGGCTGAACATGCTCAAAGCGCGCTTTATGGCGATGATTTCGCACGAGTTTCGGACGCCGCTGGCGGGGATTCAGGCGGTAACGGATCTCCTCATCCATCATGGCGAACGCCTTTCGGAAAGCACGAAAAAGCTGCGGCTGGGCCTGATTGAGAATTACGTCGATGGGCTGGTCGCGATGCTCGACGACATCCTGACCCTGAGCAAAGCTCAATCCGTTGGGCTGGAAATGAGTCTGTCCGAGCTTGAACTCGTCCCCTCCTGTCAGCGGATCATCAACACGCTGCCCGCGAAAGGGAACGCGATTCGATTCCTGATGAACACCGAAACGACGACCATGCTGGCTGATGCCAAGCTGCTGAGTTATGCCCTGACAAATCTGCTGAGCAATGCCCTTAAATATTCTCCCGACGGTGGCACGGTGACACTCGAAGTTACGTCGGATACGGACTCGGTGATCTTCCGCGTAAGCGATCAAGGCATCGGTATCCCTGAAAATGAGCAGGAGAATTTATTTCAGCTTTTCTATCGCGGCTCAAATGTAAAGGATATTCCGGGTACGGGGCTAGGGCTGGCGATTGTAAAAGAAGTGGCTGAAGCGCATCACGGATCGATTACGTTCACGAGTCAAGATGGCATAGGAACAACGTTTCGCCTGCTCATTCCCAAACAGCAGCAGAATAGAGCAGGCGAATATCTGAGCAGCTAGTCCATCGCCGTCGAGAGTAATCCGTTGTCCGTCGGCAGCGCGATCTCCTCGACGACATCTTCTTCTTCGTCGTCGCGGTAGTAACCGATCATCTTGCCATGATCTTCGTCGAAAGTGCGAATCTTGATCGACTTCAGGCTGGAGCGCCAGGTCATCACCGGGACTTCTTCAAACATCTCGTTGTCGTAGTGGCAGGCTTCCAGCTTGTAGTTCGGGATTTTCGGGCTGAGGTGGTGAATATGGTGAAAGCCGATGTTGCCGGTGAAGAACTTCATAATCGGCCCCATCTTGAAGAAGGAACTGCCATGCAGCGCGGCTTCGGCATAGTTCCAGTCCTTGTGGCGCGCCCAGTAGGCATCTTCAAACTGATGCTGGACGTAGAACAGGAATACCCCCAGCGACGACGCGAAGGCGATAACCGGAAGCTGTACCAGCACGAAATCCTTCACACCAATCAGCAGGCTCATGCCGATGGCAAGCACCAGCAGCGTGATGTTGGTGTAAACAACGCTGTATTTTTCGCGCGCCTTGTCGCTGACGTTGACAGTCGGCAGGCGCTGAAGAATCACGAAGTCAATCGTTGGCCCAACCACGAAGATCACGAACGGATTGCGATACAGGCGGTAGAAAGCCCGTTTCGCCAGCGGCATCGTGTGATATTCCTCGTAGGTCAGCGTCCACACGTCGCCCGTGCCGCGCCGGTCGAGGTCACCCGACGAGGCGTGGTGAATGGCGTGGCTGTGACGCCAGGCAAAATACGGCGTGAAGGTGATCATGCCCGTGATGATGCCGAAGAAATCATTCCACTTCTGATTCTTGAAAAACGAGCCATGTCCGGCGTCATGCAGAATGATGAAGCAGCGCATGGCGAACATCGCCGTCAGAAACGCAAGGAACAGGGTCACAGGATAGAAATTGAGGGCGAGGCTGCGATAGGTGATGTACCAGAAAACGAAAAACGGGGGGATGCTGGTGAAAACCTGGATGATGCTTTTACGGGTGTCAGAACTTTGATACGGTTTTACGATTTGCTGCCAGTTCGCTTTCTTTTTCTCTTGAACGGGGGTGGCTGATGATGTCATTTCGATAGTCACGCTCGTATTCTTCTCCAATAGTGAGCCGGGAAACAGGGGACACAGCAATATTACTCTAGCACAGGGAAACCGAAATCATATCGTTGATTTTGCTTTAAGCAATGGCGGCTGCTAGTGCTGAACTGATTTTCATAGCAACTGCTCACAATTTACCCTTGTGAGTGTTTGATCATCAATCTATGTGAAATAACCCACTATCGGCGGTTAAGGTGCGCAGATACTCATAATTAACTTTCGGACGCCTGAGCGACGCAGGTGCAGTCGAGATCGCACCTGCATCGCAAGGGGGTCGATTCAGGGGATTCGGTGCCAGAGCGTTACGCCGTCGGCGCGGGTTTCGGCTGACCACAACCCCCGCGAGGGTTCTGGCTTGGCGCGGTTGGGCAGCGCCAGCTCCACGAACGGATCAAGCTCCTTGAAGCCGAGCTTGCGCGCCGTCGCCACCGATCCGGTATTGAAGTCGTCGCAGTCCCAGGTAGGGATCAGGCCGCGCTGTAAAGTCTCTTCGATGAAGCGCGCGCCGAGCAGCGTCGCGAAACCCTGTTTGCGAAACGGCGGTTCAGTCGCGATGGTGATCAGCGCGTGGCGCTGACTCACAGCGGTCGCGCTGATACTGCTGGCAACCGCTTCGCCGACGAATAGCGCAAAACCAAAGCCATACTGCGTATAGGCTTCATAGCTGCCCCAATCGTACAGAATAAAGGGCACAGGATAACACTCTGCATCCAGCCGACGCGCCAGATAGCTGTCGATCTGAACAATATTGGCACCCTCTGGAACTGCCGCGTGCCAGTCATAGATGGGTGTTCCCGGCTGCCATTGAAAGTTGCAGCGCCCGATAATCTCCAGCGGCAAATCGCTCAGCAAAGCGCTTTTCCAGCCATCCATGAGGGGAACATAGCCGTAAAACGAGGCAAAAACCTCGGCTTCTTCAGGCGCATCTTTGATGAACTGGCGCATGAGCGGGTGCGCTGTGCCCGCCGCAAAATACTCGTAGGAGCGGCACATCAGCGCGGATTTGGGCGCATCAGCATCATCGACAAAAATACGCGCCGCCTGTTTCCCCTCAAAAACGGCATCATAGCAGGGTTGATCGAACGGTGCTTCGGCATAGAGCGGTTTTACGCGGTCGAATAAATCATGGGGCAATTCAAACAGGGTGTTCAACGTTTTACACTCCATTGTTTAGGGAAACGAAAACAGAACGCCCCGTCAGTAATCAACGTGAGCGCGATCAATGGAGGTTGCCAGCCGAGGCTGGCTAGAGGGCAAGTAGGTGTTTGAACATGAGCATCATTCTAGGGGATCAGCAGGGTTTCGTCAAAGATAAAACAAAGCGAAAAGCCTAACGCAAAGACGCAAAGATAAACCGAAAGGCGCAAAGATAAACCGAAAGGCGCAAAGGAATTTTGAGTCAACTTTCTTTGCGTCTTTCCCTTATTCTTTGCGTCTTCGCGTTGAATCTTTTGCCCTATGTTTCGCTTAAATAGGTGATCATCTGCGTGCGGGCGTGTTCAGCCATGTTCGCTTCGACCTGCGCGGTCAGTTCATGCGTAACGTTCGCCCACAACTCATTTTGCATCCGTTCTGGTGAATCGAGGATCGCGCGCAGTTCCTCCGGTGTTTTCTGAAGGCGCGCCCCATAGACCGCCAGCGTTTCGCTTTCGCCGCCGGGAACGATCTGCTTGTAGATGAGACTGTCCCACTCGCTCAGCACGTGATCACTGAGGAAAGGTAGCCAATTGCGCGGATGCGCATCGCAGAGCGCCTCGTTCAGGCGCGGATCGAGCAGCTTGAGATCGCGCTCATCGAGCGTAATGAGCAGAATGTGAAGCATCAGAAAGCGCTGGAGGCGGGTCGCCCATTCGCGTTCGGCGAATTCCGGCCCCGTCATTTGCAGTGACCAGATTTCATCCATCGACAGGTGCATGACGTAGCCCGCCACAAAGGCGCGCCGCGCAGGATCGCGCACGGCGAGCAGTTCGGGGTAGCGCGTGACCATCACGCGCCAGGGGTGATCTTCCATCGGCACTTCGAAGCTGTAGAAGTGGGTGTCGTCGCGCTTCAGTCCGGCGAGCGCCTGCGCGTCGGCGCTGACGCTGCCGAGCAGGTACGCGCCGCGCTGATCGTTGAGCAGCGCCCGCTGCTCCACCGGCACAGCCGGGTCGGTCAGCAGGCGCTGAGCATAATGCAAATGGGTAAAAGGGGTTGGCATACGGTCATGGACTCGGTTGTAAACAACTGGGGAGGGCGTCGATCTGTTTCGGCCAGTCGCGCCCGTAGAAAGTTAGATAATCCTGCAAATGCGCCGTCCAGTAAGCGGCATCGTGTCCGCCGACCGGGCTGATGATGTAAGTATGGGCGATGCCGCGCGAACTGAGGCGGTTCGAGAACAATTCGAGATTCGTGCCAGAAGCATCGTCCGCGCCATTGTCGAGATACATGCGCAGGTTGGCGTCGGTCAGAAACGGTGCATTGAGCGCCAGTTCAAGCGGGTTGAAGGCAGCAGGCGCGTTGCCGGGGTCGAAGGCGGCGCTGTGTCCGCCGACGATGCCGAACACGTCCGGGTGACGCAGCGCAATCTCATAAGCCCAGAAGCCGCCGCGCGAAATTCCGCCAATCGCACGATGGTCGCGGTTGCTCCAGGTGCAGAAATCGCGCTCGACGGCGGGCACGAGTTCATCAAGGACAACCGTTTCGTAAGACGCTTTGGGCGGGAAGCTGTTATCGCTGCCGATGCTGCCCATGTTCGGCATGACGATGATCATCGGTGCTAAAGCGCCCAGTCTGATACCCTGATCGAGCGCCTGCTGAATGCCAAGATCGCCCCACTGCTTTTCGTTGGCCTGAAGTCCGTGCAGGAGAATGACATAGGGATAGCGCCGCTGCGGGTCGGTCTGCTGGTAGCAGGGCGGAATGTAGACGCGATATTTCAGGTTTTCGCCTGCCGTCGGGCTGCGGAAGTCGTCAAACGCGACGATCTGCCCGCCATCCTGCAAACACGGCGGCGGCGTGGGCGTGGCGGTATCCTGTGGCGTTGCCGTCGGCTGCGGCGTGATGGTTGGCTGCGGCGTCGTGGTGGCGATGGGCGTCGCAGTGTCTTCGGGCGTCACAATGATGATCTGGGCGGTCGGTGTGATCACCGGCGCAAGCGGATCGCAGGCGCAGATCAGCAGGACAAGGAGCAAAGTCGGCAGAAAGAGGAGTCGTTTCGTCATAAGGCGTAATTATAGCCCGATGCTGCATTTTCGACAGCAGAAATGGCGAATGGATTCCCTGCGGTTAAAATGGTGCGCCTGACGGCAGTCATCGGCAAGGGGCAGATACGAATGGATGCATTCAACGACATGCTGTTCAAGTGGCAGACCTTCTATTTCACGATGGGCGGCGTGTCGGCGACGCTGGCGGGACTGATGTTTGTAGCGCTCTCGCTGGCGCAGCACCTGATCAACGAGCATACGCGCGATCAAATGCGCATCTTTGCCACGCCCAGCATGATCTACTTCGTCTCGGTGCTGCTGATCGCCGGGGTGATGCTGATCCCGATCATGACGCCGGGCGTGCTGGCGGTGCTCGCCGTTCTGAGCGGCGCTGTCGGCACAATTCGCGCTTTTCGGCTGGCAGTACAGCTTGCCGAGGCCGCCCGCCGCAATGGTGACTTCACGCTGGAGGACTGGCTTTCGCAGGTGATCGGCCCGGTCGCGGGCTATGTCTGCCTTTTGCTAGCGGCTCCGGCCTTGCTCCTTGACCAGTGGACACTGGCGCTGATCGCCATCCTGTGCGCGACCCTGATACTGCTGCTCAGCGCGATTGGCAACACCTGGAGTCTGGTGATCTGGATTGTCGATCAGGGGAAACCGTAAGCGCCACCGAAGGATTAAACCCTCGGCGGCGAATTTTTGAGCAAATCCACTTTAGACGCGCTGTTTCTCGGCGACTGTTTCAGGCTGCGGCGCAGCGGATTGAGCAGGCTTCCGGTTCGTGATCATGTGTCCCAGCACTTTGACCGCAATCGCTGGAGCGAACAGGCTGGTCGGCGGCTTGAGCAGGTGGAACACGTCGAAGAAGGCTTTCCCGACCTGGGGATCGGTCGCCAGCAGCGTAAACAGGTGATCCATATATACCTTGAATACCTGCGCCGTGAAGCCGACTTTCTCGCCTTCCTTCAGGTTGCGCGCATCTTCGCTGGTTGCCAACTGCCAGGGGCCAGCGATCAGTTTGCCGACTTCTTTCTGGAAACGGAGCGCGAAGCCTGCTGTGTCACTCTGAGCACGGAGCTGCTGATCGAGCAGCATGGCTTCCATCGCGCTGACCGACATCCCCTGCCCAAACACCGGATTGAAAGCACACACCGCATCACCGATCAGGATTAGGCCGTCAGGCAGCCGATTCAGCGCGCCGTAGTAGCGCAGTTGATTGGCGGTACGCTGGTAGCGATACAGCGGCGAAATCGACTCTGCATCCTTGAGCGCATCGTAGATATTGGGCGCTGGCAGCGTGCGCGCGAATTCGAGGAAGGCCTCGTCTGTGTCTGGCAGCGGCACGTTGACACTGACCATCAGCGCGATCCATTGGTCGTGCTCAATCGGGTAAATCCAGCCGCTGCGCCCCGTATTACCCTCGCGCGACTGAATGCTAATGGCCTTCCACTGGGCTTTGAAATTGGGGGGAGCCTGATACCAGCGCGTCGTGTAGCCTACGTGGGCGTCAATGACGGTTTCTTCGGGGGCGGCATAACCAAGTGCAGTCAGCCATTCCGGCACGTGCGATTCACGCCCGCTGCAATCGACCACCAGATCGGTTTCGAGAGTTTCTTCGCCGACGCTGGCACGCTCCGCGCCGAGCGCTTCCATACGCACGCCTATGACCTGCGTTTTCGCTTCATTGGTCAGCACGCCGCTGACAACGCGCCCTTCCACAAAGCGAATCTTGGGGTTTTGCAGCAGGTGCTGACGCATCTTCCATTCGAGCAGCAGGCGGCTGACGCCCATCGTCGCGTAGCCGTAGGGATAGGGCATCGCCCACGTTCCGTTTGGATTGCGCGAGGCCAGTTCGTCCGTCCAGCGGATCATCGCGACGCCTTCGGCCTGAAGTTCTTCGGTGACGCCGGGGAAAAGCTGATCAAGAATTTGCTGCCCGCGCACCAGCAGCACATGAAGCTGGCGTCCCTGCGGCGCGCCCTTGCGTGCTTCAGCGCTGTCGGGAAAGCGGTCACGGTCGATTACCGTGACGCGATCAAAATGGTCAGCCAACACCCGCGCTGTCCACAATCCGGCAATACTCCCGCCGATGACGGCGGCGTGCTTACGAGCGTTCATAGATTATCCTTCTGCCTCATTTGCCTCAATTATAGGTAATACGAATCGAATCTGCTGGGCAGATTTCAACGATCAGGGCAACGCGTTTTCTACTTTGACAGCTTTCAGTCTCGCCCCTACAATCATAGACGGTCGTTAATTTCCACGAGGGAATCCACCCATGATTCTGTCACGTCTCCACTTCAGCGCCCCTCCGCCGCCCGTCGCTGCTTAACGCGGGGCAGGCGGCGATTTTGACACGCACCCGGCAGACATTCTGCTGCGGTTGTATTCAGGCTGCATCCTGCCCGAAGTTGTTTTACTTGGCGGATCAATCAAACACAGGATGACAAGGGGCAGTCTCAATCATGCAGAAATTACAAACCTCCCAGCCGGGTGATCTCTGGCTGGTGATCGCTGCGGCGAGCATCTGGGGGACGATTGGCGTCGCCACCCAGGCGATCTACAACACGGACACGACCACTTCATTATTTATCAATCTGGGGCGCATGATCATCGCCGCGCCGGTACTGCTGCTGCTCTGCTGGCGCGTGATGGGGCGCTCGATGTTTATGATCCGGCGGCGTGATCTGGGGATCATGCTGCTGAGCGGGGTGCTGCTGGCACTCTCGCAGGCGTCTTATTTCGCGGGCATTCGCGCCACCGGCGTGACCATTTCAACCCTGCTGACAATCTGCATCGCGCCCGTGATCGTGACCGTGCTTTCGGTGCTGCTGAAAATGGAAATGCTCAGCCGCCGAGTAATACTGGCACTGGTACTGGCACTGGTCGGGAGCGTGCTGCTGGTCGGTCTGCAAGCACCGGAAGGCACGCACGATGATCTGCTGTTGGGGACGCTGTTCGCGCTTCTGTCGGCGGTCACTTACGCGGGCATGATCATCTGCGGGCGCTTTCTGGCGGCGGATTACCATCCCTTGCAGGTCACGGCGCTCAATTTTGTCGCCGGAACGATCACTTTGATCCTGATCAATCTGCTCAGCGGAATTATCATCGTGCATACGGCGCAGGGCTGGCTGCTGATTCTGTATCTCGGCCTGGTACCGACCGCGCTGGCCTACTGGCTGTTCCAGACGGGACTGCGCACCGTTTCCGCGACTGCTGCCAGCATCATCAGCCTGCTGGAGCCGTCGGTCGCGGCGCTGCTGGCCTGGCTGCTGTTTGGCGAAACGCTGGCGGCGACAGGTGTCCTCGGCGGCGCGCTGCTGATCGTGAGCATTCTGCTGCTGTCCGCCAAACGGCGCAGGCTCGTGACCGACTTGTAGAGGATCGTCCCTGGCGGGATGAGGTAGAACTGGCAGAACCAAAGAGGGCAGGTCAGAGACCTGCCCCTACGTGGTATAACATGAAACTGAAATCAGCCCGATGTCTCAGGCGTTGAAGCAGGCGCGGCGGGCGCACTGGACTCGACCGTTGGCACGGCTGAACAGTCGCCGGAAGTGATGACCACGTCCGAACGCACGAACGAGCCATCATCCAACAGGAACCAGGGGAAGCCGTCCGCGCCCTGGGTCTGCCCGGTGACGGTTGCGGTCTGACCAAAAGCCAACTGACCCGTCGGCGTGAAGGTCGTGCCGGGGCCGCTGCGGCGGTTGGCGGTGCTCTTGGGCGTAACGGTGCAAGCGCCGGATGCGGGCGCGGCGGTTGGTTCAGCGGGTGCTGCGGTCGGTACGGCAGTTTCGACGGGCGCGGCGGTGGTCAGCGCGAGCGGCCCAACGACGACATTTCCGCCGACGATCACGGGCAAATCTGCGCCTTGCACCGTACCAAATTCATACTCACCAATCGTATCAGTATCGTAATGCAGCATTGGGAAGACCTGATCACCCGCAGCCGCCTGATCGACTTCGACAATCACGTTCTTATTCGAACCCGCGTGAAGCAGCGCCGTACCGATCACCGGGCCGGGCTGTCCGTCCTTGTTCTGGTGAATGGCGAGCCAGCCCTGACCGTTGCTGAGCGCTTCATCGACGCGCACGCGAATCGTCCCGGTCGATTCACCGGGGAGCGGGTCTTGCGCCTTGAGCACCAGCGACGGCGCGGCGTTGATCGGGAAGGTCAGCACCTGACCATCGACTTTGACCGGAGCATCAGCACCCGCCACCGTACCGAATTCGTACTCGCCAACCGTGCTGTCGTCAACATGGAGCATCGGCCACAGAACGGGCGTCAGTTTGCTGGCATCGAGATTATCCACCGTCAGGTCGGTATTGAGGCCATCCTTCACGGCAACAAAGCCCGCGACTGGCCCCGGCGCGTTGTCTTTATCCGCGTGGATCACAACCCAGCCCGGCCCCTGTGAAAGTGCCGATTCGATCTGGAGCGAGGTATTGGGCGCACCCTGATCATCCCCATGCAAAATGATCTGATTGGCGACACGCACATGAGGAACTGTCCAGAAGGGAGCCGACGCCAGAACGCCGCGCACCACGACTGGCAGGTCTGCACCCTGAACCGTGCCGAATTCATATTCGCCAGCGGTGTCGGTATCGACGTGGAGCATCGGCCAGAGCACTTCGGTGCGACCGTTGGCCTGTAGATCAACCGCGACATCGGTCGTCGTCCCGGCGAGGACTCGTTCTTCTCCCAACACAGGGCCGGGCGCGCCATCCTTGTCGCTGTGAACAACGAGCCAGCCATCCTGTTGAACCGTCACGGCAGCGGCAACAAATTGATCAGCCGTAATGAACTGATCGTAAGCGCGAATGACGTTGACCTTGAAGGCAGGCGTCACGACCGCGCCATTGACGATCACTGGGGCATCGAGGCCGCTCTGTCCATCGAATTCGTATTTGCCGACTTCGCCGTCGTCAACGTGCAGCATGGCATAGAGGACAGGCGTGCCAATCGTCGCGTCAAAGGGGATTTCGAGATTATACGTCCAGCCGGGAGCGACCGAAGCGAAACCCGCCACGCGACCGGGCTGACCATTATTGTCAATGTGAATGACGACCCATCCCTGACCCGCGCTGTAGACGCTGGCAATCGTCACTGTGCCGTCAAGCGAAACCTGATCGTTCACGCTCACCGACGGAGTCCCGCTCTGGGCGAAAGCAGGTACGACGAATAAGGTGAGGACTACACACAAAAGCGCACTCAAAAGCAAATGTCGTCGCTGCATCATTGATCCTTTTATTTCGATTCGTATATAACCGCTCACTGTATCTTACACCGCTTTGGATAACGAGTCGGCGGCACTCTCCTTTAGTCGTTTAAACAGCGTGAATTGGATCTATGTATTCATATAAACAGGGGCATTCGTGCGATTGCATGTGCACGAATGCCCCTCGAAGCCAACCCGCTGATTAGAGACGCGAAACGCCTCGTTAGATCAGCTTAGGGTGCGACGACGTACCACTTTTCGCCCGCAGCCTGTCCATTGGTGTCGCCGGGTTTGGCATCGTTCTTGAAGGTGTAGAGCGGCCAGCCGTTATAGGTCAACTGCAAGCCCTTGCCATCAGCGGTCGCAATCGTGCCAATCTCGCCGCTAACGCCGTCGCCGCCGACCAGACGCTCTTTCTCGCCGATGGTCACCGCCGGCCAGTTGGTCGCGCAGTCACCGGTGCAGGTGCTGGGGCTGCCAGCAGTATCATTCTTGAAGGTGTAGACCGTCTTGCCGCCAATGCCCATGACCAGGAAATCACCGAGTTCGCTGGTGTTGCTGACGGTCAGCGTATCCGGGGCGATGGTGTACCACTTGTCGCCCGCGCCTTCGCCCATCGTATCGCCGCGCGCAGCATCTTTGGCGAAGGTGTAGAGCGGCCAGCCATGATAAGTGACCTGATAGCTGCCATCGGCGGCGGCAATCGTGCCCAGCCCGGTAATATTGGGGCCAGCGACCACGTCGCTCTCATCCGCGACGGTGACGGCAGGCCAGTTGGTCGCGCAGCCGCCGGTGCAGGCGCTGGTGGTTGCACCCATCGTGTCGTTCTTGAACATATAGACGGTCATGCCTTTTGGCCCAACCAGATACGATCCCAGGTCGGCGCTGTGCTGAATGTAGACGGTCGAAGCCGGGACAATCCACCAGACGTTGCCGACACCCTGCCCGGTCATGTCGCCGGGGTTGGCATCCTTGAACCAGTAATAGAGCGGCTGACCGTTGTAGGTCACCTGAAGCGTGTCATCGGTGCGGGTGGTCGTTCCCCAGTCGCCCGTGAAGGTGGCGTCAGCCGTCAGTGCGTCGGCGCTGTCCACCAGCAGCGGAGGCCAGGCAGTCGCGCATTTGTCGTAGCAGTTGGAAGTATCGAGGGTGTCATGATCGAATGTGTAAAGGGTCATGCCGTTGGGGCCGACCATATAGCCGTCAGGACTCATATTGACGGTGTATGCCATATCCATCATTGTGGCTTCGGTCGCATCCTGAGCAAAAACTGGAACGACTAAAACCAATAAGCACAGCAAAATCAGTAGATTTCTCACTTTAGACATTCTTAAATCCTCCATCAAACCATTAGCGAGCGGGGCAGCAAGTCCCGTCTACTGAGTGGATCGATGAGGTTAAGCGGTTTGGATTTTTCGAACTGGTTTTGCGAACACCGCCTAAGCTTGCTAGACTGATGGGCGGAGTAGCGATTTATGTTTGCACCATCCGACGATATTGAGTTAATGCGACGCATTGCTGACCGCGATCAGCAGGCGCTTCTGGAGCTTTACGAGCAGTACGGCAAAGCGGTCTACAGCCTTGCCTACCGCGTCTTAGGCAACGCCAGCTTCGCCGAAGAAGCCATGCAGGACACCTTTCTGAAGGTGTGGCATCAAACCACGCGCTGGGATTCGGACAAAGGCAAGCTCAAAAACTGGCTGCTGACAATTGCGCAGTTCACGGCAATTGACCGACTGCGCAAGGAAGGCCGCCAGCCCGCTGTTCATCCCGAACCGATTGAAGACACCGACGAAAATCTGCTCACCTCGAAGAATCAAGCTCCCTGGCAGGACGGCAGCATCCTGCGAATGCTGGTGCAGCAGCTTCCGGCGAATCAGGCGTCACTCATCGAACTGGCATTCTTCGAGGGGCTGAGTCACGGGGAGATTGCCGAAGCGCTGCACATGCCGCTGGGAACAGTCAAGACACGGCTGCGGGCGGGAATACAAAAATTGCGTGAATTATGGTTAGAATCGGCGGATCAAACATCCAAGCCGTGAGAATTGAGCGTATCATCATCATAGAAACTGAGTTGTAATGTAGCGTATGAGTCCACAAACCGACCTCGTTTTTAACTGCGAGGAACTGCTTACCCTCCTCCCCGACTATGCGTTCGGGCTGACCGACCCTGAACAAACACGCTGGGTCGAGACGAATATTGCCCGCTGCCCGGAAGCCGTCGCGCAGTTGGAGGATTATCGACGCCTGCAAGAAGAAATGCGCGCTTCCGTGCCGGAGATCGACGTGCCGGTGGGAGCGGGGGCGCGCCTGCTGGCGCGGCTGGAGACTGAAGTCGCCGCAGCCCCAGCGCCATCGATGGTATTACGGTCTTCCCTTCCGGAAAGCGCTCCCTTGTCGCTGCCGGAGTCCTCTTCCGGCGAAATTGCAATATCGCCCCGTCGTCGGCTCCGCTGGTTGGGAGCGGCGCTGGCAGCAGCGGTGCTGGCGTTGATTGTCACCAACGTCTACTGGCTGACGCGCGTCGCCGACCTGACGCAGAGTCACGATTTGCTGGCGGCGCTGCTGAGCGCGCAGAACGCCAACAACGCCTTTGTTCTGACCAGCACGGATACCCTCCACTGGGTGCGGCTGGCGGATCCTAATCCTGACCAGAACGCGGCGGCCTTTATGATGTGGAACGCCCAGAGCAAAACGGGACTTCTGTATGCACGCAGCTTCCCCGATTTACAGCCGGGATATAAGTATCACGTCTGGCTGACGCGCCCGAACGAGCGGATTTTCATGGGCATTTTGCAGGTCGATGAAAAAGGTGACGGCGCGCTGCTGTTCAGCAGTCCCGAACCGATCAACGACTTTTCGTGGGCATGGGTGACGGCGCAAACTCCCGAACAAAGCAGCGGCGCGCCCGTCGGCGACCCGGTGGTCAAGGGCGAACTGAACCCGACATAAAACACTCCAACGCTACGCTTCAGTTGGCATGACTATTTTCTTTGTTGGCGCTCACTCTCTTAAGGCATTAAAATACAATGAGACCGTGCCGCGTTACGTCCGCAAAGGAAATCGGTATGCCGCGAATAAATTCTCGCCTCCTGCTCCTGCTGCTGATTATGCTGTTTTTTGTCGCGCCTGTGGCAGCGGCTCCCGGCCCTGATTTGACGACCGCGATTTCGCATACCGGTAACACGGGCGGCGGTAACGTCAATTACACGACGGGCGGTACAGGCACAGTCAGCGTGGTCGTGACCAATAGTGGGGATACCGATACCGACGGCAGCACCATTACCGTGACGGTTAACCTCGATGGTAACGTGACTTATACCTCGTTTGGCAGCAGCAGCCCGGATGGTTTATTTACCACAGGGAACTGCACTGGTACAGGTACATCGACTGTCACCTGTACAACAACAGGCATCCTTGCGGCGAGCGGCGACGCCGAAACCCTCGTTCTCAACGTTACTGCGCCGGGCACTGCCATAACCGGTCTTGTCAATGATGCGACGGTTGCGGGTGGCGGTGATGTGGACAACAGCAACAACGCTTCCATCGATGCGCAAACATATGATGTGGTCGCGCCTTCGATTGTCGATCTGAAGATCACCGGGCTGACTCATACAGGCAATTCAGGCAATAACTTCATCATCAATACCAACACAGGCACGGTTACTGTTGCTGTCCAGAATGTGGGAACCGTCACCAGTTCGGGGCAAGTTGTTGTCACCGTCTCACTTCAGGGTGGCCTGACCTATCACGCGCTTACCAGCAGCTCTCTCTTTACCTGTTCTGGCGCAGGTTCGATTGTTACCTGTACAACGAATGCGACAATCGCCCCTTCAACAGGCGATACTATCGTCTTTACTGTCAATGCGCCTGGTACTGCCAACGGAAGTTTCACCAATACAGCGTTCATTTTCGGTGGCAACGATGGCGATCTCAGCAACAACACTGCGACCGATGGAACTTCTTTCAGCATCGTCGTCTCGGCAGGCACGCTGACGCCGACCTCGACGGTCAGCCCAACACCGCTGCCGACCTTCCCGATCCCGACCTTCACGCTTGTGCCAACGCTTGAGCCGCCGACCGCTATCCCGACGCCGACACTCATTCCGCCGCCGCCAACCCGCACGCCAGTGCCACGTCCCGCCAACGCCGGACTCGCAATTGGCCCGATTGGCGTCACCAACATCACCGTGGTGGTGGATCGCGATGGCGTCAACGTGCGGCTGATCCCGGCAATTGGCGCGGAAGTCATCGCGACGGTCAACGCGGGCTTCAGCACCAACATTCTCGCGCGCAGCCCGGATGATCAATGGGTACAGATTTTGCTGGCGGGCGAACTCGGCTGGATCGGCACGCCCGTGCTGGCGATTGTCTCCGGCAACCTGGACGATGCGCCTGTCGCTGATCCTCGCACCATTCCGTATGGCGGTTTCGGCAATCCGCGTGCTGGCCTGACCACCGTCACCAGCGCGACGACGGGCAAGCTGCAAAACAGCGGCCTGCGCGTGCGCGGCGGCCCCAGCCGGTCTTACCCGGTGCTGGCGAACGCCCCGCGCTACACGATCTTCTCGCTGCTGGGACGCACCGCCGATAACCTGTGGCTTCAGGTCAATTTCGAAGGGACACTCGGCTGGGTGGCAACCAATTTTGTCGAGCTTCAGCAGGGCTTAGGCGTACTGGATACGCTGCCCATCGACGGCATCGTCGCCGATTCGCCGCCGCTGTCCGACTCTGGCGTGGATACCTACACCGATACGCTCAAATTCATGCTCTCGCGCGTCGAACTGGCGCAGCCTTCGCTCGACTCGATCCGCGCGACTTGGACGAGCATCGCGCTCGGCAACCGTGCGCAGTGTGCCAACTTCCCGGCGCGCCCGACCGACTACAACATCCCGAATCCGGTGCTCGCGCCCTTCTACACGACGCTCTACCCGATTAACACCGACTTCAATACGGCGATGGGCAGTCTGCGACTGGCAATTGACCTGTTCCTCGACATTTGCAGCCGCCCGCAGCCGCCCGCAGGCTTCGTCGGTCAGGCCGTCGTCCAGAACGCCCTCGACGCCATCAACCAAACCGACGCGCTGTTCGTCAGCATTCGCCAGCGCATCACAGCGCTGCTGCCCGCCGAAGGGCCGATTGACAACGATAAGGAATGCCTGTTCACCTTCCAGGGGCGCAGCCAGCGTGTGCCACGCCTGAAAGTCAACGAGCCGCAGTTGGTTCACCTCACGGAACACAATTTCGTGACCGGCTTCTGCTTCGACGGCGGCGAGGGACAATCGCTGCGTATCGAGGCGCTCAAGGCGCTGGGCAACGCCTCGCCGCGCCTGACGGTCAGCGCTTTTGATAACGCGACCAACTTCATCGGCACGGGCGCGTTTGACGATGCGACGACCGACATCGTTATCCAGCCGATCCTGATCACGCAGACCGGGCGCTACATCGTCATCATGGCGGATCTCGACGGTGCACCCAAGCCGCCGCTCGATGGGCAGATCGCGATTATGCTGACCGACGTGACTGGAAATTCCGGGCAGGGTGTGCCCTCGCTGGCACTCGACGCCAACGGGAACGTGGTCGTCAACCAGGGCGGCTCGATTGCGCCTGCGACGCCGGGGCTGGGCGGGCCAGCCAGCCTCGAACTGACGCCCGGCATCAATTCCGGGATTCCCACGCCCACCTGGACACCATTCGCCGTGAATGGCGGCTAGGCTCAGCAGGCTGGGCTTTCGAAATAAAAAAAGCGAGGCGGACTATGATAATCCGCCTCGCTTTTTTGACTCGGCTGCCCGGCTCAGTTGTCGTAGATGTGTACGCGGCTGATGGGCCTGATGCTGGTACTGCTCGACGGGTGCTTGATTGAGCGGCTGCTTCCCAGTTCGGGGAGGTTGGTTTCCGTTGCCATGACCGGAATTTCCTCGTGCTGAGGCGCGTGCCAGCCGCCCGTGTACCAGCGTGCATCGCGTTCCTCGATTTTGACGGGCTGATAGCGCGCCATAATCCGCTGCGCCCATTCCAGCCACTCTTCATTGCTGGTCACGCTGACAATGGTTCCGCCGCCGCGAAGGCCGCTGCTATACAAGGTACCTGCCGCGTCGCTCAGGTCGAGCGGCAGCAGGTTGGCGCTCAGGCCGCCGGTGAGCGCCCCGGCAGCCGCACCGATACCCGCCGTCACCGCGACCGCGACGGGGCCGCTGCCGATCAGGGGGCCAATTCCCGGCACAAGTGCTGAGCCGATGCCGACCAATGCCCCCACCAGCGCGCCGAGACCTGCGCCATCGGTGGCCGTGAAGGCTTCGGACTCTTCTGCCCCCTTCGCATCTTTGACGATCAGGCTGATGTCATCGCCCGAAAAGCCAGCTTCGAGCAGGGCTTCGAGCACCTGTTGGGCCGTATGTGGATCGTTGTAAAGTGCAACGAGTGTTTTCACAAGGGTCGCTGCCTTTCTAATAGGTTTGTGGCTTATAAAAGGGGATTATCCCTTGATGGTAGGGGCACGCCATGGCGTGCCCCTACGACACCTACCCTGAGGGTATAATCGCCTTACAAAAAGTGATTATATTATAACAGGTTTAATTATCATGAACATGAGCGCGCTGTTAAAATTCATGCGATTTGTTATACAGGCAGGCGTTACAATGGACGCAGGTTCGGAGATGCAAGTTAGGGTCAGTCTCGCCTGATGCGGTTTGTACTGCGCCTCGCCCTGCTGTTGACTCTGCTGCTCAGCGGCGCGCTGCTGGCGACGCATGTGCGTCCGCTCGATCCTGCGCTGGATGATCTGCTGGGGCAGTCGCCGGGGTGTGAAAAGCACGGCCTGTGTTACATGGGCATCTATCCCGGTGCCTCGACGATTGATCAGGCAGCGGCGGCGCTGCGGGCGCATCCCTGGGTAGCTGAAGTCGATACCCGCAGTCAGACGCAGGTCACGTGGACATGGAGCGGTCAGCAGCCCGCCTATATTGACGAAGGTGTTCCCGGCGCTGCCAGCGAGCGCGACGCCATACACATTTCGCTGATCCGCGTGAAAACCCGCTTCAATTACGGAGACATCTGGCTGCAACTGGGAACGCCGCAGCAGGGCTATGCGCTGCGCCAGCCGGACGGCTTTCTGCACGGCGTTTACTACACACGCTACTCGTTGCTGGCGATCAATTCCATTTCGTGTCCCGCGAGTATGCAGGATTTCTGGACAATGCCAGTGATAGCTCAGTTTGGCGATGCCTTCGTCATGCTCGACAGCCGCTACCGCGAACAGTCTGCGCATTTTCGTGCGTGCTAGACATGCTGGAATAGGGATGATGATACGACTGCTGTTTCAAGGGATGACGATGCTGGTGCTGCTCTTCGGCGGACTACTGGGCGTCATCCACACCCAGCCTTACGACGATCACGGGCTGTCGGCGCGGCTTCTGCCCACGGACTGCGGCTGTTTCCTCAACCTTCGCCCTGGCAGCACAACGCGCCTGCAAGCCCTCTTTCTGCTCCATACCGATCCCTGGGTGGGTGCAGTCACGACCCCGGACGACCAGACGATTGCCTGGACATGGAGCGGTCAGCAGCCGGATTTTCTGAGTGGACGCTCTGCCCGCCTGACGCTTCAGGACGGCATTGTCCGCACCATCAGCCTCCAGACGTCTGCACAAATTGCTGACTTCGTCTTTGCCTTTGGCGCGCCGGACGCGGCTTACTATTTCAACTGGCAGGTGCGCAATACGTCGAGCCGTGACCTGAATTACTTCGAGGAACGGGCTGCTTACTACAGTGAACAGTTTGAAGCCTCGACCAGCACGATTTGCCCGCTGACCAATGCGCGCCTGTGGGCGCTCCCGGTGACGATCACGTTTCCCGCGCCCGACGCCCATTCACAGCTTCTGGGTGTCGTCCGCAATGCCTTTGTGTCGATTCACAAAGCCTGCTGAATGATCCAATTTATTCTGCGCACGATTTTCGTCCTGGCGCTGAGTTTTGCGCTCACCGTCGGCGCGATTGTCGCGCAGCCGCGCGACGATGCCGCCATGCGCGCCTTCTTCGCGCCGCCGCCGGGCTGCGCTGCCCCCTGTTTTATCGGCATTCGCCCCGGTGTGACCACGTACGATCAGGCGCTGGCAATTTTGCGCGCTCAGCCCTGGATCGACGGAATCAAGGACGAAAGCAACGCGCTCTCGTGGACGTGGAACGGCACGCAGCCGGGCTTCGTCAGCGATTTCGAGAATAATTTTCTGCTGGCGCGCATCGACTTTGCCAACGGCGTAGTCGAGAGTATCCGCGTTCCCACGACCACACGCTGGGCGGATTTCTATTTTCTGTTCGGCGCGCCGGATCGCTTCGTGCTGTTTTCGGGCAGTGCGCCGTCGGTGCATTATCGCATTTACGACGCGGCCTACTTCACACACGGCTTCGAGGTCGAGACGACGCTGCGCTGCCCAATCAATTCGCGTGAAGCAGCCTGGTACAGCACCGTTTTCATGACCTGGCCGGTCGTTGGCCCGGTGCTGACCGCGCCGCCCGATACATTCGTCAGGTGCTGATTCGTGATCCGCGTCTGGCTGTGGTTGGTCGCAGCGTTGACGGTTGTGTTTGCGCTCATGATCAGCGTGATTCAGGCGCAGCCACGCAGCGATGAGGCGGTGCGCGATCTGTTTGCGGTTTCGAGTACCTGTGCCGCGCCGTGCTTCATGGGGATTCGCCCCGGCGTGACAACCCGCGACGAAGCGCTGGCGATCCTGCGTCAGCACCGCTGGGTGCGTTTCGTCAACCCCAGCGCGACCAGCATTTCATGGACATGGAACGGTTCACAGCCCGCATTGATCGACGGCTACGCCGCGCTTCAGCTCGATGTGCAGCAGACGGTGACACAAATCAAGCTGGTGCTGGATTATCCGCTGGGCAATTTCCTCTCCGTATTTGGCTCACCTGCCCATCAGGCGCAGATGATCGCCAGCGCAACCAGCACGCACGGCTATCTGCTCGTTTTTGACGGTTTCTACAGCCAACTCAGCGCTGAAATCGAGACGATCACAAGCTGTCCGCTCAAATCAGCTACGGATTTGTGGTACAGTACTGTTTCAATCATCTGGCTGACACAAAATCCAGTGGTCGAACGTCGGTTGAGTCGGTTCAAGAGTTGCTGAATGTGCGGAATCTGTGGCGTATATGATCTCGCGGGACAGGAGCGCAGCGGTTTAGCAGCGGTGCGCGCCATGTGCGATGCGATTCGCCATCGCGGGCCAGATGGCGACGGTTATTACGCGCCGAGCGCCTCGCCCAATCTGGCGATGGGGATGCGCCGCCTGAGCATTATCGACGTGGCAGGCAGCGATCAGCCGCTCTACAACGAAGATCGCTCGATTGCGCTGGTCTTCAACGGCGAAATCTACAATTACAAAGAACTGCGCCGCACGCTGATGCAGCAGGATCACAACTTTCTGACGCAGGGCGACGGCGAGACCATCATCCACCTGTATGAGCAGTATGGCCTTGATCTGTTCGGCTATCTGCGCGGCATGTATGCCTTCGCCCTGTGGGATTCGGCGCACGAACGGCTGCTGCTGGCGGTCGATCACATTGGCATGAAACCGCTCTACCTGTGCGAGCGCGACGGCGTGCTGCGCTTCAGCAGCGAGGTCAAAGGTATCCTTGCCGATCCTTCCGTGCCGCGCCGAATCAACCTCGAAACGCTCGACGCCTACCTGACTTTCGGCTACATGATCGGCGACGAAACGCTGTTCGACGGCGTGCGCCGCCTGCCACCCGGTCACGCGCTGATCGCCGAGAAAGGCACAACCCGCTTACACGAGTTCTGGCGCTTCGGCAATGACCGCATCGGCACGATTGGCACGCGCGATTATGAAGGCGAAGCCCCGCTGATCGAGGACGCGCGCAAACTGATCACCGAGTCGGTCAGCCTGCATCTGCGCAGCGACGTGCCGCTCGGCCTGTTCCTGTCAGGCGGCATCGATTCGGCGGCGGTGCTGGCGCTGATGTCGCGCGAAGCGGAAGGCCGCGTCAAGACCTTCACCGTCGGCTATGACATGCCCAGCCGCGACAACGAACTGGCGCAGGCGCGCCGCATTGCCGAGCATTTCAAAACTGATCATCACGAGCACATCATCGGCGCGCACGACTGGTGGCACGGCTTCGAACAGTATGTTTACGCCCATGACGAACCGAACGCCAATTCGTCGGCGGTCTCGCAGCTTCTGCTGGCAGAAGTCACCGCCCGTGAAGTCAAGGTCGTGCTGACCGGACTCGGCGGCGACGAATTGTTCGGCGGCTATCCGCTGCATCATACGCTGGCCTGGATCATGCGCGCCCGCAATACGTGGGGCGGGCTGCTGTCGCCGCTGCGCGGGCTGCTCGGCGGCGTGGAAGCCTATTACCCGGCGATGAAACACTACCGGGTCATCGGCGCGCTGCCGACCTATCTGCCGCGCTATCGACAGGCACTGCTCCCGCGCGACGAGGGGCTGCGCCGCGCCCAATCCTTCGACGGCATGGTTTTCAGCGATCTGCTGCGCAGCAAGCTCTATGGCTCAGATCTCAAACGCGCGGCAGCCTTTGGCTACAAGGAACGTGCCTATGCCGAAATTGTCGGGCGGTCGCTGCGCTCAAATCCCGACGACACCGCGCAAGCCCTGATCATCAACACCTGGCTGACCGGGAACGCCCTGCTAAGCTGCGACAAGGTGACGATGGCGCACTCGCTCGAAGCGCGCGTACCCTTCTTCGACCCGGCGCTGCTCGATTTCGCGGCGGCTGTCCCGCCTGATATTCGGATGCGGCGCAACAAATACGTGCTGCGCGAAGCCATGCGAACCGTAGGTTCGAACCAACCTCTACTGCCTGATTTTGCGCTCGAACGCCCCAAGAAGGGCTTCGAGACACCGATCCTCGGCTGGTTCACGCACGAACTACGCGACCCGATTCGCGATACACTGCTCGACGAAAATGCCTATATCCGGGCGCTGTTTGAACGTCCGGCGCTCGAACGCCTGCTGCGCGATCATTTCAGCGGACATGCGCCGCAGGTCGAGGTGGTCTTTCGCCTGCTGACGCTCGAACTGTGGGCACAGCGCTTTCTGATAACAGCGCCGCAGCATGTCGCGCAGAGGGTTTGACGCCAACGCTGCTGTACCTAATCGACGATGAACAGCCTCGCGCCGATCTCAGTGAAGGAACGATGGGCCTCGCCGTGATCCGCGACCTGATAGCTGGTTCCCGCCGTCAGCGTAAATTTACGCCCGTCCGCCAGTTCGGTTTCAAGGCGGCCTTCCAGCACCAGCAGAATATGCCCCTTCTCACACCAGTGATCGGCGAGATAGCCGGGGGTATATTCAACCATGCGCACCCGGATGTCGCCGAAGCTGCGGGTGCGCCAGAGCGCTTTGCCCGTGATGCCCGCGTGTTCGGTCACAGGAACGGCTGACCAGTCGGTCGTCCCAAAGGGGATGTTGTCCATTTTCATAAACTGCCTCACCTGCCTGACGCTGCAATCCGTTTGAAAGATTATCGGCGTCCTTAGTCGAATCAACAAGGAAAATCAGATCATGAGCGAAATTCAGTATCACGAAATGACTCGTCAGCTTCAGGCGCGCGTCGCCAAACTGGAGCGCACGGTCGAGTTTCTGCTGACCAAACTCGAACTGGAATACGTCGATGAGCCGCCGAATGGGGTCGATCCCGACGTATTTAAGCTGCTTCAGGCGGGCAAAAAGATGGAGGCGATCAAACTTTATCGCGAAAAAACCGGCGCAGACCTGAAAAGCGCGATGCAATTTATCGAATCGCTCTAGGCTGAACAGCCGATCTGCGCTGGTTTTGCCGACTTAACCATTACAGACGTTTGCAATTCGTCGCAGACGAGTGTGGCGTTGCCGTGTATAGTATAAAGACAACATGACTCGATTATTTTGAAGAGGAAAGCCATGGCGGACGACGTTTACATTAAAGAATCACTTGAAGACGGGAAAATTGTCTGCTACCGCTTCGTCAGCACCGGGAGCGAAGCCGCCGAATTATGGTATACCGAAATCGTCAATCTTTTTTCGAGCTGGGATAACCGCGATTCACTGCTGCTGTTGGTCGATTTATGCGAAGCCAATAACCTTATCAGCGCGGAAATGATGAAGACCGCCCGCGAAGCCTCGCACGAGCGCCCGGATGTACCGGGTAAGACGGCGGTGCTGGTTAACATCCACGATTCAGCCGTCAATGTCAAGGCGCTGCTCGATCATGTGCTGGCGGAAACCCGCCCGCGCCGCATCTTCTCGCAGGAAGCCGAAGCGATTGCCTGGCTGCTGGAACCCGTCACCCCCGAATAAGGGGGTTTGCGGAGCGATAGAGCTGTCCTGAATCGGAATATGACTGCCGCAATCCGATGCCGCCTGTTACAATACCGCGCACGGAGGCATGGATATGCGACGATGGATAATTCTGGCGGCGAGTCTGGTCGTCAGTGTGGGTTTTCTCTGGCTGGCGCTGCGGGATGTGCCGCTGACGGAAGTCCTCGACGGTATTCGTCAGGCCGATCCGCTCTGGATCGTGCTGAGCCTGGTCGGCGTGTTCGGCGCGCTGGCAGGTCGGGCAGTTCTCTGGCGCGGCCTGCTCGATAACCGCCTCTCGCTGATGCAATCCTTCCACATTCTCAACATCACCATGCTGTTGAACCAACTGCCGCTGCGGGCGGGTGAAGTCGTGCGCACCCTGCTGACGACGCGCTATCGGATTCCGGTCGTCACGGCGGCGACCAGCATTATCGTCGAGCGCCTGCTCGACGTGGTGACGGTCGTGATCATTCTGGCGATTGGCCTGGCGCGCCTGCCCAACGCCCCGCCGGGGATGGCGCAGGCTGCCGCTTTGTTCGGCGCGGCGGCGGTCTTCGCCTTCGTGGCGATGATTGTCTTTGCGCGCTATCCGCAGGTTGCGGATCGGCTGCTGGCGGGGTTCGAAGCCCGCCTCCCCATTCTGAAACGGCTCCATTTGCAAAAGCGCGTCGATGAAATCCTTGACGGCCTGCGCACGCTGACGCAAACACGCCGCGCCGCCCACGCGATCCTCTGGCAAATCATCAGTTGGGTCTTCTCGCTGGTGACTTTCTACTGCCTGGAACGGGCGCTCGGCATCCAGCATGTCGATGTCGGCCTGATGATGCTGCTTGGCGTTTCGCTGGCGGCCTTCAGCATCGCCATACCGGTCAGCGTGGCAGCGATTGGCCCCTTCGAAGGCGCGGTGCGGGTGGCTGGCAATGCCGTCAGCATGAGTGCGGTCACGGCGACAACCCTCGGCTTCCTCTTTCATGGCATCACGGTGCTGGCTTACGCTTTCTGGGGCGTGATCGGTCTGGTCGCGCTAGGTGTGTCGTTTGGCGAGGTATTCGCCCGGCCTGCCGAAACCAGCCATGCAGCATCCATCCCTGACTCCAGTCCACAGAATACGCAGCAAGAGCGCTTAAGATAAGCACCATTTACTTTCAGGAATGAGGGGGAATTCTTTATGCGGCGAGAAATTGCGTTTCCCAGCGAAGGGCTTGAGTGTCGCGGCTGGCTCTATGTGCCGGACGACCTCGAAGCCGAAACGAAAGCCCCGGCAGTGATCATGGCAAACGCCATCAGCGCCGTCAAGGAGATCACGCTGCCGGGCTATGCTGAACGCTTCTGCAAGGCGGGCTTCATCGTTCTCGTCTTCGATTATCGTCACTATGGCAGCAGTGACGGTGAGCCGCGCAATCATCTTGTCCCGCACGAGCAGCAGCAGGACATTCGCAACGGAATTTCGTGGCTGCGCGCCCAGCCCGAAGTCGATGCGGATAACATCGGCGGCTGGGGAATCTCGCTCGGCGGCGTCCACATGCTTTATCTGGGCGCGTATGATCGCCGCCTGAAAGCGGTCGTCTCGGTGGCAACGGGCTTGAACTCGCTCGAAGGCATGATGGGTAAAACCGGATTGCAGGGCTTCATCGGCTTCATCAATGCCGACCGCGACAAGCGCTTCAAGGCAGGCGAAGCCGCCACCTATATGCCCGCCGTTTCCGACGTGGGCAAAGGCGGCCTGATGGCCTTCCCTGAAGCCAACGACTTCTACACCGACGCCATGAACACCTACGCGCCGTCCTACGAGAATCGCATCACAGTCGAATCGGTCGAGTACATCATCGCGGATAACTCGGCGTCCGCCGTTCGCCTGATTGCGCCGACCGCACTGCTCATGATTCACGGCGAGAAAGACCTGATCCCGCCGGACATGGTGCGCGCCGTCTTTGAGCAGGCAGGCGAGCCGAAAAAACTCGTGATCCTCGACTGCCTGCATACCGATCTCTACGTGCGCGAACCCTGGATCACCCAGTCGGCAGATGAAGCGATTGCCTGGTTCAACCACTATCTGCACAAGCAGGAAGCGAAGCCCGTCACGCCGGAGCAGACCGAGCGCTACAAAGAAATTATCCGCCGCTTCTACGAAGAAGCAGGCAAAGAGAATTACGCCATCTACGACGAGTTATTCGCGCCGGATTTTGTCAGCTACAGCAGCGCAGCGGGGCAGGAACTGCGCGGGCCGGAAGCCTTCAAGCAGGCCAATATTATGTACAGCAATGCTTTCCCGGACTTCCAGACGACTGCCGAGATGCTGATCGCCGAAGGCAATCTGGTGGCAGCTTACGGCCCCGCGTCCGGCACCAACACGGGTGAGCTTTTTGGTCAGCCGCCAACCGGAAAGCACGCCGAGTGGACGGGCATCGCCATCTATCGCTTCAACGACGACGGCCTGATCGACGGGCGCTGGCAGGAGATCGATGGGCTGAAGATGTTCACCGAACTCGGCCTGATCCCGCCGCAGGGCGGAGCCAGCGCTTAGCTATGCCGTTCGTCGAGATTGCCACAGGCGCGCGCCTGCACTACGAAGCTGAGGGCAGCGGCTTTCCGCTGGTCGCCCTGCACGGGCGCTTTGGCACGGGGCGCGTCGATCTCGGCAGTGTGATTGACTGGCTCAAGGCAGACTATCATGTTTATGCGCCGTCCCTGCGCGGCTACGGTGAATCAACGCCCAAGCCGCGCGACTTCCCGCTCGATTTCTATCACCGGGACGCCCGTGACGTGATTGCCTTCATGGACGCGCTCGACATTGAGCGCGCGCATCTGCTCGGCTATTCGGATGGCGGCGAAACCGCGCTGGTCGCCGCTGGACTCGCGCCGGATCGCTTTCAATCGGTGGCGGTCTGGGGCGCGGTCGGCTATTTTGGCCCCGAAATTCGCCCGGTTGTCCAGTCGAATTACCCGGCGACATGGATGGACGAAACGACCAAAGCCTTACACGGCATCAGCGATCCCAATCCCTCGGTGCTGCAATGGGTGCAGGCGCTCAAGTACATGATCGACAGCGGCGGCGATGTCAGTTTGAGCCTCGCACCGAAGATCAGCGCGCCCGTCCTGCTCATGCTCGGCGATCAGGATCGGCTCAACCCCGAAGCCTACGGGCAAAACCTGATTCGCAAAGTGCGCGATGGTCGCGTCGTCATGTTCAAAACCGGACACGCCATCCATGAGCAGGACTGGGCAAGTTTTCAGCGGGTCGTCGGGCAGTTCTTAAGGGACTCCGAGCGCACCTCAAGCAAATAGTCAGGCTGGTTTCATCCGTTTCACGTTAAGATAACGATGGGTTGATCGAACGGGCAGTCGGTTTAGAAAAGGGTTCATCATGCATCCTCAGTTGATCGAATTTTACGCCAACGGTGAGTGTGAAGTCGGCTACCTGGCGCGACCGGACGGGGAAGGCATTGGCCCCGGTGTGGTCGTTGTACAGGAATGGTGGGGGCTGGACGCGCATATCAAGAGCATCGCCGACCGTTTCGCTGATGCAGGTTTCGTCGCGCTCGCGCCCGATTTCTATCGCGGGCAGATTGCCAAAGAGCCGGACGAAGCCCGTAAACTGGCAATGGAATTGGAATACCCGAAGGCGCAGGCCATGATGCAGGGCGCGGTCAACTATCTGGACGGGCAGCCCTTCGTCAAGCCAAACAAAGTCGGAATTGTCGGCTTTTGCATGGGCGGCAGACTCGCGGCAAATTTTGCGACCAGCGCGCAGAATTTGGACGCGGCAGTCGCCTTCTACGGCGTGCCGCCGCTCTCAGACGAGCAGGCCGCCAGCATGACCGCGCCCATTCTGGCGATCTACGGCGAAACCGATGCAGGCTTCCCGCCTTCGGTGATCGAGGAGAATGATCGCAAGCTGACCGCAGCGGGCAAGCCGCACGAAGTCGTCGTCTACCCCGGCGCGCCGCACGCCTTCTTCAACGACACGCGCCCACACATTTACAACAAGGAAGCTGCCGAAAACGCTTGGCAACGGACTATCGCCTGGTTCCAGCAGTATTTGAAATAGCGTTCAGCCTGTCAGCCTTCAGCTTTCAGCAAAAGCGTTTCTCAAATACGGCGTGGACGGCTTTAAAGCTGACCGCTGACCGCTGATAGCTGAACAGCTTATTAACGTTCCGTAACAGAAATTAAGTTGCATATCGACTACAGCCCGTCTGCGCGGTAGACTCCTAGACCGTCTCTCTCTAGCGTTGGATGGGTCGAGCGCACATGGAACGTATTTCTGCCGCGAGTAATCTGATCATCGAAGTTCAGCCGGAAAGCTGGCGTCTGCTCGTCAACGGCAACGCGAACGAGCGCGTGCTGGTCGAAGCAATTCCCGGCGAACCGCTGCGTTATGGATCGACTTTCGGCAGCCGCCGCCATCTGCCCGACAGCGGCATCCTTCCGCGTGAAGAAATTCAGAGCATCGTCCTGGGCTGGTCAGAGAAAGATGATGCCTGGCATCTGGGGCTGGTCTTAAAAGGCGAACTGGTCGATACGCGCGGCAGCCGCTGGTGTGGGCTGGCGCACTGGTACGATCCGCTTGCTAATCAATACCTGACGGCGGCGAGCCAGGCTGGGCAAACGCTGGCGCATCAGGTGGATCGCCCGTTCACGGTGATTCCGCCGCATGGGGGTGAAGCAGTGTCGATGCCGACCAACGGCGCGGTTCCGGCGCTGGATGGCGATGTCGCCACCCGCATCCCCGTGACGACAATGGAACCCGCCCCCGAAGCGATTCCGCAGCCGGAACTGCCGCTGCACTTCGATTTGTGGACGCTGCGCCAGGCCGATGCGACGCATCTGGTCCTGGAACTCTCGCCCGCCTGGGGACGCGGCAAACTGCTGCGCACCGCCTGGAATATCATCTGGTTGGGCGTGTTTATCGTGCTGGTGGTAGCAACGCTGACGAGCGGTATTGCCCTGCCGCGCCCGGAAATCCTGGTTTATCTGGGGTATGCCTCGATCATCGTGCTGGTGTTGATCATCCTCTACAACCTGTACGACACCGCGACGCACATCAACCGGATTATCTTCGAGAAAGCCGGGGTGCGCTGGCTGCGCGGCAAGCGCGTGCGCAAAGCCATCCCGATTGATCAGATTGAGGAAATTTACGTCAGCCACGTCATCGCCAAAGTCGGCAAGCGCGGCAAAAGCAGCCAGCAGCGCGCCGTCCAGTACGGCGAAATCACGCTTCTGCTCAAGAGTGGAAAATTCCAGTCGGTGCTGGTCGAACACCAGACCGACGACGTCATCCCCGTAACCGACGATCCGCTCAACGAAGAAGCGATCAACCCGCTCAACGTCTACAATGCCCGCACCCATCTGCAAGCCGCCACCCTCAAACTGGCGGAACTGCTCGGCGTCAGCGCGGAATACGACAAACGCCTGAAGTAGCCGTCTGATTCACACACCGTCGCGGAGGCGCAGCGATGCTGAGACGATGGACGATATCCCAGCGCGAATGGGGGGTGATCGCGGCGCTGGCGCTGGTGACGGCGCTGGTGTTTGGCCTGCTCGTGCGCCAGATGATCAGCCTGCCGAGTTCGGATTATTCCACCGAATTCCAGATTGCCCGCAACATCACGGCGGCCAACCGCTTTGCCACCGCCCACGTCCTCTACCAACTGCTGCTGATCGGCCTGTCGCGGCTGCTGCCCTTTCCGCTCGAAACCGCCGGGCTGATCGCCGCGACGGCTTTTTACGTCTTCGCCGCGCTGGTGATTTACGCCATGATCCGCAGCCTCGTCGGCGGCGATGACTGGCAGGCGCTGGCGACCGCCGCTGCGCTCGCTTTCGGGCTGCTGCTGGCGGCTCCCGTGATTCTGGCGACTGCCGCCCAGCACAACCTGTATCGTGGCTATATCGCCCTCAACGTCCCGCACAATCCCGGTATTGTCATGCTCAAGCCGCTGGCGCTGCTGCTGTTCGCCTTCACCGTCGGCGTGATCGACCACACCATCGCCCAGACGCAGCGCACGCTGGGGATCGGCGTCGGCCTGATCGCGCTGACGCTGCTGGCGCTGCCGAATTTCATACTGGTGCTGCTGCCCGCCCTGCTGATTCTGATCGCCTACTTTTATGCTCAGCATGACAGCGCCGATTTGCGCACGCTGCTGCTGCGGCTGGTGCTGCCGATGGCAATCGCGCTGGCGATCTTTTACGCCATCACCCATTTCCTGATCGATCCGCAAGGCGGGGTGCAAGTCGCACCGCTGCTGACGTTACGGGGCAATGATCTGTCGCTGGTGACGCTGGTCGTGAAATTCCTGCTCTCGATTCTTTTTCCGCTGACGGTCTACACCCTCTACTGGCGCGAGGCCAAGCGTGCCTTCGCCCTCAACCTGGCCTGGATTATGTTCCTCGTCGGCGCGGCGCAGATGTATCTGCTGGCGGAGACGGGCAGGCAGGCGCTGGAAGGAAATTTCTGGTGGAGCGCGCAGATCGGGCTGTTCGTGCTGTTCGTGGTCTCGGCGCTGTTCTGGCTGATCTATCGCCGCCACGAGCCGCGCTGGCGCGGCTGGCTGTGCCTGGGGATGCTGGCACTGCATATCCTCGGCGGTGTGATCGTCTATGCAGCGCAGTTCCAGTCGGTGCTGGTGTGGGACTGGTGGTAATCTTTGTCAACCTCTTGACAAGCCCGCGCTGAAAGTCTATCCTATAAACATGACGTCAACGTCAGGTTTTGGATGACGATGAACGAACGAATGCGGATAGGCGATTTGACTGAACGCGCCGGAGTGACGGCGCGCACGGTGCGCTATTATGAGAGCATCGGCCTGATTCCGCCCGGCGAGCGCGAAGGCAGCGGTCAGCACTACTACACTGAGGAAACGGTCACACGGCTGCGCAAAATCGACCAGTTGAAGCAGATTGGGCTGAGTTTGGAGGAGATCGGCGGGGTGATCGACCTGTATTTCAGCGACCCCAGCGGAATCGAAGCCAAGCAGAAAATCCTGGTCATCCTGCGCCAGCACCTCGCGGAAACCGAGCAGAAAATCGGTGCGCTGGAGCAGTTTCGGGCAGACCTGAAGTTTCATATCAGCCGCTTCGAGCATTGGATCGAGACGAAAGAACACAAGTAAGTTTTTTTGTTCAAAACATGACGTTAACGTCATGTTTGAGATGTGTCAGTAGGTTCAGGAGGCATGAACATGAGCGAAACGATTGGCTTTATCGGGCTGGGTCAACTGGGGCTGCCAATGGCTGCCAATCTCCTCAAGGCGGGCTACGGCCTGCGCGTCTACAACCGCACCGCCAGCAAAGCTGATCCGCTGGTCGCGCAGGGTGCGCACCTGGCAGCATATCCCGCTGATGCAGCGGTCAGCGGTGGGGTGGTCGCCAGCATCGTCTGGGATGATGCTGCGCTGGAAAGCATCGTCATGAGCGATGGCTTTCTGGAAAATCTGCGAGGCGGTGTCCACCTGGTGATGAGCACTATCCTGCCGGAGACGGCGCGCAGGCTGGCGGAAATCCACACCCAGCACGGTTCGACTTACGTCGCGGCTCCGATCTTTGGCAGACCGCAAGCTGCCGTCGCCAAACAGCTTTGGATTCCGATTACGGGGCCGGAAGACGCCAAAGCGCGCGTCCGTCCGCTGCTGGAGGCGATGGGAGGACAGGGCATCTTCGATTTTGGCGACGATGTGGGCGCATCCACACTGGTCAAGCTCGTCGGCAACTTCCTCATTTTTTCTGCTGGCTCCTCCATGCAGGAAGCTCTGGCGATGGCGGATCGTCAAGGCGTTGATCCCAAAGCGTTGGTCGATATGCTGACCAGCACGTTGTTCAGCGCGCCGATCTATCAGGCATACGGCAGGCGGATTGCTGAAGGCAATCTGCTTTTCGACCAGACCGCTATTCCGTTCAAGGACGCTGCCCTTTTCAAAACGACCGCTGAGCAGGTCAACTCACCGACGCCGATTGCCAGCCTGATGTTCGATCTCCTGAAAAACAGGGCAGCAAAAGCATAACGAACGACACCTCACCCGCTTCGCTGCGTTCAGCCGCCATCTCCACGTAATGGAGAGGGCATGATCGTCAAGTCGGGTGGCGGAGTTTTGGGCAGGCACTTGGGTCTGCCTCCATGATTGAATGGGATCGGATTTTGTAGGGGCATGGCGCGCCATGCCCCTACAGATGATGTGGAACTTACCGAGGCCAGGTGTAGCGAACAGTGTAAGTGATCACGGTTTCGCCACCTGCGGGAACGTTGGCGCGGAACTCAATCGTGTTCGAGTCTTTCTTGGTGTAATCCATCGACGAATTGAGGATTTCCCAGTTGCTCCAGCGGAACAAATGCTCCGGCACGCGGATTTCAACCGCGTCGTTTTCCTTGTGGTTGCGCAGGTGAATCTCGTAGGTTTCTTCGAGGACGTTGCTGGCAATCAGCTTGAAATCGGTCTGCGTGCGCGACCCGACCAGATCGAAGGCGTTGCCGAGCAGAAGCTGTACGTCTTCGCCTTTGGGCGTGTGGCTGATGCTGTTTTCGCCGATCAGCAGCGCCGAGCCATCGACATCCTGCTGATAGACGCGGATGTTGCCCGCTGGCAGCGGCACGCCGAGGCCGCTTTCCTCGCCCGTGTTGAAAGACAGGTAATTGGCGACGGTGGTGACGCCGTTCTGCCCGTAATACTGATCGACAATCGGGCTGCCACCCGCATAATACGGCTGGCTGGCGTCGTAGACAAAGAAGGTCTGCGCGGCGACGTGGGCAGCGCTGACAAACTCGACCTGCTTGGTCTCGTTGGCGGCGACGGTCACCGGGCGCGAGACGGCGTAGAGCTTGTATTCGTTGAAGTCGCGCTGCTCGACAGAAGGCGCGGCGAGGGCAGATTCCGCCACCATGTCCATGACCATGCCCCGATCCTGCGGCTGCGGCAGACGGTTGACATCGCCCGCGACCAGCTTGACGTTGGCATCGGTGTACGCGCCGCCGCTGCTGTTGTTGAGCGTCACCCAGCCGTTCAGGTCGAGCGACTGGTTATCGTGCGCCAGCAGCAGGTTGTAATCGGCGGCCCAGTTCATGCCGCTGGTCAGGTAGGTCAGCTCGACCTGCTGCTCACCGGCTTTCGACGCCTGAATGACCCAGCGCAGCGTCGGGCGGGTGATCAAACCGCCGGGCAGATTGGGGAAGCGAATGTCGCGGATGTTCGACGGGCTGACGACAATCACCTGACCGTCATCCTGGCGCAGAATAATGTCGCCGCCGTTGCCGCTCAGGAGCGTGCCGTTGTATTCGGTGCCGTCAGTCGTGATAACGGTGATCTTCTGGTCGACGTAGCGCGTAATCAGCGCGGCGCTGTTGACCAGATCGTAAACGTAGTTCTGTTCAAGCACGACCGTGCCCGTCGGATCGGTCAGCGAGACGAACGTTACCGAAGTCGGGTCGATGCCAGCCGCAACATCGGTGAAGTTGATGGTGTTCAGCCCTTCCTGAAAGGTGAACGTGCGCCGATCCTGCACCAGCGCCGTGCCGACGTTGTAAATCGCCAGCGAAACACCATCGCCGGGAGGCGGGTCGGTCATCGAGGGGACGTTCTGGGCGCTGGCTCCGCTGACCATCAGCCCAAAAATGAGCGCTGCGCTGGTAAGGACTGTCGCAAGTTTTCGCATATCTTTTTCTCCTGTGCTGAATGATTCTTCGTGAAATTACGGACTCGGAACGGTGACTTCGATCTGCGTGTCGTTGACGCTGACGCTATAGGTTCCCGGCGCGAAGGTGCCGTCCAGATGGATGGTGTCGTTGTAATCGAGCAGCATGGCGGTACACATGATGTCTGCCGGAAGTTCGCGGTAGATGCTGACGGAGATTCGGCTGCCCTCACGCTGCTGATCGACCAGCACCGGATATTCGCAGCCGTTGGGCTGATAGCCCGTGACGTTCAGCTCGATCTGCGCCGGGTCGGTTGGCAGAACGTTGGCTGTGACGTTCTCAATCAGGGTCACGCTGCGGCTGAACGCGTTCTCGTCGGGCGATGGTGCGGCTTGCGGTTGGCGCGCGAGGCCAAAAATCAGCACAAACACTGCGATCAGCATCCGAATCAAGACTTCCATCCCTCAAAATTCCTCCGTATTGCGCCTTCATGGATCAAGACGCTGAAGCGCACGATTTTGTTCCAAAGTCGTTCCAGCAGAAATAAAAAGCCGCTCCATCTGCTGGAACGACTTCGGATTTTCTGGAAAGCGACACTTCGTCAGTTCGCTTGCACAGGGTACGCAACCGTGAAATGCTCAATCGTCGGGAAGGGATCGTAGAAATGGTGCAGCAGCCTGCGCCACTCCTGATACTCGGTCGAGCCGCGAAAGCCAACCGTATGATCTTCGAGCGTTTCCCACCAGACCAGCAGCAGATAGCGATCCTCGACTTCGATACAGCGCTGAAGCTCGTGGCGGATGTAACCGTGCATCGACGCGATGATCGGCGACGCTGCGCGGAAGGCGGCTTCAAAGTCTGCGCTCTGCCCGGCTTTGACGCTCAAAAAGCCTGATTCAAGAATCATTGCTGCTCCTGTGATAATGTTCAAACCACGTTTGAATATCCTTGTGCGCCAGCGCATGAAGGGTGTTGCCATCGCGCCCCGTCATCGTTTCGGCGGCGACGACCGCGTTCCAGATCGCTTCTTCCAGCGCTTCGACCGCCGCCAGAAACAGGCTGTCCATCGACGAACTGGTTTCATTGAAGCGCGGCATCATTTCGACCGCTGCGCGCGCTTCGTGTGACCAGAGGTTGGTCGTCGAGAAGGCAATGGCGAAATCGCCGCTGCCATCGTGTCCAAACGTCCCGGTGCGACCGAGCGCGAACGGCGCGTGGCGCGCCAACCGCGTCAGTTGACGTGCATCGAGCGGGGCATCGGTGGCGATGACCATCATGGCGGAACCCGGCCCCGGCTGTGGCAGCGAATCGCTCAGCAGATGCTGACCGAGCGGCACGCCGTACATCATCACTTCAGAACGGCTGCCGAAGTTGGTTTGCACCAGCGCGCCGACCGTGATGCCCGCGCGCGTCACCCGCGACGCCGTGCCGATCCCGCCCTTGAACTGGAAGCAGGCCGTTCCTGTGCCTGCGCCGACATTGCCTTCGGCGACCGCGCCGCCTGCCGCCGAGTCAATCGCCTGCCAGACCGCCGCCTGATCGACGTGCCGCCCGCGAATGTCGTTGAGATAACCATCATTGCACTCGCCGACCACCGGGTTGACCGTCCCGGTCGTCAGGCCAATATCTTCGTTGTCGCGCAGCATGTAAGCGATCAGTCCGTCACTGACGCGCCCGACGCTGAGCGTGTTGGTCAGCAGAATCGGCGTCTCGATCACGCCACGCTCGCGGATTTGCTCGAAGCCCGCCGCCTTGCCGAAGCCGTTGACGGTGTAAACGCCTGCGGCAACTTTCTGGCGAAACAGGTTGCCGTCATGAGGGAGGATTGCCGTGACGCCGGTACGCACCGCATCGCCGGAAATCAGCGTGTGATGCCCAACGTGCACACCATCCACGTCAGTGATCGCGTTGAGTGCTCCGGGAGCGAGTTGGGATGAAGGTTGAATAAGGTCACGTAGGCGCATGGCTAGAGTTCCTTTAGCGATGGGTGAACGTTTAAAAGTATAACGTCTGAATACGCTAAACTAGTGCATGATTTATATGCCGGTAAGGAGAATCAATCTTATGAAACGACTTTTAGCGGCTGTGGCGCTGTGTGCGCTGTGTGCGCTGTGTCTGGGCGGGGCGGCAGTTTCGGCGCAGAGCAGCACAGACGACCCCTGCCTGCAAAAGGGCGGCATGACCAACGATCAGGGCAAATGTATGCTCGGTCTCAATCTGGAAATCAGCGTCGATTACCCGCTGGAACTGACGCAGCAGAGCGATCTGGTGGCGACAACTGTTGATAGCGTGATCAAGCAGTCGAAAGATGAGATGATGCAGTCTGTGAGCGGCGATTTCATTCCCGGCTCCGGTCAGTACGCGCTCGACATCACCTACGATACCGTCACACACTCGGCGGACATTTACACGCTGCTGCTGACGGTTTATCCGTATATGGGCGGCGCGCACGGCAGTCAGGCGATTCTGCCCTACACCTTCGACCTCAAGAACAACAAAGTGCTGACGCTCGACGACATTTTCACGAACACAGACGAGGCGCTCAAGCAGATCGAGCCGCTGGCGCAGGATGCGGTCAAAACGGCGATTGGCGCAGACATGGTGCAGGACGACATGCTCAGCGCCGGAACCGCGCCCACAGCCGACAACTATCAGTATTTCGCGCTCGATAAAGACGCGATCACCTTCTACTTCCAGCAGTATCAGGTCGGGCCGTATGCCATCGGCATCCAGCAGGTGACGATCCCCTTCTCTCAGTTGACCAGCGTCCTCAAGCCTGAATTCGCCTCATAAAACAAAAAGGGCGTTCCAGTGTGGAACGCCCTTTTTGATTCATAGCATTCTACTGTTGAGCGCGTTCGCGGACGCTGGCTTCCATCTGCTCGACGGGAACCTGCTGGATGGTCACGGCGAAGGTCAGCCAGTAACCGTCGGGATCGTGCAGCGAGAATACACGGTCACCCCAGTAGGAATCCGTCGGCTCGTCGTCCAGCGTGATACCTTTGGCCTTAAGCGCAGCATAGTAATCGTCAATATTCTGGCCTTCGGGCAGATAGATCATGAACTGGACACCGGGCGCGAACGGCTGAGGCGTCCCGGCGTCGTCGCTGCCGAGGCCAAAGACCGCCTGATCCCCCAGACGCACAATCGCGAAGATGCTTTTGCCTTCGGGAGCCATCGTCATATCATGAACGAAACCGAGTTTGTCTTTGTAAAAAGCAACACTGGCATCGACGTCCTTGACCGTCAGAAGCGGCATGATCATGATTTGCTATCCTTCGCTATACTCTTGCAGCCTTCGACTTTCATAATTTTAGATCATATGTTTCAGTGGAGTCAAGAACTTGCGTTCTAAGGGAGTGTCGAAAAAAGTGAGCATTGTAGGGGCAGACCTATGTGTCTGCCCAAAGCCAGGGCGAACACGCAAGTTCGCTCTTACAAAAACACCCACAGAATTAGACACGCCTCGTTCTAATGGGCTGGCATGGGCGCTGCGCAGAGAAAAGGAATCACGATGAAACAGGATGAACGAACGCGGCAGGTAGATCGGTTGTTCAGTGCGTGGGCAAAATCGGATTCGCCGGGGTGCGCGGCGGCTGTCTGGCAGGACGGCGCGGTGATTTACCAGCAGGGCTACGGCATGGCGAATCTCGAATACGACATTCCGATCACGCCCGCGACCATTTTTCATGTCGCCTCCGTTTCGAAGCAGTTCGCGGCAGCGGCGATCCTGCTGCTCGAAGGGGACGGCCTGCTTGCGACCGGGGACGATGTGCGCAAGTATATTCCCGAACTGCACGACTTTGGCGCGACCATCACGATTGACCATCTGATTCATCACACCAGCGGCCTGCGCGATCAATGGGAATTGCTGAACGCTGCCGGATGGCGCTGGGAAGACGTGATCACCACCGCCGATATTCTCGGTCTGGTCTTTCAGCAGCGCGAACTCAATTTCCAGCCGGGGGCGGAATACGCCTACTGCAACACCGGTTATACCCTGCTGGGCGTGATTGTCGAGCGCGTCAGCGGCAAAACGCTGCGCCAGTTCTGCGCCGAGCGCATTTTCGCGCCGCTGGGCATGACCAGCACCCATTTCCACGATGATTATCAGGAGATTGTCGCCAACCGCGCCTATTCCTACGCGGAAAAGGATGGCGTGCTGCATCATTCGCATCTGCTTTACGGGACAGTTGGCGCGACCAGCCTGTTCACGACCGTCGGCGATCTGCTCAAGTGGGAAGCGAATTTCTTCGACCCGCAGGTGGGCGGTCAGGCATTCCTCGACAAAATGGTGCGGCAGGCCTACCTCAACGACGGTAGCCCACAGGCGTATGCCTCCGGCGTGGTCGTGCAGCCCTATCGCGGCCTGCGCACGGTCGCTCACAGCGGCGGGGACGCGGGTTATCGCACGCACGTAGTTCACTTCCCGGCGCAGAAATTCGCGGTCACGGTGCTGTCGAATCTCGCGAGTATGCAGCCGCAGCGGCTCGCGCTCGCCATCGCCGATATTTACCTCGCGGATCAACTGCAAACGGAGTCAGCACACACGGTCACGCTGCCAGAGGCCGACCTTCAGGCGCGGGCGGGTTGGTACTACGACCCGATCAAGCGCCAGACGCTGCACATCACCTGTGAGGACGGCGCGCTGCGGATCTGGTCAACCGAGAAGCTGGAAGCGCTCGACGCGCTGCATTTCCGGCTGATTAACTATCCCGATATGCGGCTTGAGTTCGGCGACACGGGGGCGCAGGTCAGGCTGACGATGGCCTACGTCCAGCCTAGCACCTACCAGCGCATCGAGCCGGTTACGCTGTCTGCCGAGCAGCTTGCCGAGTACGCAGGGACGTATCACAGTGATGAACTGGACGTGGATTATCGCTTCGTCGTGGAAAATGGCGCGCTCTGCCTGAAGCTGCGCAAAGTCGGGACGATTGCGCTCATCCCAACGTTTGCCGACGCCTTTGTCGATGCTGATCTGGAATATGATCTCGTCTTCACCCGCGACGAGCAGCAGCGGATCGCGGGCTTCAAAAAGTCGAGCGACCGCGTGCGCAATCTGGCTTTTACGCGGCAGGGCGATTAGACGCCAAGATAAGCCCGCACCTGTTCCAGATTTTCCGCCAGAGGGTGAACCGCGTCCACGACGAGGTGATCACCCTCCCATGCCTGAAAATTCCGCCGCGAACTTTCGACGTTGTCCCACGTCAGTTCGTACCAGCCGGGGATGCCCCGTTCGCGGCCTTCGATGCGGCGGCGGTGGAGTGTTTCGTCAGAGCAGATCGTCTCGATGGCGAAAAAGGCTGCGCCGAATTCGGCAGCCAGTTCGCGCCAGAGTTCACGCTGCTTCGCCACCCCGACCACGCAGTCGAGGATCGCCGACTGACCAAGCGCCAACTGCCGCTGCGCCAGCGTCGTCAGCAGCCCGTAGCCGATCTGCGCGCCGACCTCCGGCGTTGACAGTACATGATGTGTTCGGATAACGCTCATCAACCAGTCGTATGCGAACACGGGGATGCCTGCTTCGCATCCGATAGCTGTCGATAGAGCGGATTTTCCTGTCCCCGGCAGCCCCGAAAAGACGATCAGCTTCACAACTATCTCTTAAAAATCTGCGTCCATATTAAGACTATCGAAAAAAGATGTATCTAAATCAACCCAGCAACCTCCATCTGGTTTAGTCTTGATACTCACGCCAATATGCCGTAAAAATAAATCAACTTGTGTCTCTATTTGAAGGAGCAGTTCATCACTTTCTTTGAATTCACTATCGAAAGATTTTCCTAGAAGTTCCTCAACGTTTTTCCAGTAAGGGAGTATGTGTTCTCTGTAAAAGATAGACTTGATAGCATCACTGTTCGGATGAGAAGCGCTCGGATTGCCAGCGCGAAAACCTGCGTCACGAGCAAGCGGCTCTAAAATACCTCGGTAAACCCAATTTAGTATCTTGTGATAAGAAAAATCCGCAGTTATTATGTTATTCGCACCATCAAGGATAAACTGGTAAAGTTCTTTACTTGTTCTTCGGATCAATGGGGATATAGGTGCTCCATATACTACTTGGATTGTCGTCAGTATTCCCTCATGTTCGATAGGCACTGAGCTTCCCAAATATCCAGTTTTTAACCGACAAACAGCATATTCGTCATGAAAATTCGAGCAGAGAATTTTGAGATCAGATTGGCAGGATTGATTTTGCGGACGTAGATAGCCGCGACGCTCCCAAGCTATGCCAAAAAGTCTTACATGCAAAAGCTCTTCGAGCAAAGTCGAAACGGTTTCTTGTTGACGATAATGCTCTGGTGTAATCGAAGCGAGTTGGCGCTCATCTATAAGAATAAAGCAATATAGATTGCCATCTTTCTCAGTTGGAATTGCAACCCCACTTGGAGGGTAATCACCAGTATGATATGTACCTTCACCTTGCATCATTTGAAGAACTTGTTGTACAGATTCCTCCATTTGCCCATGAGGAACAATATATACGCCATACAAATGAGATTTTTCTCCGACAAGTGATAGAGGGAAAAGTTCTTTCAACAGATTCCCGAATCCCTCTGTTCGAATCGTATCAATCTGAGCAAAAGAACGTAGGTCTATATTGTATTGAGGTTGGTTATCGTTCATTCAATAATTACCCCATTTTTTCACTCCCAGAATAGCACAAATTTTCCGCGTCGTAAAATTTGACATATTTGCCTAAAGCAAAGAGCGGTCTTTGGCAAACAGACCGCTCGGAATTCACACGATAGATTGCTCTGTTGTCTAGAGATAGTGGGTCTCTTTTTCCTTCGCTGCCTCGTAACCCTTGCGTGCTTCCTGCACCGCCGGGTTCTCCGACACTTCCGCGACCGCCACATCCCACCACGACTCATAGCCGCCCACACGCTCGTGCCGATCCGTCTCGACGACGATGCAGACCGTCTGATCGATGGATTTGGCCTTCGTCAGCGCGTCCGCCAGTTCGTCTTTGTTGGCGGCGCGAATGACCTGCGCGCCGAGGCTGGCGGCATTGGCGGCGAAGTCAATCGGCAGCGTGTCGCCGTCCAACTGACCCGATCCGCTGCGGAAGCGGTATTTCGTGCCAAAGCCGTCGCTGCCGACCGATTTCGACAGCCCGCCGATGCTGGCGTAGCCGTGATTATCGAGCAGGACGATGGTCAGCTTGATGCCTTCCTGCACCGCCGTGACGATCTCGGTGTGCAGCATCAGGTACGACGCGTCGCCCACCATGACGTAGACTTCGCGCTCCGGCGCAGCCAGCTTGACGCCCAGCCCGCCCGCGATCTCGTAGCCCATCGTCGAGAAGCCGTATTCCAGGTGATAGCCTTTCGGGTCGCGCGTGCGCCACAGCTTGTGCAAATCCCCCGGCAGACTGCCCGCCGCACACAGCACCACGTCTTGCGGGCGCGAGAGCGTGTTGACCACGCCGATCACCTCGCCCTGGCTGATCAGCGGCCCGTGTTCGAGGTTGTAAATCCGCGCGACTTCGGCATCCCACTGCTGATTCAGTTCCAGCGCTTTCTGGCGATACGCCTTGCCTGTGTCGTATTCCGTCAGCGCCGACGCCAGTTCATCGAGTGTCACCCGCGCATCACCGACCAGCGCCAGCGCACTGTGCTTGTAGGCGTCGAACTCCGCCACGTTGATGTTGACGAAACGCACGTTGGCGTTCTGGAACTCGGTTTTCGAGGCGGCGGTGAAGTCGCTGTAGCGCGTCCCCACGCCGATCACCAGGTCGGCGTCATGGGCAATGATATTCGCGCCTTCGGTTCCGGTCACGCCGACCGCGCCCAGATTGAGCGGGTGGTTATAGGGCAGCGATCCCTTGCCCGCCATCGTTTCGCCCACCGGGATGCCCGTTTTCTCGACAAAATGCCTGAGTGCTTCGGTCGCTTCGCTGTACTGCACGCCGCCGCCCGCGATCAGCATCGGCTTGTGCGCGCCGCGAATCCACTCGGCGGCCTGTTCCAGCAAGGCCAGATCCGCCCGGTTGCGCGGGATGTGCCAGACGCGCTTCTCGAACAGCGTCGCCGGGAAGTCGTAGGCCATCGTCTGAACGTCCTGCGGCAGCGACAGTGTGACCGCGCCCGTATCGGCAGGCGAAGTCAGCACGCGCATGGCTTCCGGCAGCGCCGTGATGATCTGCTCCGGTCGGTTAATGCGATCCCAGTAGCGCGAGACGGGCTTGAAGCAGTCGTTGACCGAAATATCCTGCGAGTGTTCCCATTCCAACTGCTGCAAAACGGGCGCTTGCAGGCGTTCCGCGAAGATGTCGCCGGGGAGCAGTAGCACCGGAATACGGTTGACCGTCGCCACCGCCGCGCCCGTGACCATGTTGAGCGCGCCGGGGCCAATCGACGAGGTGCAGGCGAAGGTTTGCAGGCGGTTCTTCATCTTGGCGTAAGCGACGGCGGTATGCACCATCGCCTGCTCGTTGCGGCATTGATAGTAGCGGAAGCTGTCGCTGTACTGCTGAAGCGCCTGCCCCATGCCTGCGACGTTGCCATGCCCGAAGATGCCCCAGCATCCGGCGAAGAAGGGCGTTTCGACCCCGTCGCGCTCGACATACTGATTTTGCAGAAACAGGATAATCGCCTGAGCGGTCGTTAATCTCTTTGTGGCTGCCATTGCGAAAAAACTCCTTGAGGCTTAACAATTTGCGCTGATTATGCCGCAATCTTGGGGAGTGTGCAGTATCCACGGTTGGCGCTTCAGGTTTTCGAGCATGTTGAAACGAATGTGACCGCTTTGAACGACCTGTCAGGAATTGAGAGTGAACAGTCATAAAACAACAATCCGTCGCAGATGGCTGCGGCGGATTGAATGGTCGATTTGATTGATAGCAAGGCAGCACGAAAGGCCGTCGTTAGTTCACGATTTCGTTGGTGGCGATGTCGAATTCGAGGTGAGCCGGATAAAGCCCCGTCGCGTCAATAACGCTGATATCGAGTGTGGGCCATCGGAGATTGCAGCCATAGTTGTGAGCGCCGACCGATAGGGCATCTGCCGGGGTCACCCAGGTGTATTTGTCGCGGTACTGAAGGGTACATTCCACCTGTCCCAAAACTGGACGGATGGACTTACCTACCGCAGCTAAAATCACGATGACGACAACAGCAACGAGAACGAGAATAAGTGCATATTCGACTAATCCCTGACCCTCTTCAAGACGAGGATTCTGAACAAAACGACGAAGAAATTCCATGAGATTGATCTCCCGGTGCGATGAAGCTGCATAGATAAAAGGGAAAGTGATGAATGATTCAATCTTACGGAGCCAATAATTAAAACACAATAGTTTTTCGATAAAATTCCAAATTATTTCACAATTCATCTTTATTGTTAACATAGTGCTTAGAACTTACCTGCCCGATAATTTCAGGCCAAATGCAGAATTATTACCCTATGGCTTTCGCCTATTGAGGGAAATTTTCAACCTGCGTGCCGTGATGGTTATTTGAGCGCTTCCTGAATAAAAGCCGTCACCCGCTGGCGATACTCGTCCGGCGCGGTGACGATATAGCTCCCATGCGTCGCGCCGGGGACTTCCCACAGCGCAGCGTTCGATCCCGCTGCCGCCAGTTCCAGCCTTGCCCCCGGCAAACTCGGCTCATTCGTCCCGTAGATCAGCAGGATCGGGCGCGGCGCGATTTTGCCGATCACGCTCACCGGACTGAGCACGTTTAAATCCTCTCCGGTTGTCGTGCGATAGCTCAGGCGCGCGCCGAGCCGAAACAGCGGCGCGAACCACAGAATATTGGTCGCGTTCTGGTCAACTTCGCTGGCGAAATCGTGATAGCCGCCCTCGGCAACGACCGCGCGAATCGTCGGGAACTGCGCCGCCGCCATGATCGCCGCCGCGCCGCCTGCCGAAAAGCCGTGAACGGCGATTCGACTCGTGTCCACGTCAGAGCCTTTGGCGAGGTACGCCAGTGCATCGCCGACCTGCTGCGCTTCCTTGTAACCGAGGGTTGAACCCACACCGCCAACGCAGGTACGCGAAGTGTAGGTCAGCACATTCATGCCCGCGTCGTGGTAGACCTCAATTTCCGCCATCCGGTCGCCGCGTCCGGCGCTGCCCGTCGGCAGCACAATGACGGTTCCGCTGTTCCCGTCCAGCGCGGGAATGAAATAGGCGGGTGTGTCGCGTCCGCTAAATTCCGTCGATGGGAAGTTGACATCCTCGTAGCGCATGGGCGGCTCGCTATCGCCGCCACACGCCGGCTTGAGCAGGCTGCCCATAAACTGCGCTCCAAACGCCAGCGGAATCACCGTCCCTAAGACAATCAGGGGCAGCAGCGCTCCGACGACAACAAATGTAACGCGCTGACGCAGGCTGCGCGGGTGTTTCGTGGCTTTTGCTTTTGACTCGGCACTCGGCACTCAGCACTCAGCACTTTCTTAATCCGTCTGCGGCGTGATGATCAACTGGCTCATGATTTCCGGCAGATAGGCGAGAATCGTCTCGGATTCGTTGGCAGCCTCTTCTGGCGTGTAGGCGGGGACGCCGTAGGTCGTGATCGTCAGTTTCTCGCTGTCGGGCGCGATTTCGAACTCTGTCCAGCCGAAGGTGTGCCCAACAACCCAACCACCTTTGCTGCGCTCCCAGTCAATCAGCGAGTCTTCGAGGCCAAGCGGCGTAAAGCCCTGTAATTTGAGCACAACCCGGTTGAACAATTCCTCAAGCTGCGCGTCCTGTTCAGGGATCGAAAGCTGCTGATAGGCGGCGTACTGATCTTTCGGCAGCAGCCCGATTTCGGCGGCAGTGTCCATGATGATCTTGCCGGTGGGCGCATCAAAAGCCGCTGCTTCAGTGCTGATCTCGAAGCAGTGGGTCGGGATTTGCGCGCCCCCGGCTTCAGTCTGGTAAGTCAGGTTGTTGATGAAGGTGGTATGCACATCCGCCGAGACAAAGACAACGTTGCGAATGGCGTTGTCTTCGATGAACTTCAGGACTTCGCTGCGTTCGAGCGCATAGCCTTCCCAGCGATCCACGCCGCCAAACCAGCCCATGTGCTGAATCGGTTCGGGAACCATGACGAATTTCCAGGTAATCCCAGCCTCGTGCGCCGCCAGCAAATCGCGCTTGAAATCGGCTAACTGCGGTTTGCCAAGCATGGTTCGGTTCGGCTCGAACATCGCCGCCAGCCCACGTTTCAGCATGGACGGGATAAAGACCTGCACGGGCGAAAGCTGCGTTTCTTCTTTATCGCGGAAAGATCGGGCATCGAGGATGATCATGGCGGCGGTCGAGCCGAAGGTCAGGGAGCGGTAGAACTTCGGGCGACCGTCCACACGCGGATCGTCGGCAGCGGGGTAGATTTCGTCGCGCAGCGGATTGAATTCGCTGAGCGCCTGCATTCCGTTCTTATAGAGCGCCGTCTGGTTGATATAGTCGCCAGTCTGCTCGAAGCGATCATCGCTCGATGGCGCTGCGCCCCCGGCATAGTCATTGCAGACTTCATGATCGTCATGAACCACGTAGACCGACGTCGAAGCGCGAATATCCGCCCAGTGATTCTGATCGTAGCGCGCCGAATAGACTTCGTTGTGCTTGATGCGGTACTCCGCCAGCGTGCGCGCCTGTCCGGCGGTCAGGTCAAGCGAGGGCATGTCGGCGTAGATCGTGTCGCCCAGTTCGACGAAGAAATCGAGATTGAGCGCGGCGGCGTTTGAAAGCGAAACGTAAGGGCGCAGTTCGCCGCGCCAGTCCCCCGTGACACCGAAGTGCAAGCCATTGGGTGCAGGCTGATCAGCGGCGGGCAGCGTGCGAAAACGCCCGCTGATGCGGCTGCCAGCGGCGTCGCGCACCTGATAAACGTACTCGGTCGCGGGCTGCAAATGCGTCACCTGTACCTTGACCGGGATGGCGGGATCGGTGACTTCGGCGGTCTTCTCGTAACGGGCGCGATAATCCCACCAGGCGGTGCTGGCGGCGTAGCGAAAACTGACCGTGCCGGGGGCGGTGCTGTGTGTCCAAAGCATGACCGACTCCGGCGTCACGTCCCCGGCGGCGATACCGTTGGGCATCGTTTCCGTCCAGGTGGGCGTCTGCTCGATTTGCTCGCCAATCTGGCGCGCCAGCAGCGGCGCGACGCCATTGAGTGCCGCCGTTCCGGCGATGCTGAGTTTGATGAAGTCGCGCCGTGACAGCGCTTTACGGTTTCGGTTGTGAGCCACCAGTTATTCCCATCAAACGGATTGACGGACTCCATTATCCGCTGAATCGGCGGAAACATCCACGCACCTGAGTGCTGGATTCACCGTCCGCCGATCCATAGAATGAGACGATGACAGGTTTAGAGGAACGCTTCATGACTGTTAAGCAACTTCATTTTTCGCTGCGCGCATTTTTGTCGCTGCTGATCGGCCTCTATGCGCTGGGGTTGCTGACCTTCACAATCCTGCGCCTGATTTTCGGCGACTCGCTCTGGTGGCTGGCGTTTTTCGGCAATTTCACGCCGTTCTACTTCGCCGCTTTGATCGGCCTGCTGCCGCTGGCGCTGATTGTGCGAGCGCGGCGCAGCGTTTTGCTGATGATCCCGCTGGCGCTGCTGGGGCTGCTGATGTTCGTGCCGCCGTATCTGCCGAAAGCGCAGGCAAAGAATGTCCCTGACAGTTTTCGCGTGATTACGTTCAATGTCTGGGGCGACAACCCCGATATGAGCCGAATTGAAACCTGGCTGAACACACAAAAAGCCGACGCCGTTGTCACGATTGAGCTGCCCCATGCCTGGACGAACGGCGTTCCTGCTTTGAAAGATGTTTACCCGCAGCAGAGCACCCACATTGCGCAGGGGATTTACTGGGGCAGCACCGTTCTGTCGCCACACCCAATCATCGCCGCCGAGGTGTTCGATCTCGGCGAAATTCCCCAGCAGCGGATCGTGCTCGACATTCATGGGCAGCAGGTCGCGCTCTACGCCATTCACCTGTATCTGCCAATTGGCGATAAGCCTCACCTGCCCCTGACCACAAACTTCTATGGCAGCGCCTTTTTCAGCTATGACGGCGCAAAGCGCGGGGCGCAAATCGAGGCACTGCTGGAGCGCCTCAAGGATGAGCCGCTGCCCTACATCGTCGCGGGCGATTTCAACCTGAGCGATCAGGCGGCGGCCTATACCGATCTGGCAGCGGCGATGGGCGACAGCTTCCGCGAAGTGGGAATGGGACTCGGCACAAGCTGGCCTGCGTTTCAGGTATTTGGGCTGCCGAGTGTTGTCCCGCCGCTGGTGCGGATTGACTACATCTGGCACAGCGATCATCTGCGCGCGCTCGAAGCGACGGAAGGGCCGTTCCTCGGCTCGGATCATCGTCCGCTGGCGGCGACGCTGGCGTTGAACTCGTAGATGCCCCTTCTGGTTTTCGCGGGTGCGCCCCTACAAAAACCATCACAGGTTTTTGTTTGGCTGTCTGGCAGGTGTTTCACCTGCGCTAAGGCGCAGCTACTGGAATCCCCTGACCTTCGGTTGTAGAATGTTTGCCGAACGAATTCTCTGATTGGCTGAGGGAATTCGTTCTCTTGTTTCCTCTGATGGTGGGTGATGTCTGTGAATAAACGCGGGGATGTATTGCGTTTTGTGCGCGAGGCGATCTCGCTGCTGATGGGTATTTACACGGTAGCGCTGCTGTTTTTCGTGATTGTGCGCCTGATTGTGGGCGATTCGCTCTGGTGGGTGGCTTTCTTTGCCAATGTGATGCCGCTCTATTTCATCCCGTTTATTGGCCTGCTGCCGCTGGCGATTCTGCTGCGCGCCCGCCGAAGCGCGCTGCTGATGCTGTCGATGTTTCTGCTGGGCACGCTCTGGTTTGGGCGGCTCTACCTCCCCAAAACCCATGCGGTTCCACCTGCCAGCGCAACCATGCTCAAGGTGGTGAGCCTCAATGTTTACGCGGACAACCCGAATATGAGCCGGATCGAAACCTGGCTGAACCAGCAAAAAGCCGACGTTGTCGTGACGGTTGAACTCCCACCCGTGTGGGATACGGCGATTTCAGCACTGGCGCAGACGTATCCTTATCAGGTGGTTCATACCGACTGGACTCGTTACTGGGGCAGCACCATTCTGACAGCACACCCGGTTGTCTCCGAGGAAGCTTTTACGCTGATACCGGGCAACATCCCCCAGCAGCGCATCGTGATCGATGTGGGCGGGCAGAAGGTCGCGGTCTACGCCATCCATCTCGATCTGCCACTCGGAACCAAGAATGTACCCGCCTTAAGAACGAGAAATATCTTCATCGAAATGTTTACGCATTACGACGCGAGCAGCCGCAACAAGGCGATTCACGCCCTGATTGAGCGCCTGAAAAACGAGCCGCTGCCCTACATTGTGGCGGGAGATTTCAACACGAGCGATCAATCGCTCATCTACAATGACCTTGCCGCTGTCGCCGGGGACAGCTTTCGCGAAGCCGGAAGCGGGCTGGGGACGAGCTGGCCGGTGCTCAACGCGACGGTGAACCTGCCCTTCTTCGTCCCGCCGCTGATGCGGCTTGATTATATCTGGCACAGCCGCCAGTTTCAGGCCGTGTCAGCTTCGGAAGGGCCGTATCTCGGCTCGGATCATCTGCCGATGCTGGCAACACTGGCGCTGCAATAGCCTGTTTCGCTCAGGCAGGCCGAATGACGAGAAACTGCGTCAGCGAGAGAAAGGAGGCGCTCAGCGGCGGGAAGCTAAATTCCGCCATGAGCAGCGCGGCCAGTTCATCCCAGTCGCGATTATCGAACTGACATTCTGCGATCACGCGCCCATGACTGGAGGCAACATAGATTTTGAGCCAGTGCAGCGCCCGTTCCTCGTCGCCCAATCGTTCCGCCAGCGGGTCGCCGACGAAACCGGGGAACAGGCGCTTCTCGCGGGTGGCATTGTCGAGATCGATTTGATCCTGCGGCATTCCGATCATGAGCGGGTTAGCGGAGAGAATCTGCCACTGTTCATCGTTATGAGCGACCAACTGGGTGATGCCGACGCCGCGCACCATCTCGTCGTCTGACGCAAAGGCGGCGCGTATAGGTGGGAAGGTATAGCGCAGCCATTTATCGACGGCGCTGCGGGCGGCGAGATAAGGCGCGCGCTCAATGCCAGCGACCACATCGATGATGCCTTCTTCGTTGATCCACTCGCTGCTCAGACGAACGCCCACCTGCGCGACCGCGCCAGCCTCAGTCGGCGTGACTTCGAGCACGCGCGCCAGAATCGTTGGGCTGCCGTCCAGATTAAGCAGCACCGCCTCGCCGTCGAGGATGGCTTCAATCTCGGTCTGGGTTTGCAGATGTTGCAGCAGCGCCGCCTGCGCGACCTGCGAAAGTTCATCAAGATTCGGTTGTGTCACGAGCCTGCTCCGCTGTGCTGTTTGGGTTCAAGCCAGATTATAGCGGCAGCAGCAGCCAAATTCACAGATCAGGCCGGAACGACGGCGACCGCCTCGATCTCGATCAGCAGATCGTCACGGACGAGGCGGCGCACTTCGACAGCAGAACTGGCAGGCGGATTCTGCGTGTTGATGTACTGATCGCGCACGTCGCGGATGACTGGAATTTGCGCAATATCGACCACAAAATAGGTCAGCTTGACGACAGCACTGAAATCCGCGCCGACCGATTCGAGCGCGGATTTCAGATTGCTAAAGACCTGCTGCGCTTGCGCCTGCATGTCGCCCGCGCCGACCAGCGCGCCGGATGCGTCGAGCGCGATTTGCCCGGAGAGATAAATCGTTTTGCCGCCGGTCACTTCGGCGACATGCGAATAACCATTCGGTTTCACCAGCGTGGCGGGATTGCTCATTCGAATGACGGCTTCGGTCATGGATTTGGCCTTTGAAGGGCGAGGCTGGCTATTCGCACGGGCAGTCATCGAGGACAGGCTGTCCGAGTGTGGTCAGCGGCTGATAGGTGGCGCGGCGGCGCGAACGGCGCTGCCAGAAGGCGTGAAGCGGTTCGAGCAGACGCGACCACTGAATCAGCGGGACGCGCGGCTGACGATCATAGGCGGCCTGCTCCAGAATTTCCTGCTGGCGAATTTGCCCTAGACGTACCAGGGATGTGGGATCAATCATGATCTTCCTCCATTGCGTGACTTACCTGACGAGCGTGACTCGTGTGAACAGATGGCGTGCGAATACCATTCGCAGCGCGACGGGGAATTATTGGTCGTTGGATGGAGTGCTTACGTTAATCGAGAGAAGTCGATTTAGCGGAGCCGACGCAGTCCGCGCCCTGATCAGCGATGACACCCTCGTAGAACGTGATTTTGTAGCAGACCACGTTGAGGTTCTCCTGAAGCTCCTGCATACAGCTTTCGACTTTGGCGCGCAGCCCTTTGAGCATTTCGACGCGCTCCGGCAGTGAAGCGTCGCCCTGGCGCTGAAGCTCGGCGTAGGTCTGCATTTCCTGAATCGACATCCCCATCGAACGCAATTTGTTGAGGAAGTCGATCCAGCCGATGTCGTCCATCGTGTAGCGGCGGTGGGTGTTCTCGGCGCGCTCAATCGGATGAATGAGGCCGATGCGCTCGTAATAGCGCAGGGTGTGAACACTCAGGCCGCTGATTTCGGCGACGTGCTGAATAGTGAGTTGTTCTTCGCTCATGTTTATCATGACTCAGAGTCTACAATTTAGAGTGCGCTCGAAGTCAATACCCCAATTTTGCGAAATTTGATGCTCTTATCTATATGGCTGCCACGCCATCGGGTGTGAAAACCTGCGTTCAGGCGAACCGAGCGCAGGCTTCGATGGATCGGGGGATCGTGCCGCGAATAGCTTAAAGCGCCGCCAGCGGTTTCGCGCTGCCGAGCGCCTTGATGATCTGCTCGATGTGATTGACATCGTGCAGCGTGGTGTTGATGACGTTTTCGACCAGCGTGACTTCGCCGGAAGTCGAGTGAATCCCGGTACGCTGCCACTGCTCCGGCGTGAGCGCCTGCACATAGGCGAGGTGTGCGCGCCGAGTAGCTGCGAAGCTGGCGAACACATCCGCCAGCTTTTGATCGTTGTAGCGGTGCTCTACCACCAGCGCGTTCGGGTCAAGCGACGCGAACTTCGGCACGTCCGTTTCGACGATCAGGCGCGACCGCTCGAAGAAGATCTGCTCGAACTCGTTCATGTGACCGAGAACTTCGAGGACAGACCAGCCATCCGCGCCATCACGCGCGGTTTGAGCGCGCTCCTGATCTACGCCCTGCAAAATCGCACTCAGGATCACGGGCGTCTTGGGGAAATCACGCAGCGCCTTTTCCGGCGTGAACATCGGCATGGATTAATCTCCGGTGGCAGGTTTGCGCTGCGCAGCGTTGAATTCGTTCAGTCCCGCCCAGTCGCCTTGCGCAGCGTAGCTGGCCTGCTGCGCCCACGTCGAGACATCCCCGACCAGCCGCACCCCGCTGAGGGCAGCGCGAATCTGATCCTCGCTTGAATTGGCGAGCTTGTTGAACGAATCGATCCCGGCGGCCTTAAGCGCGGCGGCGGATTTCGGCCCGACGCCGTTAATTTTGGTCAGATTATCGGGACTGCCCACCGTGCCGCTGTCGTCGGGCGCGGGCGCGACGGGTGCTTCCGTTTCCGCCATGACGCTCTCCGGCTCGGCGGCGTCACTGGGCGCAGGCATGGTTGGGGCGGCAGGCGGTGGAGTCGGCGGCGGCGTTGGCGTGATGTCGGGAACGACTTCGGTTTCGATGAAGGGCAGCACGTCGCCAGCAGTGTCTTCGGTGATGGTGACGACCCGCTCCGAAGTTTCCGGGTCAGGACGGATGGTCATGGTTTGCAGGCGCGGAACCTGCTGTGCCTCGATGCGATAGGTATGGACGTCCGCGCCGGAAAGCGTTTCGTCTTCTTCCTCGTCGTCAGCGCGTGAGCGTGAAATATTCCAGTTTGGCACGAGTGCCGCGCCGACGATCAATAAAGCAAGCGGCAGGAACCAATCGGCGACTGGCGCGCTGGCGACAATCCGGTTCATGGCGATAAACAGCGCCGCGACCAGAAGAATAGCAGCAAGTGTGCTGCGTAGAGAACGGTCAACAGACATGGAGTTCTTTCCCCTCAGTACTGCCCGTCGATGATAACGCTATTATGACACATGGTTAGCGGAAACCAAACTTAAGCGCTGTGTGGGGGTTCAGCGGGAGATTTAGGCGGGTTCGGCGGCGAGCAGGGTTTTCGAGGATGGTGCGCGGTACAGATTGTAGGCTTTGCCATCTTCGACGGCGAAAAAGACCGGGCGCGAAACGACCACCTTCTCGTCGCCCACCTTGAGGATGTAGGTCGCCACCCGCCCCGACACGCGAATCGTGTGGTTGACGACGCCGCTGATCGTGGTGACGCGCCCATTGTTGAGATCGCTGCTGGTGCGCAGGTAGCTCTGCGCGCCGAGGCCGACCACCAGCGCATTGACGATGGTCATGAGAATCCCAATCATGTTCAGCACAGGCAGGTCGTTCCGCTGGGCAATGAAGAGTACGGTCGTCGCCGATAACCCCAGCACGATCACCAGCCCAATCACAATCCAGAGCGTGCGCCGCCAGCCGCGCGTCAGGCGCTGTTTCTGCGCATCGCTCAGCCGTCCGGCGCGATTCGCCAGCAAATCTTCTTCGGCGAAGTTGAGCGCATCGGTCAGCGATCCCAGCGTTTTGGTCATCGAATGAACATTTCCTTATTGAGCGCTGCGCTTTTGCGAGCCATCCAGCGGGTTGCGCCCCTTGCGGACGGCCTGCTCCCAGGGTTTTTTCGCGCTGCCAGTATAGCCAATCTCGCGCAGGCGCTCCAGTTCCAGCCGTTCGAGCGTTTCCGCCTGACGCTCGTAATCGCTTTCGGGGATGCGCCTGTCCACACCGCGCTCGTCGCGGTAGACGTAGCCAATCCCGCCGCACCAGCGACACTCGATTTCACCTTCTTCGTCGTCATCGAGCCAGCCATACCCGTCACAGGCGGCGCAGCGAACAATCTCCATTCCCATCCCCCTAAACAACTTCTAGTCATGCGTGCTGAGTAAGCAATTATGCTAGTTCTATTTTCTCCCTCGCAACCTCACCGCCCAGCCTCCTCTCCATAGGAGAGGAGGAACAAAACAGGTGTACGATTTTTCAAGTTCCCTCTCCCCGGCAACCCGTTTTTGGTTGCACGGAGAGGGGATTTAGGGGTGAGGTCAATCAACGAGCATAATTGCTGAGTAACGAGTCATGAGTGAAAGCTCTCTCTTACTCATCACGCATCACTCATGACTATCTTTTTGCTTTTCCCTCAGTCCTTCTTTTGCTCTTACTCACCACTCGGTACTCAGCACTCGGTACTCGGTACTTCTTTTACCCGCCTGTCGCGCCTTCAGGGATGGTCAGGTCGATATACGGCAGATTGAACCACCAGCTTGGAAAAGGCGCTTGCGGCGCATTGAAATAGGCGTCAAGGATGCGCCGGACAATCGGCGCGGCGGTTTCCGAGCCTTCACGCCCAAACGGGATCACGACCGCGACGGCGATCTGCGGATCGTCTGCGGGCGCGAAAGCGACGTACCAGCCGTTCGGCTCGGAACGGGCGGTTTGGGCGGTTCCCGTTTTGGCGCAGACCTTGTACGGTGCGATGCCTGTGCCATCGGGCGGCGCTTGATCGAAGACGAACCACGACGTACCGAGCGGTTCGCCATTGGTTTCGTTGACGGCGGTGGTATTGGTCGAGTCGCACATACCCTTGCGCACAATATCGAGCGTCGTTTCACTCAGCCCCATATTGCCAACGACCGTTGGCTCGCCGACAAATGAAGGCGTTGCGCCGTCGTCACCGCCGACCTGCTGAACGACATACGGCTGGTAGAGCGTGCCACCGTTGGCGACCCCCGCCACCATCCGCGCCATTTGCAGCGCCGTCACCTGTGTGTCAAGCTGACCAATCGCCGCCGAAATCGCCTGATCGGTGCTGGTCAGAATCGGGAGCTGCCCCGGTGCTTCATTGACGACCGGGCCAAGTCCGGTCGAGCGGCCTAGTCCCATCTGGCGGGCGTAATCTTCCAGCGTCGTGGGGCCGCGCTTGGTGAACAACCACGCGCCCATCTGATAAAAGAACGGGTTGCACGAGGCCGTCAGCGCGTGCGACATGGAAACCGGGCCAGTCGGGAAATTATCGGGCGGGCGTTCGAACTGCCGCCAGTCGTAGCGGACGGGCTGCGAATCGCCATACTGCTGCCCCTGCCATTCGAGCGTGCAGTTGAAGGTCTGATCGGGCTTGAAGATGCCCTCCTGAGCCGTTGCCGCCAGCGTGATGATCTTGAAGGTCGAACCCGGCGAGTATTGTTCCTGCGTCGCCTTGTTTTTGAACGGCTCAGTCGGGTCGTTCAACAAATTGGAGACATATTTCCCCGCCTCGAAGATCGGAGTGTCGGGGTTGAAAATGCCGGGATCGAAGGTCGGGTAGCTGGCGAGCGCCAGCAGCGCCCCGGTGTGAATGTCGATCACAACCGCGCCGCCACCCGGCGAATGGGCGGGATTGGCCCAGTTACCCGACGCAGCATTGTAAGCGTCCGAGAGCGCCTGCGCCGTCGCCCACTGCAAATTCAGGTCGAGCGTCAGCTTGACACTCTGCGCCGGTTGACCGGAATTTCCCGCCAGTTCGCGCACGGTCAGGCCGCCCGGTTCGATCACGCGCAGCACCTGCTGCGATTTGCCCGCCAGTTGATTCTCGTAGACCTTCTCGACGCCCGACAGGCCGACCAGATCGCCGGACTGATAGCCATTGTCGAGATAGGTCTGTAACTGGTCGGACGGGATGCTGCCGACATAGCCGACCAGATGCGTGTCGATGCCATGCCCGACGTAGCGGCGCGTCGTGCGCGTGTTGGTCAGGATGTTGCAGGTGTTTTCGAGTTCGCTCTGGCGCGCCGCATAGATGTTGGGATCGACATCGCCCAGCGGAACGACCGTTTCCGCCGCGTAAGTGTCGAGCAGTGCGGTCAGGTCGGTACGCTTCTCCCGCAAAATCACCGAGAGTAGATCGACACAGCGGCCTTCGTCGGGAATCACGCTGCGCTTGGCGTACAGTTCAACGACTTCGCTGTCCTGCTCGACCATCAACTGACCGTTGTGATCGTAGATGTTGCCGCGCGGCGGGCGCTTGGAAACGACCGTCAGGCGTGTGCCGTTGGCGAAGCCGTTGATGATGTCCATCGTAGACCAGGCGACCTTCCACGAATTGTCCGCCGCCTGGACAACGCGCATCGTGCGCCCCTTATCATCGACCGCGCCGAAGATTGCCGATTGAATCGAAGCGTCGTAGTTGATGGCGGCGCTGCTGCCCTGAATTTTCGTATCGTGGATGGTGTAGGTAACGCCTTTGGTGCCGAGCGTTTTATCCGCGTCGGTGTAAATCGCCTGAAAGACCGAGAAGGTCGTCAGCCCCTGGCTCTGGCTGCTCAACTGCGCGTACATACTGGTGTAGTCAAGGTGATTCCAGGCGTCCATGAAAGCGCGCAGGGTGTCTTCAGGCGTCCGCGCAATCTGGATGACGGGCGCGCCGCTGCCGTCGGTGCTGCCGCCGAGCGAGAGACCGCCGCAGGCTGTCAGCAGCAGAAACCCCAGGCTGATCAATGCACGGCGAGTCGTCTTGCCAAAATACGTTGGAACTTTCACTGTCTTTTGACCGATAAGCCAACATTCGCCGTCTACTATAGCGATGGGGTTGGGCAGCGTCCAGCGTCGTTTTCCCTACGGAGGGGAAACCACCTAAGTTGATGGGTTGGCTTTTCCGAGGTGAACTCATGTTGTGATAAGGGTAAATACAGAATGTTTAGAAATTTTGCGCTAAAATAAGGATCTGTTTTAAGGTATTGAAGAAGTCGCAAAGTGAATAAAGGGAACGGGATGAGCGACTCGATTCAAAATTTCACCTACGAATTTCCTGATATGCAGCCTCGTCAAAAACTGCGGGAATTGATTTTGCATATCACGAAAGCATCGAGGTTCGATGAGAAATTCGGCAAAACGAAGCTGGTGAAAATCCTGTATTTCTCAGATTTCACATCGTTTCGTCTAACGGGTAAACCAATTACCGGGTCAAAGTACGTCAAACTGCCAAGCGGCCCGATGCCTGATGATTTCAATTCGCTGCTGGCAGAAATGGGAGCGGAGCGCGACATTCATGTCGATAAACAGCTGATTCCCGGCTACTCTCATCCGCAAATTCGTGTTGTCGCTTTACGCGAACCCAACTACAAAATTTTTTCCGCACAGGATATTGCCTATGTCGATGACATCATCCGCAGCTTTTGGAACTCATCGGGAACGGATACCGCTGATTTGACTCATGGGGAGGTCTTTAAGCTGCTCAATCCGCTGGAGGCGATTCCTTATGAAGCGTCGATTATCTCGTATGAAGAAGTAACTCAGGAAGACATCGCTAGCGCACAGGAGCTGATCAAGAAGTATGGCTGGGACGTTTGATGATTACGTTATCCGAGAACATCCTGACTATACGGAACAGCTTGGAACCTTAGCCGTCAGGAAAGGTCTCCGGCTCGGCCATTTTAGAAAAGCGCTCAATATTGTCTTTCACCTTTTGGCACGTAACCCAACCTTTAACCCGGTGGTTGCAACAGGCGCAGCGGTCGAAGTGAGAATCGCAAAAACTGAAGTCTTTGTCGAAGCAGATGGCTTGGTGGTTCCGCCACTTCAAATCTATTATGTCATTTGGGAAGATGAAAAGGTTGTTGAACTTATAAAAATTGAAAAGCGACCGGGCTTTGGACTGATCGAATAATTTTCGGCAGTCATATACCTCTCAATAAAAACGCCCGACTCATCATCGGGCGTTTGCGTTGTTGATCCACTTGCTTTAGACCAGATTGTCGTCGCGCTTTGATTTCTCGCCGCCGCCGTTGAACATATCGCTCAGTCCGCCGCGTCGATTGCCGACCAGCAGATACACGCCGATGGCGATCAGGATCAGCGGCCAGAAGTTGATGCTGAAGAAGGTGAACACCGCGCCAATCCCCAGACAAATCAACCCGCCGCGTTCACTTGTCCAATTGCGACCTTCCGCGACCGCCCGCACCAGCAGGGCGATGCCAATCACGAACATAATCCCCGGCCACCACCAGTTGATCAGGAACAGCACCGCCAGTCCGATCAGGAACGTGCCCCCGAAAATTTCGTTTGAGCGTTTCTCATTCATCGTTTCTGACCTTAGACCATCTCGTCGTGCTTGGGTTTCTCGTCGTAAAACGCGTCATCGTGCTTGCTTTTAACGCCGAAGTTTCCCGAACGGAAACTATAACCAAACAGCATCGTCGCGCCCAACAGAATCAGCAGCAGCGGCAGGCTGAATCCCCACAGGAACACCAGCCCCAGACCGATCAGCCATACACCGCCGGTCACGTTGTACCAGGGCAGCCCTTCCTGCATCCCCTTCGCCAGCGATGACGCGCCCAGTACGAACAGGATTCCCGGCCAGAAACCGCCAACAACCGCGCCCAGCGGTGTCAAAAGGATGCCAAAGCCGATCAGAAGCACCGCACCGGCAGTCCTGTCAGCAGATGATTTTGAGTACATGGTTCAAGCCCCCGTTGCAAACCTTGCGTCGTTATTTCATAGTTCATCCATAAATACGTGCTTTGGCACAGAAAAGTTGCAACCTTGACGGCAGCAAAAAGCGTCTCATGGCATAATGGAGAGGGGTATAGTTCGGTTGCGGTGACCATGAAGAATAACAAACGTCGAACGCCATTAATACGCAGACGACAGCGGCAACGCCTCAATGAGCGTTGGGATGCGACGCTGGCAGGCATCATTGACATGAGCCGCACCCTCAGTTCCAACCTCGATATTGATACGGTCTGGGACATTCTGCACGATCACATCAGCCTGACGTTTGACACAACCTCGTTTTTCGTCGCCCTCTACGATTACGAGCGCGATCAACTGACGCTGCCGCTGGTCTCGGAAGACGGCCTGCGCGTCGAACACGAGCCAATCCCGGTCATCGGCATGAGCCGCGCCGTGATGATGCACGGCGTCGAATTTTATGTCCGCGATGCCGAAGCGGAAAGCGAGCGGCTGCAATCGCTGGGCATCGAGCCGGACGAGCGCGAACCGGGCGTCTGGGCGCGTTCGTGGCTGGGCGTCCCCCTGCGCAGCCGTCAGAGCGAAATCACCGGCCTGATCGCGCTGCAAAATATCATGCCGGATAGCTTTGATGATCACGACCTCTCCCTGCTGATGACGATTGCCTCACCGCTTTCGCTGGCGCTCGATAACATTCGCCTGACCGACACCGAACGCGAACGGCGCATGATCGCGACCGGGCTGACCGAAATTGGACAGCTTGCCGGGGCGCGCCTGGATTACGACGACGTGCTCGAACGCATCCTGGATCAGCTTCAGCGTGCGGTCAGCTACGACAGCGCTGCCATTCTGCTGCCCTCGACCGATAATGAGCGCCTGTTGATTGTCAGCGCCAGCCACGACCCCGAAGTTTTCAATAAAGGCGATCAACTGGGCTATACCGATTTCAGCCCGCTGGCCCAGTCGATGCTCTCGCAGCAGCCGATTGTCGTTCCCGCAGGCGCGGATTTCAGCAGTTGGTGGGAAGGGGTCGCGCTGGAGACGGCGCACCCGCTTTCCTGGCTGATCATCCCCATGAGTGTGCAGCAGAAGATCGGCGGCCTGATTTTGCTGGGCAAGGCGCATCCCTCCGGCTATACGCAAAAGGATGCCAGCAGCGCCTTTGCGCTCGGTCGGCAGGGCGCAATTTCGCTGGAAACGACGCGCCTGCAAGCCCAGTCACAGGCCAACTTACAGGTATTGCAGCAGCGCGCCCGCCGCCTGGGGTCGATCAACCGCATCACCAGCGTGATCACCTCGTCGCTGGATCGCGATGAAGTCTTTCGCACAACCGCGCAGTTGCTCACCGAACTGTTCGAAGCCAACCACTGCGGCATCGTCATGCTCGATGAGGGCGGCGAAGAAGCCATCCTTGCCGCCGAGTATCCCGATACAGGCAATCTCGGAATGCCGATTCGCATGACCAATAACACCACGATGGATCTGATAACCCGCTACAGCACGGCGGTCACTATCGAAGACATCGAGGACAGCACCGTCGATGACGCGACCCGCGACGCCTTACGCCCAATTGGCGCGAAATCGACCCTGCTTGCGCCGCTCATCGTGCGCGACAAGGTGATCGGCACGATTGGCATCGACATGATCAAGGAGCGGCGGCGCTTCACGGGCGAAGAATGCGAAACGCTCGTCACCATCGCCGGGCAGGTGGCGATTGCCGTTTCGCACGCCAACCTCTACGAAGCCGCGCTCGCCGTCAACCGCCTGCGCAGCGCCTTCCTTGCCAATATCAGCCACGAACTGCGCACGCCGCTCAATGCCATCATTGGCTACAGCGAAATGCTGCTCAGCGAGTTCTACGGCGCGCTCAACGAACAGCAGACGGATCGCCTCGCGCGCGTCAACACCAGCGGCAAACATCTGCTCAACATGATTGACGACGTGCTCGATCTGTCCAAGATTGAAGCCGGGCAGATTACGCTGTCGCTGGCCTCGATTTTTGCGTCGCAGGTGCTAGCCGATGTGCTTGAAGGCATCAGACCGGAGATTGACGAGAAAAAGCTGTCGCTGGAAGTCAGCATCAGCCCGGCAGAACCGCTTGTGCGCGCCGACCGCCACTATCTGTCGCAGATCATCTCCAACCTGCTCAAGAACGCTGTCAAATTCACGCACGAGGGCGGTATCCGCATCGTCGTGCAGCCGACCAGCTTCAGCGGTGGGTTATCACGGCATATCACGCCGCCGATGCGGATTTATGTTCCAGAGGGCGATTGGGTTGCCCTGCAAGTCAGCGACACGGGCATCGGCATCAAACCCGAAGACCACGAAATTATCTTCGAGAGTTTCCGGCAGGTGGATAGCTCGACCGTGCGCGAATACGGTGGGCCGGGGCTGGGGCTGGCGATTTCGCGGCAGTTGGTCGAAATGCACGAGGGCTATATCTGGGTGGACAGTGAGCCAGGAGTTGGCAGTACCTTCAATGTGCTCCTGCCCATCGTCAAACTCGGTCTGGTCGATGACCTGAACATGGCGACGGTTCAACGCGATCAACGCCCGCTGCTGCTGGTGATCGACGATGGCCCCGCCGACCGTCAGCTTTTGCAGGATTACCTCGATCCCGCTGAGTATCAGGTCGTTTGCACCGCCAACCCCGGTGGCGCGCAGGAGATCGTCCGCACGCTTCAGCCCGACGTAGTGCTGACCGACATTTTGATGCCGGAGGTTAACGGCTGGGACGTGCTGCGCGCACTCAAGGCCGACGAGCAGACCGCCCACATTCCGGTCATCATCATCTCAATCCTCGACCAGCGCCAACTGGCCTACGAACTCGGTGCGGCCTTTTATCTGGTCAAGCCGGTGGATCGCGAAACGCTGCGCGTTCAGGTGCAGCGCGTCCTGGGGAACGAATAACCTTCTCGAACATGGATTTTGTAGGGGCGAACCGGTGTGTTCACCCTTTTAATTCTTTCTCTGTGTTCTCTGCGGTCTCTGTAGAGTCGAGTAAGTTTCTTTCGTAAACCCACGCTGTTTCTGTTTTCTCCCTTTCTTGTATCTTAGAGGCATAGAATAGAAGGAATGAGGCGGTGAGAGCTTGGAACTTTCTGAGGGAGAGACCCTGTCGGAGAGATGAAGCCCACCGGTGAACTCCGTGGACGTGAGGCTGAACGGTAT
>DAOUCB010000107.1:0-2480 GCA_034432495.1 Anaerolineae bacterium | reverse complement strand
TAAAATGCCAAAAATCTTCCCGTGAACGGTTTTGTTTTTCGCCCCCTCCTTGAATTCGGGGAGGGGGTCGGGGGGTGGGGTCGAGCGAGAAATTTCCCCGAATGCACATCATCGTGTAAAACGTGTCCTCTCCTCAGAGAGGGGACTTTAAGAACCTTTCTGCTCTGCCCTGCACCCCCTCGCTACGAAGTGGAGAGGGGCTGGGGGTGAGGTTCGCTTTCAAAATCCATGACCACGCTATTCTGTGGCAGTATCAACGCTGCGCGCCCGGTTAGCGCTCCATCACCCCGCCGTCGATAGTGAATTCCTGCGCCGTCACGAACGAGGCTTCATCCGAGCACAGCCAGACGACCGCGTCGGCGATTTCGCGCGGCTCGCCCACGCGCCCCAGGGGATAGTTCGCGCCAAACTGCGCCTTCGGGTCGCTGGTCGCACCGCCGGAGACAATCGACGCCAGCCGCTCGGTCATCGCCGTCTCGATGATCGCCGGGCTGACGGCATTGACACGCACGCCTTTGGGCGCGAATTCAATCGCGGCAGATTTCGTCAGCGAGACGACGGCGGCCTTTGCCGCCGCGTAGAAACTGGTCATCGGTTGCCCGCGCTGCGCCACGACTGAGGCATTGTTGACAATCGCGCCGCCCTGTTTGGCGATCTGCGGCAGCTCGTATTTCAGCGACAGCCAAACCGACTTGAGGTTGCTGTCAAGCGACTCCGTCCAATCGGCTTCGGTCATGTCCACCATCGAGCCAAACTTGCTCCCGCCGCCCGCATTGTTGAAGGCGTAATCCAGCCGCCCGAAGCGCTGGATGATCTGGTCGATCAGCGCTTTGACCTCGGCTTCTTTGGTGACATCGGCCTGTATAAACGTTCCTTCGCAGCCTTCGGCCTCGATCAGCCGGACGGTTTCCGCGCCCGCCTCGGCGCGCCGTCCGGTGATGACGACGGTCGCGCCCCTCCGGGCAAAGGCCAGCGCTGCCGCCTGCCCAATCCCCGAACCACCTCCCGTGACCAGTGCCACCTTGCCCTCAAACGATCCCATGATGATTCTTCTCCCTATTGATGTAAATTAGACTGGTCTACTATCGCTTGCACAAAAGAAAACCCTGCAACGACTCGCGCAGAGCGTTCAGGGTTTCAGGAGAACGTCGAACAGCATCCGCTCGAACGTCCAAACCGGTTCCATCGACTTGCTGACCTTCATACGCAGCATCGTCCCCTGCCAACTGTTGTAAATGAAAGCCGCCAGATCGTCTGCGTTGAGTGCCGGATTGATCTGGCCTGCTTCCTGAGCCGCGCGCAGGCAGGTCGCCAGTTCTCCGGCGAGCGTGTCCATACCTTCCTCGACCTTGAGCCGGAACGCCTCATTCTGATCGGCCAGTTCCTGTCCCAGATTGCCGAGCAAACAACCCTGACTGCACTCAACTGCTTGCAGATAGCTGGCATACGAGTCGAAGTAGCCGTGAATCCGCGCCAGCGGGTCGAGTGATTCATCCTTCAGGCTGGCAATGGTACGGGCACGGTTGCGCTCGATAAACGCATCGAGCGCTTGCAGGCCAAAATCCTCTTTGCTGCTGAAGTAGTAGTAAAACGATCCTTTCGGGATATTCGCCGCTTCCAGGATTTCGTTCAGCCCGGTATGGTTGTAGCCCTGCTTGAAGATCAGCTTGATGCCGGTTTCCAGCAGCGCTTGTTTGGTCTCTTGTTTGGTCTCTTGTTTGCTCATGGAATTTATAGTAGACCAGTCGTCTAGTAATGTCAAGCAGCAGTTTTCAGGATGGAGGCAGCCTCGTTGCCTGCTTTAGACAGCCGCCGCAGAATTGGCTCGATCCGCCGCGATGATGGCGAGCGCCTTGTCCATCGAATCGACAAAGCCGCCGTTGTGGCTGTTGTCAATGCCATAGACGCGGCTCAGAATCCCGATCATGATTTTGGTGAATGCGGTCAGGTTCTGCGTGCCGACCGAAACAATCAGCCCCATATTCGGGTGCGACACCAGCTTGGCGTTGGTCGCTTTCAGATGCGGCAGGGCGTTGCCTTTCGGCATCCCCACGCTGTCATTGAAGATCAAATCGACGCGGTGCGAAGTCTTGCCGAGTTCTTCAGCAACTTTATCGACGGCGGCATACCACAAAGGCCAGGTGACTTCGCCATGAATGTCCATGCGAATGATCGTTTTTTCGTCGTCCTGCCAGTTAAAATCGTAAGGCATCGTCAATCCCCCTGAAACTCGACGCGAACTGCATTGTTATTATTTATTATCGACGAAAACCTCTGTTTTAGATCAAAACCTTTCCGAATAACCTAAGCGCGGGGGCAGCGGGTCGAAATCTGACTCCCCACGCTGCAACGCTGCTGCCCGCCACGACGTACAGCGACATAAGCGTTGAGCAGCGCGCTAGGCGGTCTGCTCTGCTTGAACCTGCCGCCGAAGGGGCAATATTCGTCATCGACTGCTCATGTTATATTGAGCGTAAAAT
>DAOUCB010000106.1:0-30315 GCA_034432495.1 Anaerolineae bacterium | reverse complement strand
ATTGCTGCCAGGCAGCGCCAACTGCGACGTAACACATATAGAGTTGGAATGTAGATTCTCAATCTAACATAAGCTGTCCGACTTGGAGTTCAGCTCACATGATTGACTCCGATCCATTTTATCCTGCTAAAATTAAGATCATGAAAATTGCCTAACAAAGAAGTGAATCCTCAACAGTGTCGAGACATGTCCGTCCGGGCAGCTTCTATATAGCCAGATATACAGCAAGTTGCACTAATATACACGTTGGGCTATGGTAACCATACAAGACGGAAGCGGGGCTATAAGTGCATCGACCCATGAACCAAATCAAGTCCAAACAACGCGTCGCCGACCACGGGGAGGTGTTTACTCCAGCGTGGATGGTCGAGGCCATGCTCGACTTGGTCAAGAACGAGACTGAGCGGATTGACTCCCGCTTCTTGGAACCGGCGTGCGGGAGCGGAAACTTCCTTGTCCGTGTTCTGCAAAGGAAGCTCGCCGCCGTCGAACTCAAATTTGGGAAATCCGACTTTGAAAAGCGTCACTACGCCCTTCTAGCGCTGATGTGTACCTATGGGATTGAACTCTTGGAGGACAATATTGCTGAGTGCCGCGCGAATATGTTGGAGATCCTCGCCGACTATCTAAAGCTCAACGAGTCGGACGATCTCTATCGCGCTGCTTCATACGTGCTGTCGCAGAACATTGTCCACGGTGATGCACTGAAGATGCGCACCAGCGATGACCAACCTATCAGCTTTGCGGAGTGGGGTTACCTAGGCAAAGGGAAGTTCCAGCGGCGCGACTTTCGCCTTGCCGATCTCGCCACGTCGTCAGCCTTCAGCGCGGAGGGCACGCTCTGGGCCAACAGTAGTAAAGAAGATATTTTCGCACCGATTAGGACATACCCGCCGGTGACCGTGAGCGAGCTAGGCGCTGCTATGTTCGGCGACACACCGAAGGAGGACTTATGAGCCAAGCCAGCTTTACACTGCGTGGCCGCAACCCGGATGTGCTGACGTGTATCGCGAACCTTTCGAACGATGAGGTCTTCACGCCACCGGAGTTTGCCAACCGCATGTTGGATATGCTTGCCTTGGCATGGGCGGCGGACAACGGCGGCGCGGACATCTGGGCGGACAAGACGGTACGTTTCCTCGACCCCTGTACCAAGTCTGGCGTTTTCCTGCGCGAGATCACCAGCCGCCTTACCGGGGGTCTGGCAGACGAAATCTCGGATCTCGAGGAACGCGTCGATCACATCCTGATGAATCAGGTGTTCGGCATCGGGATTACGTATCTCACCAGCCTGCTGGCGCGACGGAGCCTATATTGCTCAAAACACGCCAACGGCAAGTACTCCATTGCTAAGAGCTTCAGGAGTGATACAGGCAACATCTGGTTTGAGCGGTTGGAACACACCTGGGTCAATGGTAAATGCACATTCTGTGGAGCCAGCCAAGCGACCTATGACCGTGGTGGCATGATGGAGACCCATGCCTACGGTTTCATCCACACCGACGAGATCAAAACTCGACTTGCCGAGATGTTTGGAGGCGATATGCAGTTCGACGTGATCATAGGAAACCCCCCATATCAGTTAGGTGACGGAGGTTATGGCAAGAGCGCAGCGCCGATCTACCATTTGTTCGTGGAAAAGGCGCTTGAACTCGATCCGCGCTATGCGGTGTTTGTGACGCCGTCGCGCTGGATGGCCGGGGGCAAGGGTCTCGACAAGTACCGAGAGCAGATGCTTGCAGACAAGCGGATGCGGAGCATCGTAGACTACCCGAAGCTCTACGAGGGTTTTCCAGGCGTGAAGATCCGCGGTGGCATTTCATACTTCTTATGGGATCGCGAGCACGATGGCCCTTGCGATTTCTTAACAATCTGGGATGGTCAGCTAGCGGGGCCAGCGGTGTCCCGTTACCTCGACAGCTACGACGTCCTCGTCCGGCGTAATGAGGCTGTTCCGATCTTAGAGAAGATTAGGTCGCGTAAAGAACCCACGCTTGATGCACGCGTTTCCAGTAGAAAGCCGTTCGGTCTTGCAACAAACTTTAAGGGCAGACCGTCTCCAGCCGGCTTAACCGAGCCAGTTCGTCTCTTCGAGAACCAGCGCATTGGCTGGATTTCCCGCAAAGAGATCCTAATCAACCCCGACTGGATCGACGAGTGGAAGGTCCTTATGACGAGGGTCCAGGGCACTAGCGCGGCGGTGGAGGATAAATTCCTTAGTAAGCCGATTGTTGCCGAACCTGGAACCGCTTGTACCGAGACTTACCTCGTTGCGGGATGCTTTAGCAGCGAGCGTGAAGCGACGCGATACGCGATGTATCTTCGTACGCGTTTTGTTCGATTCCTGGTATCTCTGCGCAAACCGACGCAAGACGCCGCTCGCGGCGTTTACGGTTTTGTGCCTGATTTGCCACTGGACCAAGAGTGGACGGACGCTAAGCTCTACAAGCGCTACGGGTTGACAAAGGACGAAGTCGCCTTCATTGAGTCGCAAGTCGCTGAACACACCGACGCTACTCCTGATGAGTCAAACTCAGACGACGATGACGACGAATAAACCAACCATTGATGAAATCCTCGCGCCTAAACCAGAGGCCCGACCGCGCATCTACGCCTACTCGATTGAGGACGACGCGCACGCAGGTCTCCTCAAGGTGGGCCAGTCCACCCGCGACGTGAAGCGGCGCGTCGCCGAGCAGCTCAGGACTGCCACAATCAAGAATTACCGGATCGAAATCGACGAGTCAGCCGAGCGCGACGACGGAACTATCTTCAGTGATTACGAGGTACGTGCAGCCCTTGCGAGGAAGGGACTCGAGAGGGTCGAACTGGAATGGATGCGCTGCTCGCTAGAGGACGTGAAGACCGTCCTCACCGAACTGCGCACGGGCCAAAGCTTCACAGGCACGCATCACGAAACCTTTCCGATGCGTCGGGAGCAAGCCGAGGCTGTCAACAAAACACACGCCTACTTCCACTCCGTCTGGCAGGAGGATATGCACGCCGTACCGCGCTTCCTTTGGAACGCGAAGATGCGCTTTGGCAAGACATTCACCACGTACCAACTCGCCAAAAGGCTCGGCGCAAAACGCGTGCTGGTCGTGACCTTCAAGCCCGCCGTCGAGGACGCGTGGCAAACCGATCTAGAGAGTCACGTGGACTTCGATGGTTGGCAATATTTGTCTCGGTCTTCGGGCAGTGATCCCAGGCAGATTTCCTCCAAAACGCCGCTCGTGTATTTCGGCTCATTCCAGGACTTGCTCGGCCACGACGAGGCCGGGAATATCAAGCCGAAGAACGAATGGATCCACACGATGAATTGGGATCTCGTGGTCTTCGACGAATACCACTTCGGTGCATGGCGCGAGACTGCCCAGGAACTTTTCGAGGGCGAAGAGGATAAGGTCGCCAAAAAGGAGGCCAAACTCGAGTACGACAAAGGCTTGAAAAACTTGAACGAAGATCTCGGCGAGCTTTCGGAGAAAGAGACTGAATTTCTACCCATCACGACCAAAGCCTACCTCTACCTTTCGGGTACGCCGTTCAGGGCTTTAGCCACAGGCGAGTTCATTGAGGAGCAAATCTTCAACTGGACGTATACCGACGAGCAGCGCGCCAAGGAAGAATTCGCGACGAAGAAACTAGGTGAATGGGACCCCTATGCCGCGCTGCCGCAGCTGCGCCTGCTTACGTATCGGATGCCAGAGGAGTTACTGGCAATCGCCAGCGCCGGCGAGTTCGACGAGTTCGATCTCAATTCGTTCTTTCAGGCATCGGGCACAGGTAATAAGTCCCAGTTCAAGCATAAGAGCGACGTGCAGAAGTGGCTGGACATCATCCGCGGTGGCTACACGCCCCAATCGCTCGAGCAGCTCAAGACCGGTACGCGGCCACCATTTCCCTATTCGGATGTACGCTTGCTGCCTTATTTACAGCACTCGTTCTGGTTCCTCCCCAACGTCGCGGCGTGTCACGCGATGGCGAATTTGCTCGCCGAGAAGAACAACACCTTCTGGCATGACTACACGGTGATTATTGCTGCGGGCGCTTCGGCAGGTATCGGGCTGGATGCGCTGCCGCCTGTGCGCAAGGCAATCGGGAGCGGATTCGAGACCAAGTCCATCACACTCTCATGCGGCAAGTTAACCACTGGCGTCACAGTGCCGCAGTGGTCATCGATTCTGATGCTGCGCAACCTCAAATCGCCGGAGACCTACTTTCAGGCTGCCTTCCGCGTTCAGTCACCATGGTCCATCAAAAACCCCAACGGCGACAACCCAAACGAGGAGGAGATCCTCAAGCCTGTCTGCTTCGTGTTCGACTTCGCGCCCACGCGTGCGCTGCGACAGCTCTCTGAATACGCGATCGGACTGTCGCCGAACGAGTCGAATCCAGAGAACGCTGTCAGGGATCTCGTGTCGTTTCTTCCGGTTTTAGCCTACGATGGCGCGAACATGACGCAGATTGATGCGGGCGGTATTCTCGACATCGCGATGGCAGGCACCTCCGCTACGCTGCTGGCTCGTAAGTGGGAAAGCGCGCTGCTTGTGAACGTGGACAACGACACCCTGCGCCGCATCCTGGAAAACCCCGAGGCGATGGCCGCCGTTGAGCGTATCGAGGGCTGGCGCTCGCTTGGCGATAATATAATCGAGACGATCATCAACAAGAGCGAGAAGGTCAAGGAACTCAAGAATAAGGCCAAGCAAAAGGAGCTGACCGAAAAAGAGAAAAAGCAGCTCACTGACGAGGAGAAGGAGTATAAGTCCAAGCGCAAGCTCGTCCAAGAGAAGCTGATCAAGTTTGCGACGCGGATTCCCGCGTTCATGTATCTGACCGACTTCCGCGAGAACACGTTGCAGGATGTCATCACTAAGCTCGAACCGGAGCTGTTCCGCACTGTTACCGGCCTAACAGTGAATGACTTCCACATGCTCGTAACGCTCAAGGTGTTCAATACCGAGCAAATGAACCAGGCCGTGTTTGCGTTCAGGCGATACGAGGACGCGTCGCTTCGTTACGCCGGTATAGACAGCCACCCCGGCCTGACCCATTATGGACTTTATGACACCGTAGTGGCGAGGGAATGACGCATTCCCTCGCACCTGGCACCGGTATCGCAGACGGAGCCACTGGTGCTGGACGGTTAAAGTCTCGATTTTTTCCATCCATCTCACGACCGCTATTCACGCCAATACTGCACCACCATACTTCACCCTGCTTGCACGCAGGCGCGTGATGCTCCGCGTTTAGCGGTGCTTTGAGGTGATGCCAAGCGGCAAAATTTTCCGTCAAGCATAGTTAATGTCATAAATTTAGGGGGCAAGGTAGCAGAATCTAGTTAGCTCCGGCCATTATAAGAAAACCGCGTCCTACAGTGTCCGCGGCTTTCGTGGTTTAGATTCCCGGCGCTTGCTTGGTGAGAGGATACACTACCTACTGCGACGGGGATTTACTTATTTGTCTGGTGTGTGAGGCGCTTCCGGGCCAAACCATTCTTCTGTAATCAGCCAGATTTCGTAGAACCTTAGCCATTCCGCTGTCCAAGGAATGATCGTCGTTGCGACAAATTCTGAGGATGTCCAGCTTCTATCCTTGGGGTAATAGAGACAGAGAGATTTGTCCTCCCTAAATCTGTGCGGCGCGTTTTCAGCGATGGCAGGAGACACAACATAGACACTTGGTACACCGCCATGCGGATACTCGATCTCTATTTCATACTCCGGTGATGTCGGGCTGGGCTTGAGAACACCTTTCCATACGAGGCAATTGCCTATGCGCTTATAGCGAAACTGTGGGAAATGTCGCCGTACTCTGGCGTCCTGTAGGCCAATTGATTTCGGAGAGGTGTTTCTCCCAGGCGTAAAACCCAATTACTGATCTCCGTAAAATCGGTGCGTAGGGGACCGTACGGCTGGAACGCTGGGCTTTTCTGTGCGTAATTCACCGCTTGGAAGCACATGAATGCTCTTTTCTGCTGCCTTCAGTTCTTCCCCTTCAATAAGCGTGTTCCAATAAGTGTGATCATAAACTTTCGCCCACACTTTATAAGCCGTGAGGTTATCGCACTCGCAGTTGCAATGCGGCTGAAGCCATTCCAGTGCTTTACCTAATTTCTCTTCGAAACGAACCAACTCGTTCACGTGCTCGTCTTTGTCCGTCAGGAAATAGGACGGATCAACGGGATTGACCACCTCGGTATTTCCCTGGAGACGAGTGCGAATGGATGACATGGTGTTATAGAGCGCCACATCGTCACGAGTTGAATCTGGCTGATAGCACTCGGCTACGAGCGCCGAGATCAACAGTCCACCGGGTAAATTCCAGCTTGGATGCACTTTGGCGAACATTTTGAGTAACTGGACAATGCGACGCATTTGTCCATCTTTGACGGTAGCTCCCGCCTCGTGCGAGGGGCTTTGTCGCGCTACTTCACCCACAAACCAATCGGTAATTTCTGTAGGATTACGCCGTGTCCACTCGACGCCCGCATGTTCAATGACTTCGTTGCCGGATTCATCCTCGTAGCAACGATATACAGCAAGATCAATGTGGTGGCCGTCTGCATACCAGATGGTTACAGCGTTTGTTCGCGCTTCCGGCGGTTCTTTGAAATTGACTTCAGCTTGCTGGATGCCCTCTAGGACGCGCTGCCGAGCCTTAAGGGGCGATGCTGGCAAGTCATCACGATCAAAGATGACTGCCCTGTCAATATCATAGTCGTTGTCCTCATGCTGAACCATCGTGGACATCGCGTAACTTCCTTGGTCGTAGGTACGGATGGGGGTAGCGTATCCAAGTTCCTCAAGACCATCGTCTAAGCGCTCTAGGTTTATGTCACGGTACTCTGCTAATCTGCTTTGTGTATCGCTGTCCAGACGGACATGCTTATCGTAAAATGTGAAGATTTTATCGTGAACGCTATACATTCTTGTTTGCCTTTCGCTCAATGATTTCTTGCGTTTGGAGGTTGATACCCCAGCGGTAAATGGGGTTATCACGTTTCGAGTGGTTATAGACGATGATCTCTGGATCAATGTTTCGGTTAATCTGCTGTCCGCACCTGAGAGCTAAAGTAGGCGGGCCTGCATAAAACACATGAATCTGATGTGTATTCGGCAGAATACTGTGAATGGTGTTCAGAAATTTCCGAAATAACTCGGTGTAGAGGTCTAAAACCGCATAGCTATCAACAATGCCTGGAAGGGGATTTTCCGACCGTATGTGAACATGAGCGAGCGGATTGCCACAAATTTCTAGCGGTTCTGAGGAAATCACCGGATAACTGATACTCATTAACAGAATGACATCACCGTGCTGATCATTACGCTCTTGAGGTTCCCCCTCTACGATAATATTGGGGGCTGGGCTTGTGGCTGGTAAATCTATCCAAGGAGCATCATTGTATGCCGTTGCGAACACCTCAACTGGACGACGATTAATTTCGTATCCAAGTTGGAACATGAGGGGAATATGCGCTAGGCTGAAATAGCCGAGTGTGCAGTCTGGATACTGCTGAAGCAAATCATCCAGTGTCGCCAGTGCTTGGATTTGTTTATCTAAGGCTTCTTGGGGCGCAACCATCGATCCATCCACAAACCACTCAATTTGGTCAATGGTAAGTTCCTCGACATCGAACGTCTGAAGTCGGGTCAAATAGGTATTTACGGCCTGCGTGATGGCCGGACGCCGATAGAGCGATAAATGGTGAATCGCAATGTACTTTGAAGCCTGCTTCGATATGCGCTGCTCTTTAGGAAGTAACCCTGACGTAATGAAGCCGAGCATGAAATCAGCAGCGTTTGCTAATGCCTGCGGCCTAGGATTGTCACTCTTCGCTGCGTCTGCCTTGTCACTCACACCCCGAATGGTCACGAACTTGGTGCTTGATACGCGGTCATAAACCGCGATAGCTCCCCCCCACGATTCCATTTCTACGCCGACGAGCTTTCGCGTTAATTTTTTGCGAAGTTCCTCGTTAAATTCTTCACTCTTGATGACCTCTTCGCCAACAGCAAACGGGCCAAACAGGACGTTATACTGCTTTTCACCAGCGATGCTGAGGTGGTAGGCCCTAAGTCTTCCTATGAGCATAGCGTCAATGCGGAGAGATTCTGGTCGCATCTCCACATAGTAGTGTGGCTGCCTAAGCGTACTTAACAGCAAACGGACTTGCCGCAATGGTTTTGACTTGGTGTTCCGCCAATCCGTAAATCGCTTTCCGAGGGCATAGTACCAAATGCTTTCTGCGACGATTACGTCTGTTAGATTGGCTTCTTTAGCCAAACCGCCCGCGACTCCAAACATAAAAACGTAGGCTGGATGTAAGTCGTGAAGGGCATTCGCCACAGCGACACCGGACTTAGTATTTCCCATATCGTCCAAGCACATCGCTGCAACGGAATAAACGGTATCATTTATTGCATTTGTATCGGTATGAACTTCGGGATTTAGATAATAACTACGGGGAGTCCCGTTATGGAAGACAGGTTTATTAAAATCAAATAAGTCTCGGAACGTATTGAATTCTTCGGTGAGGGGAACGACGAGAAGGATGTCTACTGACTGCTCCGCGTTTTCATGCATGTATATAGTCTCTTAATGTGCTGATGACTATATTTTACCATCAGAACGGGCGTGCGGCTAGGATGGCTGTATAGGAGAATTATAAGAAATTCCTATATCGATTAATTAAGTATTTAATTTGCTAGTGTATTGATTTGTGAACACTATTAGAAAAGCTTTCACTGGTTCATGGGGCTTACCCAAGCAGAAAAATCGGTCCTATAACATATCCTGTTGCCCTGCCGCCGCTATCGCGCAGAGATTCGGTCTGGGCGAGTTGGTCGAGGTTATTCAATACGGTCGCAAGCGCCAGCTCTAGATCAATAGTGAGTGAGTTAGACTGCATCCGCCGCTCTAGTATATGACCTGTGTGATTTTGGTGGGTTGGAAAGAGGGCGCAACACGTTGCGCCTCTACCCCCTCTATCCCCGACCCTTTCTCCCACGCAAGCGGGGAGAAAGGGGGAAAGCGAAGGCAGACACGTAGGTCTGCCCCTACAACCCACCGAATTTCGATTGGTTATCTACTAGGTCGCACAGAGCATAATTCTGCAGCTGTGCTAACGACTGATGTAGGTTAACGTCTGCTCGGTGGATTGCAGGAGTAGATTTTTGCTTTGCCTTGGCTGCCATCTGTTCGCTCCTATAAGGTATTCTATGCCAAAGTTGTATCTCGGTATAGCGGATGGAATAGGGCGTCAACCATTACGCATACGAATCCCCCTTAAAATGGGAGATTCTTCAAACTAATCAATCATATACTTGTTTGTATTGGATTAAGGAGCAGAGTGGAATGCGAGCATTTGCGCGTGATTTGGTCGGTTTTACATTGCTGTATGCAGTGGGTACGGCGGCCTCATTCGGATGGACCCTTCTTGGGGTGTATGTCTACACACGTCCTTTACCTCCGAACACCATCTTTGATGCCAGCTTTAATCAAGACGTCGGAACGGCGCTCGTGGCCCAAGGGCTGATTTTCCTCGTGACGTTTGCAACTGCCTTGGTCATCCGCATCGTGCGAGGAAACCGTGAACAGGACGAAGCGAAGAAAGATCGCCAAATACTCCGCGAAATACACCAGTGGATGTTAGAGCAGAGAAACAAAGAGACCTTAAGCCAGCATTCGTTCACTAGCGCTCCTCCGTCTCAGGAGGCTGTAATACAGAATTCATGAGAAGTGCAGGTACATTGAGGCAGGAGTTTGGTCTGCAACTACGATGGAATTCTACTTCTGTGGGTATGTGTCGTTTGAAATTCTCAATTTGCTAATGCTCTAACAGCCTATCACTAATGTTCGCTCTGCCTTTCAAGTGCATTAAAAACTTGAACTGTTCTGAGGCAGTATTTCATATGCCGCGGGGAATATTTGATCTTTTACGGCTGTCGAACAATGCTGTAACGCTCATACGTTAACAGATTAGCGAGAGTTCGAGGAGAAGCAGGTGAAATCGTGGTCTGTATCAACTGATCGCACGTGGAAGCGATGCCAACGTCAATTTTTCTTCAGCCAGCATATGGCAAGCCACAATGCACGTGACGAAAAACGGCGCGAGGCATTTCTGCTAAAGCAGATTCAACAGCCCGATTGGTGGAGCGGATCGCTCGTTCATCTTGCAATTCAGCGGTGGGTTGTCCCCGCTCTATCGGAAGGCATATGGCCAGCATTTGCTCAGGTTGAGCCTCAAATACGAGCAATCGCAGAGATGCAGTTTCAATTCTCTCGGGATGGTCTCTATCGCACTGTAAAGTCGAAAAAAGCTGCGGGCGATGCGTATTGTGTCTTGGCTCCGCATTTCTTCGGCACATCCCCTTCGGAAAACTGGTATGACGATCAATTTGAAAAGGTACGTATCTCGCTCTTGAACCTGCTGCATAGCGCACGCTTTCGACAATTCCTCGCAGGTCGACAATCGTACGAGTGTGAAATCGAACTGAAATTTAAGATCGACGAGCAGCAAATCACTGCCAAACCCGATTTGTTGATGCCATCAAGTTCGGGCATCGACATTATCGACTGGAAGGTCTCGAAACATGCAAGCAATCATTCGTTTCAACTTGCGGTCTACGGTCTAGCCCTTCATCGCACTAAGCTTTTCAAGACTACTGCTTCAAGGGGTATTCGCTGTTTTGTCGTCAACCTGCTGGACGATAAAAGTGATGCCGTGCTTAATGAACCATACATCATCGGTGAACAAGTTCTTGATTCCACGGAAAATGCCATCTTCGACAGCATTCAGCGTATTCGAGCGCTGACGGGTACAAAATCAAAATATGCCGACCTTCATTTAGACTGGTTTGACTTTGCTCGCAGTACAGGTACTTGTGCGCTCTGTAACTGGAAATCCCTTTGCTTGGAGACAGCCGATGCAAAACCACATCAACTACTTTCCGATCACGACCCCAAGCCGACTCAACTTGCCTTACCGTTTGGTTGAGGTTGTTGATCTACCGCGTGGTGCTGCTTTTCACGCGAATGTTGAAAAACTAAAGAAATTTATCAGCCGGGAATACAGAACACCGGCTGTCAGGGTGAAGTTACAGGATGGTAGTACCTATTTTGCGGTTGTTCCTCATCCGCAAAAACCAATTCCTGAGCGATTTGAGGTTTCAGCACTACAAGGGATCGTTGTTAATCTGCGCTTGGTTGAAGGCGAACCGCTCGCGGTAAAGTGGGATGGTACCCGACAAGATAATCTCATTGCCGAAAGTATCGCGGGTTTTGCTTTAGGCGGAAATCTCTGGGGACACTCGAATCTATGGAAAGGTGCATCTCCATTCAAGTTCTATGAGAAAACAAATCCATCAGCTTCGACAAAGCTAGAAACAACCTCTACGGTCACCATTCACAGGGGATTCTCTTGTCGTGTGCGAATGCTACCTGGTCGCGGATTACACATTGCGCTGGACGTGGAACACGTTTACGCAGACACACTGACGCTCGCAGAGCGAATCGCGAATAGGGAGGATTGGCATCAATGGCTCATGCGCTATTTTATCTACGAGTTTGGAAGTCAGTGGTATTTTATTCAACTCCAAACAGTAGCCAATCATTCGATCAGCGAAGCGAAATTCGAGGATGCAGAAGCCAAACAAATCACGAACGTTTATGACTACACACTAGCTAAACATGGCAAGGATACGGGCTCTCGTGTATTAAAGCTGCAAGCCGATGATCGAGCATTAGTCTATAACTACCCTCACCAGTCCGGCGGTCAAATGTATGGCGCTGTGTCCCTTGCGCGCCTTCGTTATCGCACCTACGAAACTGAGGCTGGACGCCAGCACAAGGCAACAATCCTCGACCCTCAAGAGCGAATGCAGGCAATTCAGAGCTACATCTCGACGTATTTAAGTAAAGCGATGATTGCCGGTCAGTCAATTGGAGTTAGCGCCGAACCAGCGAGTGTCTCCAGAAAGGTCTTTCCTATTCCTGCTCAGCGGTTTGGGAACAATCGCATCTTGAATGCGCCCACGCCAGAAGGCGGAGCGATTCAGCACTACTGGCGGGACCGCGCGAATTTGTTGAAAGATAAATCCGTCGGCGTACTGACTCGAACTGGAATCACGTCCCATTACATCTTGGTTCCCATGAGTCTAGCGATGGATGAAGACTTGATGGACAGTGTTCAAGAAGACTTGGGAAATGCAGTCAACCAACTTAGTCCGGTTCCGTATAATCCTAAACTTGTGACATGGGACGATACACGGATTTCCAATTTGCCTTCGTTGCATAAAGCAATCGAAGATGCAAAACGATCAATGACGGTCTCCACTCCTGCCTTGGCGCTGGTCATTCTTCCGACTGCCCCTTCGAGGCGTCACTCAGGACAGGTTCGAAGCCATATCAAGCGCGTGCTCTCTCCGCATGTTCGCACCAAGTCTATTCAAGCATCAGAGATGATCACGCGAAAGCAAGCCGCACAAACTGACAGGAAGGCAGAAGGGATATATCGGTCATACCTCTTCAACACCGCACTCAAGTTACTGGTGACAGGAGGGTACTGGCCTTGGTGTCTTGCAGATGAACTCTACTACGATTTGTACATCGGCATTGACGTATTAAATAATTTTGCCGCCTTCACCTTTGTTGCTGCTGGCGGTCAGGTTTGCAGATTTTATCCTACGAACTCTCCACAACCGGAGAAGTTGCTTACAGAGCCTACCGCGGAGGTTATCGAAGAGCACCTTTCGCAGCTTATCCCACGCATCAAAAGTTTGATAGGACGAACTCCACGTCACATAGTGGTACACCGCGACGGACGTTCATACGATACGGAACAAGAAGGATTGAAACGAGGAATCCAAAAGCTCATCGATAGCCGTATTCTTGAGCCAGACACAAAGATTGGCATCGTTGAGATTCACAAATCGACAGCGGAAAGCTCTCGGTTAGTCGCAAAAACAAAACGTGGTTTCGTGAATCCCTTGGTTGGTAGCTACCATATTTTCGATGAACAATGGGGGATAGTTTCTACAACTGGTTTTCCAGGGCTTCGACAAGGGACAGCCGAACCGCTTACGGCGAAGATCGTTTTTGGAGACCTCAGCATCGAACAAGTGTTGCGCGATATCTATTGGCTCTCGATACTTGCCTGGACAAAACCCGATGGTTTGCAGAGTCTTCCTCTGACAATAAAGTTGGCAGATGACTGGCTTGAACCTATTGCCGCAAATCCCGATAACAATGAAGACTTGATAAGCGCACTCATTGAATTTGGCAAAAAGAAAACGACTTCCTAGGGAAAGTCACCAACATGAGCGATCTCGGACTTCTTTCCCATCAGTATCAAGAACTCACGGAGATGTCACAAAGAATCCGCGCGTGGGTCGTTTCAATCAAGCGAAAGCACTACGGACTCGATAGTGAAGTTCCAACAGATGAACCGGAGCAGCTTGCCAAAGCGAGGTTTGGATTAGCTAATATTGCGCTGTATCTCCGCGATATGCTCGAACTTGATGACCAAGGATTACCACCAGAGAAATGGATCAGCGAACCACCACTTCCGATATCTATGGTGGATCGTTTACGTCTCGATCATCAGACTGATAGGGATCTCTTTTCAGCTCGACTGCAACGTCTCGCTTCACGTCTTTCCGAAAAAGATCACAAGCTGACGGAGAAGGACATCGCTGTCCTTGATGAGTTCCTCATGGCGGCGAGTGCAGATACAAATGCTGTCTTTCGGAGATTGATGCGATGGTCGTGAACACTTTCATATTGGGGTTGCTCGTCGATCTCGACCACCGTTGTGAACGGTTTCAAAAAACACTGCAAGAACATCAGGCTCATGCAGATGTCATCTCATTTCGTGAACGCATTTCTGACAATCTCCACGATATACGTGAACGTGTTGCGGCGGCGAAGCTTTCGGACGGACTACAGCATCAGGAACTCTGGACCGAAGCACTCTTGGATTATCAGGATTTAACACGGGAGGTTGCGCTGATTGAGCAATTTGCGCTTCCCGTCATTCTCAGATATGACGAACGAGATCGCGAATTTGCTGATATTGTGGATCGACTCATCACCGAAACGAACACCCCCCGTGATCTGTTGCCGACAGTAACGGTAATGAGTGAACAATACTATTGGACACAGCCGGAATTTAAGGTGATCGCAATCCCGGTGGGAGATATTCGAGGTTTGCTAGGATGGCCAGATTTCTTACATGAACTCGGACATATCTTCCTACTGTACTGGCGGAATTTTTTAGGGTCATTTTCTACTTTTGTGAAACAGTATTTCAAGTCACGCCGTGATCAATTGGCAGATATTGGTGCGTCACCATATGACTCGCGCATGTTGTTTGTTGCTGAAAACTATTGGCGCGATCAATGGCAGATTGAATTGGCTGCCGACTTAATCGCCACTTTCCTATGTGGTCCAAGTTTTGTGTGGCAGCATATGCGTCTCATGGTCAACCACGGCAGCGATCCATTCTTTCCGACCATAGGGCAAACCGCTGATCATCCAGCAGATCAGTGTCGCTTTGATTGCATGTTGGAAATGCTTGATAAACTCGGGGATTCGTCCATCGAAGCGTTGAAAAGCCGATGGTCAGAAATTCTCGCGTTGAGCTTAAATGATGAACGACCACAAGGGCATGAAACATACTATCCGGCGGAAGTGGTAAAAGCGATTGCGGCGAAGGTATTTGAGAGTTGCCAAGAAAAAGGGCTGGTGGCCTACAACTGTCACGGCAACGCATTTACAGTTGTAGGGCTTGTGAATCAAGCATGGCAGCAGTTCACTCAGGATCCTGAAGCATTCTCTACTTGGGAAAAACAGGCATATAAGGATCTTCGTGCAATGCTTTCTATATAGCCTAACTGCTAGGTTCGTGAATGTGTTCTGGAGGTCCTAATTGTCTATCCCCGCACCGACATTCGAGTTACTTGATGGATTACGTATAGGTGATGCGGAAGCGGTCGCTTCTCTATTGCAATTATACGCGGAACCGCTGGTGCGCTTCATTACGCACTATTGCAGAATTGACATGATGGAAGCGGAAGATGTTGCAGTAGAGGCACTCTATCGTGCCATGGAACGCATTGATACGTTTGAACCCAAAACGGAGAATCCTGAGCAGTCGTTCCGAAACTGGCTGTTCACCATTGCTCTAAACATGTGGCGCACCAAGAACCGAAAACTCCAGAAAGAGATCCAATTTGACGAGATTGGCGACTGGCGCATTGCCAGCGAGTCTGTTGAGCGAAAATCACCGCTTGTCGATGCGCTTCATGCGGCTCTAGAAACATTACCTCCCAATCATCGGCAAGTGCTGGTGCTGCATTATTCCGGCATTGAGTTAACGGATCTTGCAGAAATGTTGGGTGTACCTAGCACCACAGTTCGGCAGTGGAAACGTCGTGGGCTGGAAACGCTCCGGAAAAACCCTACATTACTGAATGCGTTCGAAGCACAAGTGCAAAAAGGACAACGCGATGAATGAATTATCGGTTGAGATGCTTGAAATGCTGCTCGGCGCACTAGGCACAAACGGTGTCCTTGATGAAACACTCGATAGCGCTGACATTGATTTGATCTTGGGAAGCGCATCGACTGTTCGTCTCTCTGAAGCATTCGAACAACGGGCTGTGAAAGCAATCAGCGACGGTCAGGCAAGCCGGGTAGCGGCAAAACCTTTGCTCGTTGTCTCAACACTCATTCGTACAAATCGATTGTTATCAGGGCTTTCGCTCGAAGAAGTAGCTTCTGCTTCAAACATTCACATGACGCAGCTCAGTCAGATCGAGGCTGGACGGTATACGCTCCAGCAGTTCATGCAATTATTTCCAGCCGCGCGCCTGATCAAGCTGCTGCATGTGGTTCACGTGAAGGTCGCAGATTTTGCGGATAAACTGATGGACGCGGCATCGTTATCCGAGACAAAATTCTCAATGGCGCGGTCAGCTCAAAGTAACAAGAGGAATCAAACAAGCGGATTGCGCTCGGTCGTTGCATCCTTCATTCTTGAATTGGAACAATTGGATCACAGCAACTGAGCAAAGCACAAGATTGTTCAGTTGATGGTAAGAGAATATAAGTATTAGGTAGAAGCAGCAGTTTGCTGCTTCTACCCAGTGCCTTTGTTCCTTAGAACGGAATATCCTCCGTATCTTCGCCATGACCGTTGTCACCGTTTTCGGCGCGATCCAGCAGGACAAGGCGATTGGCATCGATGTCGAGGCTTGGCTGCGGCGTGCCGCTCTGGTCAATCCACGCCGACGGGCGCAGCCACTCCGCCATCACCTGCACCAGCGATCCCTTGCGGACGTACTGCTCCGCCACCTCCGCCAGCTTGTTCCAGCAGTTGACGCGCACCCAGACCGTCTGCTTGTCGCCTGCGCGGTTCTTGCGGCTGATCGCCACCGAGAACGACGCGACACTCTGTTCACCTACCTGACGCACCTGCGGATCACTGCCGACAAACCCGGTCACCTGAACGTTGAGGCTCGTACCCATGATGTTTTTCTCCTCGCGCCTGAGCGCTTTTGCTATCCATCGACCCTGTGCCGATTTCTGACCTTGAATCCAGCAGGCGTATGAGAGTGCTGGGTCACCGTGCGACCGAAGGTCGCCTTAGGCGCTCGGCGTTTTTGGTGAGCGAAGCGGCACAAGCCAGGAGAAAACGCCGAAAGCGACCCCGCTGGCGGGGTTGACCCGGCGCTGCGCCTGCTAGGATGGTCAGAAAACCAATCGGCACGTACCGGGTCAGAGGGGAAAGCACCATGCCGAAGGAGAAACAGGGTTTACGAGCAGCAGATGACCGGATCGGCAAGCCTGCGTGTCAGAGAGGGAATACAAGCGGCACCCGGCAGGATCAGCACAATGCAGGCACAGACGATTGGGCGCGTGACGAACAGCGGCGACAGCGGCAGTCACACGACGATGGGAGGTGATACGGATTGCGCCAGCGTGGAAAGTTTGGCACACCGCGAGCGTCCACATCCATGCTGCCCGGACTACTCGCGCCGAAGAACAGCTCGGTCACGGCGATGAAGATATTCACGGTGAGCATAGGCAGCGGAGAGGGTGTCAGGCATCGCTCTCATCGGGGAAGTAGGTCGATTTGAAATTGTACAACGAGCGCTGTTGGCTGTGACGGACGCCCTCGTAGAGCGCGCCGGTGATGCGGTTCAGACCGTTCGTGAGCTTTTCTCGGACATACGTTTCATCGCCGTGTGCCAGCAGTTGAACTGCCGTCAGCGTGAAATATTCGACAGCGGCAAGGAGTTCGTATGCCATGCGTCCGCGCCAGCCATGAACACCATTGGCATGAGCGGTCGCGGTTTTGAGATCATCCAGCCCACTGTATGCTCGCAGTATCCCTTTGGCAGTCGCCTCGAAGTCATCAATGCGCGCGTCATCCGGCGAGAAGCGGCGCAGGAAGTCCCGGATCGCATCGACAGTGTGAAGCGAGACTGAATTTTGCCCGCAGAACACGGCGAGCTTGTGCCATGCTCCATTGAAATCGGGATGCCCACACAACTCGAAGGCGGTATTCTGCACGGCTATCATGCCATCCACAACGCGCTGATCATCCCGGTCAGTGTTCAGATTGGAAGCGAGAAACTCGCCAATGGCGCTGTACTCGTCGTTGTCAAAGCAGTCGTGATACCGCTGCATGGCAGCGGCATTCAGGTCTTGCGTCATGAGGGTATCCTTTGGCTAAAGAAGTTGGCTCAAGCGTGAGAGGAGCGAGAGAGTCATCGGATTGGTTGGCTGCTGATCAACGTACTGGATCAGACGGCTCATCGAAGCGGTTGCGGTGCCGTAGAGCGCGAACATGCTCTCGTTATAGGGCAATATCCATGTCCCCGACGGGAGGAACCTGCCGCCATGTCCTTGCAACCTGAAAGCGCCATTCGGCAGCGCCGGCAGCGCCCAGCCTGTCGCAAAGACGACCGCTTCGGCGCGCTCACCGGCTTCGAGTGTCCAATCGGCATAGAGCAGCCGCTCATGATCCAGCGCAAGATAAGCGCGTTGGAGCGACAAGCCGCCCCATCCCCCAAACGGCGGGCGCACAACTTTGAGCAGGATGACCGGCTGCCAGTCGAGATGCGTGAAGGTGGTCATAGCAGCGCCTCGAACCAGAAGCCGCTGAAGCGGGCGATCTCGCCGTTGTCGAGGAATCGGACAAATACGGTGTGAATGCCGAGGCTGAACCGGTAATCAGCGCTGTCGCACAGGGGATAGTGGCTGACGATACATTTGCGGCGGGGATTAACGGTAGACAGCCCGACGATATGTCCGACTGCGCCGGGCGATGGCAGCTTCGAGCGATGGATGTTCTGACGTTGACATTGAAGCATGGCGCTCACTCGCTCTCGTCAGGATCGCAGGACGACACCGTATTGCTATAGCCGTTGACGATCTGGACGGCTCGTCCGAGTTCATCCACCGCTTGACGCATTGAAATCTGCGCGGCGTTCCAGTCGTAGAACTCGCCGTATCCATCGAGCGTCTCATCATCCATATCGCGCAGATGAAACGGCGGGATCGGCTCGCGGTTTTCGCTGGCGGCGCGGATCTCGGAGGGGATTTCGACTACCACGAGCGCATCAGGGGCAGTGGTGGCAAGAACCGGATCGGCGGGCTGGGCTGCTAGCCCCACTAGCGGCGGATGATAATCAATCCACGCCACTGCGTATTCACTGCCAGCCGGCAGCAACGTGCCAGCGAAAGCGTTGACTTCGCGCGCCAGCCGCACCCGCCCGCTGGGGTAAATGTGCTGCGGCTGCTCATTCACTTCAGCCACCAGTGGATCACCTTCGTTCACCGGATAGAGCGCCACCACGAACTCCCCGAAGTTTTCAGACAGGTTAATCGAGATCAGCACGAAGCTGTCCAGATCGAGCAGGTATGCCTGCCGTATGGCTTCGCTCATCGCTTCGTCCGGTTCCAGCACCTCGTCAGCCGCAATGTCCAGCGGCTCCGCCAGTTCATTCGGTGTGTGACCTGACAGGTCATTGACGTCGTAGAACAGGATGAGACACCAGTTATGGACACCGGCGCGGTCATAGGCGGTAGCACGCACACCGCTGCCTAACTGTTCTGCCAGTTGGTTGACGGCGCGGAAGTCTACCGCACGGTCTACATCCGCGCCATCCGGCACGGCTCCGCCGTCGTTGAAGCCGTATTTGGTTCGCATGTCATCCCAGTAACGCATGGTACTGCCCCTTTCAAACCCTGTAGATCAAAAACAAAAACTCCGCTGCGAGCGGAGCCTGCGGCAAATCATCGGACAAAGCGGTGAATCAGTCGTCGGTAGGCTCTGGCAGATACGCCAGCAGTTCATCCCGACAGATCGGCAGACTGCGGACGCTCATCCCGTCGAGGCTGATGAAGCTGGCGAAGGTGCGGATTGGCTGGCGACGCAGCAGCGCAGAGACGTACTGCCCGACCACGCACGCCATCCAATCGTTGACCAAAACATCCTGTTCGCCGCGCAGCACCAGTTCCGCGCAGGACAGATCGGATTGCGGTTCGGACGCCGACGCTTCGGGTTCGAGCAGCGCCGGAAAGAGCAGTCCTTCCTTCGGCAGATAAGCGTATTTGCCGTCCGCGCCGTCGATGTACCGGCGCATTCGCTCTGAGTCAGCGACGTTGCCGATGACGACCTGCCCGCCGTCGCGGTAATTACCCGCGCCAATCAGGATGCCCTGCGTCCGGTGCAGCTCGCGCCGCGCGAGGTGGTTATCCACGCAGCCGATCACCAGTTGCGATCCATAGCGGTTGCCGTGTTTCTCGACGTCGAACGGCTCGACACTCCACGCGATGTCCAAGCCAAGCGCCATGTTCAGGCGTTTGCCGACGACTTCGGCTTTCGGCAGCTTGAGCGCGGCGTCCGCTGACGTAAACAACTGCCGCCCGACATTCTTCTCTTCCACGATGTCAGGATCGACCAGCAGGATGCTGGTCGTGTGCAGCCGGTCGCGGCGCATGTCGTAGACGATGCGCGCTACGATACGCGCAACCTGGGCCCCGGTTCCGCCGCAGCCGACGATCACGATGGTCTGAATATGGGTGTTAGGATCGAAAACGTTCATGCGGCATTTCCGAGCACTTGCGCCAGCGTTTTCTTGACGGGAATCAGATCGCCGGTCGGATAGCGCTGCGCCCTTTGCGTTTCGAGGTCAATCAGCAGCTTGCGGATATCCTGCGGCTGACGCTTGCTTTTGCCGCTGACGGCGTGATCGCCGAACGACGAACCAAGCAGCATCGTCCAGTCCTCCGCCAGTCCCGCGCCCTGTAAGGCAGTATCGGTCACGCGCTGCACTGTCCCCCAGCAGATCGCGCCAGAATTGAACACGTTCGGCAGCGGCGCATGAAACAAGGGGAGATTGAGCGTTTCCGGGCGACGCTTGACCGCGTACACGCCGTAGACCGGCGCTTTATCCTCCGCCGTGACGCGGATCATGATCAAACCGGGCAGCGGCACGCGCAGCGCGGTGTCCGATCCATCGAGGAACACGCCGGTCTTCCCCGGCGGTCGGTATTCGACGATGGTCTTCTTCACGCCTTCCTGTCGTACCAAGAGCGTGTTGACGCCAAGCAGTCCGGTATCGAAGGTGACTTTCGCCGCCAGCGCTAGCGCGACCTGCGCAGGATCGACCGGATACTCCGTCGTCTGTTCCCCGTCGGTCTTACGCAGCATCACCCCGAACGAGTAAAAGCTCAGGATCAGCGACGGCTGCTCGTTCAGCGCCGCCGCCAAGACCCGTCCATTCCAGTCGGATGGATTGTTCATCAAGCTTGCCTTTCTGTTTCAGTTCACGAGAGAGGATGGTGATATGGCGCTCCAGCGCTGCCCAGAGATCGGGGGTCGTCTTGAGAATCTCCAGCCCTGCCATCGCGTCGCGCATGATGCCATCCGCTTCTTCGATCATTTCGATGGCAAAGGCGATGTCCTCCGGGTCCCAGGTGAGCGGTTGAAGCTCAGACAGCATTTCATCGGTGGCATCGACCAGCGAGTTGCCGGTGCAGGAAAAGAGCCAGCCGAACAGCCAGCCCACCTGCTGCAGCACGGGATCGGATTGTTCGTGCAGACTGCGGGCAATGGCGCTGCCTACCGGATAGATGCCTTCGGGCACCTCGATGCGATAGGTTTCGCCCTCCGGGACGTCGATGCCAAATGGCGCGAGGATCGGCAACATGTCGCTGTGAACGGCGTAGAATTCCGGGTCTTCGAGGTCGATGCCGAGCGCAACCAGCGGAATCCCCCAGCCGATGGCTTCGAGGTCGTCGAGCGCGATGCCCTTCGCCGAAATTCCCCCACACAGCAACCGATCCAGTTCGGCATACGCTGCGCCTACCCGCAGCCGCTCAATCGCCTCGGCGTAGAGGTCGGGGAATGCGCCGCGCGTGACCTGCAAGGCAATCGTCAGCGGGTCAGTCTCGTAATCAATCTCGTCTTCAAAGTCATCCCAGAAGGGATCGAAGGTGGCTGCTGCCGACGCCAAGAGCAGCAGCGGGTCAGTGGTCAGCGCGACCGCCACGTGGTCGTAGATCGCCGTGATCGCGTTCATACGCCGAACTCCTGCACGCTGGCGGTCAAGAGCGGGATGGGTGCAAGGTTCGCCAGCTGTCGCGCCGCCGCCGCGCAGCGTCCGGTGTAAGCGACCAGTTCGGTCACGGCTTCAACCAGCGTCTCGCGCGGGAGGCGTGCCGCCCCGGTGATCAGGTGGGGCTGCTCGCGTAGCAGCCCCATACCCTTCAATTCAACTGGCGCGATGGACGAAAGACAGAAATGCAAGTCATCTACGCTGAATGCAATGCCGCCCATCGGCTTCAGCCCTTGCGCCCCGGCCGCGGTAGAAACTCAACCACGCGCAGCCCGTTTTCCTCACGCTCGCGCAGCGTGGCGTTGGCGATTTCCGGGTAGCTGGTCTTGAGCAGATCGCGTGCCTGCTCGTTGGTCAAATCGGACATCGACGGGTCTTCGACGATGCGCGTCGCGCCGATTTTGAACACGCGGGACATAGGAGTCTGGCTCTGGTCGGTCATGGTGATTTGTCCTTTCTGATAAGGTGAACTAAAGCAAAGCGGTGGTGTGAGACGCGCCGTTGGTCGAGACGGCGGGCGAAGCTGGGGCTTCCCGTGTGAGCGGCTCAACCTCTTCAACGGCTGCTAGCGCTTCGTCGCCGTTGGTGACGTCGCCGCCTACCTGCACGAAGTCTTCCAGCACGAACAGCGCCATGTCCCGTGCCGTCAGGTGCTTCATCTTCTTCGCCAGCGCGTACACGTCGTCGATGCGAATCGGAATTTCGCCGTCCCACAGCTTGCCGTCGATCAGGATGGCGGCAAGCTGCACCGCCTGACGGTAGGCAGCGGCGTCCGTTTCCCCGCCGGTGAGCTTGAGGTGGCTGATCTTGACTGTTTTCTTGCCCTTCTTGAGAGGAATATCGACGGTCGGTTCCGCAGGCGCAGGCGGTGGCGCGGTTTTCTTGCTGACCGGCGTGGCGGAGGGCGACGGCTCGGTGATGACGGGCGGTTCGGCTTCAACGGCGGACAGCGCCATCACACCATCCTTGATGATAGCCGTGAGATCGGATAGGTTGGCGTAGGCGAACTGACGGACGTGCGCGAGATCGCCGCGCGCAATCAACAGCGTGCCGTGTCGCTCGTCATTCTCGCTGTCAGGTAGCGTGAGGGTGATGACGGTCGGGGCTTTAGCGTTTTTCTTTGCCATGAGGCATTTCCTTTCACTGACTGAATAAATGAGCTAGCAATCTGAGACAGGCGCTTGAGGAATGGGCATCACCTCCTTTCAGGGGTAACGTGTGGTTGAATACCGAGCGCTGGACATAGGTCCTTGAGCAGCAGCGTGCCGCAGACGTGGCAGAAGCCGTAGCCTGTGCGCGTGTTGAACCCAAAGCTGGGATGCTGGTCGTCGTGTTTGTGCCGTTCGGGGAATGGACACGCGCCATTGAGCCAGTCACCGCGTCGATTGCAGCCGCGCGCGAGCAGCGCTTTTGCCACTAGTGCCACTAAATCAGGATTAGGCATGTACGGTGAAGATTGACGGCTCGCGTGGCGTTGTGTGATGCGCGTCGAAGCTGGCGGTACGGGCAGAAATGTGGTGAAGTCATCGACTTCATAGCGACGCTGGTCGAGTTGGATCAAGTGACAGCAGGCATGATGGCGTGATGGCTTCGTGTTCACCGTCGATGGGATGCGCAGACTTTGGGCGACACTGAGCGGATCGCCACCCAGCGCAGCGGCTAGTCCGCGCAGCAGACGGCGCGCCAGTTCGAGATCGATCGTTGGTTCGTCCAGCCACCAGTAGGCGTGATACCCGCCCCCGCTGTGGACGATGCACGACGGCGCTGGCGATGCAGCTTGCAACCGTCCAAGCGCGTCGAGTGATGGATCGTCAACATCCACAAACAACGCCGGCAGCGAGACGATGTCCGTCGTGCTACCGCGTTGCCAGCGGGTCAGTCCCGGACGCCGCAGCCCGACCGCGAAATACGCGCCCCAGCCGAGCGCGTTCGCGCCGTCGAGCTGCGCCAGCGCCTCATGCAGCGCAGCGGATTTGTTCAGCGGAATGTGACGGGAAGGCGTGTGGTGTTCTCCGTCCGGGTGGATGGCGGTGAGTGTGAGGCAGGTCTGCGGATAGGCAGCGCAGCGTGCCAGCAGCGCCGCAAAAAAGGTGTCGCGTTCATCGCGCATGGCATCAGAACAACGCCAACTGCTGCGCGACGAGGATTTCATCGTCGGTTTCGCGCTGCGGAAAGGCGATCACTCTCCGTTCGGTTCGGCGTGGCGAATTCGATGAAAGCGGACGTTGTGGTTTGACGACGTGGATGGTGGGCGTGGTTTTGCCACTGCCGATGAGCGCCAGCAGTTTTGCTGCCACCTCCAGTTCACAGCCCGGAAACACGATGCGATGTTCGGTCAGCCACGCCGCGATTTCCGCCGCGCCGCCGCCATCCAGCAGCGTCATCAGATCGGCACGCAGCCGCATCCATAGGGAGTCATCGGCGATCAGATGCACCGTCTCCAGATAAGCGGCGATGGTATCAACCGAACGCACTGCGATTTCTGCCGCTGCCACTTCTTCATACAGGGTCTGCTCATCGACCGGGGCGATAGTCGCGCCGAGTTCCAGCGCCAGCGCAAACAGCGGATCCGGCTCGTCCATCGGCAGAGGATCGCCGTCACCGTCATTGCCCTCAACGTTCCAATAGGCGGCATCCTCCGTGTCAATTTCGCTCACCGCATCGGATGCTTTGAACAACTGCGATGGGTCAAGCAGGCTCTCGTCCCGTCCAATGGCTTCGAGCAGTGCTTCCTCGAATCCGCCTTCGCCTTCGGTCAGCGCGTCCAGCCCGGTCAGACCAATGTCGCCCGTGAGCAGCTTGGCTGCCCGCTGCTTGCGCGACATCAACTGCACAGCGGTCTGCTCCATCGTACCCTCGGCGTAGAAGTAGACCACTTTGCAGTGTGCGTGGGTCTGATTGAGGCGATATGACCGCGCCGCCGCCTGCATCAGTGTCGAGAGGTTGAAAACCAGTTCGTAAAAGATCAGCGTCGGGAAATGAATCAGGTCAAGACCCGTTTTCACCAACTCAGGATTGCACAGGACGACGTTCGTTCCCTTCGCGATCTCGCGCTCGATCACCGCTTCGCGCCGCTCAGCATTCACCGTATTCTTGAGGATGAACGTTCGCGCCTCCGGCACCTGCCGACGCAGCAGCGTATCGAGTCGCGGTTGGATGTCGCGGGTTGCCGTTTGCCTGAAGTAGATCACACATGGGCGATTATCTGCCAGTTCTGCCCGCACCAGATCGATCAGCGCCTGCTCTTTGGTGTAGATGCGATCCTCGCCGTAGCTCGGCAGACTGACGACGATGTACGGTTCTTTCGCGCCAGTGATCGGGTGCTTCAGATTGTGGATGACTTGATACGGGCGATAAGGCGCGTTGGGCCAGCCCATCGACCACTGTAAGTACGCCCCGCGAAAGGTCGTATCGCCTTCCCACCGGCGCTGGATTAGGTAATCCTTGAGGCGCTGGCGCGTGCGCTCGTATTCGGCGTAGACGTCGGCGTCGAGTTCGACCGGCAGCGCGATTTCCTCGTACTGCGGCAGCGCCTTGCCCAGATCGGCGAGCGAGAAGAAAATCGCATGATCCAGCACTTCGGCAACCAGCAGCGGCGAGATGCCCGGCGCTTCCTGATACGGACGCTCGTAAGTCGAGGTTCCCGTGTACACGCCGGTATCGCGGTCATACGAGGGTCGTTCCTCAATGACCTGCTCGCGCACACCCATGTCGGCAACCCAGCGCGACTCGGCGCGCCCACGCTGGTTGCTGCTCTCGCTGACAACCTCCTGAAACTGGCGCGAACCGCGTGCTTTGCGGCTGTAGCGTTTGCCGCCGCCCCAAGGGTAGTGCTGGCGCACACGCGGGTTGAGGGCATATTCGAGGTTGAAGATTGACGACGACCGCCCGTTGAACGGCGTGCCGGTCATCGCCAGTACCTTGCGCGCGATCCCCGCCATCCGGCTGAAGGCTTCACCGTTGCCGGTGTCGCCATGCTGCGCCTCATGCACCTCATCCCAGATCAAGAGATAGACGCGATCCGGGTACGCTCGTCTGAGATATTCATCGAGGCGGTAGCGCGGGTTCTTGGAGGCATACTTCTCGCCGGGCTTCGGCTGCGAACCCCGGTCGCGACTCTCGCGCCAGAGCGGAGACTGACAAACCGCACACGTCCGTTTGCCGCCTTCGAGCCACGCCTGTGACGCCAGCGCGCTCACGCCCTTCTTCTCCTGTATCACGGTTGAGCCGCAGTGCGGGCATTTCGGCACGCGCTCCCGGCGAATGCGCTGATGTGGCAGATAGCCGTCGGGCACAGGCGATCCGCGTCGCCACAGCGCGACCGCTTCGCTGCGCCAGACCACCGCCGGTTCCCACGCGCAGCCGAGCTTGGTCAGATCCCGCTTGATCAGACCGATCTTCGGCACGTTCGCGGGCAGCGCTTCGGCACGTTCCATGAAACGCTTGACGTCCTCGTGCCGGTCCAGCCGTTCGATGGCAGCATTGGGGGCGATGCTGACCAGCTCGCGTTTCCACTTGTCGATTAGGTGTGGCGGCGCGACGATCAGGATGACCTGATCGGCGTGCATCTCGTTCTGGAACGCCGCTGCGACGTTGGAGGCAATGGCGATGGCGGATGCGCCTCCGAGCGCGGTATTGTGCGTAACGATGTAGTCGTCGGTCACGTACAGTTGGTTGTCGCTATCAAGCGCGATACACTGCGCCTCTCGCTCACCAATCGCGGTCACTTTCACGATCGCTCGCGTCGGATGATATTTCGCGCCCGGCGTGTAATCCTCCGCTTTGCGGCGTAGACGAAACGGGCGAATGTCGGGCGGCAGGGTGATATAGAGTCGGTAGGCGAGCTGCCCTTGGCGCTTTTCCTCGTTATATACATACTGCGGCTTGGCCGTGTGCAGCGTCGCGCGCCCACCCATTGACCAGACCAGTTCCTGGACGTGTTCCGCCAGTTGGGCAGATACCGTTGTGAACTCAATGCCGCTTCGGGAGGGACTGGCAACGCAAGCGTCCGCATCGAACAGCCCCTGCATCAGAGCAATGCGGTCGCTTAGAGCGGCGAATCGGTAGCTGTCTGGGACAAATTTGTGTTCCGCGCGTTTTCCCATTAATCCGAGCGCTGCGAGCGACGCTTTGAGCGGATGAGGCGCATGATGACCATTCGGCAAACGCCGGCGTCCGCAGAGAATGCGATAGTCGCAGCGGTTGAGATGTTTGACCGTCCACTCCGGGTCAATGAGGCGCTGAACGGTTTCGACAATCTCCGCATCGGCGGAGGAGAATTTCACCGACTGGTTGGAAATCGAGCCATCGCCGATCAGAATACCGAGGACATAGGGATCGATTGGCAGCGGGTGCGCCGGAAAATCAACCGGCTCCACCATCGGGACGAAATGCTGATAGTTTCCATTCGCATGGTGTAACCCCTGACGCAGAATCTGCTCAAGTGATTTGACACGCCCCGGCTGTCCTCTCCATTTCCGGTACGGCGTATTCACCAGCCAGAGATGCTCGCGGCAGCATTCGGTCGATGCGCCGTCGCTGAAAGTGACGCGGCACATCGCCTTTTTGCCCTGCGGGTAGACGCCTGTCACTCGCGCGGTTCTGCCAGCGGGGTTGATCACCTCATCCCCAACTTGAATATCGCCCATGCGTGTCCAACCGGATGGTGTGAGCACCTTCGAATCGAGCGATTGCGCTTTGCCCACGCCCATTTGACCGATTAGCAGGATGCTGTCGCGGTCTTGAAGCCCGCGCGTCACCGCCGCAATCACGTGTTTCTGCGCGGTGTAGAGTGTGTATTTGCCCTTCAGCCGGATGCCGTTGAGCCAGCGCCCGATCCCATTCATATCGAAGCGGTACATCGGCTGGAACTTCGCGTTGAGGTACTGCGCCAGCGCCCGCTTGTTGGACGTGATGAAACCGAGCAATGCCTCATCGCCTTCCATCTCGACGGTGGTGCCGTCGCTGGCTAGCAGCGAGAGCGTGGTCGTCGGTTTCAGGCGGATGGTCGTCTTCTTGACCTGCCGCTCCGGGTCATTGGGATCGGCTTCGACCTCGACGCGGGCGATCTGCTCGACGTGGCGCGTCTTGCCGCGCAACGCCACGCGCCCGTACTCGTCGGACTCGATCACCGCGCCGTCGGCGACACCGGCTGCCAGCACCAACGCCAGATGTCCCGGACGTGGCGCGACCACTGGCTCGATTTCAGTTCGCGGCGATGGAACGTCGAGCAGCGCTTGAAATCCGCTCGTCTTCCACGCGCCCTGTGCTTCGATCAGCTTCAACCCGGCAGACTCGTCGAGCATGTCCGGCGCGAATACAAAACGCTGAATGGTACGTGGCGGGGGCAGGCGATAGGGCGGTTCAGATTGCTCCGTGAGTGGCTGAGGATTCTCGCGGTCGCGGATAATCTGCTCGTAGAGCGCAGTCGGGTCCAGCGGCACGCCTTTGATCGCGGCGACAACCATTTGGTCGTAGGTATCAAGATGCTTCCCCGACAATGCCCAGATCTCGACGCGGCTGCTGTGCTTGGCCAGAAACGCCGCCGCTTCCTGCGTGATGTGCTGGCGATACACACACCACAGTGCCAAGCCGCCATCCTGTACCCATTTCCAGGCATGGCGCAGATAGCGGAACTCGACGCGCTTGCTGCCTGCTGCCGCCGCATCGTGGTCGTAGGGTGGATTAAGCCATGCCGCGCCGAAAGCGTTGTTCGACGCCACCAGCCGTTCTACGTCACAGCGCACGGCTTGGGTTGCGCCGAAGCGGGCGATGCACTTCTCCGCGCGTTCGCCGTCGAGTTCGTTGGCATAGGGGGTCACGTGCCACGCCTGCGCCGCTGCTTCGAGAAATGCGCCTTCTCCGGCGAACGGGTCCAGCAGCCGCACGGCAGGCGCAGCGGGTGCGACTAACGACAGGAGCGCCGGATAGTGGCGCTCCTCGATGGGCAGATAGCCCATGATCATCTTGCTCTCAGCGCGTGCCATTCGGCGATCCTTTCATGCAAGCAGTTTTTGGATATAAGCGGGCAAATCGGGTGTCTTCTTGATCTCGGCTTCGGTCAGGACGATCACATCGTCGAAGTACAGAAATAGCGTGTCAGAGCGCAGGCTTTCGCCGTCGTTACGATGGGCATACGCACCGTTGACCTCCAGCGCGATCCGGTACTTGGTCGTGGTCACGGCGAAGTCCACGAAGTAAGGGTTGTGATCCGGGCGCTCGACCGTGTACTCACGTTCCCAGGCGACGCCGGGAATCTCGCGCAGCGCCGCCTCGACGCGCTGTTCGAGCGAACTCGGACTCTTTTTGCGTTTGCGGGCGGCAGCGCGAATGGCGAAATCGCGTCCCAGACGAGCAGCGGTCGCGGCGAAACCGAGCGGCGCGATCTCCCGACAATGACAGCGCAGACACTTCTTGGTCTTTGCCGCGTCGGACGGCTTCAGTCGTCGGACACAGCCGCAGTCCGGGCAGACGTGGGCAACACGACGAGGATGAGCGGTCGCTTGCATAGGTCACCTCAGGAATCGAAAACGAGCCGCCTGCCACATGGGCAAGCCGCTCGTTTGGAAATCGGGATGATTTGGAGTTAACGCACGTCTGGCAGGGTAATGATGCCCTGCTCAAGTCCGCCGGTGATGAGCCGCGTCCACGCATCGACGTCCAGATCGACGCTCAGCAGGTCAATCCCGCCTGCCGCGCGCGTTTTGTGGACGAGCATCGCCTTCTGCCCCGCGTCGTACAGATACGCCGACCAAGCGTCAAACACCGCGATATTGACGATCTGCGTGACGTGTTGCTTGAGTTTGAGGGTCGCCTGCGTATCGCTGGCGCGAAAGATGAAGGTCGTCGCTTTGCCGCCGTAGTTGGGCGTCACTGCCCATTCATGCACGAGGATCAGCGAAGCGAACCGTGCTTCGGGGAGGTAGTGCAGATAAGGATGGTACATGCCGGAGTTCCCCTCGCCAGCGGTGAGTTCGACGGCGGGCGCGTCTGGCGGGGTGACGGAAACCTGATCGCCCTTGGACAGCTTCGCCCGGATCGCTTCCACACCCATGCGCGGTCCCGCCATATTCACGTAGACGCAAGTGCCTTCGTGAACCGCCCAGCCGTAGCAAAAGACCTGCCCGGTGATGCTGCCGGTCAGCTCCCCCACATACGAATGGCTGATACGGGTAATCCGTCCGTTGGGAACCTGAACTGTTGGTGACGTGACAACGGCTTCCGTCTTCACACTACGGATAGCCGATTGCACCGCGTCGAACGCCTCGCCTTCGGCGGGCATGGGAACAGGCTTGATGATGCGGATGGCAGGTGTCGGTTCTTCATCCGGTGGGGAAGCGGCTTCGAGGTCGTTTTCTGGCAAAACCGACTCTCGCTCAAGCGGCGTTGGCTGCAAGCCCGCTTCGATGAGCTGACGCTTGGTTTCAGTATCGGTTAGCGGCACTGCAGCGCCGGGTGGCGCGACCGCTCCGTGTGTGATCTGGATGCCGGGAATGGGTTCGAGCGGTGTGAGTTCGCGCTCGAAGCACCAGCCGATCCCGATGCCATCAAAGTCCACGTCGTAGCTCCAGCCCGATGTGGCGTTGTGATTGTACAGCCGTGTGATCTTCCCGCGTGTTCCGGTCGGGATCGGTTTGCCGTCTGCGGTTTCGAGTTCGTGGCGAGCGTAAGCAGTTTCGCCTAG
>DAOUCB010000105.1:0-34158 GCA_034432495.1 Anaerolineae bacterium | reverse complement strand
CTTCCGGTTGGGACGCCAGCGGGCGACATGATTGTCAATATCGGCGGCGGCATCACCGAAGCAGCAGTCCTCACCATGAACAACATCGTTCGGGCAGAGAGTGGTCGTGTGGGCGGCCTGCGCATCGACGACGGGATCATCAGTTATGTGCGACGGAAATACAATCTGACAATTGGTCAGCCGACTGCTGAATCGGTCAAGATTCAAGTTGGGGCAGCGGTCGAGCAGCCCGAAGAACTGACGATGGAACTGCAAGGCCGCGACAACGTGAGCGGACTGCCGCGCACAATCTCGATCAGCACCGGCGAAATTATCGAAGCGATTGAAGAACCGCTCAAGGAAGTCGCTGGGGTGGTACGTGGGGTGCTGGGCAATACGCCGCCAGAGCTTGCATCAGATATTATTGACCGAGGGATTGTTCTGACCGGCGGCGGCGCGCTTTTGCGCGGTCTGGATCAGTATTTAACCCGCGAGACGGGTGTGCCAGTTTATCGCGCCGACAACGCGATGATTGCGGTTGCGGTGGGCGCAGGCCGGGCGCTAAACGACCCGGCAATCCTGCGCCGTATCGCTCAGAGTGTTTAAGTCAGGTAGTAGGTCATCCGCTGAAGATGGATCACCGGGTCGATGTACTGGACGTGAACATTGTCTGGTACATTGAGGTTGATAGGAGCGTAATTGAGGATAGCGCGGACACCTGCCTCAATCAGCGTTTCGGCAACTTGCTGCGCATTCTCTGCCGGAACCGCGATCATGGCGATCTTGATGCCGTTTTCGGTGATGATCTTCGAAATGTCCGCCACCGGATGAATGACGAAACCGCCGATGCGCTTATTAATTTTTTCCGGCGCGTTGTCGAAAACGAAGGCGATATGGAAGCCGCGCTCAGAAAAGCCTTTATAGCGTGCGACGGCGCTGCCAAGATCACCTGCGCCCACCAGCGCAACCTGCCATTCGCGCTCCACTTTCAGCACCTGGCGAAGCTGATCCTTCAAGAATGCGATCTTATAACCGGTTCCCTGCTTGCCGAAACCACCGAAGTGCGACAGGTCTTTGCGAATTTGCGCCGAGCTGATGCCCAGGCGCTTACCCAACTCGTGGGATGACGTGACCTCCTGCCCTTCCTGTGACAGCCGCTCAAGCGCTCGGAGGTATACCGGCAGACGGCTTATGACAATGTCTGGTATTGTAGACGGCATAATGCGCGCTTCTCCTCGCAGCCGAAGTGAGTTTGTGAAAGATGACACATCCAATATTACCATTATGCTTCGCTTCACGCTAGCTTAACGTCCGTTAACCGAGAAGCTGAACTTTTTAAGGTGGTATGTGCGGTATGATGTGGATATAAAGATGATGCTGGACGAGTCATGTCAGTAAGACGCTCATTGATAGTGCTTACCTTGTTAACGCTGATTCTACCTGCGGCAGTTTTTGCGATTCGCGCGAACCGCCCGACTGTGACGATGCCCAATCTGCAAAAGTATACGGTCGAGCGTGGTGATTTGGATGTCTCGGTTTCGGCAGTCGGCAAAGTCGAAGCTGACCGCAGCGCAGCGTTGAGCTTTACTGTACCGGGGCGCATCGCAGGGCTGATCGCGATAGAAGGCGATGTGGTCGCGGCGGGGGATGTGTTGGCCTGGCAGGTGGATGACGCGCAAAAAATTGCGCTGGAGCAGGCTCAGCTTTCGCTGCAACTGGCACAATTGCAAAAAGAAAAGCTGCTGGCAGGGCCAGATGAGTCGCAGATGGCAGTGGCGCAAGCTAATGTTGACAGTGCAATGGGGGCGGTTCGGAGTGTGCAGAACGCTGTATCGCCCGATACCCTGCACGCAGCGGAACTTAGCGCGCAGCAGGCTCAGGCGGCATTAGAAGCCGCGCAGCGTGACCGTGCTTTCGGAAGCGGGACGCAGGAACAAGTCGATCTGCTGGACGCAAAAGTGGGTCAGGCGTCGTTCAATGCTGAGATCGCGCGGCTGAAGGTCGAATCGCTTCGGAATGGCAACATCGGGCAGTTGAACGCGGCTTATGCGCGGGTCGCGCAGGCACAGGCCGTACTTGAGCAACTTAAGGCGGGGCCGAGCGACGCTGAAATCAGCCGAGCAGATGCAGTGATTGCCCAGGCACAGGTGGCGCTCGACCGGGCGCAGGCAGCGGAGAATCGCACACAGTTGGTCGCGCCGTTTGATGGTGTGATTACCGGAGTGAACATCGAAGTTGGCGCGCTGGTCGCGCCGGGGTTCAGCGCGGTCACGATTGCCGATGTATCGCCGTTTCATCTGACTGTTCAGGTCGATGAAGTCGATGTGCGCCAGATTAGTGTTGGGCTACCGGCGACGGTCAAGCTCGACGCACTGCCAGATGTACAGTTCCCGGCAACAATCGAGGATGTGGCGCTGGTTTCAAATAATGATGGCGGGATTGTCAGCTATGATGCGACCGTTCGTCTTGACAGCGATAACGTGCAGGTAAGAATTGGTATGACGGCGGATGCGTCAGTCGTGGTGGAGTCACACAAGAACGTGTTGATTGTGCCAAACCAGTATATTCGGCTGGATCGACAGCGCAATCAGGCATTCGTCAACCTGGTACTGGCGGATGGCAAGCTACAGGAAATCCCCGTAATGCTCGGACTACAAGGTCAGGATCGCAGCGAGATCATCGACGGCTTGAAGTTGGGAGATGTGATCGGCGTTGATCTTGCCGCCGACCGACTCTCGCTGTTTGGAGGCTGAAGATTGCGGAGATTTTTGATTATTGCGATTGTCGTGATTGTGGTTGCAGGGGGACTGTTGATCATGCGGCAGGGATCACAGGCGCAAAGCACGAGCAGCGACACTGAAACCCAAATTCTTGATCAGACGAGCGCGGAAATGGGCGATTTGCGGCTGACGGTGAGTGCGTCCGGTGGCGTGACGCCAAAGCGCCAGGTTCCGCTGTTATTCGCATCGTCGGGCGTGGTCGAACTGGTGCTGGTGGAGGCTGGTGACAGTGTCAAAGCAGGCGATGAACTGGCTGAACTGGACACGACCGATTTACAAGCAGCGTTCAATGATGCTCAGGTGCAGCTTCAACTTCAGCAGATTGCCTACGAAGCACTGACCAATCCGCCGCGCGAGGCTGACCTGGTGCTGGCACAGTCGGCGGTGACAGTGGCCCAGGCAGCCTTGAACGCGGCTTATAACAACACGAATCCGAATGCAGAGCAGATCGCACAGCTCCAGAGCGATTTGGCGCGTAATCAATTGTGGCAGGCGCAGCTACAGCGCGATATTTCGGCACACACAACGGGATTCTCACCGGATATTTCAGGTCTGATCCCTGATGGTGTCGATGTGCCACCCGAAGTGATTAATCAGATCAATCAGGGCCTGGCAGGTGTGATCCCGTCAGTGCCGTCGCTCGGCGGCGTTTCCGAATCGAGCCTGGATCAAGCGCAGTATGGTGTTCAGATTGCTGATGCGAACGCGGCTGCGGCGGCAAGTCAAGAGGCTGACCCTGGCAGCGTGGCCTCTGCAAATGCGGCGGTCGTTTCGGCGCAGCAGCAGCTTGATCGCCTGAAGAATGGGCCAAGCGACTATGATTTGCAGGCGGCAGAGATCAGTGTGAATCTAGCGCAATTGGCGGTCGAACAGGCGCAGACAGCCCTCGATAACGCCATGCTGATTGCGCCGTTCAGCGGTGTGATCGCGCAAAATCAACTGGTTGAAGGCGAAGTACCGCCGACCGATAACGCGGCGATGCTGCTGGTTGACAGCAGCGAACTGTACGTCGATCTCGCGATTGACGAAACAGATGTCGTGAAGCTGAGTGAGGGCCAGGCAGTCGAGCTAACGTTTGATGCGCTGCCAGATGCTGGAATCACCGGACGGGTAACGCGGATTGGCACGAAGCCGACGATTCTCGGTCAGTTAGTGACATACCCCGTGCGGGCGACGCTCAACCCGACCAATGCGCCTGTCCGCATTGGCATGAGCGCGACGGCGACGATCATCGTCGATCAACTCAATGACGTGCTGATGGTGCCGAACCGTTTCATTCGTATCGACCGGACGACACAGAATGCCTACGTGACGGTCAAGGATAGTCAGGGGCAATTTAGCGAAATTCCCGTGCAGCTAGGGCTGCGGAACGAATTGAACAGCCAAATCATGAGTGGTTTGAATGATGGACAGCAAATCTTCTTGCTGCCACGCTCGTCATTCAATCCATTTGACAACTGATGCAAACTCAGGGCGACAAATTAAAATGCACTTGAATCGTCGGGAACGCAGGCGAGAAACAACATCTCGACCAGTTCTTCGTGCGCTACCTTGACTCGGTACGAGTGATCAAGCGGATTCCTTAAAAGTGGTAACTGAGCGATGAATATCTTCGAGAGCATTCGTATCTCGATTGACAGTCTGTTGATTAACCGCTTGCGCGCCATTTTGACGACTCTGGGCATTATCATCGGTGTCGGGGCGGTGATTGGTTTGGTGAGCCTCGGTCGCGGCGTCGAAGGTTTCGTCCAGTCGGAGTTTCAATCACTGGGTTCGAATATCCTGTTCGTCTTTTCGTCCGCACCGAAGAGCGGTACGCGTACGACCATCCAGCCCATTAGCACGCTGGAAGGGCAGGCGCTTGCCAGCGCGATGGTAGCGCCAAACATTCGACAGATCGCGATGGAATTTACCGTTCCGGCGCTGGTGGTGGCGGGGTCGAACGCAGTGCGGTTGGCGGTGAGCGCAGTGACGCCGAATTTCGTCGATGTGCGTAACTGGAATGCGGGACTAGGGGCGTTCATTAGCCAGGAAGATGTCGATAATGCGGCGCGCGTTGCCGTGTTGGGGACAACAGTCGTCTCAAAACTTTTTGGTGACAAGACATTTAATCCAGTCGGGCAGGTCGTGCGAATTAATGAGCGTGTGTTTACGGTGGTGGGCGTCATGAGCGAGCAGAGTGGGGGATTAGGTGCGCTCGGCGACCAAAACGAAGTTGTTTATATCCCAATCTCGACCGGACAGACGCGGCTCGACAATGCTCGCACGCGCGATGGCGGTTACAGAGTCGATGTGCTCGATGTTCAGGCGGTCAGCGGTGATGCAATGGCTAAAGCGTCGCTGGAGATTGAAACTTATTTGAGCGACGCTCATGACGTGCTGTTCGAGGACGAGCAGGACTTCACGATCATCAACCAGAGTGATTTGTTGTCGTCGCTGGGTGCGGTCACGGGTATTCTGACCGTCTTCCTGAGCCTGATCGCGGGGATTTCGCTGCTGGTGGGCGGAATTGGCATCATGAATATTATGCTGGTGTCCGTGACAGAACGGACGCGTGAGATTGGGCTGCGCAAGGCCGTCGGCGCACGGGCAGGCGACATTATGCTGCAATTTCTGATTGAGAGCGTGATTTTATCGTTTCTAGGCGGCGCGCTGGGAATCGCGCTTGGCTGGCTGATTACAGTGATCGCGACTGTGCTGGTGCCGACGCTTAAGGTGACACTGACTCTTGACGCGGTGATTCTCGCGACGGTAGTTAGCAGTTTCATTGGAATCTTCTTCGGTCTTTATCCCGCTAGCCGCGCTGCGCGAATGCGTCCGATTGACGCACTGCGATTCGAATAATGATTGCCTCAATTCTTGAGACTGTTCGCGTTGCCCTGATTGGCCTGCGCTCAAATAAGCTGCGGGCGGCGCTGACGATGCTAGGTATCACGATTGGGGTTGCGGCAGTGATCGTGCTGGTGTCGATTGGGCAAGCCGTCGATACGTTCGTGCGCGGTCAATTTCTCGGCTTGGGAACGAACCTGGTGATCGTTTTTCCTTCAGATAATTCGCGTGGCGAAACGGTTCGGCTGACACTTAAGGAAGCGCGGGCGCTGGCGGATCAAACGCGGGTGCCAGATGCCTTGTATGTCACGCCACAATTGAATCTGTCGCTGCCGCTTTCCTTCAGTGGACGCAACGCCGCCGGACGCATTCGCGGCGTGACGCCGAATTTCCCATCAATCCGCAATCGTGCCGTTGTCGCCGGACGCTTCTTTGACCAGAACGACACGGATGGACTGGCTCGCGTTGCTGTAATTGGGCTGACAGTCGTGGATCGGCTGTTCCCGGATACCTATCCAGTTGGGCAGACGATTAGAATCGGTGAAGTCAACTTTCGCGTGATCGGCGTTATGGAGAAGTCGAGCAGCGTGGGTGGCTTTACCGGAGATGACAACGATTTGGTGTTTGTCCCGATCACGACAGCCCAGACACGGCTGACAGGGGATCGCGACCTGACTGGAGAGCGACCAGTCAGCAGTGTACTGGTTCAAGCGCGTGACGACGGCAGTATCGACGCGGTAGCCGCCGAAATCCGGCAGACCTTGCGCGAGGAGCGACAAATCAGCTTTCGCGACGAGGATACATTCGAAATCTTCACTCAGACGGATTTGCTCTCATCTCTGGATCAGATCACGGGACTCCTAACCATCTTCCTGGGAATTATCGCGGGAATCTCGCTGCTTGTAGGCGGAATTGGCATCATGAATATTATGCTCGTGACTGTTACTGAACGCACGCGCGAAATTGGCTTGCGCAAGGCGGTTGGCGCGCAAAATCGAGATATTGTGCTGCAATTTCTGGTCGAGGCAACGGCGATTTCGCTGGTTGGCGGTTCCATTGGTATCGGGATTTCACTGGCAGGGGCGGTGCTGGTTTCATCGCTGTCCCCTGATCTTCAGGTGACCATTCAGGCATCGAGCGTGGCGCTGGCGACAGCAATTTCAGTCGCAATTGGAATCTTCTTCGGTATTTATCCGGCGAATCGCGCAGCAGCCCTTAATCCGATTGATGCGCTGCGCTACGAGTGAATAGTTGTGACGATAAACCAAATTTTCTAAATTTTGACTGAAACAATTGTCTCATTCACTTAAGATTGCTACAATTACTGAAAGACAAGGGTGATTGGTATGACTGCAAACGGCAGCAGCAAAATGCTGCTCAATTCCGTCCATGAGAGTATGCTCGACGGCTTAGGCCAACTGGCGGATTATCTTGGCTTTAGCAAGGTCATGGGGCAGATGTATGGGGCGATGCTCATGAGCGACCGCCCACTCTGTCTGGATGACATGGTTGAGCAGCTTGCTATCTCTAAAGCGAATGCCAGCATGAATATGCATACGCTCGAAAGCATGGGCATGGTGCGGCAGGTTTGGGTACGTGGCAGTAATGGACGACGCAAGTTTTATGCTGCCGAGACTGATTTTTGGCAGATCATCACCAATATCCTTAAGGGCAGGGAAATGCGCGATGTTGACCGCGCAATTGGCGTGATGGACGACAACATCAAGCGCTTAAATGCCGAAATGGAGTCTATGAACGAACAAGATCGCGAACTGGCGCAAGTGTATCTGGAACGAATGAAACAGATGCAGAGCTTATTCCAGTTTGCACAGATCATGATCGTGACCATTTTGGCGCGCGTCACAGAATTAGAATCAGGAGAAGTTCCGCATATTGAGATTGAGTAGCGAAAAATACCCTTGCTGAAAATTTCGGCGTCTCTATAATGGAAATCATGGGGGAATGGCGGAATTGGCAGACGCGCATGACTTAGGATCATGTGCCTTACGGCGTGAGGGTTCAAATCCCTCTTTCCCCAAAGTCCGATGAGTCATCATCGTTTACAAGCAGTAAGGCGGTGTCGCCCTTCAACGCAAGGGCGATAACTTCCTTATCAAGCACAATTACTCCATCTACCACTTGTTTGACCAACTCATGCTGTGCCTGAGGGGTAGTACATCGCTCCCATAACCCTCGGAAGTTCTTGAGCAAATCCGCCGCTTTCAATAATTCATCATGTTCGACAGGACGCAGCGCTTCGATTTCTAATTGAAGCTGCCGCCGCTTTTGAAGATATTCCTCTTCATCCATAAAACCATTTTCCCAGCGGAAGTCGATACGTTTCACCAGTTCCTTGATCTCTTCCATGCGCTTTTCCTCATTGGCACGCTCCGCGTGTTGACGTAATATCTCTTCAATACGCTGAGTTACATCTGGTGGGAGTCTTTCGTCCAAACGGAATAACGCTTCAACAACCTGTTTGTCGATGCTTTCTTCTCTTGCCATTCTCTGTCCGCATGGGTCATATCCGCGTCGTACTGCTGAACATTCATAATAGCTACCGGATTGTCGCATTGGATGTGTATACATTTTGCCGTAGCTGTTGTCCTTTGAGCCAAGTGGCTTACGAGTCATACAGCGGGCGCAATAAACAAGGCCGGAAAGTAAGTGAAACTGAATTGTGCGGGGATTCTTGCGCCGTCTCGCGTGCTCTGTACGAGCGATTTGGCATTGCTCAAATAACGCTTCACTAATGATGGGCTTATGTATTCCCTTACTCCACTCGCGTCGTCCACGAATTCCGGCCTTTCCTTGTCCGAAACCTCGTGTATAGATCGTCTCGGTATAACTTACATAGCCGCAATAAGTTTTGTTTTGTAGTATGTCCCGTACTGTTTGTGGATGGAATGGTTTTTCAAGTGGACGGCGGAGTAGTTTCGTCTTTTCGGTAAGAAACAATGCAATGTCTAAATAGTTGTAATCTCCTGTCGCATAGAGCCGGAATGCCCAACGGATGAGCACAGCGGCGCGTGGATCAACGTACAGCCCCGGCGGCATCTCTGGGGTTGCTTTCACGCAACTTGCCCGTTTAGGTTTCTTCTCCGTAGCGAGAATATAGCCAAAGGGTGGTTTGCTGCCGTTAAGTTTTCCATCCGTATGGCGATGATGGTTCGCACGCTTGATTTCAGTACTCAGATTCTTGGAATAGAACGCCGAGAATACAGCTAGCATCTGCTCCATCATCGCCGAGTAGGGGCTGTCGTCGTCATCTTCACTAAAACCCTCAACGCAAAAGAGGCGGACGCCGTATTCAATGCGGAATAGTGCTTTAATTGCTGTCACTTGGGTATGGTCACGAGCCAAGCGGTCAAATTTCCACATCATGACTGCATCGAATCGCTCATGTGCTGCGTCGTCACGCATTTCTATAAAACCCTCGCGTTCTAAAGACCAGCCGAATTTCGCCGCATCCTTATAAACGCCTGTGACGATACCGCCTCTTCGGGCAATTTCCTCTCGACACATAAGCTCTTGCGACTCTAGGCTGAGTTCATTTTGTACTTCATCTGAATAGCGGCAATAGATGGCGAATCGAGGATTTTCGGGCTGTTGAGCTTTTATATGCTTTGTCATGAGAGAATCCTAATACTGTAGGGTGCGATTGTGGGAAGCACCCATATTCAAGAGTGAAAAGAAAATGATTTGCAGCGGTTCTGTACCGCTGCCTACTACGGGTTAGGTGGGGTTATCGTCTTGATTCTTAGCAGGGTGGTGGAATGCCATGTCTGGTCGATAGTTCTCGCTTTTCCAGCGTTCTATGTCGCTGCTGTAGATAAACCATCCTCTACCTATACGTTTGGCTTTTATTTTTCCTTTCTTCGCAGCTAGGAGCATAGTGTTGTGGCCTACACCCGCACGTTCGGCGGCTGCGCTTACGGGGATTAAGTCATCTACCTCGGACATGAGTGGTGTCCTTAAACTACTGTAGTGTATAAACACTACAATGTCAATAAGTCATGAGATGACTTTAACATTTTTTGTGCTTACGCGAGACGGACGATTTCGCCTCATCAACATTAGGTTTTGGCGCGCCTTGCCGATCCGGTGACATAGTGGTTTGCGTTCTCTTTTCAACTTCCTGTATTAGCCATTCTCTAAAGAGCAGAGAGGACGCAGCAAAAATCTTCGGAGTGGCGTTTTCATCAGCAGGGACAACACGATTTACTTTGTTACGTGCCATAAAAAGCGCTTCCCCTTAAAAGCTCGTCTTCATGTCTGGTGCTTTCAGCCGAATTCGCAACTGGTTTCCAACTCTAAGATGAAGTCGTGGAAAGGAACGCAGTTGTTTTGTACGAGGATGCAGCCGCTCCAAATAATGCACTTGGAGTGTGCAGAAGCCTTCCAGTTCGATTCGACCTCCGCTCGTTAACTCCTCTGTCCAGAGTTCCATCAACGTTTCGATGACTGCCTGTACATCTTGATTTTTGACCTGTGTTCTCCGTCCAATCTCGCGTACCATTTTCTTCTTATTTAAGCCCATTGCTGTTTACCTCCTACCTGGAAAAGAGATCATCGAAATCCAGTGGACGCTCTTCGTTTATCTCCTGCTCCGGTTCTTCGCGTAGCCGTCGCCATTCGACGCCAATACGCCGATCTAATTCCTCTGCAAAATGCCGACTGGCAATCTCGCGCAGGAGACGGTCATGCCCTTTTGCCGCATTGTTGTACATAGGGTGGCGCTCAGCAATTGAGGGCGTTGTGCCGGGTAGAACAACGTGTGTATGCAAATGCTCCTGTGGCGGTTCATCATCTTTGGGTTTCGTTTTCGCGCTGTGCATCACATAGCTGTATTCCGGCACATCTAGACCGCGTTCCGTGTAGTAGTCCTCGACAACCCGATCTGTGAGGTCGTAGAGTAGCTTCCGGCGCTGGTTTTCAGGTACTAGCGCGAGCAGATCAGGCGCAGGCGAAATCACCCATGTCCAGGCGAGGACATGCTTGCTTTGAAGGCGGTCACAGTTTTGATAAATCTCGCCGAAATTGATGCCCATCCCGCGATCCTGCCAGCGTTCGTAGCTCTTTGACTTCGCTAGATGGTTATTTCGGTCGTCCCGGTACTGGAGGTATTTGAGAGTCGCTTTTAACCCCTCGCGTCCTGTACCTCGACCAACACGCTTCGGCCCCTTGTAGGCGAAATCCACCACAATAATCGCTTTGCTACTCAAGGCTCATCCTTCAGATCACGCACAGTCGCGATTTGGAGCGACAAGATTTCGCCGTCGCGCTTAGCAGCGATAATGGCTTCTTCAATCGCGCCAATGCTGTCGCTGCTGATTGCCGATGCCTCTAGGCAGAGCAGAACGTTCATATGGAAGGCGAACTTGGCTTCAAAGTGTTCAAACAGGGTTTGCAGCGACTGGTGAAAATGTCGGCGGCTGCCGATGAGGTCTGCCTGCGCCTCAAGATATTCGCTGATGGCTTCTCGAATAAGATCAACCTCTGTAACCCCACGTCCACGACTTGCAGCAACCTGCATGAGCAGATCGTGCATTTCGGAGTTCATGGTGATACTGCGTTTTACTGTTTTGCCTGTCATAGACCCTGCACCTTTTGCATTTGCTTTACGTTCATTATTGCAAAGTGCAGTTGCCGGACTCTGGAATCTGTACAGTTTCGGACTGTAATCTGTACAGTTTTTGCTGGTAAATTTACGCAAAACGATTTTGGAGCGACTTTAAGGCGCATCGCCATGCGACGCTTATCAGAGAACGATACACAGTGGCAATAACAAACGTTGAAAAGGGGAGGCGAGTATTCGCTAGACGCGGACATGCCTCGCCACAGGCCACGCAGCACCCGCAGGGGCTGTGTGGGTACGCCACAGAGTGGCGTACATCAGCCTCCACCGGCGCATGAGGTGGCGAGCTTTTAGCTTGCGACACGCCTCAACTACAGATCTCAATGGAAGATGAAGTGGTCACAGCGTCGTGAGACCAATAAAGTACATATTCACAGTTGAGGCGTGTTAGCGTACGCAGGGCAACAATATCTACAGCAGCGAGAACCTCGCTACCAAATTACTACAAGGCAAGGTTGTGACGTACAAAACATAAAAGGGGTCAGTTTTCTTGGAAGCGATGCAATGCTGCTGTCCGTAGCTGAGTATATGCTCTTAAATAACATGATGAAGAGCAGGACACCACGTTTGTGGTGGTTAACATTTGTATATTAACAATAGAGCATATTATTAATATGGGGTGGAATCATGAACGAACTCAATGAAGAGCAGCCGCTCAAGTTACTAAAAACGCTGGCAATTGGTTTAAGCCTTCAAGCGACGGAGTCGCTCACGGAAAAGCCATCAACCGTAATTCTATTGAATGATTATCTGCGACATGGTTGGGAACAGCTCTGTTATCAGTGTCTTCAACGGGGCGAACTTCCTCCTCGGACGCTCCCTGAATTCGTGCGTTGGCTGCATGAACCCGTGACGGAGTGGAACGGCATCGGCGATGCCCTACGCCAGCAGAATATCACCGGAATCCTTTTGGAAGATGGCAGCCCGACGCTCTGGTGTGACGAGCTTGGTGGAAATCTCGCAAAGGAATCAAATCCGCGTCTGGCGCTCGATGACGAAAACTTTCGAAACTTGTACGCAGTCTGTCGTAAGTTACGCGATGCAGTACTCTATACTGCTGCACGAACCTTCATTGTTCAGCATCCGATCCTGACCGATCCATTCGTTGATCTGTTCACGAATCCAGATTGGGAGTTGATCCGTGCCCCCTTGAAAGCGTGCTATGAGTTGGTTCCGCGGAGGTGCAACCATCATACGCAGATTGTTTGCTGCCCATATTGCGGCTGGGCTTTGGAGTGGAAACAGGATCAAGCGCGCTGCTATCCCGAAGGGGACTGTGCAGAGCGTGCGGGCGATCTGAGCCAATCCACTGAAACCGTTGCTTATAACGCGAATATACTGCGCACGAAAGCTGGCGTGCAGCGCTACGTAGTAGCGCCGGAGATTGCGCTGATGAAGCTTTATAAATCGCTGACGCAAAAGCGCGCGCTGCACTGCACTTTGTACCCCGGTTTGGATGCCTACGATTTGCAGATCAGGTTTCCAAATGGGCGTATCTGGGCGGTCGATGTGAAAGATCATCGGAACGCGGCGCGTCTTGCTACGGATCTCAATCAGAAACCATTCCGCCATGATCCGAAATGGGATCATGCTTTCTATATATTTCCAACGGATCGCGGTAATGCCGTCTATCAGAACACGTTCGAGAATTTCTGGACGGCGCAAAAATCAGTTTCCTTCATGAACGTGATCCAGTTCATTCGCAAGGTGAATCGGGAACTGGAGCGTTAACGATGCCTACCACGACGAAAACGATCAAAGGACGCTGGGGCGATTTGCCGCAGCAGATCAAGCAGGTTCCGTCCTGCCCCAAATCGTGGACGCAGCGCGATACCGAACTATTTCTGGAAATTGAAACGGTTCTGCACTTGTATGAACTGCTCGTGCCAGAGAAGACGCCACGTTCAGCGCTGGAGGCATGGGTGCTGATTTCTGGCTACATGATCGCGGGCGTGAATGATCAACCGGATCAACAGCGCGCATGTCTGCTGCTGCGTCAGCGTTTGCGCTACGTCAAGACGGCCTCAGCGTGGCACTGGTGGTTCCGGTGGTATCGTGAACAGCCGGAACCGATACGTTTGTACAAAATTGAACAGCAATCCAAAGATGTGTTCAGTTTTCACCCGCAAATTTATGGGCCGGGTTTGCGGGATGAGCGCCTGACTGCCTACGAACGCCTCTTTACGGCAGCATCCGTCGAGTCGCAACAGGTAGCGAAACGCCGCTGGGCGGAAGCCGGAACTTACCATTATTCAGTTGATGGGCAAACCTTTGCTATCGACATCAGCGAAGCGATCGCTCAGTTCGCCGATACACCGACGCCTGCCTACCCGGTGTCAGTGCACTCAGGCCGCGAGACGCTCACGATTGATCTCGATGAACTTGTACTCACGGCGCGGGAAGTCGATCAACTGGAAGCAGGGCTTCGGCTGCCATCGCGTGGGAATTGGCATGAGCGCCTCGCCAAACTTCAATTTGCCAGTACGCTATCGGAGAACGAGCCGACACCTCAGCGAACACTTGAACTGAACGGGCTATTTCACCTCGCCGGTGCGCTCGGTGTGGGAAAGTCAAGCCTGATCTGGATGCTGACCTATCACCTGGCACGCAAACGTAAACTGCACATAACCGTCATGCTCAACACAGTCGTCGAAGCGATTCAGATGGCAGTTTGGCTGCGGCGTTTAGGCGTGGCGGCCGCGCCCGCCTTAGGCAGGAACCCCGCCGATCATCAGCGTAAATATGGATTGGCGAATGCCGATGCGTTCCAGCCGGATCGGATGATGAAGCCCGACGCACCGAACGATCCTGCGCTGGCGTGGATGCCTACTCCCTGCACACTCAGTGGCGGGGCAGACATCCCGATCCCGGTGGGAAAAGAACCCTGTTATGCACTCTACAACGGCGAAAACGAGGCGCATACCTGCCCCCTGCTGCCGGTTTGCCCTGTGCATCAGGTGCGGCGCGATTTGGTCGAGAGCCAGGTTTGGACAGTGAACCCGATGAGCTTCCTGTATTCGTCAGCACCTCCCGGCATGGGGGAGCGGCAAATGTCGCTGCTCGAAGCTGTCTATCAGCGCAGCGACCTGCTGATTATTGATGAGGCGGATCGGGTGCAAGTTCAATGGGATCGAGCGTTCGCACCTACATCGGCGATGGCAGGCAGCGACGATGCCCTGCTTGATCGGCTGCATCCGCGCATTAGTGAGGCTTCGGTTGGGCGCTATGGACGGCGTAAAGCGGCAGAGTCGGCGTTTAATCGGCTGACGACGACAGATAGTCAGGCGCATTTGCTCGCCAGCCGCGCGTTCCGGTTGCTACGTAGTTCGCCCGACCTCCAAAAATGGACGGAGAAGCTCCAGTTGACCAACCCGGCGTTGTTCAATCAACTGAAGGATGATTTGCTCAAATATAGCGCGAAAACCCGCGATGCGGCGGCGCTTGAGGCGCTCGATCAGCAACTTGATGGAGTATTCAAAAGTTATTGGCGCAGCCCGCTGCATCGTGAGAGTGGCAGCCTTGCGGATTGGCTAAACCGCCTGCTGGCGACCGATGCCAATAGTCCGATGCTGCGGCAGGAGCTGAAACGGCGACTCGCCGAAATGATGGGCTGGGTCGGCAAAGGCAAATTCGATTCTGAGCGCAAATTTCTGGTGCTGAAGCTCGACCTGTGCATTACATTGACAGCCATGCTCAAGCGTGGGCGCGACCTGCTCTATCAATTGAAGTGGATTGAGGACGAAACCGGGCTGCTTCAGGTCAAGGATTATGCTGTTGCGGACGCCCTGACTGATCTTGTACCTGCCTCGCCGCTCGGCGACTTGCTGAGTATCCGTTGGATGCGTCAATCAAATCTGGACGACCTCGGCGTGTTTAACCTGCTGCGCTGTCAAGGCGTCGGACGATGGCTGTTGCTGAATTTGCCTAATCTGTACCAGATGAGTTCGGGTGCAATTGGGCCGCACGTCTTGCTCGCTTCTGCGACCAGTTGGTTGCCGGGTGCGGCGCAGTTTCATCTAGCTGCACCACCGCAGGCGGTTCTCACCTTTCGACCGGAAGATGTGAACCATTCCACACAAATCGAGATTCGTTTCAAAGCCCTCCATGAAAAGGGTTACTTCCTACCAATTTCTGGCGCAGGCGAAGCGAAGGCGCAGAATATTCGGCAGATCGTTCGCGCCTTTGCAACACAAGGGGATTTTCGGGACGAACTCGACTATTGGCAGCAGCAAGGGATGCGTCGGCGCATCCTGCTGGTCGTGAACAGCTATACACAATCGGATTGGGTGCTGGATGAACTCGAACGACTGGACGTATGGAAAGATCGCGCGGTACGGCTGCTGCCTGATGACGCCGACGAGCAGATTAAGGCAGGTATCCGCGCGCGCGAAGTCGAGCGTTTCGACGAACGCAACGCCGATATTCTGATCGCGCCGCTGATGGCAATTCAGCGCGGCTTCAACATCCTTGATCAAGAAGAAGCGGCGCTGCTAGGCACGGTCTATTTCCTCGTGCGTCCGTACCCGCCGCCGGACGATCTCAGTGTCCAAATCTACAGCCTGAATACCTGGCTGCTGCATCAACTTGAAGGGCATACGCGCGTCTTGAACGAGCAGTTCTCCGCCGCTGGTATCGACGCACTAGCGAAACTGCGCAAACGGGCTTTCGGACGCTGGAATCGACTTGTTCAGGAAAGCGGACGTGGGATGCGCGGGATGAGCAACGCCATTTACGCCGAGTACCTCCGCGACAGCTTCATCGTGATCTGGCAAACGATTGGACGCTTGCTGCGCGGTAATCGGGACGCGCGCGTCTTCTTTGTCGATGGCAAATTTGGCCCTGATGGCAAACATGATCTTCTGCGCGACTGGCAGAAGATGCTCGCCGAACTCACACAATCGTCTACGGCAGCGGATCGCTTTCTCGCCGATCAGCTTTACTCTGCCGCTGCTCAAGCATTTGATCAGGCACTGAAACACAAGGAGATTTAACGATGCCAAAATCTGCTGAATCGCTGCAACCACTTGGCTGGATTGTGCCGCCGGAACTACCGAGCGAGCTGCGTTTCGTTCAAGTGCTGGTGCTGCCCAAACCTATCTACGACTCGCTGGGAAGCCTCGAAAAACCGCTGGAGCGCGTGCCACCTATCACCAGCCTGCATGACGCGCTGGCGGCACATTCGAGCGCGATCATCGCTTTTGAGCCGAACGCTCTGAGTTTTGAGAACGTTAGGCGACACTGGCTGTATGCGCTGCCGAATCTGCTCGATTCTTCGCGACTGCAACCTTTCTTGCGGGCGTGGCTCACTGTTTGCTACGGTGCTGACCGAGCGAAGTCTATTGTCGAGAGTTGGGGCAACTGTTATTGGGATGCTGGAACGATTGATCTGCAAACGGCGGATGAAAGTCTGAAAAAGCTGCTGCTGCCCGGTTTGATCGCGCGCTGGTTGAAGGAGCAGGGCTTCCAATTAACGCTCAAAGGTCAGGGCAGCAAATTAGAACTGCCGCTACACCTTGTCCAACTGATGACCCAGCGCAATACTGTCGAACTCATCAGCGATCCACAGCCTTACGGCGGCGACATCGGCTCGTTTGTGCTGCGTTTCTGGCTGGAAAACCAACCAGAAACGGGCGAATTGTGCTTGCTGCATCGCCTTTCGGTACGGCGGTGGATGAACCGCCCGCTGATTAGTGAGAAAGGCTATATCTCCGGGTTAACTTATCGCCGCAACAAAAGCATCTATCTACGGGATGCGACACGCTATCTTGACCGCGCTCAATCCGCGAATATTTTCAGCCGGATTCGTTTGCGCTGCGTCAATTTCAGCGACGATCCTGTTCGCTGGGTTGGGCAGCAAGCCGAGCTACTGAGTCAACTGCAACTTGAGCCAATGCCGACCGCACTTGAATTAATTAGCAATCCAGTTGCATACGCGAATCAACTACTCGTGACTCGTGACAACCAGAATCAGGAGCAGCAGGGGCGGCGTGCTAGTTTGGGAACAGGACTGTATGCGAACGATCATCGGCAGGGATTCCACGATTTAAGCTCTTGTCTGGGACCAATTTTTAAGCCGCTGCCGGAGTGTTCCCGTGTGGCTACTGGGGATGCGCCTGCTTGGGGTGGACGCACCCACAGCCAGCGTGCTATTCGAGATGCCAAGCCTGAAATACGCTGGACGGCATTACTGCAATTGCCGTATTCACTGCGAATTGAACTGCACGTTGATGATGTGGCTACGGTTCAGCGCGAGCTACTGGAGATCGTCGGCGCGCCAGCAGCGGCAGTTCAGCAGGACGACCATACGATTTGCGTGATGGACGGTGAACGTGCGGTTCTGGAGATTATTACGGGCAGCGATGGCGAACTGACACAGCCGTTGGATGCCGGAACCAATGCGAATTTGGGAGAGCGGGTTCACAAGCGACGACTCGAAATTGCCAGCAGCTATCCGAAAATCGATCAAGCAAGCGGGGCGCTGATTGTTTTGTCCGACTATCGCAAATATCGGAAGAAAGCAGAACAAGGGCGAGATCCAAAACAGGCGATTCGGCTGGGCTTAGTCGATAGTGGGCGTGTCTCGCAGTTTATGGTTCCAAAAGGAGATTACTCTAACGACACCAAAACTCCAAAGGAGGGGCATAAGAACGGTTATGCGCTTCGTGTGGAACAGGCAGAGCGCGATCTGCTGCGGACGCTAGGGTATCGCTACAACCCATTCTATACACCGTCTGCTAAGCTGGCACTGCCTGAGCATGTCGATCTGCTGGCCTTCTACGTCATTCAACTCAACGCGCGAAATCGGGGCGAGGAGACGATTCAACTGCCGCTGATGATCGAAGCACCCTTCGGGCATCCGCACGTATGTATAACGCTGCCGACGATCACTGGGCGTCCTCAGGTTTACACCAGTCTGCGAGAAGGCATGATTGCAGCGGCTCAACTTGAGCAAAACTATGCTGGCATCTCACCAGAAGCTTTCTTTCGCGATGCGCTCGCAAAACGGGTTTCTCGTCGCCCAACTCTGCTCCTACTTGCCGAGCAGAATCTTCGCCGTGTTTTTCCTGAACTCGACAACCAACAGAGTATGGGACAGCTCAGCTTAAATGACCTCCTTGACCGCGCGCCGCTGATTCGGGTTGCGCGGCTGCGTCAGTCATCCTACTTTGAAGCGCCATTCTGTGTCTCCGCTGAAAAGAAATCGCGGTATCAGGGGCTGTATCAGTCTGAGTTGCCTAATGTCTTCTACTCCGTTCACGATTTGGAACGAAAATCGTGGACAGAAGATTATAAGCAGGACAAACCACGCGAGGCCGCCGTCACGCCTTCGGCGTTGCAAATCTGGATGAATAACGTACCTGCTGACGAAGACCCTGCGCTGTGGGCAACGCTTGTCCATCGCCTGCGGCTTGAGTCCTCGCATACAGACATTGCAACGATACTGCCACAGCCGATTCACGATGCCAAGAAAATCAGTGAATATCTGCGCTACGCGGCTGTCGAAGTTGATGAACCCGACGAAACGGATGAGGAAGACTAGCCCATGTCGAACCGACAATCGCGCGGTGATCGTCACTCAAAAACGGAAGTTTTTGACCGCTGTTACGCTTTGCTCGTCCGCCTGATGCGTGGCAGCGCGACAAGCGCGGAACTGTTGACGATCATCGACAGCAAAGCGCGTGAATATGGTGACGATCTTCCTCAGAGCGCAATACAAAAACGCTTTGAGGAAGATCGCCGACGTCTCCGTGAATGGTTTTATGTCGAGTTTGCGTATGATCGCGGCGAGGATACTTATACCTTCGCCAGTGCCCATCGCGCCTTGATCGACTTACCCACCGAGGCGCTGCGTGGGCTGGCATTTCTCAAAGCGACTTTCAGCAATGACGAAAGTGTCATGCGGACTGAAGTGATCGCACTGCTCGAATTTATTCAAAAGCTGCTTCCTGATCAGCGCCAGCATGAGGTAGAACGGGAGCGCGGTCTGATCGAAGTGAGCTTGCAACCGCGTGATGAAGATGCCATCCCCGATGGGCTATTAGAGCAGCTTAGTTATGCGTGTAGCCAGCACCGACAGTTGGAGTTCGATTATCTCGCCGCCAGCAATTCAGATGATATTCCCCGGACGCATCTTGTCGAGCCTCTACGCTGCCATTTCAACGAGGAGAAGGGGCACTACTATCTGCAAGCTTACAACCTCGAAACTAGAGGGCCAAAAGGTCGGCGTTTGCAGAACGAAGTGCGGCCTTATCGAGTAGGACGCATTAGCAATCTGCAAGTGCTACCTACGCATTTCCCGGAGAATAACCATCGTCTGCCACATTACGAACTCATCTACGAACTCACGCCGCACGTCGCACGGCGCGGCGTGACAAAACATTTCCCCGAAAGTGTGGTCTATCAGCAACCCGATGGGGGCGCGGTGATTCACGCGGTTTCGCTGGATTTGTTCAACGATTTGCGGCGATTGCTCCATTACGGCTCAAACTGCCGCGTGCTCGGCGGCGAGGAAGCGCTCAAGGAGATGAAAGCGATTGTGATCGCGCTTCACGAACGCTACGAAGCGGGTTAGCTCTCGATTTGAATTCTAAATTGAAGTTGAAACGATGAACACCGCCTTTGTGGTGGTTATTAGGAAGTATTCTTAAAGAAATACGAAAGATGGATAATTTGACACCGACACTACACCTCAAAGCTGTTGATTCGCGCATCGCAAATGAAGACGAACTGCGCGAAGCGCATATTAAACCTGATCAGTACCCGTCCAACTTAAGATGGAGCATCATGGCGCATCAAGCGGCAACCGTGCGCTCGCTGCGTTTTGGCTCTGCGCCGATCATTATCAACCAGGCGATGACCGGAGACGGTAAATCCTTCGCAGGGCAGTTTATGTTCTTTAACGATCCCGGTTGGAGTACCTTCACGATGTACCCCACCAACGAGCTTGCTGCCGATCAGGAACGCAGCCTGGATGATTTGCTCAGTCGATGGACGCCGCGCCGAGGGACGCCCGACATCCAAAGAATAAACGCCGCCGAAATCGACAGAATTCAAACTCTGTTGACGAACAAGCGCGTGACGGCATTGAACGAACTGATTGGCAGCGATCTCATCCTTACAAATCCTGATATTTTTCATTTGGCAATACAGTTTGCTTATCAAGATTATGGCGGAGCGCCCGACTTCATTCTGGGACGGATAGCGCGGCGCTACCGCCTGTTCATCTTTGATGAGTTCCACCTATTCGGCGCGGCGCAGAGCGCCTCGGTGATGATTGCGCTGCTGCTGATTAAGACCATTACCACGAAGGAACGAGTACCGCGTTTTCTGTTTCTCTCGGCGACACCGCAGCGAACGTTAGAAGCACTGGCGGCAAAAGCTGAGATCGAAGTCGAAATCATTGACGGGGCATATCAATCTTCTGATAATGCCGGAACCGCTGATGACGGTTGGCGGCGTATTCTACAGCCCGTCGATCTCAGCCTCTACGAAGGACGCTTGGAAGATTGGATCAGGGAGCATCTGAACGACGTGATCCTCGCGTTTTTCAGCGCTCACCGACCGGGCGCGAGAGGCGTGATTATCGCCAACAGCGTTGCAACTGCACACCGTATCTACGATTTTCTGTACCTGATTTGTCAACAGGCGGGGATTCGCCTCGCCATTAACACGGGGCTTATTCCACCGAATCGGCGTGAACGAGAGTTCGATCTGCTGGTTGCCACATCTACGATTGATGTCGGTGTCGATTTTCACATTAACCTGCTGATCTTCGAAAGTCCAGATGCCAATACGCATCTGCAACGGCTTGGACGTTTAGGTCGGCACTTGACCGACCAGCACGCAAATCGATTCGAGCATTTTGAAGCTCACGCGCTGCTACCGGACTGGGTAATCAAAAACATACTTTCACGGATCAACCCTGATGAGGCAGTCAGCCGCGTCGACTACGATGAGGCCATCCGCGAGGCAATGACCGATCCGCAAGAGTTTGCGCTTTACCCGCGCAAATGGGCGGGCTTGCAGGCTGGACACGTCCTCAGCCAACTGCGCGATCCGGTAATTAGAGACGAGTACAAGGATTTTCTGCCCAATCTGCGCGACCGTTATTTCACCTTGTTCGGCGGCAGCCTCAACCGCTATCGTGCTACGCGCGATGAGCAGAAGGTCATTTTTGCGGCGGCACAGTCTTTTCGCGGCAGCAGCCCCTTTACCGCGCTCGTGCTGGATGTCTCGCCATTACGCGAAAACAGCGAAGTGCAGACTTATAACCTGATTTCCCTGCTGTTGCGCGGCGAACTGGAAGCCGTCAATCATGACGATCTGCTGCGGCAAGCCGAACGTCATGGGCTGAACGTGCAGTCACTTAATCGTGCAAAGCCTCTCGCCGCTTACAAGCTGCTCGGTTGGCGTGAGAAGCCGCGCGAAATCAGCATACGCTACGAGCAGGAACTTCTGCGCGAGCAGCAGGAGTGTGTCATCGAGTGTCAAAACGTCCTTCTGCACATTCCCGATAATCAGGGATTAGGCATGAAATCGATTAACGATCAATTGGAAACACGCACTTTGGCGGCCTTTTTCATCCCCAATCAAGACCCCTACAACGTACGTAGAATGCTGCGGCTCGGCATACAGATTGAATTATTCCCGTTCCAAAGTATCGACAACGCACAGGGGTGTGCAGCCTTCGGACAGCACGCGCTTCTACTCGACTCAGCGTGGAAACGCTTAAAGAGTAGGGCGAGCAACGAGCCTTTTATCAGCTAATGGTCTCTAAGGGACAACTATCGATGAGCAACTTTAACGATTACGAAGACGAAGAAAGCCTGATAGCCCCGACTCTAGAGGATTTTGACTCTGCTCCTACAGCAGATGCGATCTCGCAGCCGCGTGAAGTTTCGAAGCAGCCGCTGTTCCAGACGCTGTTTGCCGAAATCGTCGAGCCGGGCGATACCGTGTTAGCGGATTTTGCGCAGTACGTCGTCGGCCCATTGTCGGAACACTTCGCGATGTCGGCAGCGAAGGGTGGCGCATTCTTCTGCGAGAAAGAAGCTGCCGGTGCAAAGAACACCTACCGCTATAGTTTTGACCAAAGTCTGCGCGCCCACCTGATCAACGGGATGCTGCCCGCCCGCCGCGTGGCGCGCCTGCTTAAGCAGTGGGGAGTGCTCAAACTCGCCCGCTGGAGTGACGTGACCGAGCGCTTGTTTATCGCCGGGTATATGCTGCACGACTTTACCAAGATCGAGGGCGTGAAGGAGACGCTCAAAGCAGCAGGCTTCAAGGAGATGGAAGCACCCAGCATTCGCCAAATCCCGACGCTCGAAGTCATCTTTCGGGATTGGTGCGCTAGACTCGGCCTCGATACGTTTTTGCAGCCGATTGGCGGGATCGATGAGCATCTGCACACCTTGATCTTCATCGCCTGTAATACGCAGCGGAACAACGGGACAATCCACGCGCCGGGGCTACTGCCCAATGTCCATCCTGATGTGGATGTCTACGAACTTGCGACCGAGATCAGCCGACTGGCGGATTTGGTCGCCTACGTTGCGCGCACACCGCGCGATCTGGTTGCACACGAAACGGTTAGCCAACTGTTAAAATCGCTCAGCTTCAATCGCAAGACTGGGGAGATTCATGCCCGCTTTGTCTACCATCATGTGGCGGAAAATCGCGGGCTGCTGCTCAACCCGATCCATAATGCTGTGCTGCAAGCGCTGGAAGTCGATGGGCGTGTACCACTGCTATATGCCCCTTCGGGAGTCGTCTACCTTGAGCGAAACGATGCGCCACCGATGCCTGCTTTGGATGCTCTGATCCCGCAGATTGTCGCTCAGCTTCGCCAAACCGCAGGCGAACAACTCATCGCCACTGGCAAGGCGGCGCGGCGCGGCAACGTCAATTTTCAAATCGATGAGAGTTACAACGACTACTTCGACTTGCCGTCCCTCATTCGGCAGAGTGGCAGGCTGATCGCCAAGCACATTGTCAACAATAAGAGCGAAGCCCGCCTCGCGCCCGTGCGCGATAATGGCTGGGCTGGCGGCAGCAATATCCCGACTTTACCACAGGATAAACGCGATGCCCGCGTCGATCAGCTTGCGGAATGGGCAGCCTTTCTTGACGTTCAGCTTCGTGATCGCCTTAGCGACTTCGATCTGGCGAGTTGGCTGCTGCCATGTTTGGGGATTGGCGATTTGCTGGGGAATTTCCGCGCGCTGGAAAACGATCCTGGAGCGCGGAAAGGCGGCGGGATCAAATTCTGGTGGTTCTGGGCGGCTGCTCACGCACTGGATCGTCAGCCGAAAAACCCGCAAGCGACCCTGGACTGGATCGTGACACTTTCCGACGAACTTGCTGCTGCGTTGCCTCCTGATTTGCCCGCCTCAGCACAGTCAGATGACACCAAATGGAACGATCTGGCAGATTATCTGTCGCGGGTACTGACGCTCGGTGGTACAAAAGCCGTGCAAACCATCGCACATGATGAACTCGCGCGTTACACCAACGCGAAAGGCAAACGCGGCGGGGCGGTTTGCGCGATCTGCGGCGAGGTGTACACCACGAGCAAGCCCAAAGAAACGGTGGTCGCTTTTCAACCGGGAGTCTATACGGCGCGCGTCAAGCTCAATGCCAGCAGCAACACGCGCAGTTTATGTTCGCTTTGTGCGCTGGAACAACTGCTGCGCCAACTGTTCCTGTTCACTGGGGAACGCGACTACGGCGGCGATGTCGAAGGCCAGCGTGTGCGCTATCTGGCCTTTTATCCAACCTATTTCTTCACGCCGGAGACGATACGGCTGATGCAGCGGGTTTACAACCGCCTCTCGGATTTCCGTCTCAGCGAAAAGAATCTGCGCCGCGCAATCTCCGAGGCAAACCTGACCGATGCACGTTTCTGGCAGCGGCTTGATGAATTTCTGCTGCGTCCGCTCAATGGTGAACTCTCCAAGCGTGTTCTGCGCTATACCTCGGAAGCGCAGGCGACTTTCTTCATGGCAGGGCTGCGCGAGTTCAATGCGGCGACGGATACCGAGTCGTGGATTCTCCCGGCGCTGTTTGCGCTGGTGCTACCGATTTGTCTCGATGTGAAAGTGGTCGCGGGCGAGAGCAGCACGCCGCTGCTCCTCGAAGCGGATGAACTTCCCGAAATGGTTTGGCTGGAAGGGGCACATTCAGCGATCACCGACCTGCTGAAAGGCTCGCGCTTGCGTATCCACGAGGTGATGCCCGCCCTCGCGCGGCTGGCTGCCGCCTACATGATCCACCTCGACACGGAATATACGCCGCCGAAAGAGCATTTCAATCGCTTTGCGTCCATCGCCCACGCGCTAATGGAATCGCCTCTCTACGTCTTTTACTTTCTCAAGCAGCAGGAGCGCGACGATCACCCAGTCGGGATCGAGCGTGTCCGCCGCTACATCGACTACGCCGAAACGCTTTTTAGCCCACAAGGAGATCAAACTGTGTCACTCGCACGAAAATTGGTCGAGGAATATCGCGGGTTCTACCGCGCCAAGACGCCGCTCAACGGCAACCGAATGCGCCGACCGCTCGATGTCGTCGCCGAAACGCTGCTCAAAGCGGATACGCGCCTCTTTGATACCCCTGAAGCGCTGGTCGAGCTAGCCGAAGCCGAACTGAAGCGCTTTATGTCACGGGTCGGGGATGGTAAGGCAGACGGTCGCTTTCCGAAAGGCGTCAGCGCTGCTGAGCGCGCGCAGGCGATGTTTCGCTTCAGCGAAACATTCGTCAACGAGGTGTTCATCGGTGTTTTCAACGGCGATGTCGCGGCGTTGCGCGGCAAGCAGTTGAACCTCCTCAGCAGCGCGTGCGAGAGCCTTTACGAAACGATACAGCGCGCGGAATGGGCTGAACACGGACGCGATGATGAAATCGACGGCTCGGAAGCCGAATAACTTTTTCGCTTAGACAACTCATCTTAGGAGACTCTGGTCATGTTGAACACGAAATTCTTCCACACGGAACTGCCCGCACGCCCAATGGGAAAATACGCGCACATCGTCATGCTGCGTGTTACCGAAGGCTATGCCTTGTTCCAAACCGATGGCGAACTCAACCGTGCGCGAGTGACTGCTGGCGTGCAAGATCAGCACGCCATGACGCGCATCACGCTGTTTAAGCGCAAGCAAACGACGCCCGAACGCCTCAATGGACGCGAACTGCTGCGTAATCTGGCGCTTATGCCTACCGAATGTGACTACAACGTCTCGGCGTGTAAGCAATGCCCCGACTGCATCACTTACGGTTTTGCGATTGGCGACGGCGGCAGTGAGAAAAGCAAAGTGTATTCCGATACCGCCTTCTCACTGACTGATTACGCCAACAGCCACGAAATCTTTACCCTGAACGCGCCCTATGAAGACGGCACAATGTCGCGGTCGGGCGCGGTCACATCGCGTATCAACTCGCAGGATCACGTCAAGCCGCAGGTGATTTTCCCTGCCGTCATCACCACGCGCGATCTGACGGACTCGTTATTCGGCTATGTGTTGGGGAATATTCTGCGCACGACACGCTACGGCGCGACTACGACGCGCGGCGGGGCTGTGCGCAATTACATCACGGCGATTGTCTTGAGCGACGGCGAGATTTTCAGCAATCTGCTGTTTACCCAGCGCCTGCACGATGCGACTGGGCATACTGGAAATGATCTGGTGTCCGTTCGGGCTGCGCTCGATGCGGCAGAGCAGGTGATCCCGGCGCTGTTGGCGGAAGACGGCGCGCGCGATCAGCAAGTGTTGATGGGCGCTGAACTCGACCAGTTTATCGCTACCGTGCGGAACATGGGCGAAACGGATATTCACAATCTGCTTCAGCAAGCCGCTGCCGACAGTCTCGCCTATCACAATCGCTATGTCGCTAAGGGCAAAAAGTCCAGTTAGGTAAATGCGATGCTGATTTACGAATGTCAGCTTGAATTTCACGACTCACTGTTCTACGAGACACGGACGCTGGGGCGACTCTACGAAACCGGGCGGTTACTGCATAATATCGCCTTGTGCTATGCGCTGGGCTTCGCGCAGACCAGCTTTCATCACGTCGATGATGTGCCACGTTACGCCGATGAATTCGCTGAGGTAAATGATAAGCATATCTATGTGACTCCGGCGGCAGGCATCAACATTCAGTACACCATCAACACGTTCAAACTCGGTGACGAGACCTTTGGTATATCAGCACAAACTGTCCAAGACCGTCGAAACAAGAATCGAATTAGTTACGGACGTGCGAAAGAGATTGCCATCGGCAGCGACTTTCGCTTCATGGTTCTGACCGAGGAAGCACTATTTTTCCCACGTTGGATTCGCATGGGCTTGTGGCTGAGCAAAGCGCAGTTGACTATTTCGGCGCGGTACGAGGCGCGACAGGTTCGTGAACAACGCAGCGAGACAATCCGCTCCGTGCCGCTCAATCCGGCAGATTTGCCAGAGTCGGTGACGCTCGAAGTGTTTGATCTCGTCTCGATGCGTCCGACTAACCTGATCGAGAACGCCGAGATCAGCGCCGAAAGCTGGTGGACGTGGCAGGATTCAGCGGGGAGAGCGCAGTATTTCCCCGCTGGGCTACTCCATATCGTTTCGTAATGAATGTTTGAGCCAAAGAGAGATATTTTATGATCGATCTCCGCCTTTACGCGATAGTCTTGCGGCTCGCAGCGCTTCGCCCCGGTGCGATCCCCGTCGATCACGGTGATCAGGCGCGCGCCGCACTGCTGAATTTGATCCGCATGGGCGATCAAACGCTGTCACAAACACTGCACGACGACAACGCGCCGAAGCCCTACACAATTAGCCTCATCGACGGCGGCAGGCGCGGCAGAGATCGCGCGCTGAACTTCAATACAGGTGATAGCGCAGACTGGCGCTTCACCCTCCTTTGTGTACCTGCCTTTGAAGCGCTGCTACGGCGCTATATCCTCAGCCGTGAACTCCCGCACGTGCGTATCGGTGCGGTTGAGTTTCAGATTGTGGATGCGTTCGCATCTGGCAGCCATCCCGATAGCGGCAGCATCACTCTGCTCGCGCTGCACGACCGTTGGAATCAGTCGCCAGAGATACTTCCGCACATCATTACGCTCGACTTTCGCAGTCCGACGGCGTTTAATCTCGGTCAGGATCACGCCACTGGAGACTATCACATTCGTTCGACGCCCGATGCACGCACGCTGTTCAGCACGCTCCGCAAACGCTGGATCAAGCTGGGTGGTGCGGCTCCTGGCGACGAATTCGATCAGTGGGTCAGCGATCAGATCGAAATCCAGCCGCTCAATTTACGGACACAAACCGTTTATGTCGAGCGCCGCCCAATTTCTGGTTTCTTTGGGCAGGTGAACTTTATCGCTTTTGGCACGGAACTGCGCTGGCTGCCAGTCTTGCATCTGCTGGCAGACCTGGCCTTCTGGACGGGAGTCGGGTATCAAACGCCGCGCGGAATGGGGCAGGTACGTCGCCTCGATCAAGGAAAAGCCTATGGTCAACCTTCCTGACTATCTGCCATTAAGTTTCTTGAATCAATTGGTCTATTGCCCGCGTCGCTTCTGGTTGATGTATGCCGAGTCAGAAATGTTGGTCAATGCTCCGGTACTCGAAGGGACGCTGCGCCATCATCGAGCGCATGATCCTGGTCAGCAGCGTGATGAAACCGGACGTGTGATTCGCAGTGTCCACGTGTGGAGTGATCAACTGCGGATTGCCGGAATTGCCGATTTTGTCGAGGAACGTGATGGTCGGCTGACGCCGCTCGAACACAAAAACGGACGACAGGGCAAATGGGTAAATGATCAGGTGCAGTTATGCGCTCAGGTCTTGTGTCTCGAGGAACGCACCGGGCAGCCAATTATGCAAGGCGAGATTTTCTACTGGAGCAACCGTCGCCGCGAGCGCATTGATTTCACGCCTGACCTGCGCCAGAAAACAATCGCCACTATCCAGCAAGCCTTTGATCTGCTCGCCGTCGGAAAACTTCCGCAGCCTATCGATCAGCCCGCCAAATGCCGCGATTGCAGCCTTGAGCCAGTGTGTCTACCGCGTGAAACTCTCCAATTGCTGAAAGAGGAGCATAGCCAACGATGAGCGTGTTGTATCTAACGGAGCAGTATTCCAGCGTCCGGCTTGATGATGAGACGCTGCTGGTGAAGATTCCTGAGGATAAAGCCACCGGACGTGCCGCTCGCAAGAATCGCATTCCGCTGAATCAAATCTCTCATGTCGTCGTCTACGGTGCAGTAACACTCTCAACGGCTGTGATCGCTGATCTTATGGAACGTCACATCGAGATTACCTATCTGACGCGCTTCGGTAAATTTGTAGCGCGGGTGTGTGGCGACGATCACAAACATGGAGCGCTTCGCTTGCTGCAAAGTCGCGCGCATGACGATCCGACTACCGCCTTGTATATCGCCCGTACATGTATTCGAGCAAAGCTGCATAACCAGCGCACACTGTTGCTGCGCAGTAATCGCACACGTGACAGCCGAGCGCTTGATCGTGCGGCTGAACAAATCGGGATACTGCTTGATCAGGTTGATTTACTGCCTACTGAAGCCGATGCACCCCCTGATCCTGCACGTCCTCAATCAGGCACACTCTATGGTCAACTTATGGGCTATGAAGGAGCAGCAGCCGCAGCTTATTTTCAGGGCTATCGTGAACTATTGGTTGATCCTTGGCGCGAGATTTTCACCGGACGTCACAAACGTCCGCCTACTGATCCTGTGAATGCACTCCTCTCTTACGGTTATACACTGCTCACATCGCAGACAACGGCCTCTGCGCAAATGGTTGGATTTGACCCTTACGTTGGTTTTTTGCACAGCACACAGTACGGAATGCCAGCGCTTGCGCTCGATATTGTCGAGATGTTTCGCGCGCCGGTCGTCGATTCGGTTGTCCTCACGTTGTTAAATAACCGAATGCTCATCCTCGACGACTTTGAAGAAACGCTCGGTTCCTGGCGTATGAATGAAGATGCAAAGAAGACCTTTCTGCTCAAGTTTGAAGAGCGGCTGAATACCCCTATTACCCATCCTATCTTCAAAACGAAAGTCACATATCGTCGTTGCCTTGAACTACAAATGCGTCTGCTCTCACGTTGGTTGCAGGGTGAATTACGTCACTTCCGAGGGTTTCATACTCGATGAGCAAAACACAGCTTTACGTGATCGCCTATGATATTCCCAATGATAAAAGACGCACGAAAGTGCATAAAGCGCTCTCAAGTTTTGGCGCGTGGACACAATATAGTCTGTTCGAGTGTTTTCTTGACGCGCGGCAGCTTATCGAATTGCAGAGTCGTCTCCGGGACTTGCTTGACGCTGCGGAAGACAGCGTGCGTATTTATCCTTTGTGCGCTAAATGTAAAGATGCAGTTGAAACTATTGGAAGTGACGCACCTCATGAGCATATCACCTATATTGTCTGAGCAAGAACTTGCGAGAAGCAAAGCTCAGGTTGTGCCACGCGAAAGCCTCTCGCAAGTTTTTCCGCTGCTCACGGGAACGTGGATACGCAAAAACACCTCACACTTTTGGATTTGTTTAGAAAAGCGCTATATTATGCGAGAGGCGAGGCGTTCGAATCGCCCGCCCGCCGACTGAGGCATTGAAACCTGGAAGACCCCGCTGATGTCATCAGGGTAAATGGGTTCGAATCGCCCGCCCGCCGACTGAGGCATTGAAACCAATCGCTCGCCTGTTCTCCGAGAATGGGGTATAAGTTCGAATCGCCCGCCCGCCGACTGAGGCATTGAAACGTGAAATAATTTCCTCTGTATGAGCGACAATTAATGCGTTCGAATCGCCCGCCCGCCGACTGAGGCATTGAAACTCCCACTTCTAGGGTTCGGTGTAGAATTCAGTGAGGTTCGAATCGCCCGCCCGCCGACTGAGGCATTGAAACGATTGGCGCGTGCCAGATGTATTGATTCAACGCGATGTTCGAATCGCCCGCCCGCCGACTGAGGCATTGAAACTGACCGCATCTTCTGGCCGCATCCGGCAAACTTCGGTTCGAATCGCCCGCCCGCCGACTGAGGCATTGAAACTCCACCGTCGTCTCTTTGTACCCCGTCATAATCGCAAGTTCGAATCGCCCGCCCGCCGACTGAGGCATTGAAACAGAAACATCTGCTCAAGACCGTCACAATGGGGCTTGGTTCGAATCGCCCGCCCGCCGACTGAGGCATTGAAACCTGCTGGCGCAGACACGTCGCTGCGCGCAGGCTGAGTTCGAATCGCCCGCCCGCCGACTGAGGCATTGAAACTCGCGCTCACGCTTAGAGGACAGGGACGTAGCCAACGTTCGAATCGCCCGCCCGCCGACTGAGGCATTGAAACCTTGAAATCTGCAATCTCCTACTTGAAGGCGTCCAGTGTTCGAATCGCCCGCCCGCCGACTGAGGCATTGAAACATTCTTCTGCCAAGCAGCTACTCGTTCGACAGCTGTTCGAATCGCCCGCCCGCCGACTGAGGCATTGAAACGTTCCATCGCCTGACCAATGCAAATTAGCTGAGCAAGTTCGAATCGCCCGCCCGCCGACTGAGGCATTGAAACCGTCAAAATAGAGCATGGCGCGATCTGCATTCTGAGTTCGAATCGCCCGCCCGCCGACTGAGGCATTGAAACATGCCGTCGCTGTCCATTTCCTCCATCGGCTCTTCGTTCGAATCGCCCGCCCGCCGACTGAGGCATTGAAACGACTTCCGCCTGCTGTGGACGAATTCGAGCCGCATGTTCGAATCGCCCGCCCGCCGACTGAGGCATTGAAACTTGTTGCTGTGACACGACGTCCCCTTTCGACGGCATGTTCGAATCGCCCGCCCGCCGACTGAGGCATTGAAACTGCGCTCCTCTTCGTACAGCCGAGCGGCTTCGATCAGTTCGAATCGCCCGCCCGCCGACTGAGGCATTGAAACTCACCGTCACGGATATATTGTTGGCAAGTCCGCGGTTCGAATCGCCCGCCCGCCGACTGAGGCATTGAAACTGAATTCATCCAGTGTGTAACCCCCGGTGCTGTAGCGGTTCGAATCGCCCGCCCGCCGACTGAGGCATTGAAACGTTCGGTCGGACTCACCGACACCGATAATGGGGTCGAGTTCGAATCGCCCGCCCGCCGACTGAGGCATTGAAACCGCTCACAAAGTTGCAGGCAGCGTTCGCCGTTTCCAGTTCGAATCGCCCGCCCGCCGACTGAGGCATTGAAACCAGCAGGAGGGCGACCTGCGCGGCAAGATATTCCGTTCGAATCGCCCGCCCGCCGACTGAGGCATTGAAACACTCATCCACGACGATATAGGATTTGAGTACGACCGTTCGAATCGCCCGCCCGCCGACTGAGGCATTGAAACTATACCGAGGATGGCGGCGCAAATCGCGCCATCACGAGTTCGAATCGCCCGCCCGCCGACTGAGGCATTGAAACTAACGAAAATCGACTCCCACCAGTCCATCGTTTGAGTTCGAATCGCCCGCCCGCCGACTGAGGCATTGAAACGTGTCGGCTGTAACCTTGCCAGCCGCGATACGGCGCGTTCGAATCGCCCGCCCGCCGGCTGAGGCATTGAAACCACTGTTTGCTGCGGCGATGCCACGCCAGCGGATTTCGCCCAGGTTCGAATCGCCCGCCCGCCGACTGAGGCATTGAAACGCTTAAAAAACGTGACGGGAAATTGCCCGACGAGGTTCGAATCGCCCGCCCGCCGACTGAGGCATTGAAACTCTTTGGATGGGTGCTGGGTGCAGAGGATCAGGTGGTTCGAATCGCCCGCCCGCCGACTAAGCCTATTATAGGTAGCGGGGGAGGCAACTCTGATATTACGACCTTCCTCGGTAAATAGCGCCAGCTTCATGCCCCACGCTAAGTGACATTATTAGATCCTGAGTGCGTATCGGCAGCCGGTTGGCGTGCTATAGCGCCACTGCGACTAAGGTATGCTATGCAGATAAAGCAGAAATGTCTCCATCTGTTCTTGAACACCGTTTTTGATTTTTGAGTACATAGGTGGTGACACGCCACATTACTCTGGGTTGATTTGAGGGGAACATAATTATCCCACTCTGGGTAAACGTCCCTCTTTCCCCACTCGGACATACTATCATCATTCACTAGCAATAAGGCGGTGTCGCCCTTGAGCGCGAAGGCGACAACTTCCTTAGTGAGCACGAACGCCCCATTGGTTCCCTGCTCGGTAAGTTCGTGTTGGGCCTCGGAGTAGCGCATCGTTCCCAACGCGTGTGAGTCATTGTAACAACCCATTAGGTTATAACGGTGAGCATTTTCGATACCTCGATTTGCGCGCAACGGCTCGCTGCTGGAGCAACTAAATCAGTGTTCATGAGCTTTTGTTGTCCAATCTACTCTTGCCTGAAACGAACTCGATTGCTTTCGCCAAGAGCGGACGCTACTATATGGTTTGATGCAACCTCAGCATGACAGGCCAACCATGAATCTGCTTCTTGAGCAAGCGCTCACACTCCCCTTAATGCCGCCGCAATGGAATCTACAAGTCGAATATCAGCGTTCCGCAGACAGTGCGACCCTCCTCGTGCTTCAGAATGAAAATGGACGTGTCCTCTCAATTACCCAGACCGAGCAGGCCGTTCATGTGGAGATTCGTTTCGACGCTAAGGAGACTCCCATAGTTCTCATAGCTGAACTGCCAGAGCTTGAAGCAGTTTCTCTGCTCATCGCCAACTCCGCCAGTCGCATTGCCCTCTATCTTAATCAACAACTTTGCGATGAGGATTGGCCTCTGGGCAGTGTGCCGCTGGAAAATGCCATCTGCGCAGAGTGTGCAGTACAGGCTAACTTTCACGATGATTTCTCCATCGAACAGGGCTATCAGCATAATCAGGGTTCCCCATTGATTAAGAATATTCAGAATTGGTCACCCGTTGGCTTGAATACTGGTGTCGGCGATTGTATGCCATTTTCCCATGCTGGGATTTTTCATCTCTTTTACCTGTTTGATCGGCGCGGTCACGCGAGTAAATGGGGGTTGGGTGCGCATCAATGGGCGCATCTTTCCACAACAGACTTGCTGACCTGGCAGCAGCATCCGTTGGCGATTGCGATTGACGAGCAGTTCGAAGGCTCGATTTGCACCGGGACACTGATTTTTCACGACGGCCTCTACTATGCTTATTATGCGGTTCGCATGAGCGATGGCACGCCCGCGAAACTGAGTTGGTCGGTGAGCAGCGACGGGATTCACTTCGAAAAGACCGGGCAGTCATTCACGCTGACCGCCCCCTATGAACCCGTATCCGCGCGTGACCCGCTCGTTTTTCAGGACGCGACGGGACAATTTCATTTGCTTATCACGACTTCGCTGCTGGGTTCTGATTCAGACAGCACATCTCAGGGTTGCCTGGCGCATCTCACATCGGTTGATTTGCAATCCTGGCAGCAGCAAGCACCCTTTTGGGTGCTTGAAGGTAACGAACAGCCGGAGTGTTCCGACTATTTTCATTTTAACGGCTGGTATTATCTGATTTACAGCATCTACGGAACTGCGCATTATCGGATGGCGCAAACACCCTTCGGTCCCTGGATCAAGCCAGAGAATGACATCCTCGGCTACAAGGAATGTCGCGTTCCTAAAACTGCAATCTTTCAGGGCAATCGAATTATGATTGCTGGCTTTGTAGCCTTCCCAAACGCAGGCTATGCCGGTGAGGTGATCCTCTACGAAGCGCTTCAGAATGCGGATGGTACACTTTCATTTGTTACGCCGCCTGAATTGGCAGCGCCGCGTACCAGGCTCAGCTAGGTTGTGTTGACATATCAGCGTAGCCAAATCAAGGCGCTGACCAGATGGAGAAAGCCCAAGTAACGCGACGCCAGTTTGTCGAAGCGAGAAAAGACGCGCCGAAAATGCTTGATCTTGTTGATGAAACATTCGA
>DAOUCB010000104.1:0-9542 GCA_034432495.1 Anaerolineae bacterium | reverse complement strand
AAGTTTTATTACACCCCTCTCCCCCGACCCCTCTCCCACGCAAGCGGGGAGAGGGGAGAAAACGGCGCTTTTCTTTGCGCTGTTCTCGGATTTAGGAGAGCAATTAAGCGTAATACTGTTTTAAACGGTAATGCTCTCGGTACTAATTTTCTTTCGCCCCAGTCATCAGCAAGCTTATCTCGTTGATGTCGATCTGGTCGGTGTTAAATTCGCCGACAATCGCGCCTTTATACATCACGAGAATTCGGTCGCTCAAAACCAGCGTCTCGTCCAAATCTTCAGAAATCAGCAGAATTGCCGCGCCACGCTGCTTTTGCTCAATCAATTTTTGGTGGACGTATTCCGTCGCCCCTACGTCGAGTCCGCGCGTCGGCTGTGCTGCGATCACAACGCTCGGCTGCTGCGAGAGCGTCCGCGCCAGAATCACTTTCTGGATATTCCCGCCCGACAGGGTACGCACCGCATCTTTCGGCGTGGCTTTGATCTGAAAGTCGCGGATCAGCGTTTCGGCGTGCTGCGTAATCTGCTTGCGATTAAGGTGTCCCGCTCGTGTGAACTGATCGGCCTGTTCCAGCATCAGGTTATCCGCCACGCTCAGGTCGCCAATCACCCCTTTGAGCCGATCTTCAGGGATGCGCGCGATTTTGTGTCGCGTGAATTCGCGGGGATCGCCCAGACGAACCGCTTGCCCTTCGATGTGTACCATTCCGCTGTTCGGCGCGATCATGCCTGTCAGAATCGCAACCAGTTCGCTCTGTCCGTTCCCTGCTACCCCGGCGATTCCCGTAATTTCGCCTGCGCGCAGTTGAAACGAAACGTGATCGAGCGCCTGCACGCCGCGTTTATCCGTCAGCGAAAGATCGCTTGCGTCGAGCATGACCTTTTGCGCTGATGATGCTTCGCCGCGCTCGACCGTGAGCGTTTCCCGTCCGACCATCATCTGCGCGAGGGCAGGCGCGTTGGTGTCTTTGGTTTGCACCTGTCCGACGACTTTGCCCAGGCGCAGGACTGTCACTCGCTGGCTGATCGCCAGCACTTCGTCCAGCTTGTGCGTGATGATGATCACCGACAGTCCATCCTGCTGAAGTTCGCGCAGCGTCTCGAACAGACTCGCTGTGTCGCGTGGAGTCAGCACCGCCGTCGGCTCGTCCAAAATTAGGATGCGGCAGCCGCGATACAGCGCCTTGAGAATTTCGATCCGCTGCTGCTGCCCGACTGCTAAATCGCCCACCACTGCATCAGGATCGACGCTGAAATGGTATTTGTCGGCGGTTTCGCGGACGATTCGCCGCATTTCGTCCTGGCTGAGGAGGCTGCTCCGTTCGTGACCGAGCAGAATATTTTCCGCGACCGTGAAGGTTGGCACCAGCGCGAAATGCTGCGAGACGAAGCCGATCCCATGCGCGATTGCCGCCGCTGGAGATTTCAACTGCACGGCCTCGCCATTGACGCGGATCGTGCCTGCGTCTGGCTGATACAGTCCGTACAGGATTTTCATCAGCGTGCTTTTGCCCGCGCCGTTCTCGCCCAGCAGCGCGTGAATCTCGCTCGGATCCACGTCGAGGCTGACGGCGTCGTTGGCGATCAGGCTGCCGAAGCGCTTGCTGATGCCGCGCATTTCGAGAAGGGGCATGTTTTGGTACTCATTACGGTGATTGAAACAGGTATTTTGTAGGGGCATGGCGCGCCATGCCCCTACCTGTACGCTAATTTACGACTCGGGCGTTGATTCGATGGTGACCGAGTTCGCGGGCGTGCCTTCGTTGATGTCCACGCGGAACAGGCCATCCTTGATCTGCGCTTCGAGGTCGGTCAGACCCTTCAAAATTTCGGGATCGAGCGTCTTTTCAAAGCCGTGCAGCGGAGCCAGCGACGCGCCTCCCTGACCCATCATCGAAAAGTCCTTCAGGTCGAGGTCGGTATATGCGCCAGCTTGCACCTGCTTGATCACGAAATCGACCGTCGGCCCCATGTCCCAGACCGGGCCAGTCACGACAGTTTCCGGCGCGAGTTCGTTCTGGTCGCTCATGTTGCCGAAGGCTAGCAGACCATGTTCCTGCGCCGCTTCAATCACGCCGAAACGCTCGGCATACAGAATGTCCGCGCCCGCGTCAATTTGCGCCAGCGCCGCTTCTTTCGCCGCTGCCGGGTCGAAGAAACTGTTGATGAACGACACCAGCACCTGTGTATCCGGGTTGGCGGCCTGTGCCCCAGCGATGAAGGCGTTGACGAGGCGGTTGACTTCGGGGATCGGCATCGCGCCGACTACGCCGATCTTATTCGTTTTGGTCAGCTTACCTGCCAGCCAGCCGCTCAGATACGCCGGTTCGTGAATCCAGTTATCGAACACCGACACATTCGGTGATGAGGGGCCAAGTCCCGACCCGAAGACGAAGGCGATTTCGGGGTAATCCTTCGCCACGCGGCGGATCGCTTCTTCGTTGCCAAAGGCATCGCCAAAAATGATCGCCGGATGCTGGTCTTCCGCCACGCCGCGCAATACCACTTCCATGTCACCAGAGTAGCCGATATTGTCCTGATAGGTGTAAGTGATCGTGCCTGCCGCCTCCGCTTTGAGCAGCGCCTGATGAATCACGCCGTCCCAGGGTTCTTCAATCGGCGTGGCATATGCGCCAAAGACCGCCAGCGGTTCGGGCGTGGCCTCCTGTGCGCTTATGGGCGCAAGGCAGATGACAGAAACCAAAACGAGTAGAAATAGGGCAAGGTATTTTTTCATGCTCACTCCACCTTATGTTATAGTGTTCTGCGAAAATCTTAATGTTTTTATGATAGCAAATAACCACGAAAAGCCACAAACCTCGTCAGTGGGTTTTAGCGAGTTTGACCAACGATTTGGGTCTTCGTATTCAGGAGTCGCCATGAGCCGTTTACTGCTGCGCAACTGCCGCCTGCAAGCCAGCGATTCGCTGGTTGATATTGCCATCCAAGATGGACGGATCGACCAAATCGCAGCTAATCTCGATTTCGTCGCCGGGGAAGTCATCGATTGTGCGGGCAAGCTGGTCACGCCGCCCTTTGTCGAATCGCACATCCACCTCGATTCGGTGCTGGCAGCCGGACAGCCGCGCTTTAACGCCAGCGGCACGCTCTTTGAAGGCATCCAGATTTGGGGCGAACGCAAAACCTCGCTCACGCGTGAGGATGTACAAACCCGCGCCCTTGAAGCCCTCAAACTGATGGCGCAGCAGGGAGTCCTCTACGTCCGCACCCACGTCGATGTCACTGAGCCGCGCCTGATTGCCCTTGACGCGTTGCTCGAACTCCGTGAACAGGTGCGCGACTGGATGACTGTGCAGATCGTCGCCTTCCCGCAGGACGGCATCTACTCGCGCAAGGAAAACGACGCCTTACTTGAAGAAGCCCTCAAGCGTGGCGCGGATGTCGTTGGCGGCATCCCCCATTACGAACTCACCCGCGAAGATGGCGTCCGTTCCATTGGGCGCATCTTCGATCTCGCTGAGCAGTACGACCGCCTGATCGACGTTCACTGCGACGAGATCGACGACGACCAGTCCCGTTTTGTCGAAGTCATCGTCGCAGAAGCCATCAAGCGCGGTGGTGGGGAGCGCGTTTCCGCCAGCCACACGACCGCTTTTGGCTCCTATAACGACGCCTACGCATACAAGCTGATGGGTTTTCTGCGCCGCACCAACATCAACTTCATCGCCAATCCGCTGATCAATATCACCCTGCAAGGGCGCATGGATACCTATCCCAAGCGACGCGGCCTGACCCGCATCAAGGAACTCTGGCAGAACGGCATCAATGTGAGTCTGGGGCAGGACTGCATCTATGACCCCTGGTATATCTTCGGCACAGGCAGCATGATCGGCGTCGCTCACATGACCGTCCACGTCGCGCAGATGACCGGCCTCCCCGAAATCGAGGCCTGCTTCGACATGGTCGGCGTCAACGGCGCGAAGTCGCTTCACATTGCGGATTACGGCATCGCGGTCGGCAATCCCGCCAATCTGGTCGTTCTCGACGCCGAAACGCCTTTCGACGCGCTGCGCTACCAGTCGATCCCGCGTTATGTCGTCTCGCAGGGCAGCGTCATCGTCCGTAATCAACCTGCGCAGTTATCATTCATGGGATGATGTTCTTTATGCCTATTTTCAATATATCGATCTTTCACCACTGTGATCGTCGTAACCTGTGCTATAATGCAGTTCGAGCATGATAGAATAGTGCGAATTCCCCCTGGTTAATCCCCGGACATGTTCAACATATCCGAGCGAATGCGTCATCCCGACGACATTCTGTATTCATTTTGAGGTTCCATGCTATTTGAAGAGCTAAACCTGATCGAGCCTTTGCTGCGTGCTGTGCACGCCGAAGGCTACACCGAGCCGACCCCCATCCAGATGCAGGCCATCCCTCACGTCCTCGCGGGGAGAGACATCATTGGCTGCGCCCAGACAGGTACGGGGAAAACGGCTGCCTTCGCGCTGCCCATCCTTCAGCGATTGGTCGCTCAGCGGCGCTCGAACGAGCGTCGTGTGACCAAGGTGCTCGTCCTTTCGCCCACCCGCGAACTCGCCAGCCAGATTAGCGACAGCTTTGCCGCTTACGGTCGCAATACTGGCCTGAAGTCGATGGTCATTTTCGGCGGCGTTGGTCAGCAGCCGCAGGTCGATGGTTGGCGGCGTGGTACAGATATTCTCGTCGCCACTCCCGGTCGCCTGCTTGACCTGATGCAGCAGCGCATTATCAAGCTCGACAGCATCGAAATTTTTGTGCTCGACGAAGCCGACCGGATGCTCGACATGGGCTTCATCCATGATGTGCGCAAAGTCATTGCCGTTCTGCCGAAAAAGCGCCAGACGCTCCTGTTTTCGGCAACCATGCCGCAGGATATTCAAGACCTGGCGGACAGTATCCTGATCAATCCGGTGCGCGTCGAAGTCACGCCGCAGGCCACCACCGTCGAGAAAATCGATCAGTCGGTCTTTTTCGTCAACAAGAGCGATAAGCGCGCTCTGCTTGAGCATTTGCTGGGCGACCGCGAACGCGCCATCAAGCGCGTCCTGGTTTTCACCCGCACCAAGCACGGTGCGAACAAACTCGCCGAGCAGTTGGAGCGCGCCAGTATTCACGCCGAAGCCATTCATGGAAACAAGTCGCAGAGCGCCCGTGAAAAAGCGCTCTCGAACTTTAAGTCTGGCAAGACGCGCGTGCTGGTCGCCACTGACATTGCCGCGCGCGGTATCGATGTGGATGATGTGACGCATGTCATTAACTATGATCTGCCCAATGAGCCGGAGAGCTACGTCCACCGCATCGGTCGGACGGCGCGCGCGGGTGCGTCGGGGACGGCCTATTCCTTTTGCGATGCTGAAGAACGTGCCTATCTCCGCGACATTGAAAAGCTGATTCGCCTGCGTGTCCCGGTGGTGAGCGAACATCCGTATGCATCGGCACTGGCTGCCTCTGCGGAACCCCTTCCGCCGAAGCGGTCGCAGCGTCGCCCGTCAAATAACAACCAGCGACACGGTTCCGGTTCTGCTGGCAACAATGGCAGTTCTGACTCGAGGCGTTCGAATAATAAGTCCTCGCGCCGCTGGGGCAATAACAACAGCGGTCGCCGCCCCAACGCGGAATAATTCACCAATGAAAAGCGACCCTGTTCTATATGAGCAGGGTCGCTTTTTATGTTCGTATTCGGATTTTATTCGTCGTCGTCGCTGACTCGCCGCTTTTTCGCGGGAGCGCGTTTCGCGCGCGGCTTTTTCGGAGCCTCGCCGCTGTCTTCCGCTGCGGCGGGTTTCGGCGCGGCGAGCCGCTTTTTGTACGGGCGTCCCGCCAGAATATCGGCGAGGTCGGCATCGGCTTTCGCGTCGCTCACAGCCACTTTGCGCGCAATTTCGCTGAGGAATTCGTTTTCAGTCTCAGACATGGTTATCCTCTTTAAGGAGCAGAGGCTCCTTATTCTAGACCTCTATTATACCTCATAAAAACGGTCGCGTCGGGATTACGATTTCTAACGCGCTGTCCACCTGCTCGAAAATAGCTGATCATTTTTCGGTGGAATTTCGCCTGGATTTCTCGTAAAATGAAGCTTGTAGATCGTTAAGAAATACTAACTGAGATGCGGGAGCAGCCATGAAATCCTTACCGTCCACTGAGGAAATGATTCGTGCCTATCAGGCAAGCGACGCATCCTACGACGGAATTTTCTTTCTGGCGGTGCGCACCACCGGGGTTTTCTGCCGGCCTTCCTGTCATGCGCGGAAGCCCTTTCCGAAGAATGTCGAGTTCTTTGCGACGGCACAGGAAGCCATGTTCGCGGGCTATCGCGCCTGCAAACGCTGCCATCCACTCGAAGTTAGCGGTCAGCTTCCCGAATGGGCGGATTCGCTGCTTCACGATCTGGAATCTGATCCCGCGCTGCGCCTTAAGGATGAGGATTTGCGGGCGCGCGGACTCGACCCCGCCAGCGTGCGCCGCTTCTTCCTCAAGCGCTACGGGCAGACGTTTCACGCCTACACCCGCGCCCAGCGCCTCGGCAAAGCTTTTGAAGCCATTCAGCAGGGCGCGGAACTGGACGATGTGGCGCTCGGCTATGGCTACGAGTCCCACAGCGGCTTCCGTGAAGCTTTTGCGCGCCTGTTTGGGCAGACTCCTGGTAAGAGCCGCAGTGCGGAGTGCATCGTCGTCAAGTGGCTGGAGACCCCAATCGGCCCGATTGTCGCCGGGGCGACCAATGACGGCATTTGCCTGCTGGAGTTCACCGACCGCAAAATCCTCGAAGCCCAGTTTGCTACGCTTCAGAAGGAATTCGGCTGCGCGCTCGTTCCCGGCGAGAACGAACATCTTGCCCAGCTTGAGGCAGAACTAAGGGAGTATTTCGCGGGTGAGCGCCAGGTTTTCGACGTTCCGGTTGTTTACCCCGGCACGCCCTTTCAGACACGGGTCTGGAATGAACTGCGTCACATTCCCTATGGTGAGACGCGCTCCTATCAGGAGCTTGCCGCCGCTATCGGCGCGGTCAATGGTCAGCGTGCCGTCGGTCATGCCAACGGTCTCAACCGCATCGCCATCGTCATTCCCTGCCATCGGGTTGTCAACAAAGGCGGTACGCTCGGCGGCTATGGCGGCGGATTGTGGCGCAAACAGCTTTTGCTCAATCTCGAAGACGGTCAGCAAACGTTCGACGCCGTCCAACCCGAACTCGCCACGCAACCCGCTTGACACTCATATTGGAGTAGGGGCATGGCATCGCCATGCCCCTACAGAAAAACCTCTTTGCGTCTTTGCGTTAAATTTTTTCTCTGTCTTTTCTGTTTTGCTTTACGGCAGAATCCGGTAGGGAATAATCCGATTTGCCGCCTGCCACCAGCGGAAACCTTCGGCATAGCGCACATTGCACGCCAGTCCGCGAAAGCTGCTCAACGTGGTGATGTAGTAGTGGAACTCGTTCAGTTCCGGCTGGGGCATCTGGAAGTTGGGGTCGTATTCCTCGCTCATTAATTGGCTGACGTGGCAGTCGAGCATCGCCACTTTGTGCTCCCACGCGGGTGTAATATCGACGTATTCTTCTGGGACGAAGTTGATCCCGCGCTCGGCATCCATAAAGGCAATCGGTACTTCGCCTCGGTGAGGCGCATACTGCGACGCGTAATTCGCCGTCCGTGCGATCTGTGCGGCATCGAGCGTCAACGCGTGCGTATTGCGGTGATCCGGGTGATAGTCGTCGGCGGGGTGGGTGATAATCACATCCGGTTTTGTCCGGCGGATCAGTTCGATGAAGTGGTGGCGTGTCGCTTCGTCGGCGACCAGCCCGCCGTCAGGAATCCCCAGCCATGCCAGCTCTGCACCAATGACATCCGCCGAAGCCTTCGCTTCGGCGCGGCGAATCGCCGCAATTTGGTCAGGGTCGCCTTTAGGCCGTCCCCGTCCGTCGGTGACCACGCACATCGTCACATGGTCACCGCGTTGAGCGCAGCGCGCCAGTGTTCCCCCGCAGAACATTTCCAGATCGTCGCCGTGAGCGCCGATGGCAAGTACATTGACCATAAGATTATTGACTCCTCACGTCGAGCGCATCGCGCAGTCCATCACCCAGTAAGTTGAAGCCCAGCACGGTCAGCAAAATGGCGATACCGGGGAAAAACGGCAGCCACCACGCCGAACGAATCAGCGGACGGCTCTCATTCAACATTTTACCCCAACTTGGCACGGATGCGTCGCCGCTGCCCAGGCCGAGAAAGCTTAAGGACGCTTCCGACAAAATCACGCTGCCGATGCTCAGCGTCACGTAGACCACAATTGGCGTCAATAAATTGGGCAGAATATGGCGCAGCATAATCGCCCGATCATTTGCGCCCAGGCTGTGCGCCGCCGTGATGTAATCCTGTTCCTTGATCGTCAGCACCTGCGAGCGCGCCAGCCGCGTGACATAAGGCCACGACACCAGCGCCAGCGCCGCGATGATATTTCCGTCGGTCGAACCCAGCACGCCCACCAGCGCGATGGCGATGATCAGGAGCGGAAACGACATGACAATATCGGCGATGCGCATGATTACGGCGTCGATCACGCCGCCGTAATATCCCGCTATCAGTCCAAGCAGCAGACCGACGCCCAGCGTCAGCACCTGGACGCTCAGCGCGATTTTGAGCGAAATTTGCGAGCCGTAAATCGTCCGACTCAGAATGTCGCGTCCGAAATTATCCGTCCCGAAGGCGTGAACTGCCGACGGCGGTTGCAAATGGTCGCGCAGATTGCCAATAATCGGGTCGTAGGGGGCGATCAGCGGCGCGAAAATCGCGCAGGCCAGCGCCAGCAGCACCACCAGCAGACCGATCATCGTCAGCGGGTTGCGCACCAGGCGGCGCAGCGCTCGCTGCCATTCGCGCGGCTGCGTCTGCAATGTGACAACGGGTTGACTCAGCGTCGTGTCAGCCATTGTAGCGAATCCGGGGGTCGAACATCGGATATGCCAGATCGACCAGCATGTTGATGCCGGTGTAAATCACCGCGAATACGATCACCAGCCCCTGCACCAGCGGATAATCGCGCGCCGCAATCGAATCGACCAGCAGACGCCCCAGCCCCGGCCAACTGAAAATCACCTCGACCAGCAGCGTCCCGCTCAGCAGCCCCGCGATGCTCGTTCCCCACACCGTGATGATTGGCAGCACGGCATTGCTCAGTGCGTGGCGCACGTTGATGCGCCGGTCAGATAAGCCTTTGCTGTAGGCAGTGCGCACGTAATCCTGATTGAGCACATCCAGCAGACTGGATCGCGTCATCCGGGTCAGTAGCGCCAGCATCCCCAGCCCCGCGCAGATGGCGGGCAGCACCAGATGATTGTCGAATCCTAAGCCGCTCGTCGGCAGCAGCTTGAGCTGCAAGCCAAACACGATCTGCAATTGCAATCCCAGCCAGAAAATCGGAATCGACACCCCCGTTAGCGCGATCAGGCGCGAAAGCGAGTCCCAGATCGAATTCCGCCGCGTCGCCGCGATGATTCCCAATGGCACGCCCACCGCTACCGCGAACAGCATGGCCGTGATGGC
>DAOUCB010000103.1:0-26017 GCA_034432495.1 Anaerolineae bacterium | reverse complement strand
AGCAACATTAACCCACTAACGAACACGCCAAGCAAACGGGCGTTACGCTGACGCAGCGCCCACAGACCACAGATCAGCAGCAGACCGATTTCGAGCGGATTCGATTGCAGGTAATTGGCGTGGCGCGCGAGCATGGCGCTCAAGGGCGTCGAACCTTCTGCGCCATAGCTGACTAATTCGTCGCGCACGCCCGACAGAAAATAGGCTGGATCAGGCAGAATGTGAACCGCCGCATAATAGGCTGTACCGATCAAACCACCGATGATGAAGGCAAACAAGGTTCGATGTTCGGTTGTGGATTTCATCTGGCTGATCCACCAGCCGCCGAGTGCCAGACAAGCCAACACGCCCAGCGGATGCACATCGGCGCTCAGCGCGACGGTCACGCCTGCCAGCAGCGCAATCCGGCCTGAATGACGTTTGCGAGCTTCCAGCGAGAGCCAGACGGCTGTCCAGACAAAGACTGTCAGCCAGATTTCCTGCCGACCGACATGCGCGACTCCCAGCCAGAGTAAATTAGTTGACAGCAGCCCCGCCGCGAGCCAGCCTGTCAAAGTGTCACGCAGGGCGCGCCCGACCAGATAGGCGACGACGATCAAGAGCAGACCACCAAGTTCCGAGAAATTCCGCAGTGTGAACGGATCGTTGGGAAAGACCCTCGTCCACAGCGCCGCCGCGACCGTATACAGATTACCCGTCACGATGGCAGCGGGGTAGGGGATCAGGCTGGTTTCAACTTTGCCCGTGCGTTCGAAAGTGTCGATGTAGTTGAAGATCATCGCTTCATCGGTCGCTGAGAAATTGGGGAAATCGCGGACAGAGCGCAGGCTCACGATGCAGCCCGCCGCAATCACGATCAAAAGCAGTGCGCGTGGCAGTTGAAAATGATGCGGGGGAAGCTGCCGCCCAACCAGCGCCGCGCTTATTAATGGCAGCGCGCCGAGCGTCCACAAAATGAGCAGCAAATCCAGCGCGCCAAAGTGTGGCGGTAGGAGCAGCAGCGCGCCGCTCAGTGTTAGACCGCTAAGGCCAAGCAAAAACCAGTAGGCGCGCCGCCGAGCCAGTATCCAAACCAGCAGGGCGATTCCGGCATGAGCCAGCCAGCCCAGGCGATAATAGGCAAAGGTTGTTGGGGAGGAGAGGAGGATTGCGCTGATCAACGCTGTGACGACGAGATCAGATAGCAGCAGCCAGCGCACTTATTTCTCTCAGACTATTCAAGTCGGTGCCGCGATAAACGGGGATGACAATCGACAGGGATGCCAGTATCAGATGTGCCTCCATCGGCGCAGCAACGCCGCGACCATGCCGCCGATTAGAATCGGCCAGAGTGGATAGATTGCTGCGTAAATACGTGCCTCTGGTGCATCGACAATGCTCAGCGACAGCGCTGCCGCAAGCAGCAGCAGCGCTGCGGTGGCGTAAAACCAGTCGCGTGAAAAAAAGACCCATATCAAGGTCGGAAAGATCAGGAATTTCAACAGGTTGATAACCGGGAAAACTGCCGAAAACATCGCGATTCCGGGTTTCCAGACCCACTGTCCCGTATAGTAGCCTCCAGTCGATTTCTGAAAACCGAGCGTTGAATTCCCTATGAAGGTCAGGCTATCATAGGTTGGCAGGTCAAGAATTCTGTAACCTGATCCTGAGCTAATCGGTATTTGCACCAGAACGTCGGCAGTAAAGCGAAGGGTCTCGCCTATCCAGCGCAGGGGATTCGAGGCAATCGTTTCAAAATATACGCCACGCAGGAGATCATCGACTGGGCAGGGGCCAAGATAATACGAGAGCGTGGTGGTTGACATTGGGTAGCCGTGGGAAGTCGTTCCGTTGAGGAACTGTGCCTGTTCTTCTGGCGTACCCCAGGCGTCTGGCTGCTGCCAGCGCGCATAGCTATCGCCTAAAAACATGATTTGCTGTGGCGCGGGATGGGCTAACAGATCTGCGAGATAGGCGGATTGCACGCCGTTGCTGGCATCGAGCGGCAGTCCCTTCACTCCGACATCTTCCAGCAGGTTGATGCCGCTGATACAGCTTGGGCGAATTGTTCCTGTCGATGGATACTGGATCAGGACCAGATACAGACCGACGACCGTAACACTGGTCACGCCGAGGGTGATGAACATCAGCGCTCGACGGCGCAGCGAGTAAGAGCGCAAGGCAAAAAAGAGGAGTCCCAGCAGCCCAACGAGGGGGATCATGTTCCAGCGCATAACGCAGCTCAAGCCGAGGACAACCCCGACCAGCGCAATGATACGAAGTGACCATCTGCCACGCTCCAGCAGCCAGAAAGCAAAGATTAGGCAGCAGGCAATCAACCATTCAGGCAGATAAAAATGCGCCCATTGCAAGCCAAACGGATCGAGGAGGACGAACAGCGCGACGATCAAGGCTTCGTGTGGTGTGCGCCGCTTACGCAGAATGTCGTAAACCATGAACGGGATCGTCGCCGAGAGGGCGACCTGCACCAGCAGAATGATGCGGTCGTCGAACTGGCCGAAGGGACGCGCCAGCGCGAAAACGGGCGCGATGGCGAATGGATAGCCTGTCTGATAGCGCAGATTGCCAATCAGCAAGTTGCCGTGAAGTACTTGATTGATCAAGTAGCGTTCTGCGGCCTGATTATCATCTGTCCCGCTCATGGGATAGCTGACCATCATCCACCCGCGAACCAGCACGGTTGTAATCAGTAGAATAATTAGATGACGGCGCATAGGCGGGGGGCTTATTCGTTCAGGTAACGCTGGCACATCGCCTCATGGACTTGGTTGACGACATCCAACACGGCATCGGGGCAGTGATCGCCCAGGGTGCCGCCGGCTTCGAGATAAGCGTCACGCAGGATACGACCCCAGTTTCCCGTGCTGCGCAGCTTTGGGTTGTTGATGTACTGCGTGATCGTGGTCGCTGCATGTCCGCTCGGCGGTTCGAGCATTCGTTCCAGGCTGGAATAAACCTCGTCGATGTCGCGCGGCGCAATTTCGTCGATGTCCTCAAGTGCCCGATGCATGTAGCGGCGTTTCATGTCGTAGAACTCTGCGAGAGTTACCTGACGCCCGCTGTGCAGGGTCATCAGCATGTCGCTGCCAGAAACATCCGAGCTTGCCTGCATCGCCTGGAAGGTGTCGAGGTTCAGCGGGCCGAGGATGTCCCACATGGCCTTGTCGTCGTGCATCGGTTCGAGATCGCAGCCATACCTGCGGAAATAGGACTCGATCACGGCATGACTGAATTCGAAATCGACCAGTACTGCCGCCATCCGCGAGGCGCTGATATTGGTGGGCATCCCTGTGCTTTCGACGGTGCAGACGCGCTTCGGTGTGCCCAGGTCAGGGCGAATGCGCCCGATGGGGTTGTGCATCAGCGAAATCTTCTCGCCATCGTACTCGTCGTACATCATGGCACGTCCGGTCGCATTGGCGCGTTCCAGCATCAGCAGCGAAGCATAATTGTCGAGTCCGTTAGGGGTGAAATGCGGACTGAGCGGCAGATCGAGATAACGTCCCGTAACTGTCACGGAACGCAGATATTCGCGCGCGCACAACAAGTCAGGATCGCCTGTGCCGTTGACGAATGGACAGCCCTTCAGCACCGCCGAATTGGCAATCGTCGTCGCGCTCTTGAGGACAGTGTGGAAGGTGAGCAGCCCCAGTGCTTCCGAACGCCCAGCCAGGTCAATGTGAATGTGGCAGCCCTGATTGCGGAACATATTGATGTACTGACTGTTGGTTGGGTCAACGTGGTAACGCTGCTGGACTTCGCTCAGTTTCGCAGCGTATTCCGGGAACATCCCGTTCACCTGAAGCATCAGGTCGCCCGCCGTCAGAACTTTGGGATGATTGGTCATCTTGAAGTCGGAATCGGTTGGGTAGCAGGAAAATATCAGCGTGCGCAAATCCGTATCGCGGCTGGCAGCCGCCAACGCTGTCAGCATACCTGTCAGGGCGTTGCGCGTCTTGCTGTAGCCGATGCTGGGCGCGATATGGGCTTCAACCTGATACTGGCAAGCTTCGCGGTCCAGGCGGGGATAGACCCCTAGCCGCTGGGCGCGAGCGGCGTAAGCGGTGATAAAGCCCTGGACTTCATCTTCGGTGGGTGAATGACCGTCGGGGTGAACCAGCCCCAGCTCGATTTCCGCACCGAGTACGCGCAGGCGCGGTAGGGAATCTTCCGTTTCTTCGATGTTACTTTGATTGACACTGGGATTGAGATTGTAGGCGACGACACTTTCCAGCATCGTATGACCGCTGCGATAGCGCTTGCTGACAAAACTGCCGAGTACCAGCGGTCGTCCTTTGATTTCCGTCAGCAGAACGTTTCCGCTGTCACGATTGGACTCGGGGTAGTAGGTGGTGACCGGTGCGCCGACCGCTTCAGACAGCACGTCGAGCGGGAGTGTATCGTCAGCAGGCGAAGTCGTAATCGTTTCGAGTGCGCGGGTGAAATGGCGGCGTATATTTTCGACTTCTTGCCAGGATACGTCGGCGCTGTAGGCTGTCAAGGCGTCATTTGACGGAAGCGACATCGCGAACTCTTTCGCTGGAATCCTATTTATCTGCTGGGTATTGTCGCTCATGCTGTCGCATCCGACAAGCGTAAATTGGAAAAGAATCGCATTTGTGATTATGATTGAGGGATACTTGCCCCTGACTCGCTCGATGGAGGGCGCGCCGCATGACAACGATCTGGCCCCTGCCGAAAATAGACATTCGCGATCTGATTAGTGTTGAAGAGTCTCGTCCGGTCGCTTTGCTGACAGGAGAACGTTCTTGGGCTGCGGTTAGCCCTTTGCTCAGTTTGCCCCTGGTTGTCCAGGCAGAACCTTACCATGTTGAAAGCAGCTATCTCGACTCACTTGCCAATGATCTCCCCCCGCAGGTGAAAGTTGTCTACGGGGTGGGCGGTGGCATGGTCGGTGACGCTGCCAAATACGTGGGCTGGAAGAAAGGACTTCCTGTCGTCCTGATTCCCACGTCACTTAGCCAGGATGGGTTTTTCACAGCCCTCGTTGCCAATCGAAATGACGGAACCGTCAATTACATCACGACGGGACCGGTCGAAAAAATTATCATCGACTGGGAAGTGATTCGTGCCGCGCCTCAGAACATTCGTGGTGCAGCGATCACTGAACTGCTGACGATTGTGACAGGCATCCTCGACTGGCGCTATGCGGCGGATCATAACAAAACAACGCCGGATACTCGCTTTGTTCCCTGGGCGGCTGGCCTGATGGCGGGCATCGCTCAGCAGGCGTTCAAAATCGCCGCTGGAGTGGGGCGCGGCAACGTCGAATCGCTGCGCAACCTGCTCGATCTCGTTTGCATGGAAGTTCAGTTGACCAACCAGATGGGGCATAACCGCCCACAGGAAGGCAGCGAACAGTACTTCGCCTATGCGATTGAGCCGCGAATTGGCAAAGCCCATCCTCTGGCCTATGCAGATATGGTCGGGCCGGGAATTCTGCTTGCTTCGGCGCTGCATGGGCAGGATGTGAGTCCCATTCGCGCGACCCTAGAATCCGCCGGGATTCGACTGGATCAACTGCGCAGCGCAGACATCACCGATACGCTGAAGATACTGCCGGAATATGTGCGCAAGCATGATCTTCCCTACAGCATCCTCAACGATCTCGATGCGACCCCTGAGAAAATCAGCGAACTGCTGACGACGACCGGGTTGAGCGGAATCGGCACGTGATCGCGTTTTCACCAAACAGGCTGCCCAACTAAGGATAAAATTGTACCTATGATTCGCTTTGGCACCGATGGCTGGCGTGCCGTCATCGCAGATACATTCACGTTTGCTAACTTGCGGCAGTTGTCGCAGGCCGTCGCCGATTTCGTCAATAAACAGCATGTCGGCGCTGAACCGCCGCAGGTGGTGGTCGGCTATGATACCCGTTTCCTCTCCGACCGTTTCGCAGCAGAAACCGCCCGCGTGCTGGCAGGCAACAATATCGTCACCTGGCTGACGCGCACCGACGCGCCGACCCCCGCCATTTCCTACAACGTCAAGGAGAAGGAAGCGGACGCGGGTGTCGTCATCACGGCAAGTCACAATCCGCCGCGCTACAACGGTTTCAAGCTCAAGGCGGCCTATGGTGGCAGCGCGACCGCCGAGCAATGTGCGCTCATCGAGGAAGAACTGGTGTTGATGGATCGGGAAGCGCGCGGCCCGAATATTATGGATTATCAGCACGCCGTTGATGCCGGACTGATTCGCCGCTTTGACCCATCGTGGTCGTACTATCAGCATCTCAATACGCTGATCGACCTCGACAAAATTTCCGAAGGCAGCGTCAATGTCGTCCACGATGCGATGTGGGGTGCGGGACGCGGCGCGTTTGCCAGCATCCTTTCGCGCACGCACACGCAGGTGACGGAAATTCGCGCGCAATTGAATCCCGGTTTTGGCGGCATTCACCCGGAACCGATCATGCGTCACCTCAACGAACTGGTCGCGGCGGTTCAGCGACAGCAGGCCGATGTTGGCCTCGCTACCGACGGCGACGCCGACCGCATCGGCGCAATTGATGCGCGCGGCAACTTCATCGATCCGCACACGATTTTTGCGCTGGCGCTCCGGCATCTGGTCGAAAACAAGGGGCTGCGCGGCGACGTCGTTAAAACTGTCTCGACGACCATGATGGTCGATGCGCTCGTCAAAAAATACGACCTCGTCCTGCACGAGACGCCCGTCGGTTTCAACTACATCGCTGACCTGATGATGAAGAAGGATATTCTGATTGGCGGTGAGGAAAGCGGCGGCATCAGTATTCGCGGGCATATCCCGGAAGGCGATGGCATTCTGATGGGACTGGTGCTGCTCGAAATCATGGCGTATCAGAAAGCGCCGCTTCACGAAATTGTCTCTGATTTGCAAGCGAATTTTGGCCCGGCCTGTTATGCGCGTCTCGACGTCCACCTGAGTCACCAGAGACCGAAGAAACTGATCGTCAGGATGCTGGCAGACCGTGCCCCGAACACCCTCAATGGCGAATCGGTTGTGCGCGTTGATACGATGGACGGCATCAAATTCTACATGAGCGATGATAGCTGGTTGCTGATTCGTCCTAGCGGAACTGAGCCGGTGCTGCGCATCTATGCCGAAGCTCACACCCACGAAGCAGTCAAGGCGCTGCTTGAATCCGGCGACAGCATGGGCAAGCAGATCACGTCGATCTAAAGCGAGTACAGTCTCGAAAATAAAACGGCAGGGCGCGAAAATCGCCCTGCCGTTTTTTTAGTGTAGTGGGATGCTTCGTATTATCAACCGTTGCTGGGATTGACCAGTCGGCGGATCAGGTCGAACCAGAACGGCGCGCCCTGTCCAATCGCGATCACCGTCACTGCGAAGCCGATCAATTTACGCAGAATTGAGCCGAGCCAGTCGGGATTGTTTCCAGGCAGCAGCAGCCACAGATTCCGCTGACTGCTGCACGCCGGGGCTAACTGCTCAGCGGCTGTGATAATCGCAGTCTGACCCGCTGGAGCCGTTTCAGTCGGCGCGATGGTTTCGGTCACGGGCAGCGGGATGTCGGTCGCTGTCGGCGGGAGCGCCGTTGCAGTGGGCGATAATCCCTCAGGGGTTGGGGTTACCGCTGGAGCGTTGGTGTCGGACTTCGCGAAGCAGCCGCCTTCAATTGGCGTAAATTCCCATCCAATCGGCAGGTTTAGGCTCGTAAGCTGCGTAAGGGTATTGGTGATCTGCGACGCGGATTGCGCGACTGCCTGCGCCGAAAGGCTTGCGCCACCCGCTGATTCTGCGGCAGCGTTGCCTGGAGCCGGAGTCGCCTGCGCTGCTGCTGCCGCCTGAGCGGCTTGTTCGGCAATCTGTGCCGAAGTCACTTGTACCACCTGCGATACACTGTCGCGCAGCGTAGGATCGTCCCATAGCGAGCGCGCGATCTGGAGCGAGTCGGCATTCAGGAGCAGCGCCAGAATCAGCCCAATACCAAGCGTCAGTATTGTCAGATTGTGCTTGTACGCCTCAGAAAGCTGCGCCATCCGCTGATCGAACCAGGTGCCGAGATTGGCCTGTGCCTGATCGACGGTTTGCGCTGATGAAACAATCACTTGCAGAGCTTGCCGAAATGCCCCGTCGTTGACTTGACGTAGACCGTCCAGCACCGGCAGCAGTCGGCTGCCGTCACTGGAAGCAAGCTGCGCCGCCGCGCTGCGATCTTCCAGCGCTTTGAGCGGTGTCAGGATTGACGCTTGCTGTTCCGCTGGCAGCGTCAGTACCGCTGAACGCAAGTCGTTCAGTCCTGCCCCGGTATTTTGCAGGGCGTAGAATACGTCGCGCAGATGTTGTTTACCGGGGCTGTCCGGCAAGGCGCTGATGGCTGCATCAAGCGGGCCATAAAGAACAATCGCCGATTTTTCCGCCAGAATACTGGTTAATACCTGAGAAAAAGTTTTCGCATCAATGTAGTTGACTTGGTTAATCGTGGGGTCAGGTTTTCCGAGAGCCATCGCTCCGGGTTCGGTCGAGGCCGCTGCTGCTTGTGCCGCCGCCTTGGGCGTTTCTGGAGGATTTGGATTGACGATGTTGATCAGCGGATGCTGCAAAAACAGTTGCTGCACATTCTGGTCGGTGATCAGCGTTTCAATTGCGGCTTTCAGATGCTTGGCACGCCACTGGAGCACATTGGTAATGACCGTGTTCAGAGTCGTGACCAGAACGCTGAGCAAGCTGAAGACGAAGATCATACCAATGGCGACTTGGATAATCCCTTGCATCATAGCCTCCTGTGTACGCATCGCCGCGCCTAGTGTACCATGATTCCATTCTGCCAGAGACAGTGTTATACTTCTGCCACGTATTTGCTCATCAGCACGGACTAAGGAGATTGCACTTCATGGCATTCGAGAAGGTTATCGTTCCTGAAACTGGTCAGAAGGTTACGGCTTCGAACGGTAAGCTGAACGTTCCCGACAATCCGATCCTTCTGTTCATCGAAGGCGACGGTATCGGCAAGGATATTATGACCGCCAGCAAGCGCATCTGGGATGCGGCGGTCGAAAAGGCTTACGGCGGCAAGCGCAAAATCGCTTGGATGGAAGTTTACGCAGGTGAAAAAGCGGCGTCGGTCTATGACGGTAATTTTATGCCCGAAGAAACCTTCGAAGCGCTCCGTGAATATCTGATCGGCATCAAGGGTCCGCTGACGACGCCCGTTGGCGGCGGTTTCCGCAGCCTTAACGTCACGCTGCGTCAGGTGCTCGACCTGTATAGCTGCGTGCGTCCGGTACGCTGGTATCGCGGCGTTCCCAGCCCGGTCAAGCACCCTGAAAATGTCGATGTGGTCATTTTCCGCGAGAATACCGAAGACGTTTACGCGGGCATCGAATATGAATCCGGCACGCCTGAAAACGAGAAGTTGGCGAAGTTCCTGCGTGAAGAACTGGGCGCAACCTTCTTCGAAGGCGCGGGTCTTGGTATCAAGCCGATCAGCGCTTTTGGTTCTAAGCGCCTGATTCGCGCTGCCATTCAGTATGCTATCGACCACAAGCGCGAAAGCGTCACCCTGGTTCACAAGGGCAACATTCAGAAATTCACCGAAGGCGCGTTCACCAAGTGGGGCTACGAACTCGCTGCTGCCGAATTCCCGGAACAGACGATTTCGTGGGACGACGTCGCCAAAAATCATGGTGGCAAAGTCCCGGCTGGCAAAATCCTAATTCAGGACGTGATTGCCGACATCAGCTTCCAGAAGATGCTGCTCCGTCCCAGCGAGTTCGATGTGCTGGCAACACCTAATCTCAACGGTGACTATCTGAGCGACGCGATTGCCGCTGAAGTCGGTGGTGTCGGCATCGCCCCCGGCGCGAATATTGGTGACGAGGTAGCGTTGTTCGAGGCGACGCATGGCACTGCACCCAAGTACACCGACCTTGACAAGGTGAACCCCGGTTCGCTGCTGTTCAGCGGTGTCATGATGCTGGAACATATCGGCTGGCAGGAAGCGGCTGATCTGGTCACGAAAGGCTTTGAAAAAACCTTAGACCAGAAGATCGTGACCTACGACTTCGCCCGTCAGATGGAAGGTGCGAAGGAAGTCAAGACCAGCGAATTCGCGACCGCTATCATCGGCAACATGGACTAAGTACGTCCGAAATTGAGAGCGGGTGGGGGGCAAACCTGCTCTGCAATAACTTGGTGTTCAAAAATACAGCGGGCTGATCTGTCAGATCGGCCCGCTTTTGCGCCTGATGCAGTGTCTGTACTTCAGGATACATTGTCTCGCAATGACAGTCGTTCAGAGTACACGGTGTTCTTATGATATGTATTTTCTATGTAGAGAAACTTTTAGATTAGCTTTGCCTTTGAGGTTCAACTCCCCTTAGAGCATCCAAGTTTCACCTGTGCACAGTATTGCTTATCCAACACTCATATGGATCGATGCATCTACTTCGCAGTGGCAAGACGTACTCTTGCATGATGACGTCGCACAGAATACACCAACCTCTGGGCCCGGAGGCTGGCGCGCTTTGAGCAGATGTTTCCTAAAATGGGAGAAATTCAACAATGAACAGTATTTCACGACGCTCCATGCTTAAAGGAACCGCAGTGGTCGGGGGTGGTGCATTCCTGACATTCAGCCAGCTCTTCGGCCTCAGCCCGATTTTCGCTCAGGATTCGACAATGGCAGCGATGACCGATGATGATCTCCAGACGGTCATCAACGTCGCAGCGACTGCCGAACTGTTCGCGACCACGCACTATCTCGCTGCCATTAACGGCGCGAAGGATTTGATGCTCGACGATGCGCAGGTGGCTTACCTGAAGGCGGCCTTCATCTCCGAACAGGATCACCTCGAACTGCTCAAGTCCCTCGGCGCGACCCCGGTTGCGACGGAGTTCTATGTCCCCGGCAATCTGTTCAGCGATCAGGCGACGTTCGCCGCTACCACAGAAGTTGCCGAGACCGCATTTGTGGGCGCTTATCTGGCGGCTGTCCGTATCTTCGGTCAGTCCAAAGATACGATGCCTTATGCCGTGACCTGCGCGCAAATTGCTGCTATCGAGCAGAGCCATCTCACCATTATCCGCGACATTGGCAAGAAACTGCCGAACAACACGTCATATGCGCAGTACACGCTCTATAACGTTTCCAGTGCTGTGCCGGTTCTCCAGCCGTTCCTCGATGGCAAGGCTGATGGTTTCGTTGGGCCGGTCGCCGCACCGAGCGATGCCGATGTCGCAGGTGTCCGTGCCGAAGCCGACAAACTCGGTTACGACAACCCTGGTGTTCCCTTTGCCGCCATGAAGGACATGCCCATGTAACTGCGGCTGTCATGAGAGCGTCTGGTTTGGTGACTTGGCGCTCTTGGCAACGCTTTCAATGATTCAGCTTCTTTGCTGCTGCGCCGTGTGTTTCGGGCGCAGTTTTTATTTCTGCTTCGCCTGCGTATGGCTTATTCATGCCCGTTTCGGAATCGATCAAAAACGCTCCATTCCTAAACTTACTGCTCAATTCCCTTTGCCATTGGTAATCAGCGATCCGCCGCAAGCCTCAATCCGATCTATCGGGAAAGGATAGGGCAGACCCTGGTTGCGAATCTGTTCGAAAACCACCGATGCCTGGAAACAATTCCCCTGGCTCAGCCAGATATCGCCTTCACCTGCCATCGCGTTCGCTAAATCACTGTTATTGTAGGCGAGGGGATGACTCTGGATGATCTGGGTCGCTGTCTGAAAGGCAGCGCTTGCCTGATCATATTGCTTCAGGTGAACGTAAACTTCGCCCAGACCAATATAGGCCAGCGCCTGATCGGGGGCGTCAGTCAGCGCCTGCTGGTATTCACTCAGCGCCAGGTCATAGTTCCGCGCCGCGGTCTCCGCGTTTCCGCGCCAGATTAGCATGGCTTCCGGATGCTGGACGAACCAGTCGGTCATTTGCTGCTGCGACGCTCCCAAAATCGTGCTGTGTAGTGGGCCGAAGTCGGCAGTGATTGGCGCAGTCAGTGGCGCGCGCGCTGCCAGCATCAGATTCAGGTCGAGCTTGATACGCAGATAATTACTATTTTCATAGCGCCAGACATTTTCCGTTCGCAGATAATCTAGCGCAATGCCAAATTGCTCGAATAAGGCGCGCGGCTCGATGATCTGCGCGCTCCACTGGCCTCGTGGGGCGGGCATGACTACGTAGAACGTTTTGTCGTCGAATTGTCCCTGCGCTGCCTGATCGCCAAACAGCACCCACACACGCTTATCCTCAGCCAGCATCTCAACGCCGTAGACCAGATTGAAATCCGGGGCGAGATTCGCTTCTGGCGGCGGGTTGACCCACAGGCTAATTGGTTCTTCCGGGAACATCATCTGTGTGTTCAGTCGCATTCCGGTTTCACCAGGATTTAGATGCAGGCGCGCGGCAAAGGTGGTTTTGCTCTGGAAGGGGATCGGTTGAGCAGCATTGTTCGGCTGATTTGGCTCACTCCAGACGCTCCAGTAGTTTGGCGCGAGATCGTTGTCATTCCAGTAGAAAAAATCGCCGTTGGGGACAGCACCGGGATAATAAATAGCGTAGTCAGTGGGCAGAGTCAGTGAGGTGCGCAGGCCGTGATCATCTACCTGATTGACAGAAACAGTGACTGGCCCGTTGTAGTGGACATCCCACTGCGGGTAAGCCCCGGCGATCTGGTAATCTCCTGACTGTCCTGGCGCAAGCTGATCGGCACCGGATTGGATTTGCCAGTAGATCGGCTGAGCCTCGTTTGAGCCTTTGACGGCAAAGCGCGGCGTCAATGTTTGTCCAGTGTTGTTGGTCACCGTCAGCGACAGATGATTGATGCGGTCGCCGCTGGTAGACACCGGCGCGGTTAAAGCCAACTGAAGCGCTGGAGGATGCAGCCCATACCACACGACTCCAGCGACGATGATCGCAGCCCAGCCAGCAGCCAGCAGCCCCGCTGCACGTGGTTGCCAGCGTGTCGCTTGCGCTTTCGGCTCAATTTTGTTTTGTGGATTGAGCACATCCTGGCGCAGAAGGGCATAAATCAGCAGCAGCGGGATAAACATCCAGTAATGGGGCAGGCTGCGGTAAGTCAGCCAGAGGACTATGCCGGGGACAATCCACAGGCTTTCGCGGGCGATGCGGTATGTGAGCGCGTAAACGCCGGTCAAAACAGTCCAGGTTCCCAGCGAGAAGATGCTGAAAACGGCCTGCGGAATATAAATAAGGTCGAGTTCGACAAAGTGAGCCAGCCCCAGCCCGAGATTGATATTCGGGCCGCCCACATCGGCGGTGAGAGCAGTAAGCCAGGCGTGAAAATCCCAGAGCATAAATGGCGCATTAAGGATGAGAAAGACCAGCGCCGAGACCCCGATGCCAATGAGCAGCGTTCGCTTCCGTTCGCCTTTTCCTTCGATCCACCAGCGCACCACCAGCAGCGGCGCGAGAAACCATGCCTGCTGTTTGAAAGCGCAGGCCAGCCCGAAAAATATCGCCCGTCGCACGGGCGACTTCCAGCAGGTAATCATCACTATCAGCAGCAGATAGGTGAAAATATCCATAATCCCGGCCTCCGCAAAGTTGAGCAGATCGGGATTCAGAAAAAAGGGCAGCAGTACCACCGGGCGCAGCCAGCGCGGTGCTGCCAGAAAAATCAGGCTGAAGACCGCCAACAGGCTGTAAAAAAAGAAGACATTTGCTGGAAGGCCGATGACATGCAAAAGTGCAAACAGGTAGATCACGAGCGCCGGACGCCCGCTGCTGACCAGCACGCCGCCGTTGATCAGCGGTGTGTAGCCCCAGATCGAAAGCTGGTAGGCTGATTCGACGGCCTGTGGATCGAAAAGAAAAGGGTTTTTTCCCGTCAGTAGTACGCGCCCCAGATAATCGGCATAGAGATAGAGGTCGGTGGCGCTGCTGGGGTTGAAACGCGCCTGGTGGATTTGCTGGTTGAGTGTCGTGTTGAGAAATAACAGCCCAATCGTACCCAGCACCAGCCAGCTCAACCAGCGGCGCGGCTGAGACAGACAGGCCGCCCATAGAAAGCCAAAGGCTATCAGGTATTCGACAAGCCGCAGCACGACTGCCCAGGTCTTAAAACTGGTGGCTTCGATTTCGGTAAGCTGGCCGGTTGAATTCCACAGTAAAAATGCGGCAGCGATCAAGCCCAGCCGCAGGCTGTACTTTTCGACTTGCTCCAGCGAGATCATGAGGCTGGAGCTTTCTGTGCCAGTCGATAAAACAGAACGGAGCCGTTATCCAGTTCTGGCCTGGCCTGGTAATCGTCCAGCAGCGGTTCAATTTTCGCTTCGTCGTCCAGTTCCAGGTTGAGGAGCACCACCGGGCGCTGACCGTCGCTCATGGTCTGGCGGATAAACTGATCAAACGGCTCGATGGGGAAGTAAAAGGTGTTGTAAAGTGTCAGGTCTGGGCGCTGGCCTTCGACCAGTTGTAAATATTGCAGGGTAATGATGTCCAGCCAGTTGCCCATTACAACCGCGTTGGTTGGAAGTCGCTGGCTCATGGTTTCGCCATGCTGGTAATTGCTGGTATCCCGGCTGGCATTGACCAGTGGAAAGTTAATCAGTAGCGGGACAAGCACCAGGACGAGCACCAGCGCCGCTCGCCAGCGCGGGGCAAATTCTCGTGTCAGCCATTCCAGCCCGAAGACGAACGGCAGCGTCCAGGCAAACAAAGCCGGGCCGAACATCGTGTCGCGGTCAACCGCGCCGTAAGTCGTATAAAAATAAACGTAAGGGACGAAAAAGCCAGCCCACACGATCAGGAGCCGCCGCCGCTGACGAAACATCCATCCCAGGCCAAGCAGCCCAAAAATCGCCCCGAAAATCAGGAAGTTGCCCCAGAATAAATTGAATGTGTCCGTGATTTGCGGCAAAGTCGGGATGATGCCCTCAGAAAAGAACAGGCTGTTGAACATTTTCCCACTCACCAACCACCAGATGCCGTCGAGAGTCGTCAGGTTGACCGGGATGAACGCGCCGCTGGCATTGTAGACTCCGGCGGCATTAAAGACAGGATTGGACTGATAGCGAATCGGAAAATAGATCAGCGGCAGGACAAAAATCACGATTGCCAGTGCTCCCGCCAGCAGTCGCGTATGCCAGCGCAGTGGTAGCATCAGAAAAGCGACCAGCACACCGAGGACGAGAAAGATCGCTGTTGGGTTCAAGGCAACTGTCAGGCCATATAAAGCACCCGCCAGAACCGCCAGTCGCTCACTTTTCTGCCGTCCGCAGCAGGCCAGCGCCCAGGCGAATGCGCTCAGCGCTGCCAATTCCGGGGCGTACACTTCGGCGGCGACGCCCACTACCCAGATATTGTACGACCAAAGGGTGAGCAGCGTCCCCGCCAGCGCGAGCCAGCGCTTGCCCGTCAACTCCAGCATAAAGTTAAACAGGAAGACGCCCGCCAGCGCCAGCGCGACCGCCGACATCAGATTGACTCTGTAGGCAATTGTGCCGACAGGCAGCCACGTAAAGAGGCGTGCCAGCAGCAAATAAAGTGGATAACCCGGCGCATGGACAATACCCAGCGTATATGCGCCGATGGCGTATTCAGAACTATCGACCAGAGTGTAGATCGTCGGGGCCACAGTCGCCAGAAGGACGGCGAAAATCAGGCCGAAGATACCCAGCGACCACCAGAAAGCGGATTTTGTATGGGTCATAAAATCGTAGTGAAGAGCACACAAATCGGCGCAAAAAACAGAATAGCGAGGAACTTGTCCTCGCTATCCGAAATCAACTGAAAGGTGGTAAGAAAGTTAGCTTTGAACCCAGGCTGTTGAGCAGCCAATTTGGATTTTCGTCCAATCACCTGCATCGTTGTAGCCGATAATCACAAACGTCTGACCAGAGAGAACGGTGAGAGCGGAACCGTCAGCCGCCGGAATAACGTCTCCGTTCGGCCCATCATACAGGATTGTGGTGCCAGTGACCGGGTAGAGGGTGTTGGCGTCTGTTACTACGTCCGCCGGAGCCGACTGATCGGAATTTTCCGGGCAACCTTTAGGTGTTGTACTGTATGTCTCTGCCTGAACAGTCACGAGATTGAGATGAAAATAGGGCAGACCGACGAAGAAAACAAAAACCACCGAAAAGACGAGTACTGCGGCAAGAATAGTTGCTTTAATGTGTTTCATCGTGAAACGCTTCACTCCTGTCGAGCGGTACACCGCTGGTTATTCTAATCATGGTAAGGCAGGTATGAGGTCGTTGTCAACTAAGCTGGCATCAGGGAAATGATCTGATACACAACAGCGTGATTTTAACGCTAACTCAAGCCATAATCCGCATGATGCCCATATCCTCGTAGACGATACTCGGCTGGCACGCTAAAATTGAGTTGCCAGTTTCGTTGATAATAGAAGAAACGAAGATGATATATGCCCATAACACGACAAAATGATGCTGTCCGCCAGCCAATCAAACCCGGACGTGAACGCTATCTGACCCACAGTGAGCACCTGATGATGGTTGTGATCGACTTTAATGACGGGCCAGCATCCGTGCCAGATGTTCCCCACAGCCATCCGCACGAACAAATCACATATGTCGCCGAAGGCCGCGTGATTGCTTTTCTTGATGGGGTGCCATTTGAACTGAGTGCCGGAGATATGTTTGTCGTGCCGCCGAACATTCCGCATGGGATTCAACTGCTGACGGCTCACGCGCGCCTTGTCGATACCTTCAACCCGATTCGCCAAGAGTTTCTCGACAAAACACAGGCGTAACCCGACCGCCTGAAATCGTGAAAACTGAAAAACAGCATTCGTAAAGGTAGAACAACTCCTTCTGTCTGAAGGAGTTGTTCTCGCGCCTGAACGCTGCTATAAATTCTGCGCAACTCATCCTCAATGCTGTGACGATTGGCTGCTTCTGAACTGCCGCGCTCATCGATATTCTTACACCGAGACAACCCGGCGCGTTCCCCTCTGGGACGCGCCAAACAAACTTCTGCTCCATTTTTCCACAGCTAACTCAGCACGCTTTATGCTTGGAAAGCTCCTTCGGACTGGCTTGTTTCACCGTTTAGTAATCAATTTAACGGATTTCCCTGCAATCTCTTGACAAGCGCTTCATCTGTCGTTAATTTAGTATATCATATACCAAGTTCCTCCGATGAAAGCCATGCAATCGATGAATAATCCCAAAGTCGAAACCCGGAATCTGAAAGATCAGGCGTGGGAAATCCTGCGCGACATGATCATCAAAGGTCAGCTTCAGCCCGACCAAAAGCTGACCGAACGCGAAGTCATGCAGTTGCTGGGCATTGGGCGAATGCCCGCGCGCGACGCGCTGATGCGCTTGGAAGAGCAGGGGTTGGTTGTAAATAAACCCGATGCTCGCTACGTGGTGAAGCTGGGGCCGCAAGATATTCAGAACCTGTTCGATGTGCGCAAATCGCTGGAAATTCTGGCGGTGACGGCTGCGGCTCGTCAGGCCACGCCCGAAGACTGCCAGCAACTGCGAAACTCTCTGGACGTTATGCGCGAAGCCATCGCCCATCAGGATACAGAAGCCTTTGTTCACAGCGATCTAAATATTCACGAAGCCATCTGGCAGATGTCGCGCAATCGCTATCTCATCAAAATGTTGAATTCCATGATTGATCCAATTTCCACCTTCATTGCCAGTCACACAGGGCTTCAACACGATCGCGACGATGTTTTGCAACTGCACATTCAACTCATCGACGCGATTTCCACTGGCGATGTGGATGCGGCAATTCTGGCGATGCAAAGCCACATGGATGACTCACTTGCGTGGTCATTACGTGTCTTTAAAGATTCGGAGTAGAGCAAAGGAGCAGCCAGCGAACAACCTGGTCTGAGAACCCCATAGATGTTGGTCAAAATGACAATCTAGAGGAGAAATCAATGAACACGGCACGGCTTGTCAGACGCTTACTGTTCTTTGCAATATGTATTGCCATGATCGCCAGTGGCAGCGCAGTTCTGGGTCAAGATAATGTCACCATTCGCTGGTGGGACTTCCCGCGCAACTGGGCACCTCCCGGTTCAGCGGAAAACCCCAATGCCTGGAATCAACAACTTATCGACGCCTACAAGCAGGTTGCTCCCAATGTGACGATTGAATTCACGCCAGTGAGCTGGGAAGAAGGCCCCAACAAGCTGAACGTCGCCGTGATCGCGGGGGATGGCCCTGATGTGATGTACGGTTATCCGGCGCTCTTTGGTCGAATGCTGTCACTGGATGTTCTCGCACCCATCGACTCAAAGCTGGAATCGATGGACCCCGCTGATGTTGCAGACTTTTTTCCTGCTGCGCTCGATTTCACCGAGATTAACGGGCAGCATTGGGGTTTCCCCTGGTACTACAACGCCGAAGGCGAATGGGCGATCAACCTGACGGTCGCTGAAGAAGCAGGCGCGCTCGACTATATCCCCAAAGGCCCTGCCTATAGCTGGACGCCGGATCAGGTTCTGGAACTGGCACAGCACTGCACTTTCACCCGCGACAATGGTGAGCAGGTGTGGGGCATCGCCTTTGCGACCAATCAACCCGTTGGCATTGACATCTGGCAGACGTGGTCATTCGCCCGTATGTTTGGCTATGACCTGTACGATGCTAACGCTGAAGTCAGTTCGTTTGCCGATATGGGCGGCGCGCAGTCCTTCCAGTTCATGGCGGATCTCGTCAATAAATACAAAGTTGCGCCTCCCGGCATCGGCGGCATGACGAATGACGATGTCACCGATTTGTGGAATCGCAAGCAGATGTGCATCGGCATCGCCAGCGGTGTTGAACGGATGACCGCTGTCAAGGCGGGTATCGAAGCAGGTTCGATTGAGCCGCCGTTTGATGTGCTGCCGGTGCTGCCGCCTGCTGCCGAAGGGTTGCCCGTGCGCGTCGCAGGTGGTGTCGGCGTGCAGATGGTCTTCAACAATGGCGATGATGCGCGCCTGCAAGCCGCTCTGGATTTTACAGCGTGGCTGACCAACTCAGAAAATTTGGGAGTTTTCCAGTATCTGTCGCCGCTGACCGCCCGCGAATCCACAACCGCAAAACTCGGTGAAGGCGATCCGATCACGGCGTGGCGACTGGAAAACGTTCTGCCGAACATCGCCTCGTACTCCAAACATCCACAGGATTTGTTGATCAGCGATGCGTGGATGGCGGCATTGCAATCTTTCTACGCTGGCGAACGCACGCCGGAAGAAGCCGCCCAGTGGTTCCAGGATCAAGCCAATCAACTGCTTCAGCAAGGGGCATAAATCTGTCACCGATGGTAGGGAGAGTGATGCTGCTCTCCCTTACCGATCAGACAGATGAGGCGGAGCGCAGCTCGATGTCCTCGTTGGGATGCGGGATTAGGGAGTGAGGAATGGCAGCAGCTACGACACCATCATTACGGGCGAAATCGTCGGCACTCTTTTCAGAAATCCGTCGAAATGCCTGGATTTATCTCGTCCTCGCGCCGCCTTTTGCGCTGCTGATGATTTTCACCATCATCCCTATTCTGCGTTCATTTGTCCTCAGTTTCCAAAAGTGGTCGCTGCGCAGTGTCACCTGGATCGCCTGGGATAATTACGAGCGTCTGCTGACCGACACGGTCTTTCACAAGGCACTCCTCAATACGGCGATTTATACGGCAGTTGTGGTCGTTGTCGGGCTGATGATCGCCTTGCTGCTGTCGGAATTGATCCGCCCGCTGCCTTCGTCCGCGCAGACTTTTTTTAAGTCGGCTTTTTACTTGCCTAGCGTTGTGGCGGCCGTCGTGATTGCGCTGGTCTGGCGCTGGATCTACAACGCTAACTCCTATGGTCTGCTCAATTATGTCCTGTCGTTCATCGGTCAATCCCCTGTCCCCTGGCTTCAGGATGCCAACACTGCTTTCCCGGCGCTGATGCTTACCTCGCTCGTTGGTGGGCAAGGGGCAGCGATAGTTCTGATTATGGCGGCGATGGGCGGTATCCCGATTCATCTATATGAGTCGGCCTGGTTGGATGGTTCCAATCGCTGGACGGAGTTCTTTTACATTACGCTGCCGCTGCTCAGGCCGACCATTCTTTATCTGGTGGTCATGAATACGATTGCGTCGTTTCAGGTCTTCAGCGGCATTTATCTGCTGACCAACGGCGGCCCGAATAATTCCACCACGACGATGGCCTTCTCGATCTATCGCACCGGCTTTGTCCAGTACGACTTTGGCTACGCGTCCGCTCAGGCAGTCATCCTGTTCCTGATCATTGCCGTTTTCACGGTGATCTTTTTCCGGGTGCTTTCGAATGATGTGGAGTATTGAGCATGGTTTCGACGACAGCCCAGCCGACAGCAGCGGCGCGCACCCCGGACAGGCTTCAGGTCGCTGGCTGCTTCAAGTATGCGGCCTACGCGGTGCTTTTGCTCTGGGCAGTGGTTTCGCTGATGCCTTTGTTCTGGATGACCTCGATCTCGGTATCGAATGTGGTCACGCTGCTCAAGATGCCGCCGTCGCTGCTGCCAGACCCACTCACGTTTGATAACTTTACACGCCTGCTTCAGCGTAGTATGCTCCCGCGCTGGCTGTTGAACAGTATCATTGTGTCCGGCTCGAATACGGTCATCAGTCTGTTCGTGAGTTCGTTTTACGGCTATATCTTCGCCAAAAAGGTTTTCCCCGGCGGGCGCTTTCTCTTCGGGCTGCTCATCAGTACCTTGATGGTGCCGTTCTTCGTCGTCGTGATTCCCGTATTTTTGACCTTCCGTGATTTCCATCTCTTGAACACCTACTGGGCGTTGATTATTCCCAGCGTTTTCAGCGCTTACGGCGTCTTTCTGATGCGCCAGACCATCAAAACGCTGCCTGGCGAACTGACCGATGCCGCCCTGATTGATGGCTGTTCGCAGTTTGGCGTCTACTGGCGGGTGATTTTGCCCTTGAGCAAACCGGGGTTGGCAGTGCTGGGGATTTTCACCTTTGTTGGCAGTTGGAATGATTTTTTCTGGCCGCTGATTGTGCTGAACGATCCCAATATGTATACCTTGCAGGTCGGGCTGCCCACCCTTCAGGGGCAGTGGACGGATTACGGCCTGGTGATGGCGGCTTCGACCATTGCTGCGCTGCCCACGATACTTATTTTTCTCGCCTTCCAGCGCTATTTCGTGCAGGGTGTCACGGTTGGCGCGCTCAAGGGATAACCGAGGTTTACGAATGCCAAGCCAATATCTTTCTTTACCTGTCAGCGGCGTCCGGGTCGATGCTACAGCGTCACTGGGAGCCTGTGAATGGTGGCGGCATACGCTGGGGCAGGGTGGCATCAATCCGTTCCCGCTGCCGCCGCATGTCGTCGCAGGCGTGAGCAAACTTCAGCCCCGAATGATCCGAATCTTCCTTCAGGAACATTTCGACATCTACCCCGAATCGGGGCACTTCAACTGGTCGATTCTCGACCCGTATATGGAATCACTCGCTGCAACCGGAGCGAAGGTCGTGGCTTCGATTGACATCAAGCCGAAACCGCTCTTTCCCGTCATCGACGAGCGTATCTGGCAGCCGAATGACGTTGCCGAGTGGCAGCGCGTCATCGCGGCACTGGTGCAGCGCTACTCCGTCGAAAAGTCGTATGTCACTTATTGGGAAGTGGGCAATGAGACCGACATCGGCGAGAACGGCGGCTCACCCTACCTGATCCCCGATCCCGACGACTACATGCAGTTTTATCTGATGACGATCAAGCCGATACTGGAGGTTTTCCCTGACGCCAAAGTTGGCGGCACGGCGGCCTGCTGGATCGACAACGAGCCGCTGGTCGGCTTCATCGAGCGCTGTCTGCGTGATGACGTGCGGCTCGATTTCATCTCGTGGCATCGCTACAACAGCAACCCGGAGATGCACGCCCTCGGCGTCGAAAAAGCGAAACAGCGGCTGGCAGGTTTCACGGGCAGGAAGCCGGAAATGCTCTACACCGAATGGGCACCACAGTTTCCGCTCATTGGCGACAGCATCGACCTGCATCGCAAACCGCACCCCCAGCACATTTCGGTCGATGAAATCGCCTACGAACCTTATCGTGCCGCCTCGATTGCCGCGTCGATTATGAGAATGCTCGACGCCGGGCTGGACTGGTCATTCTATTATCACATCTGGGATCAATGCTTTTACCCCGACAAGTTCCGCTCCTTCTTCTCCGAGCATGGGCTGGCGCTCATGCACGAACACTGGAACGAAGTCCCGCATCGTTTCGGCATGTTCGGCGTCGAAGCCGAGGTGCGCCCCCACTATTTTGTCTACGCGATGCTGGCTCGCCTCGGCGCAGAACGAATCGCCGCGCAAACCGATCAGCCTGCCTTGTCCGTGTTGGCGACCCGTGATGAACATCGCGTCAGCGCCTTGTTGGTCAACTTTGAACTGACAGGCGCGCGCAATTGCGTCGCGCAGCTTCACTTGACGCTGCCCAGTCTCGGCGAAAAGCTGCTGACGATCTACCGGCTGGATGAAAAGCGAAGCTGGTCAGGCGAAACTTTTGACCTGATTCCGGTCGAGCGACGCACGGTGGTGGCCTTTGCCGAATATCGCTGCCAGGTTTTGCTCCCTGCCTACAGCGTGGCGCTGGTCGAACTCGAGGACAAGCCGTGAACGTCGTCGCGATTATGGCGCACCAGGATGATGAAATGCGCTGCCTGGGTACGATGCTCAAATGTCGTGACCGAGGGGATCGCCTGTTCTTCATTACGCTGACTGATGGCTCCAAAGGTTTCGTCCAGAATCCAACCATCAGCCGCGAAGAAGCCGCCGCCATTCGTGACTTCGAGATGCGCGCCGTCGCGCAGGCGGTCGGCGCGGAATACATCAACCTCCGTGAACAGGATGAGTTCCTCTACGATACGCAAGCAGTTCGCATGAAGCTGATTGAAGCCATCCGTAGCACAGGCGCGCACCTGATTTTCACCCATTTTGACCTGGATTATAATCAGGATCACATCACGACCCATGCGCTGGTGCGCCATTGTGCTATGCAGTCGTGTTTGCCGGTGCTGCCGACTGAGACATCTTCGCTGGCGGCGCATCCGGCGGTCTTCATGGTGGAACCTTTCGGCGGCATTCACTTTCCGGCCTCGCACTTTGTCGATGTGACGCCCTATCACGCCGAAAAAGTCGCAGCCTTGCAACTGCACGCCTCGCAGGAAGTGGCGATGCAGCAGGCTGTAGGTTCAGGGATGGAAGCGTTATGTGCGCGCGTCGAAGCATTTCGTGGTGAACAATCTGGCTGTACCTATGCCGAAGGATTCATTCCTATGCCATCACGCGGCGCGATCAAGCCGTTTCCTGTGCTGCCCTAGAGGAGAAAACTCGTGCAGAACATTCACGCGCATACCTGGGATGCCGCCTTGCACATGCGCCCCGATACCATCAGGGAGTCTGATATTTCGCGCGGCTACCCGCTGGATCTCACCGTCAGGTTTGACCAGTTCATGCAGGACATGGCTCCCTTCGACAAGGTAGTCGTCTTTGGTCTCAAGGGCAGGTTGACGGGCTTCTGGGTGCCAGATGACTACGTGGCTCAGTTTGTTGCCCGTCAGCCAGATAAGCTTTATGGTTTCGCCGCCTGTGATCCGACTCAGGACGGCTATATGGAGGAACTGCGCTATGCCATCGAGGAGTTAGGGCTGGTCGGGGTCAAGATGGGCGTCATGTACGCCGGACACGACCCGCGTGATCCGCGCTGCCAGCCGGTCTACGCTTACTGTCAGGATCGGGGTTTGCCGATTCTCTTTCACACCGGGACAACCTTCCTGCACTTAGCGCCGCTGGCGGTGACTCGCCCCTGGTTGTGGGACGAAATCGCCATCCAGTATCCCGAACTGCGCATGGTGCTGGCGCATGTCTCGCATCCCTTTTCCGAAGAATGTCTGGTCGTCATTCGCAAACATCTCCATGTCTACGCTGATATTTCCGCGCTCTATTATCGCCCCTGGCAGTTCTACAACACCATGATCGCCGCGCAGGAATACAACGTGACCCATAAACTGCTCTTTGGCACCGATTACCCGTTTGCTGCGGGTCAGGCGTCGATTGACGGGCTGCGTAATATCAATCACATCACGGGAACAAGTGGCTTGCCCGTCGTTTCCCAGAGCGTGATTCAGGATATTCTGGGACGCGACTCATTTTCGCTGCTGGGGATCAAGTCGTGAAAGCATTGATGCTAAAGGGGCTTGGTCAGCTTGATCTGGTCGAAACCGACATACCTGCCATTGCTGATAACCAGGTACTCATCAGGACGCACGCGGCGACCATCTGCACTTCAGACATCGTGGACATCGACCACAACGCGCTTGATCTGGCGCTGCCGCTGGTGATCGGGCATGAGGGCGCGGGCGAAATCGCCGCCGTTGGCAGCGCGGTCAAGACCGATCTCCGTGTCGGTCAGCGAGTGGCGACGCATCCGGTACACCCCTGTTATCACTGCGAAATCTGCGCGGCTGGCAATGCGCACCTCTGCCCGAATATGGGACACTTCGGCCTGAATATGCCCGGAACGTTTGCCGAATATTATGTGGCCCGCGAAGATCGCGTCCGCGTGGTTGCTGATAACTTTGACCCGGCGCAGGCGAGTCTTGCCGAACCGTTAGCCGTCTGCCTCGAAGCGCTTGAACAAGCGAACCTTCAGCCGGAGAGTTCGCTCCTGGTCATGGGCGATGGCCCGTTTGGTATCATCATGGCGCGTTTGGCGGTCGGGCGCGGAATACGCCGCGTCACGGTCGCCGGCTGGAGCGAATTTCGTCTCGGCTTCGCGCGTGATGCGCAGACGGTCAATACCAGTCAGTCGTCTGACGTCGCGGCGCTGCTGCTGGCGCAGAATGGCGGGAAACCGTTTGATGCCGTGATTCTGGCGGTCGCTTCCCAGCAGGCGCTCGATGACGCACTGCACTGTCTGCGCCGAAAAGGTCGGCTCGTGGTTTTTTCGGCACTCTACGGCGCTGTGACGGTTGATCTATTCAGCGTTCACATGCACGAATTGGAAATTGTCGGCGCGTGCAACGACAAGGATTTATTTGATCATGCGGTCGATCTGCTTGCCCAACCCCGCTGGGGTGAATTGGTGACTCAGCGTTTTCCTTTGGCTGAATACGCGCAGGCGTTTGCGCTGGCGCGTTCCGGCAAGGATCAGGCGCTCAAAGTGGCGCTGGACTTCGAGGGTTTAACGGGATGAAAATCGCAGATGTCGAAGCGATTGTGCTGGACACGGGCAAGGATTATCCCCATCCCAATCAGGCGATTGAGGCACACGGAGTCCGCTTTATCACGCTGATCAAGGTGACGACTGATGACGGCATTGTTGGCTGGTCGGATGTCGAAACGCAGCCGCATGTCGGGCGGCTGATCGTCAATGTGCCATCGGGCGGGCAGATTGGGTTTGAGTCCCTCCGCGCCGCGTTGATTGGTGAAGACCCGCTCGAACGTGAGCGCCTCTGGCAGAAAATGTATCGCTATCTCGCCTATTATGGACGCGCCGGCGCGGGGATGCACATGCTCTCTGGCATCGACATTGCCCTGTGGGATATTGCGGGCAAAGCTTTCCATCAACCCATCCACAAGCTGCTGGGCGCGAGCTATCGCACGCAGGTGAAAGCCTATGCCTCGACACTCTTTCGCCCGACCCCCGATGCCATGAAGCGCGCCGCTGCTGAATACGTCGAGCGCGGCTTCCGCGCCATCAAGTTTGGCTGGGGCGTCTTTGGCTACGACTTGAAGCAGGATATTCAATTGGTACGTGCTGCCCGTGAAGAAGTGGGCAGCGATGTTGAGATCATGGTGGATGGCGGCTGGTATGGCACCGATTATACGAATCCGTTTAAGGCGCGCTCACTCAAGGAGTGGGTGAAACTGATCCACGCATTGGAAGAATTGGACATTTTTTGGCTGGAAGACTGCCTGCATCCTAAAAATATCGCTGGTTACGCGGTGCTGGCGGATGCCGCCAAATCGCTGCGTATTGCGGCAGGCGAGCAGGCGTCAGGCATGGACGAGTTCGAGCGTCTGGCGCTCGAAGGCGGCGTTCAGACACTTCAGCCGGATCTGTCGCGCTGCGGA
>DAOUCB010000102.1:0-51892 GCA_034432495.1 Anaerolineae bacterium | reverse complement strand
GTACCATCTTCACTCACCGTGAACTGGTCAGCCGTCCAATCGGGCGACTTTAGGTTGCTAATCAAACGCAGCAGGTCTTGCTGACCGTGCAAACCGCTGGGCGGCAGAGTCGCCGAAGGTGTCGGCGTTGGCGTCGGCGTATTCGAAGCGGTCAGGGTATACGTCACCGTTGGGGTTGGTGTATCGGTACTGGTCGGCGTGGCGGTGGGGGTGTGAGAAGGAACCGCCGTTTCGCTGCCGCGCGGCGGGACGGTGTTGATCACCGCAGGCGCAGTCGTTGGCTGCGCGAGCGTGGGCAAGAGCGCGGTAGGTGTTTCGCTGGGTGCATCGTCGGTTGCCGCTGCGGCAACGACCTGAGGCGTAGTTCCTAACGCACTGGCGGCAGCGGTCGGCGTGGCATCAAGCGATGTTCCGCCCCCGCCAATCCCGCCCTGGCTGATGAAGACGGCGGCAATTCCGATCAGGATCAGCCCGCCGATGGCGATCAGGATCGCTGCCGGATTGATACGGCGTGGCGCGCGCTCGACCGGTTCCTCGTCGTATTCTTCGTCCACCGGATCGCTTGACTCGACGCGAACGAACGGACGCGGCTCGATAGCAGCTTCTGCTTCGTCTTCCGTTTCGGTAATGCGCGGCGTCGGCTCGCTGGTTGGTGGCGCGGGGAACTCGGGTGATTGTTCGACCAGGTTATACCAGTGACGGTAAAGCGGGTAAGCCGGATGACGGTCGATGAACATGGCGCGAAACAGATCGTTGAATTTCGACAGGCGGGCGCTGCGGCGTAAATTGGGATCGGTATAGATCGCCAGGAACTGCTCATAGGTTTCGAGCCACTGGCGCAGATTGCCCGCGTAAGAGGGGCCAAGCAGCCGCGTCGTGACATCGACCTGCGTGCGCTGCATTTCGCGTAAACCGGGCGGCGGATCGGCAGGCTTGCTATCGACCACCTGCGCCATCCGCCGTGCATTGGTATGCAAATCAGCAGCGGCGTTCATCAAATCCATCAGCCAGGCGCGATAGGCTGTCAGGGTGATCGAAGCATTGCTTTCCGTTTCATCGACGGCGCGCACCGCATTTTCGATCTTGATGCCAGCAGCGCGAAATTCGCCATCTGACCAATCACGTGTCGAGGCTTCGAGTTCGCGCAGACTGAACAGGGCAGGTGCAAGCGAACGCGCCTGCGAATTTTCTTCGAGCGCTTTGCGCGAGCTTTCCAGCGTTGGCAGCGCGTGCGATCCACTGATGCTGTTGATCAGGTCGGATGCCGCTTTCAGGTCGCGCCGCCGCTGAACGTATTCTTCGAGGGTGCGCGTGGTCGGGTGCTTCGCGCCCAGATCGACCAGCGTTTTGACGGCGGCATCGCGCCAGAAGATCGCATCATCGAGCCGATCCTCGTGGGCATCGAGCGCGCCGAGCAGAATATAGTTGAAGAACAGAATGCGCACCGAACTGGCACTCTGGCGGGCAAACTGGTCAATTAGCCCCTTATTCATGGCTTTGAGGAAGGTGTCTTTGGTCGGCATCTGCGCGGCGAAATTGTCGCGCGCGCCGATTTCGTCCGCCGTGTAGAGCAGTTCGATTTTCATGAGCGCGTTCTGGGTGCGCTTGGCGTCGCTGATACCGTTGCGCTCGACCCACTCGCGTGACTGTTCCGCCAGATCGCGCAGGCGGCGGGCGGCTCCGCGATCCGTGTCGGTGCGGGCGATTTCGTAAGCCTGCACGCCCAGTCGTTCGGCGTCTGCCAGCCGTCCCCGGTCAAAATGCTCCCAGCCGTCGGCGAGGGCGCGGCCTAAGACTCCATAGAGCGCATGGCGTTCAATGTAGACCGCGTTATTGACGACGGTGCGCAGTTGATTCAGCCAGCCAGCGAGAGTCGGGCTGATAGTACTCACGGCGTCGATAGCCTGTGTCAGCGCGGTAATCGAGCCAACACGGTTGCCCTGAATCGACATTTCCGCGTAGGTTTCCCACGAATCGGCGGCGATCTTCAGCCCCAGCACCATGCCCACCAGCATTTCGTCAAACAGGCGCTCGACAAACGGCCCAAGATCACTCTGCGCGGCTTTGAGCCAGGCTTCGAGATCCGAACCATCGGCGGCGGGAACGTAGGTCTGGTACGCGCCGAGCAGCTCGTAGAGGTTGCTCAGCAGCCGTTGAATGGCATCCCAGGCGCGGTTGAGCGGATCAATCGCACGGCTGTGGTCGAGGGCTTCGGTTGCATCACGTGGGCTGCTGGTCGCCTGCTTGCCGATGACGTGCATATTGTCCGCCAGCGCCATCGCCGCGTTGGTAGCGCGTTCGAGGGCAGACAGCGGCAGTTTTCGGTTCGACAACTGATGCTGAGCGCGCACTGTCCCCAAAAAGGTGTGCAGCGCGGTCATCTGATCGACTACCGCCCGGTAGCCGTCGCGCAGGGTGATCAGGCTGCCGCTGTTCGAGCGCGCCAGTTCATCGAGAGATTCGTAGATGTCCACCAGAAAGGCGCGGGGTTCACCAACGGCGATGCCTTCGTCTTCGAGGTACAGAAGCGCGATTTGCAGGCGATAGAGGTTCGGTCGCAGCAGCAGAATATCGGGCAGGTGCGCCGTGATACGTTCCGCCAGCAGATATTGCAGCGAACGGGCTTCTTCGCCTTCATCGACACTCAGCAGCAGGTGAACGGCCTGTTCAGTCTGGCCTTCAAACATGAGAATGATGGCGTCATAGACGGTGGCGGGTTTGTTCTGAAGCGTTGAATCGACCAGAATCCGCGCCCAGTCGAGCATCAGGCCGATCAGCGCGGCGTGGTCGCCACGCGCACGAGCGCGCAGTTCGTCAAAGACCGTGACAGCGCGCGACCAGTTGCCGCTCTCCATATAGATGCGCGCCGCGTCGAGATCGGCAGAGACTTCGAGATCGTTCTGGCGATTCTGAATCTCTTGCAGCGCCGTCCGCGACGCCGGATAACCGGGATCCATCGCCAGCGCGGGTTCGAGCGCTTTGTAGAGGCCGAGCAACTCATCTTTGCTCAGATCGCGGCGCAGACGATCCACCACCCGACCAATCACGGCGTTGCGTTCGCGTTCGAGCGGCGCGCGGAAATCCGTTAAATCCTTGCGCAGTTCGGCAATCGAACTGTAGCGCATACGGGGGTTAGGATGCACGGCGCGGCTGACAATGGTCTGCAAGCGCGAGTGAATCCGCTCGGAATCGTGACCGAAGCTGACACGGAAATCCTCGCCCGCATCACGCGGGATGTCGAGGCGTCCGCCGCCCGTCAGGATGAAATAGAGCAGTTCGCCGACCTGAAAAATGTCAGTCTGGCGGCTGATGCCCTGCGCGGTCACCTCGTCCCCTTCGAGGAAGATCGCGTTGCCCCAGTCGATCAGCTTGAGGCGGTAGTTGTCACGATCCCAGAACAGGTGCTTGGCATCCACGTCGTTGTAAACGATGTCATGCGCGTGCGCCTTATGGAGCAGATCGAGCAGGCTGTCGATCACAACCAGCATTTCCAGTTCGGGCATCCGCTCGCCGCGCTGCGCCAGTTCCATGACAAGATCGCCGACGATGATGCCTTCGGCGCGCTCCATGACGATGTACTGGTGCATCGTGCCGCTGACGGAGAACTGTCCGCCGCCGAGCAGCGCCGTCAGCACGCTATGACCCGCCAGCCGCGTCAGCGCCTTGCGCTCGTTGAGGATGCTGACTTCCTGTCCGGCGCGAATTGGCGGGGCATCCTGCGGGGCAGGCCGCTTGATCACGACGGGGCGGTCATTGTCCTGAATATCAACAGCCCGCAGGGTTTCGCCAGAGCGCCCGCGCGGGTAAATGTAGTCGTATCGGTAACGGTTATCAAAAAGGCTGTCAGCCATCGGTAAATTTTTCTCCCACTGCGTATTAATTGTACGCATTGGACGCGTTGGCGCAAAGCGCCGAATTCTCGCCAGCGGTTGACGGCGGTCAACGATAATCGTAAGATTGATTCAGACAGAGAGTTGAGGGACGAGAACGAATGGATGCCGGGATTAGTCGAGAATTTCGTTATCTTGATACCGAGGCTGAACGTCAGGATTTGGTGGCGGACATTCGTGCGGTGCGCCAGTCCGTGATTCAGATGGCAGAAAACGTTCCCCCCGAACGCCACTATGAGCCGCGCTATCATGGCTGGTCGCTGGCCGCGATGCTGGCACATCTGAATACGATTGACAACGGGGCGATGTTCGCGATTAAGCTGTCGCTGCTGGGGATTCATCCGCCGCTCGCGCCGGAATTCCTGGATCAGTTCAACGAACTGACGGCCTGGTTGTTTCACCAGCGGGTTGTCGCGACGACTATTCGCCAGATGAAAACCAATGAAACCCGCGTGATCGACTTTATTATGACGCTGCCAATGGCACGCTTCACGCGCGAGGTCTATCATCCACCGTCGCGCAGCTATCTGACGGTCGAGAAGGCGCTTCAACAGTATTTCCTGTTTCACTGGCAGGAGCATCTGGAAACGATGCAGCGTGTCGAGGGGATTTACTACGAGCCGCCCAATCCGACAGAGATGTAGGACTGAGGTTCGAGGACTGAGACCTTAGTAAAAACAAAAGAGATACATCGGGGCGCACGGCTGTTGTGCGCCCTTTGATTTTTAAAATTGCATTTCTGCTAAAATATGGCTCATCTTTTCACTCATTACTCGTCACTCATTACTCGGAACTTTTCTTATGCGCGTGATTTTGCAGCGGGTGAAGCACGGCAGCGTATCGGTTGACGGCAGCATCACGGGTTCCGTCGAGAATGGATTCGTGGCGCTGGTCGGCGTGACGCATGGCGATACGCAGGCGGAGGCGGAGCTGCTGGCGCGCAAAACAGCGAATTTGCGGGTGTTTGAGGATTCTGAGGGGAAAATGAACCTCTCGGCGCTGGAAACGGGCGGCGGCGTGTTGGTGATCTCGCAGTTTACACTCTACGCGGATGCGCGCAAGGGAAGGCGACCGAGCTTCATTGATGCTGCGCAGCCGGAAATCGCCGCGCCGCTGGTGGAATACTACGGGGAGCGGCTGCGGGCGGAAGGTATCCAGCGGATTGAGCGGGGTGTGTTTGGCGCGATGATGCTGGTCGAGATTTACAATGACGGCCCGGTGACGATTATTCTGGACAGCGACGATTTCAAATAAGGGGAAAATGGGTCGGTAACTGGGGCGCTCAAGGGAACATCCAACAGGCGGTAAAGTACGGTAACTATGGCGCTCCGTGGCGGATAGTGTGGCGGTCAAGGACAAAAACTCGTTTGACAGCAAAATACCGATTCAACTTCTGGTTTGAGTGGTGGGCAGATACGGCGTTTCTGCCTGCGAACGCGGCGGCGCGTTTTGAATTTGGCGAAGGCATGACCGCGCCTGAACTGCTTCCGCTGACCGCCGAAATGATTGAGCAGATTCACCTGATCGCCAACTGGCATGACAATTATCTGGATTGGGAAGACCCGACTGCGCCGAGTTTATGGCGGCAGGCCGAGTGCGACAGCTTTAATGCGGCGGTGCAGCAGATCTTTGCGGCGGTGGTCGAGGAATTAGGGCAGGATTTCGAGGTGAGGAACGTTCAGGCTGTTCTCATTGAAGACGCTGACCTCGATGCATTTTTGGAAGACCCGGAAGGCTTCACGCGAAGCTGAGCCGATTCGCCCGATGCTGTAATGTGAATTGTAAGCTATAATCCTTCTGGTCATCAGGAGGATGGCAATGGCAGAAACGCATAGCGACAAAAAGCAGGTACTCTTTATTCACGGTGGCGGCGATGATGGCTACGCGGTGGATAAAACGCTGGTTGCTTCCCTAAAAGAACAATTGGGAACGGCCTACAGCGTGCATTATCCGCAGATGATCCCCGATATGGATGCGCCCGATTATGGCTGGGGCAAACAGATTGCGCAGGCGATGGCGGAGATCAAAGGCAATGTGATTCTGGTGGGACACTCGATTGGGGCGTCGATTCTGTTGAAATATCTCACCGAGAATACAATCAAGCAGCCCATCAGCGGGTTATTCCTGATCTCTGCACCGTTCATCGGCTACGAAAAGTGGCAGATGGACAACCTGACGTTAGGCGAGGATTTTGCGGAAGCGCTGCCGAATGATGCTTCGATTTTTCTGTATCACGCGAAAGATGATGAAGAAGTCGCGCTGAAGCATGTCCATCAGTACGCGAAAAAGCTCCCGCAGGCGACCGTGCGCGAAATCGCAAAGGGTGGTCATCAACTGGGGAATGATCTGACGTCGGTTGCAGAGGATATTGAGACGCTGCCCTGAAAGCACACAATTATGACCCAAGATGCGGAATTCTATTTCAAACGCTCCGCAGAGCGATATAAAGCAGGTGATGTCAGCGGCGGCGATGCTGATCTCGATCAGGCGATTGCACTTGCGCCGGATAATCTGGAATATCGCTGGGAGCGAGGAATGCTGCGGATGCGATACCAAGCGGAACAGCATGAACTCGCGCTTGAGGACTTCTCTAAAATCATCGAACTGAGTACAGATATTGAGGAGCTGGATCGTGCCTATGGTTGGAGATTAGTCTCATATGATGCTCTAGGGCTAAAGCAAGCGTTGTTAGCGGATTTAGATTGGCTGATCGCTCACGACCTGGCTGATGCTCTTTTATATAGTTGGCGTAGTCACCTGCTGTATGATCTAGAGCGTTACGAAGAAGCACTCGAAGATGTAAACAAAGCTATCGAAATGGCTCCTAAACATATGGACTACTTAGTGGATCGGGCGAGGATTTATGAGCAATTGAAGCGTTACGAAGATGAAATTAACGATTTGACCTCATGGATGAAATCCGTGCGTGATAGTCTCCTGCTCAATATGCTTTACATGGATCGCGCGACGGCGTTTTTCAAAATCGGCAATAAAGAGCAAGCCTATGCTGATTTTGAAGAGGCAATTCGTCGTGGCGCTATGCCGTTTACGAGCGATCCGGTCAAATACTTCACAGAGATGTATTCATAAGTAGCACTCCACCGCTTTTTATATTCCTCTGATAATTTTCCATAGAGATTCTAACGGCTTCGGACTATACTGTTAAAGTTCCCCCAAAAGCGAACAAGGAAAACCGAATGTTTGAACAGTACGTTGTGGATTTGACTCATACCGATCCGGCGGTGCGCTACGAGGCGGCGCAGAAGCTCGGCGCATCGAACGACTCGCGCGCGATTCAGCCTTTGATCGCCGCGCTGCCGGATGACAATTCGAAGGTGCAGTATGCAGCCTTTAGCGGTCTGGTCAAGCTGAACGCCGAGGAAGCGGTACAGCCGATCCTCGATATGCTGCTGAATGATCTGAACAGCCGCGTCTGGCAGTTGCTCAAGCTGAATATCGGCTTGCGCCTGCGCAACGGCCTGCTCGAAATGATTCCGCATGGCGACGAGCGCATGACCGCGCACCTCGTCAATGCGCTGGAAACACCTGATCTGGACGAACACCAGCGGGCGCTGCTGCTGCGTCTGCTGGGCAGAACCGGCACGACGGATCGCGTCGATATGCTGATCGACATTCTGCTGCACGGCTCACCGACGATTCAGGGGGCAGCGGCAGAAGCGCTCGGCTATCTGGGTGATCCCGATGGCGTCGGGCCGCTGATACTGTTCCTGCACGTCAACAGCAACGAACTGCGCGAAATCGCGACGGAGGCGCTCGGTCGGATTGGCGACTTGAAAGCCTTTGACGCGGTACTGGCAATGCTCGACGACGAGAGCGAGTGGGTTCGGCGTGCGGCAGCAGTCGCGCTTGGCAACCTCGGTGATCGGCGGGCGATTGAGAAGCTGAGCGCTGCTATGAACGACGAGAACGCGCTGGTACAGGATGCTGCCTTTGAGGCGCTGAAGAAGCTGAGCTACGGCAAAGCCGACCTGACGATGTAGGCCAACAAAAGAAGTCAGCGGCTGACCAAGAGCAGGTCGGCTTCGCGTTGACAAAAGAGGTCAACGCCGGCGACGTAGATGGCGGATGTAATCGGTATTCAAAACGCTCGTGTATAATGCACGGGCGTTTTTGATTCGAAATGAGGGTTGAAAGATCATTGTGCGTTTGAAAAACAAGGCTTCTTTCCTCTTTTGTACCTGCGCACTGGTGATTTTTGCTGCCTGCGCTTCTTCCAGCGCAGAGCAGACCTTCAGCGCGACACTTCCTGCGCTGACGATCACCGCGCCGCTGTACACGGATACACCGGTGTTTACCCCCTCGCAGACGTTCACCGCCTCGCCGACACTGACGACAACGGCTGCACTTGCGCCGACTGATACGCTCGCTGCCTCCGTGACTTCAGTCGCAAGTGCAACTGAAACAAGCGCAATTGAAACAACGGCTGCGGTCGTTTCGGTTGCGCAGGCAGCAACGGTGATTGCGAGTGAAGTGCCTTCAAGTACCGTTCCGCCTGACGTTGCCAGCGCGACGCCGCTTCCGACGATGACGCTTACGCCGTCAATTGTGCCGACGCAGCCGCTGTATACACTGACACCGGTCTCGAACGCGGGCGCGCCCGCGAAAAACGCGAGCAGCGACAGCGATGCCGCGCTGAGCGCCAACAGCGGTTGGTCGTGCGACGATTTCCCGTGTGGCGACGACATTCCCGGCTTTTTGCAGCGGATTCAGGTTCCGGCGGGCTTCCACGTCGAACACGTGGGACGCTTCCCCGGTCAGCCGATGCAGATCACCTACGGGCCGGATGGTCTCCTGTACGCGACGGTGCTCGAAAACGGCACGCGCAGCGGCGCGGTCTACGTGATGGACGCCGATGGCAATTCGGCACGCTACAGCAGTGATCTGGTGTCGCCGCTGGGGTTGGCGTTTCAGCCGGGGACGGACGTGCTGTTCGTCAGCGCGCGCGTGACGCTCGACAAGGACGGGGGTATCTGGCGGATTCCGGCAGGCGGTGGCAAGCCTGAATCCGTGATCAGCGATCTGCCATGCTGCTATAACGCGATTAACAATCAGCCGAACGGGATGAGCTTCGGGCAGGACGGCTATCTGTATCTGGGCGTCGGCTCGCTGACCGACACGACGGCTAATCCGCCGCGCTCGGCGAAATCCTGGGCGGATCTCGCGCCGTATGAGGCGTCGATTCTGCGCATCAATCCGCTGACGGGTGAAACGTCGGTCTACGCGCAGGGGACACGCGATCCATTTGATGTGGCGGCGGACAGCAGCGGTCAGCTTTACGCAACCGATGACGGGCTGGTCACCGGGCAGGGCGACCGTCTGCTGCAAATTAACGCCGGGGCGCATTATGGCTGGCCTTACTGGGGCGGGCGCGGCTGCGAGAACTGTCCGCTCAAGCCCGCCAGCATCAAAGTTTCGCCGGATTTGATCGCGTTTCCGCCCTATACGCGCCCGCGTGGGCTGGTGGCCTACACGGGAACCCAGTTCCCGGCGGAGATGTTCGATACGCTCTTCGTCACGCTCTGGAACGGCGTCGAGGGCGGGCAGCGCGTGATTCGCGTCGATCCGCGCCGGATGAACGAGGATAACTACGTGCCGCAGGCGTTCGTGACCGGGCTGATCCGCCCGATTGATGTGGCGGTCGCGCCGGACGGATCGCTGGTCGTCGCGGATTACGTCTACGGGAATATCTGGCGCGTGGTTTACGACGGCTAAATCCATGAGAAATGGATTGGCGTTCGCTGCGCGCTGGGCGTTTTTAATTTCGGACGGGTTTCGCGTCTGAGGTGTGCAGGGCGCGCCGCTCGGCGATCAAGGCGAGGGCGGCGTCAAGCGTGTCCGCGATGGCGTACTTATCGGCGAGGTTTCGATTGGCGCGCCGACCGATGCTGACCATCGTGTTGATGAACGGCCCCGCGCCGACAATCACCGTCAGCAGCCAGTTTTCGGGCGATTGCAGACTAACCTGCTTGACATTGCTGATGGCATTGGGCGGCAGGCCGGGCGCGGTGACGAACAGCGCAATAATATCGACGCGGTCAGGGGCGGCGTCGCGGATCATCTGGTGGGCGGTGGTCATCGACTCGTAGAATTCTGTCCAACCCCATTTGCCTTCAAAAACCCACAACAAAAGGCGCTGGTCTTCGTCAAGCCATTCAACGGCGATTTTCCCCATCGATGTCAGCCTCATTGTCAATCGTCAACCAAATTATAAGCCGGATTGCGCATTGAGGTTGTGAATTCGGAGTGAAGGTTGTGAAAGGGAGTAGCTGGGCGCAGCACGCTGCGCCCCCGCTGATAAAGACGATTTCGTCAGGAACCCGCGCTGACGTTGACCGTGATTTCGGCGCGATATTGATCACCCTCAAGCGCGGTATGCGCGCCGTCGGCGAACTGCAAACGCAGGACGTGTGTTCCCGGCGTGAGCGTGAGCGAGGTTGTGAGCTGGCCTTTGCCAAAATGAAGATGGGTATCATCTTTGGGGATGACCTCTCCCGCCGCGATGAAAGGCGTGTCGATGAGAATGTGGAAATGCCCGGCGTTGTCGTGAATGTCGCCCGCAGGTTCAACGATCAGGCCAGTCGCTGCCATGACCACATCGAAAGTTTCCGGCACGGTTGCGCCATCCGCAGGGGTGACGAAGCGGACAGATTGATCGGGCGCACCTTCAACCACCGTCACATGGATTTCAGCGCGATACTGATCGCCCTCAAGGGCCGTATGCGCACCGTCAGCGAACTGCAAGCGCAGGACGTGATCGCCGGGGGTGAGTTCAAGCTGTGCTTCGGTTTGACCCTGACCGAAATGGAGATGAGTGTCATCTTTAGGGATGATCTGACCCGCATCAATGAACGGTGTGTCGATCAGAATATGGAAGTGGCCTGCACCCTCGTGAACGTCTCCGGCAGGCTCGACGGTCAGGCCATCTGCGCCCATCTCAACCGTGAACTTAGGCGGAACAATCGCGTTATCGGTCGGCGCACGGAAGTAGACGCGCGGCGCGACAGCGGCGGCAGTTGCCTCAGCCGTCATATCCATTGTGGCTTCGACGGTGGGCGCGGCAGTCGTCTCAGCCGTTGATTCGAGAGTTGCTGCCATTGTGCTTTCGGCGGTTGCGGCAGTGGTCGCCTCGCTGGTGACGACAGCGGTGGCTTCCGAAGTCGCTACCGGTGTCGTGCCTGCCTGACCGCTGCTTCCACCGACCACCAGGGCAATCAGGATAAGAACGAGAATAACGAAAAACACGAGAATCTGATAAAGATCGCTGCGACCGCGACGCGGTTGAGTCATTGTTTTTCTCCTGAATGTGAAAAGTCCGTGTGATGATACCCCTAGCGGGCGATTCCATCACCTCGCACAAGAGTGCTATAATCCGGCAGTCACTCACCTGTAAAGAACCGGATTGCTGTATGCTGCCTATTCGCTTGGAGATCAAGAATTTTCTGGCGTATCGTTCGCCGGATGCGGTACGTTTTGAAGGGATTCACCTGGCCTGCCTGACGGGTTCGAACGGCGCGGGCAAGTCGTCGCTGCTGGACGCCATCACCTGGGTGCTGTGGGGCAAGGCGCGCGCGCGCCGCGATGAAGAACTCGTCCACCTGGGGCAGAGCGATATGTACGTGCAGCTCGAATTCGAGCAGGCGGGGCTGCATTATCAGGTCGTCCGGCGGCGTTCGCGGACGCGCAGCGCGGGTACGCTCGACCTGATCGCGCTCGATGAAGCCGGCACGCCCAATAACATCAGCGAACCGAATATGCGCGCCACGCAGGAGAAAATCAATCGCCTGCTCAACCTCGATTACGAGACCTTTGTCCATTCGGCGTTTTTGCAGCAGGGCAAAGCCGATGCTTTCACGACCAAGACGCCGCGCGAACGCAAGCAAATCCTGTCGGACATTCTCGGCCTGATGCGCTGGGAAGGCTACGAGGAAGCGGCGAAAGCGAAAATCAAGGAAATCGAGACCGAGATCGGCACACTGCAACTGCGCATCAGCGAAATCGAGGAGGAAATCAAGCACGAGCCGAAGCTGAAGGCGGATGTGGCTGAAGCCGAGCAGCAGCAGCAGGAAGCGCAGACCGCGCTCGATCTGGCAGAGGCGGCGCTGGAAGGGGTCAAGCACGCACCGGGCGAACGCAACAATGCGCTGCGCCGTCAGGAAGAAATCAACCAGCGGCTGCGCGGCTTCGATGCAGATTTGAAGGCTGCCGCCGAAGAAATCGTGCGACAGGAACGGCGCGTCGCCAATTACGAGCGCACGATTGCCACGCAGGACGAGATTCAGGCGGGCTATGCCGCGCTGGAAGAAGCGCGCAGCACCAATCAGGCGCTGGCGGATAAGATGATCGAACTACGCGAGATTGAGGCGCAGCAGAATGCGCTCGAACGCCAGTTGGATGCCGCCCGCGCTGAAATCGAAAAGGAGATCGGCGGCTACGAGGCGACGATTGCGCAGCTTGAAAAGATCATCAAAGCCGCGCAGCCGGAGGCGCTCGATGCCGTGCGTGTCGAGATCGCGGAACTGGAAGCGCTCGACGCGGAACGCAGCACGCTCGACAAAGAAGTAAATGCGCTCAAGAGTGAAAAAAGCGGACTCGAAGGCACGAACGAGGCGCTGCGCCCGGAGATGAACAAACTGAGGGAACGGATTGATCGACTGCAAGCGGCGGAAGATGCGTTCTGTCCGCTGTGTGGTCAGCCGCTGACGGAGGATCATCGGGTGACGCTGCTGACGGAGCTTGAGGCGCAGGGCAAGGAGCGCGGCGACACCTTCCGCGCCAACCAGACGCGCGTGAAAGCGATTGCCGACGAGACGAAGATCAAAAACGATGCAATCGTCGATATTCGTGTCAGGTTGCAGCGGTTGGCGGATTTGCAAAAGCGCGAGGGCGAACTGAAGTCGGGCGTCAAGAAAGCGCAGGACGCTGAATTACAACTGGGCGAGGTGCGTGCTCGGCTGGATGCGGCGGGTGAGATACTGCAAGGCGAAGCGTTTGCGCCGGAAGTGCGGGCGCAGATCGCGGCGGTAGAGGCGCAGCGCTCGGCGCTGGGCTATGACAGCGACCGTCACAGCGCGGCGCGGCAGGGCTTAGAGACCTTCCGCGAATTCGAGGCGCGGCAGAAGGAATTGGAAATCGCGCTGGAAGCGCTGCCGGATGCGCGGCTGGCGTTCGAGGGCGCGCAGGCGCGGCAGGAACGTCTGCTGCGGGCGCAGGTCGAAGAACGCGATCAACTGGAAGCGCTTGCCCTCGAAATCGCGCGGCTGGAAGTGCTGGTGCGCGAAGAACAGACGCGGCGCGAAGAAGTCCGGCATCAACGGCTGGCGTATGATGGCGCGTATCGCAGGCTGGTCAACGCGCAGCAGGCGCTCAAGGCGATTGAGGATGGGCGCGTGCGCAAAGTCGAACTGGAAGCGCGGCGTGCGCAAAGCCGTGTTCAGAAGGCGATTTACGAGGAACTCAAGCTAGCTTTTGGCAAGAACGGCATCCCGGCAATGATCATCGAAACCGCCATACCGGAGCTAGAGAGCGGAGCCAACCGCCTGCTCAACCGGATGACGGACGGTCGCATGAGCGTGATGCTCAACACCCAGCGCGAGAAAATCACGGGCGGGGTGGCGGAAACACTTGATATTCAGATCGCCGATGAACTTGGCACACGAGCTTACGAAATGTTCAGCGGCGGCGAAGCATTCCGCATCAATTTTGCGCTGCGGGTGGCGCTCTCACAAATGCTGGCGCGGCGTGCGGGCGCTCAACTGCGAACGCTGTTCATCGACGAGGGTTTCGGCACGCAGGACGAAGAAGGGCGCAACAAACTGGTCGAGGCGATCACAGCGATTCAGGAGGATTTTGACCTGATTCTGGTGATCACGCACATCGAGGAACTGCGCGACTCATTCCCGGTGCATGTGATGATCGAAAAGACGAACGATGGCAGTCGTATCAGTGTGCGTTAGCCGTGTTAGAATGAAGGCGTAAGCTGAACGAGGATTTGAGTCATGGCTGTGCCGAGTGTGCGTGAGCAAGTCAAGGCGAAACTCAATCAACTGAGTGATGAGGAAGTTGCAGCGGTGCTGCATTATATCGAAGCGATGCAGACGACTGAGCTACCCGCTGATTATGACGAGGCGAATGATCCTGCGATTGGGTTCTTTGATGCTGACCCCGATTTTGCAAGCCGTACCGAAGAAATATTGCACGCAGGATTTGGACGGCGCAAATCATAAATTGAGAGAAGTTGCATGGTCGAAGCCATCGCGGATACTGGTTTTGTTGTAGCACTGGGCAGTCGAATTGATGTGAAACACCGAGTCTGTGCAGCAGTGTATGAGCATGAGGACACGATCTATTTACCACAAACGGTACTCGCAGAAGTAGGTTATATGCTGGGAAATGAATTGGGAAACCGTGCTTTCGCTCGTTTTCTCCGACGTTTGCCCGAAACAAAGTATCGAATTTTGGCTTTGGAGATGGAAGATTTTTTGCGAACTGCTGAGCTTTTGGAGCAATACGCAGATACGCGTGTCGATTTTGTGGATGCGACGATAGCAGCGGTGGCTGAGCGCTTGAACATTCAGAGGATACTCACGCTCGACCAGCGCGATTTTCATATCATTCGCCCGAAACACCGCGATTATTTTGAAATTTTGCCTTCTGAGCAATAAAGCCAGGCATGTTAAAAAGGGGGTATTGTCATGCCCGACCGTTCCCATCAAGCGAATACTTTACCCGCCGTCGCGATTGCGCTGGCGTTTGGACTGGTGCTGCTTCTGCTGGCGTTGATGACGACCAGCGTTGTGGCGCAGGACAGCGGTGATGCGACACAGGAGCCAACGTCTGAGTTCGATCTCAACTTACAGCCGACGTTCATGTTCGCGACGCCTACATTTGACCCGAATTCGCTGATCAGCCTGACGGGGGTGAATGGTCACGCGGTTAACGCGAGCGTGATTATTCGCAGCGGCCCCGGCATCGGTTACACGCGGATTGGCTCACTACGCAAAGATGGCTGGATCGATATTGTCGGCTGGAACGGCTGGAAAGACGGGCGCACCTGTTCGTCCACCTTCAACAACGATCTGGATATGTGGGTGCAGGTGCAGTTCGGTGAGCGGCGCGGCTGGATCGCGCGCTGTATTCTGACCATTACCGGGCAAATCGACAAGCTGCCGATTGTCAGCGTCACAGGCGAGCGCGACTTGCAGCGCTAGGAGCAATCCGTTGATCCGATGGGAGATTGAGAAGGCGCACCAGCATCGACGCAGCACACTCGTGCGCTGGGTGACGCTGCTGGGCTTAAGTCTGCTGATTGCGGCGTGCGGCGCGACGGCGGTGCAAATTGTGCCGACTGCGCGCCCGACTGCAACCCCGACTTCGACCGATGCGCCGACGAAAACGCCAGCGCGCAACGTGACACCAACGGTTTCGCCAACGCTGGTGCCGATGACAGCAACGGGCGGGCCATCGCCGACGCCGCTGTTCGGCGCGGCTTCGACTCAGGTGGCTTCCGCGCCGACTCAGGCAGGCGGCGCTGTCAACCTGAACCCGAACGCGCCGCGCATCGAATTCTTCACTTCGGACACGACTGCTGCCGCGCCGGGAAGCATCGTCACGCTGTACTGGTCAACGCGCGGGGCGCGTGAAGCGGTGATTTACCAAATCGTGCGCGGGGTACGCAACCGGCTCTGGAATGTGGGGCCGGATGGCAGTCTTCCTGTTCAGACCAACCGCAATGATCGCGGGTCGGTCGATTTCGTGCTGAGCGTGGGCAAAGACACCGAATACACAGAGCAAACGCTGTCGGTTCCGCTGGCCTGCCCGGACGTGTGGTTCTTCCAGCCGCCGCCGGAAGCCTGCCCGACAGGCCCGGCGAAGGATGCCCAGTTGATCGAGGAACCGTTTGAACGCGGGCGGATGCTGTATATCAGCACAAGCAATCAGATTTTCGCCCTGTTCAACGATACGCTGACTCCCGCGTGGCTGGTGCTCGACAACAAGTTTGATCTGGCAACGGGCGCGGAGAGCGACCCCGATTTCTCGCCGCCACCCGGTTACTATCAACCGCTGCGGCGGCTGGGCTTTGTCTGGCGCGGCAACGATACCGTGCGCAATCGGCTGGGATTGGCAACCGAGCCGGAAACGACCTACAACGGCTTCACGCAGGCGACAGGTTCAGAAGCAGGCGCGGGGAGCAGCACGCAGACGCTTTATATCAGCAGCGCGGACGGCACAGTGCTGCAACTGCTGCCGCAGGGCGATTCATGGCAGATTATCACGCCGCCTGCATCGTCCTAAGCCAGAGCGTGCGTATCGATGCATTTCAAAAAGTAATGCAAAGCGAACGTTTTCAGGTTTATTTGAGGTGAGGCTAGGCAGGCAATGGTCGCAGAGAGGAAACTTCATACGGTCGCCGATTTTGAGATATTCATTACCCAATCGGAAAATCAGGGGCGTTTGTTTGAATTGATCGATGGAGAGATTGTCGAGAAAATGCCTACTGAAGAACATGGTGTGCTAGCCGCACGATTTGCGATGCGTTTTGGCCTGTTTGTTGAAGACCATGATCTTGGTTGGGTAGCAGTTGAAGCTCGTTATCGCGCCGCAGGGGACACTAAGAACGACCGTCTGCCGGATGTTTCCTTTACAAGCAAATCGCGAAAATTGCCACTGGTCACTCAGGGAGTTGTCCCGCAACTGCCGGATCTCGCCATTGAGATACAGTCACCGGACGACAAAGTGAAAGATATGCGGGCTAAAGTCGATTACTATCTGGCAAATGGAGTTCGAATGGTTTTGCTCGTTTACCCACGCCAGCGCCTGATCGAGGTGTGTACGCTCGATGATATTGTCTATTTAACTGAGAACGATACTTTTGATGGCGGCGATGTGTTACCCGGCTTTACCCTTTTGCTAAAGCTGATCTTCAAATAGACCAGTCGTGTAGATTACCCTCTATGGATGAGCCGGAATTAACCCCGTACAGAAGGTTGTGAATTGATGGACAGCCAGCAAAAAACGCGCGAACGGGTTCGCGTGGTGCATGAAGAAGTGCTTTCGGATAACTGGGCGATTCTCAAAAAGACGACGCTCGACTACCAGCGCGCCAACGGATTGTGGCAGACGCTGACCCGTGAAACCTATGATCGCGGCAACGGGGCGGCGATTCTGCTGTACAACCGTGAAAAGCACACGGTGGTGCTGATTCGACAATTTCGCTACCCGGCATTCGTGAATGGGCATTCGGGCATCCTGATCGAAGCGTGTGCTGGACTGCTCGATGATCGTGACCCGGCGGAAGCGATTCGGCGCGAGACCGAGGAAGAAACCGGCTATCAGATTGGTGAGCCGCAGAAGGTCATGGAAATCTTCATGAGTCCGGGGTCGGTGACAGAAAAATTATTCTTCTTCGTCGCGGAATATCACGTGGATTTGCGGGTGAACGACGGCGGCGGACTGGCGGAAGATGGCGAGGACATAGACGTACTGGAAGTCGATCTCGACGAAGCGCTGCGGATGATCGAACGCGGGGAGATCATGGATGGCAAGACGATTATTTTGCTGCAATATGCAAAACTCCATCATTTGATGGACTGAGAATCAGAGAATGTCTGATTTTTATCGGAGAAGGTTGAATGCTTAACGAGACTGCTTCTTCCATCGAAGACCGTCCGGCGCTGCGGTCAACGGTGCGTTATACGCCGGAAGACGCGCAGCACAGCGAACTGCGCGAAATGGTGATGTCGATCCTGTCGATTGATCGCGAGACGTTTGAGGATGAAAACAAGCTGCCGAAAGAAAGTCTGATGTTGATCGGGCAGGACAGCCGCCTGCTTGCGACGTTCGAAGGCAAGCTGCTGATCGATTCAGAAGAGGCTTACGAGAAGCTGGATAATCTGCTTGCGCCGAGCAACCAACTGGCTCTGTTTCGCGAGAATGCAGGCAAGCACGTCGTTTATGTGGTGGCAGGACGCGCGCATCCCGCGCCGCGCGCCTGGTGGCCCAACGCGCTGCTGTTCATCATCACGGTCTTTAGCGTGCTGCTGGTGGGCACGGATATGGCGATTAACGAAATCGCCAACGGCAACCCGGCAATCGCGCAGCCCTACGTTGATAATCTGGTGCTGAATTTGTGGCGTGGCCTGCCCTACACGATTGCCATTTTGCTGATTCTCGGCTCGCACGAACTGGGGCATTATTTCGCGGCGCGTCATCACAAGCTGGCGGTGACGCTGCCGTATTTCATCCCCGCACCCTTCATCAGCCTGATTGGGACGTTTGGCGCGTTCATTCAACTGCGCGAACCGATGCGCAATCGCAAAGTGCTGCTCGATGTGGGGGCGGCTGGCCCGCTGGTCGGACTGATCTTCGCCATCCCGATTCTGTTCATTGGGCTGGCGACATCCTCGGTAGGCCCGATTGTTGTTGGTTCGGGGGTTGAGGGCAACTCACTGCTGTATGCGCTGGCGAAAACGCTGGTGTTCGGGCGCTTTCTGCCGAATGGCTCAGTCGATGTCTACGTCAATCAACTGGCGTGGGCAGGCTGGACGGGTCTGCTGGTGACGGCGCTGAACCTGATCCCGATTGGACAGTTGGACGGCGGTCACCTGCTCTATTCGCTGATCGGTGAACGCGCCCGTATCTTCTTCTACCCGCTGATCGCCGGAATGGTGATTCTGGTGCTGCTGGGCAATGATGCCTGGTTGTTCTGGCTCGTCCTGCTGTTCCTGTTTGGGCGGGTGTATGCCGCGCCGCTCGACATGATCACGCCGATGGATCTGCGGCGCAAGATCATCGCGGTGATTGGCCTGATTGTGTTTGTGGTGACGTTTGTGCCGATTCCGTTCTCGACGGTGACGGAACCACCGAAGCCCGCGCCACTGGGCGATGCGGTCTGGCTGCCGGTGGTGATGCTGACGCTGTATACCTACTGGAAGCGGCGCGCATGATGGGGACTATGCAGCACCGCCTTCATGTCTGGTGGGTGACGTTTCGCTTGCGCTGCCCCAACTGCGAACGGGGGCGGATTTTTACGGGGTTGTTCAGAATGAACGAGGTTTGCCCGTACTGCGGCGTTCGTTTTGAACGCGAATCGGGCGAGTCGGTCGGCGGGATGTATATCAACCTGGGACTGGCAGAAGTGATCACAATCCCCGGCTATTTTCTGACCAACGCGCTGTTTCACCCGCCGGTGGTTCCGCTGGCGGCCTTCTGGGTAATCTTCAACGTGGCGTTTATCACGGTGTTTTACCGTCACGCGCGTGCTTTGTGGATCGGTACGACCTACCTGACGAGCGGCCTGTATGCGGATAAGGATGAGCCGGACGATTACGAGCACAATCACGGGCAATGATGTTTTGTCTGGGCGATGCGCTGGCGGCGGTGCATGTGCGGCTCAAAAGTTATTCCTGGCGATTATTTCCGGCATAGTCAACAAAAACGGGGCATAATCTGATTATGTTCCGTTTTTTATTTCAGGTGTGCGGCATGTAACGAATCACAGAAGCCGTGCCTGATCGCTCATCGAGATGAAATCGCCGTTTTCTGGGCGTGAGACGATCATTTCCATAAAGGACAAGAAAGGCAAAAGGATTATGTGTTCAATTATTGCGCTGCTGCTGCTGGTCGTGAGCGGACTTTTTGGTTATTCAATGGTGAGCAGCCAGCAAACAATCAGCGAGCCGCAGATTATGGAAATGACGGCGGAAGTCGCACCCATCCCGACACAGGCGATTAGCTGTGCCACGCAGCCCGCCTCGCAAGACCTGAGCGAGATGGGCGGAGTGGTCGATGCGAAAATCTTCGAGCCGACGCTGTGGACAATGCAGAACGACGTCGGCGACGGACGCACGACGATGACATGGCGGTCGGATAAGCTGGGGGCGGTGGCCTATCTCGAATATCTGCATTGGGACTGCGGCGTCTCGCCGGGGCAGATTGACCAGTATTTTAGCCCGCAGAGTTTCGATGCGATCTGGTCGAACTACTCGTCGTATACGCAAACCGCTTTCTGCCAGCACAATGAATTGCGCCTGTTCGAATTCGACGCGACCTTTAACGGGAATGACTATAAAATCCGCTACTGGGTCAAACCGGTGACGCCAACGCGCGTCGCTGATTTTGCGCTGACCTTCCTGGCGGATCAGCAGGCGAAAATGGCGCAGTACGCGGGGCGGCTGTTCCCCAGCCTGCCAAGCTGTGATGCGGCGGCGGGATGATTGAATGCTCGACGGCGAGATTTATACAATCAAACTCCAACAGTTTGTGGAGGTGGCATAAAAATAGGCGCGCCTGCTGAATCGCAGCGCATTTAGAAAAAGAAAGGAATTTACGATGGCTTACAGCATTAGACTCGTCGGGTTGGAATGCTTCAAGACGGAAGAGCTGGGCGGCGATGCGATCTATCTCAAGCTGAACGGCGAGAAGGTCTGGGAGTCGAACCCTGACAAGCTGGGCGCGCATTTTGAAGACAGCGCTTGGGTCAGTCAGTTTGATTTCGCGGGCGGGCGTAAGCTGACGAGTCTGGGCTGGGTTGCGCTGACGCCGTATAATCCTGAGGCATTCATATTCAAGGATCAGACAGGCGGCGCGGTGCTGCAATTGTGGGAGACCGATACCCTGACCCGTGACGATTTGCTGGGGCAAACTCCCATCGACGCGGCACAGGCCAGCGGCGGCAATATCTCGGTCATGTTTCGACGACTGGGCGCGGACTACCGACTGACCTATAAAGTTGAGGATCAAGGATGACAAAAGCGGAACTGCTGCGCCAACTCGATCAGACGCATCAGGCGATGCTCGACCTGCTCAAGACGGTCGATCCTGAGCAGGTGGTTTACGAGGAAACCGGCTGGCGCGTCAAGGATTTAGTGGCGCATGTGGCAACCTGGGATGCGGAAACACTGCGCTCGTTTCACGCGTTGCGGCGCAACACCAGCTACACCATCCCGAATTTTACCGATGTGGATGATTTCAACGCCTATGCCGCGACCGCCCGCATGGATGAGTCGATGGAGCGGATTATGAGCGACTGGGAAGCGACGCGCAGTTGGATGAAGATCATCTTTAATGCGATGGGCGATGAAGATTTTTCGGCGGAAATGACCTATCCTTCGGGCAGGCAGGGGAACGCGCGTGATCTGGTGGAGGAGATTATCGACCATGAACGCGAACACATGGAGGAGATTCGGGCTGCTGCGCCATGAGTGATCTGGCTGACGATGCGCAGCTTCTCAGCCTGAGTGCCGCGCTCGATCATGAACCCAACAATCCCGAACATTTTTTTGCACGTGGCAAACGGCGCGCTGATTTGGGCGATTACGCACAGGCGATTGAAGATTTTGACCGCGCGATTGCGTTGAGTCCGCGAACCGCCGCTTATTATGTTGAGCGCGGCGACTGTTATCACTGGTCAGGCGATACGAGACGCTGCCTCGCGGACGAAAATCGCGCTATCGAGCTTGACCCCTATCAGGCGGATTACTACGTCCGACGCGGGCGCAGTTCCATCAACCTGCGCGCCTATGACGAAGCGGTGCGCGATTTCAGCCGGGCGCTGCGACTTGAGCCGGAGCAGGCCGAAACTTACTTTCTGCGCGGGACGGCTTATGCTCGCGACCGCGATTGGCAACATGCGGTCGCCGACTGCTGCAAGGCGGTTGAACTGGAACCGGAGTGCGCGGAATATCAGGCTGCATTGGGCATGGCATATATCTGCGAACATGGTCTGCGCGATGATTATGATCGCTCGATTGAACATCTGAGGCGGGCTGTCGAGCTTGCCCCAGAAAACGTGAACTATCGCCTTCAGCGTGCGCACAGCCTGTGGATCAAAGGCCGGTTCGGTGAAGCGATTGCCGATTATGATGCTGCGCTTCTGCTTGAGCCGCAAAATGCGCATTGTTACGCGCTGCGTGGCATCGCCAAGCGCCAGCAGGGGGATCGAGCGGCGGCGCTGGACGATTTACGTATCGCTGCGACGTTAGGCGATCCTTTGGCGAAGCGAGAAATGCATCCGCTGATACGTTTTCTCAATTCGATTCTAAGTAAGCATTAATTTAAAAGATCCAAATCAATTTTATTCTACGTATTGTAAGTAACGTATTGCCGTCAGAGAAGGAAGCCAAGTATGAAGAAAATCGCAATACTCTGTTGTCTCGTTGTCCTGATGGGGGTCGTTGCTGTCGTTTCGGCGCAGGATGTGACCGAAGCCGCTGCGCCCGGTTGCAGCCTGCCCTTTGAAGCGGAAGTCATTCAGGGGCCAGACGCGAAGCTGGCGCTGTCGGGAACCCTTAGCCTGAGCCTTGATGATACAGGGGCAGCGACCGGAAGCCTCATGACCGATGATAAAACAGAATATCCGGTGGTTGGACAAATCGTAGGGCGATCAATTAATCTGGCTTTTGACCTCGGTGACGAAGTTTATATTTTTGGCGTGGGTACTTCTTTCGAGCCGGTGCTGGCAGGCAACTGCGGTAAGGCGCTCGGTGGCCCTTTTGTTGGCCCCGCGCCGGATGATACCGGAACCTGGCTGGCAGGGTCGGCAATCAAGCCTGCGAAGGGTTCGTAACTCGTACAAAATTTCGAAACGAGCTGCGGAATCGAAAAGGCACAGCATTACGCTGTGCCTTTTTTGTTGCGTTCAGGGAATTAACTCGTGATCGGCAGCATATCGAGATTGCTGGGCGTGAACAACACCTCACGGGCGACCCAGCCGACGTAAGCCGCATCCTGTACCTGAATCCACTGACCGTTCGCCGTGCGTCCGATGGCGGCAAACGGTGTACCGTAGGGGACGGTGGTCAGAACTTTAGCGGTAGTCAACGGGGCGATGCGCACATTGGTGCGATTTTGCCCATCACCCTGAACGGCGATAATCGGATCATCGCTGTAGTGCAAGGGAACCGGATCGACCTGATTGATGCGACCAACGGTAATGCGCGATTCCATACAATCGGGCGGCTGAGGAAAGGCCAGTTCACGCGCGCTGCTCAAACACAGGCTGACAATGCGGGGCGTCAGACCCGTAATACGCAAGGGGAGACGGAGTTCAATCACATCGCCGATCCCCATATCCGCATCAGGGATGAGCGCTGCTGGCTGATCGCCGGACTGCGCAAAGACGTGACCGGGGCGCATCGAGACAAACGTGTCTGGTTGACCACCGCCCGTCGTATCGAATTCGAGGTCGATCTGCGCATCGGGGTTGGCCTGCGCGACCGTTTCGACGCTCATGTACAGATAGCTGTCGTTGGAAATCGCCCGCACCTGCTGGAGATTGAGCGAGAGGATCGATGCGTCGGCAGGGTCATCGCTGGTGACCGGGGCGTTTTCAGGCCAGTCACTGATACTGCCGTCCAGCGCGATCCAGGTCATGCCAGAAGGCAGCGCCGGATACTGATCGGCGGGCAGGCGCAGAAGCCATGCCGCCATGCGCTGCGTCAAGATATAGTTACCAGGGAAACGCGGCGTTCCATTATCGACGGAAAGCGACAGGCCGTAGCCGTTCTGGAGGAATTCACCGTCACCGATCATCGCCACCCGTGAAGCGGTGCTGGTATTCTCACCTATCGCTGCCACAATCACCTGACCTTGCTGATCCTTGTCTAGATTAAGCTCGAATGGCTCGCCATTGGGATTGTTGCGGGTCGGATAGATATTAGTTGCTGCTTCAACATACTCCGGTCGGGCATCGACCAGCGCCCATGCGTCACTATTGATGCCGAAAGGTTCAACCTGGAGCGAGCGCGCACCCCACAAACCAACAGGCAGATTGTAGGTGCTGAGCGGCTCGCTAATCGAATTGGGAACGGGGTCATTGAAACCAAGCGAGAACGTCGAAAAAAGTTCGTTGAACGATTTGTTGGTGAACCAGGGTTCAAGCAGGATGCCGTTCTTCAGGCTGACACCTTCGTCGAGCGTGAGCAACTTGTCGAGGTTTCTACCCGGTGCTTCTGTGTTGGTGCCAAGATAACCCTGTGGGTCAAGCGCGACCAGAAGACTGCCACCGTTTCCGACGATACGCCACATGCGTGCCAGATATTCGGTGCTAAGCGGCCTGCGTGGGCGCACCAGCACCACCACCTTCGTATCGTCGGGCAGCGGGTCGCGCAGGCGCAGCCATTCGGTGCGCGCGCCCAGGCTGCGGAAGATGTCCGCGAGGCGCGTTAAGCCATCTGGCCCGTTATCGGTGACGGATGCCATTTGTAGGTTGCGCGGTTCTTCAATGAATACCACCAGGGGTGGCTGCGCCGTTTGATCCTGAGCAAAACCGGGCGCAGCCAGCACAAGCAGCAGAAATAGGCACAATACGCTCGAAACACGCATAAACAGGCCGCTGTGTCCCGTCTCTAAGGTGCCACCGTTGCTTCAGCCGTCAACGCATCAAACGGAGGCGTTGGCGTCGGCGTCGGCGTGGGGGTGTTGGTCGGCGTCGGTGACGGCGTAATCGTCACGGTTGCTGTTGGCGCGGCGGTTGGGAATTCGACCGCGACCGATTCCTTGTCGAGCAGCCAGGTCGTCGCGTTGAGCAAGAAGCGTGCATTGTTTGGATAAACGAAGGCCGCGCTGTTCGGCGGCGAGGTACGCAGACCATAGCCATTGGTTGCAAATTCGCGGTCGCCAATCACCACGATGCGCGAGGCTGTATGGTCGTTGCTGAAAGCTGCCGCTAATGGGAGCGGGCCGCGCGTGGTATCGGAACCAATGTTGAAGTTGAAAGTACCGTCGCTCAGATAGTGACCGTAGTCTGATTCACCGTAGAATGTACTGGGCGAAAAGACCAGCGGCGTCACGACGAAACTCTGAATTGAGGCGTCAACTTCCAGCGAGCGCGCAGTGAAGAATGCCAGCGGGCCATCCAAATCCTGGGTGATTGGGCTGCTCTTGTCGAATTGATCAGTCGAAAAATCCGTAATCAGGATCGGGCGTTCGCCGATGATGGCGGGTTCAGTTGCGGTCAGCGCGACTTCAGCAGTGGCAGCGGCAGCCTCGGTAGCGCTGATTTCGTCAGTTGGCTCCGGCGTGGGCGTTGCATAGATGGGCGTAGTTCCCTCGATGGACACGACATCGTCGAGGGCGTGCAGCCCCATATCGGCCCACATCAGGCTGAACAGGCCGCTTCTGGTTGAAAGCGCCCTCGTTCTGTTTTCGTTAATGGGGTTGGTCAGCAGAAGAAGGTGTCCCTTGTTATTGACATATGACCACAGGCGCGCGATCTGGTCGGGCGCGAGATCGCTCGTCGGCCCGGCAATCACGATCAGATCAGCGTCGGTTGGGAAGCCTGTGCGCCATTCGAGCGTGAACAGATTTGCGCCCAGTTGGGAAAGCAGTCCAGCGTAGCGGGACAGGCCGGGATCGGTGCGGTCAAAGCGACTCGCTTCGCCCGAAGATTCCGTGAAATAAATATTCATGCCATCCAGACGCGGAACGTTCTGAAGGAGGTTTTCGGCCTCAACCGGCGTGGTGCGCATACTCAGGCTGAACATGATGAAGAACAGGCCGACGAGTACAAATCCCCAAAATCGCCTTGAAGTCATTTTATCTCCTATCGCTGCTGCAACGCTTATTTTTTCTGCGCAGGCTCGTTTAGCGGCGAACTGGCGTGAAACGCAGCCCGCAGTTTTCTTTCGATCTGTCCAGATATGATCTTCTCAGCAAAGAATACCGGACAGATTCTCGTCTGTTTGTGCCTGGAAAATGCTGGTACCTAGCCTACCGGAATTTACCAGGTTCGTCAAACGGGTTGGCAGGGAAGGTTGTGATCGTGTAATCTCGAAGCAATTGGCGATTAGGCAGGGAGGACATGCCTCGTGGCAAATGACTCGGTCGCTTTTGATCGCGCGGCGGGTTACTACGATAATACACGTGGTTTTCCGCCAGGGGTTGAGCGAGAGATCGGCGCGCTGATGGCGAAGGCGGGCAACCTCAGCAGCGCCAGCCGTGTGCTGGAAATCGGCGTAGGGACTGGCCGCATCGCGCTGCCGGTTGCACCGCTGGTAGGCCGCTATTATGGGATCGATCTGGCGCGTCCGATGATGGATCGCCTGCGAGCAAAACAGCATCAGGAGCGGATCTATCTTACTCAGGGTGACGTAACACGGCTGCCCTTTGCTGATGCAAGTTTCGATGCGGTCATCGCTGTGCATGTTTTTCATCTAATTCCGGCATGGCGTGAGGTACTGAGCGAAGTCGAGCGAGTTTTGCGACCTGACGCGCCGCTGCTGCATGGCGGGAACGGTCGGATGCTGGTAAGCACGCTGCAAGACATCTGGAACCAGGCGACGCACGAATCACGCGAAGCCGAGGGTGCGATCCCTCATGCCGAACGCGAGACGTTTCTGGCGGCGAATGGTTGGCGCGAAACGGGACTCACGCAGGTTCACAGCTTTACCACGCAGCGGTCGCCGCAAGACTTCATCAACAGTATGCGCGGGCGTTATTTTTCGAGTACGTGGGTGATGAGCGATGAAGTGCTGGAGCGTGGCGTGGCAGCAGTTCAAGCCTACATCGATTCCCACTATGATGACCCAACCCAACCAGAAGTCCTTGAGTCGAATTTCAAAGTGCAGGCGTATTTACCGCCGAAAAGTTAGTATGTTATTTCGCGACCCTATTGGAGGGGCGGTGTGCCTGCTGCGCGGGCGTAAATCCGCCCCTCCCTGCCCATAAACCTGTTGAATATCCTCCATTTAACACCTTACTATGCTCCAGCATTCGCTTTCGGCGGCGTGACCCGCGCTGTCGAGGGGATGGCGCGCGCGCTGGTGGATCGTGGTCACAATGTCACAGTGCTGACAACCGATGCCTTGAGCCAGCATGAGCGTTACGAAGCCGTACTCGATACCGTGCGCAATGGCGTGAGAGTCGTGCGCGTGCGCAATCGCTCGGTCAGGCTGCGCGGTCAGTTCAACCTCTCAACGCCGCTGGGGATGGACAAAATTGCCGCTGAGCTGCTGAAAAACACGGATCTGGTTCATGTTCACGAGTTCCGCACCGCTGAAAATCTACTGGTGACACCTGTCGCCGCACGACTTGGTATCCCGCTGGTTTTGTCGCCACACGGCACGCTGACGCTGAGCACGGGGCGTGGAGCGTTCAAATCTGCGTGGGATCGGCTGCTGTCGCCGACGGTTGCGCAGCGTTTTAGTGCCGTCGTCGGTCTGACGGCGCAGGAAGTGGACGAAGCGCGCGCCGCGTGGCGATCTTTCTCTCTCGACGTGACGCAGACACGCTTCGAGGTTGTGCCGAATGGCGTCAATGCTGATGAGTTCGCACATCTTGAAGGGCGCGAAGCCTTTCGCGCACGCTATGACTTAGGCGACGCGACGGTCTGCCTGTTCATGGGGCGGCTGCACTCGCGCAAAGGCGTCGAGGTGCTGGTACGAGCGTTCAGGCAGTCGAATTTTACGGATGCGCGGCTCGTTATCGTGGGGCCGGACGAAGGGATGCTGGCGACATTACAGGCGATTAAAGACGACCGAACCGTCATTACCGGCTATCTGGACGGGCAAGACAGATTGGCGGCGCTAGCGGCGGCGGACATCTTCTGTTTGCCTGCGACGGGTGAGGGATTGTCGATGGCGGCGCTGGAAGCACTGGCGGCAGGGCTGCCCGTGATTCTGTCGCCGGGGTGCAACCTGCCCGAAGTCACCCAATACGGCGCGGGGTTAATCGTCGAACCGCAGGTCGAGCCATTGGCGGCGGCGCTGCGTGATTTGCTTGCGGACACAGAGCGACGCGCCGTGATGCGTGTGGCAGGTCGGGCGCTGGTGCGCGAGCGCTTTACATGGGCTTCGGTCGCGGAACGACTGGAGCGCCTCTATCGTGAGTATGGACGTTCGTCACCTGCGCCGCGCTGAGGACTGTGATAGGATGAAGTCTAAACACATTTATTGCGAAGAGGCATTTCATGGTACTCGATTTATCCACCGATGCGATTCTGCTGGCGGTGCTGATTTTTTTTCTGCGTATTCTGAATACCGGGATCGGCACTATCAGGTTGGTGATTGTGACCCGCCAGCAGCGTTTGTTCGCAGCTTTCCTCGCCTTTTTTGAAGCATTCCTGTTCGCGGTGACGATTTCCAGCGTCGCGACCGATCTCAACAACATTCTCAATCTGCTGGCGTACTGCGGCGGTTTCTCGGTTGGTAACTACGTCGGGATGATGATCGAGAGGCGCTTCATCACGAGCTTCATGACCGTCAACGTGATCTGTGCGAATCAGGGACATAAGATTGCGCTGGCGCTGCGCGAGTGCGGTTACGGCGTGACGGAAACCGTCGGCGAAGGGAAAGACGGCGCGGTGACGATGCTCCGCAGCGTGGTTATGAACCGCGAAGTGCCGAAAATGGTCGAGATTATTCGCAGCACGCACAGCGATGCTTTTGTGGCGGTTGAAGAAGCACGCGCAGTCCATCGCGGTTGGGTGCGGGCGGCGCGAAATCAGCATTAGTCGGCGTAAACCGCCTCTAGAAGCGCGTCGTGTTGGTGGTTATAGTTAGCGCCATGATGAATGAAACGATCCCCGAAGGCTTAACAGCGGCAGAAGCGCGGCGCGCGGCGCGTAACGCGGGCGCGATTGCGGTAGCGCGGATCATCAGCAGCGGCGCGCAGTTCGGCTGGCAGTTGATCCTGAGCCGCCTGCTCGGTGCGGCTGAATTTGGCATCTATGCAAGGGTGGGCGCGCTGTTTGCGCTGGGTGCGACCGTGACCGGTTTCGCCTTAAGCCTGATTGTGATTCGCGACGTGGCGCGCCGACCGGAAACCGCCGGACGCTACCTTTCGGCGACGCTGGTGATTCAGACAGTGCTGGGGTTGGTGGCTTACGTCGGCATCAACGCTTCTGCCCTGAACTATGACGACGCAATTCGCGGGTTTGTGGCGGTCGCGGGGCTGAGCCTGTTCATCGACATGCTCGGCAATATGTGTTACGACCAACTGCTGGCGCAGGAGAAGATGGTGGCAACTTCCATCGTCGATGTGGCGCAAATTCTGCTGCGGATTGGGCTGGCGGGGCTGGCTTTGTGGGCAGGGTTTGGCCTGCTCGGCGTGTACGTCGTGACGATAGTGACTGGCTTAGGACGTTCCGGTTTGCTCTGGACGCTACTGTTGCGCAGCGGCGTTCGCCCGAAATTTCCGGTCGATTGGTCGATAGCGCGCCCGCTGCTGATCAACAGCCTGCCGCTGGCGTTCTCGGCCTTCATCAATAACGCCTATGTGCAAATCAACAAGCTGCTGACGGCGGACATCCTGACCGACGAAGATACGGGACATCTGAACGCCGCGCTGGTGATTATCAGCGGCGTGATTGATATTCTCAGCACAACCATCCTGATCGCCATCTACCCGATGATGTCGCGAGTCTACAAGGGGGATGGACAGGACAGTACCTTTCGCTTCATGGTCGAAAAGCTGGCCTTTTTCACGCTGCTGATCGGGCTGCCGATTGGGCTGGTGTTCACGATTTTCGCCGCGCAAATCATCGTGCCGCTGTTCGGCGAAGCGTACAACGCGACGGCGGTCATCCTGCGCGTGCTCATCTGGTACGCGGTGATCACGATGGTCAACAACGTCTTCGCGCAGGCGCTTTACGTGCAAAATCGCCAGCGCTACATGGTCGCGGCGCGGGTGGCAGGACTGGTGCTGGAACTGGTTCTCGGTTTGCTGCTGCTGCCGCGTGTCGGCGTGATCGGCGCGGCGCTGGCGACGGTCGGTTCGGAAGTGCTGGTGCTGGTGCTGCTGGTGCGCGATTTCCACCTCGATTTCGCGAATTTGCTGCCGCGCCTGCTGCGGTTGGCAGGGATCGCGCTGGTGGTGCTGCTGGCGATGCTGGCGCTGGGATCGCTGAACGCGGTGCTTGGCATGGTGGGCGGGGCTGTGGTGTATGCAGGTGGGCTGCTGGTCGGGCGCGTGCTGGCGGGTGATGACTGGGATTTGCTCTATCGGCTGGTGGCGGCGATCCCCGGCGGTGCGCTGATCCTGCGCTACTGGCATCGCGAGGTAAAATTGAACTGGTAAGGTAATACGGCGTCGAAGGTTGCGCCGCTGGGGGTTTAAACCCCCAGCTAGAAAATACCTAACGACCCACTGAAGGGGTCGTAATCCGCGAGTAGATTTTTACTGGATACGTGTATGCTTGCTCGTTAGGATCACAATGGCATTCTGGCGCTGCTATTACCATATCATCTGGGCTACGAAGAATCGCTCACTCTGGATTACACCGGAGATCGAGAAGGTGATCTTTGAGACGATGCGCGAAAAAGCCAGCGAACTGGGTACAGAAATCCTTGCGGTTAACAGCGTGAGCGATCATATCCATAGTGCCGTGTGTATTCCACCGAAGCTTTCGGTCGCAGACTGGGTAAAACAGATGAAAGGCACATCGACACGCGACATCAACAGACAGTTTCCTAATTTGGAAACTTCGTTTAGCTGGCAGCAGAGTTATGGCGTGTTGACCTTTGGTGCGAAGAACTTGAAATTCGTGATTGAATACGTTGAACATCAGAAAGAACATCACGCCAACCAGACGATTGACCCGTATTTGGAGCAAATTGACGATGAAGCTTGATTTCCTGAGCGACCCCTTTAGTGGGTCGCCAAAAATGTTAGCCGGGGGTTTAAACCCCCGGCGATTTCTGCCGCTTCTCCTGCTTCTGCTGATTGCTGCGCCGCTGAGCGCCCAATCGGGCAACCGCTATGATGGCCTGCCGCAGACGCTCTCGCTGCAAGGCTTCCCGCAGTTGGGTTATCCGAGCGCGCTGGTGAACGTCAAAATCTATGCAGCCTTTGACGATCCGGCCAGCGGGCAGTTCTGGTCGCAGACGTTTGACAAGCTGCTTCAGCGCGTGCGCAATGGTGAAGTCGATGTCACGTTTATTCCACTGTTCGGACAGGGATCAATCGCTGGCGGGCGCGGCGCGGCACGCGCATCAATCTGCGCCAATGCTCAGAATGTCTTTTGGCCCTATGCGGATCAGTTGTTCGCGTGGCAGAGTCAGTTCGGGGCGGACGCATTTTCGGGCGACCGTTTGCTCAATGGGGCGCTGGCACTCGGTGTCAACGAGGGGCAGTGGGGCGAATGTTTCACCAGTGAAGGGCCGGACACAATTCTCAACGATGCTCAGCGCGCCGCCACCAGCGAATCGACGTTCTCGGCGACGCCGTATGTGGTGGTGGGCGATAGCCCGTCGCTGGCAGACGCCGACAGCTTGAATTTCACGATTGATCTGGTGCTGAAGCAGGCCAATAACTCGCTGGCGACGCAGACGGCGGCAACGCCGGAAGCGACCTCGGAAGTCGATACCTATACCTACAACCCGCTGACGAACGATCACATTGCGCCGCCGCTGACGATGTCGCTGCCGCAGGACTGGTCATACGCTTACGACGCGATTGTGCTGCAAGACATCGACGGCATCCGCCCGATCCCCTTCGCGCTCTACCGGGGGCCAGTGACCGGTGGGACAGGCTATATCGTGCTGCTGTGGGGCTTCCCAAATCTGGTCAAGTTCAGCGGTACCGCGCCGACGACGATCCAGCCCGATGTGTGGACGGACGGGACGCGCCTGCTTCGGCTGGCGATTGTCGAGACGGGCTGCAACGTCGGCACGGATTTGCGCCGAAACTACAGTGTCGGCGGTTTGCAGGCGACCGGCACACAGTTCGCGGCGGTCAACTGCCCGCAGCTCCCGGATACGCGCGGGTGGTTCGCTGCCCTGCGCCAGTTCGAGGTCAACTTCGTCTTTTATGTCTACACCGAACCCATTGGGGCGATGGACGGTAATGCTGCCAACGAGCTTCAGACAATCCTCGATACGGTGCAGTTCGTCATGCCGACGCCGGAAGTGACCGCCGAAGCTACTGCGTCGAGTTAATTGTGACTGCGGAGGCGATTGTTGTTGTCGGCGCAGGGATCGGCGGGCTGAGTGCCGCGATTCGGCTGGCGGCGGCGGGTCGACGTGTGATCGTGCTGGAGCAGAACGCGCAGGTTGGCGGGAAGATGGACGAGATCACGACGGACGGCTTTCGCTGGGATACAGGGCCATCGGTGATCACGATGCGCCCGGTATTCGAAGACCTGTTTGCAGCGGCGGGACGCAGCCTTGAAGATTATCTGACGCTGCTGCCTGTCGAGCCGCTGACGCGCTACTTCTACGCAGATGGCGTGGTGTTCGATGCCACTCGCGATTTGTCACGAATGCTGGCGCAAATCGCGGCCTTTGACGAGCGCGATGTCGAAGGCTACCTCGCTTATCTGGCGTATGCCGCGCGGATTCATCGCGTGACGGGAGCGAAATTCATCTACAACGATCCGCCGACCTTCGGCGAACTGGCGCGCACCCCATTACGCGACATTCCGGCGGTCGATCCGCTGCGGACGATGGATCAGGCGATACGAGGCTTCGTGCGCTCCCCGTATTTGCGCCAGTTTCTCGGTCGGTTTGCGACGTATGTAGGGGCAAGTCCTTTTCTTGCTCCGGCGACGCTCAATGTGATTGCACACGTCGAACTTACAGGCGGAATCTGGTATCCACGTGGGGGGATTTACGCGATTGCGCGAGCGTATCAGCGGCTGGCGCGCGAACTGGGCGTCGAGATTCGGCTGAACTGCGCGGTAGATCGGATTGAGGTGCGCGAGGGAAGCGTGAGCGGGGTTTCTCTCGTGGGCGGCGAGCGGATTGAGGCGAAACGCGTGATTGCCAACGTTGACGTGGCAGCGGTCTATGAGCGATTAATCAAGGGAGAGGATGAGCGACCGGAAAGCGTCGCAGCCTCGTGTTCCGGCTTCATTCTGATGCTGGGAATCGAGGGGCTGCACCCGCAACTGGCACAGCATAATATTTTCTTTTCAACCGATTACCAGTGCGAATTTAACGATATTTTCACCCGAAATCTTCCGCCGGATGATCCGACGATTTATGTGGCGATCACGTCAAAGGCAGATGCCGATCATGCGCCTCCGGGGTGCGAAAATTGGTTCGTGCTGGTGAATGTGCCTGCACTTGACGGTAAATTTGACTGGACAAAGGAAGCGGCGGAATATCGGGATAAAGTGCTGGCGAAGCTGGCGGCGTTTGGGCTGGATGTGCGCGATAAAATCCGTGTGGAACGGAGGCTAACGCCGCTCGATCTCGAACGGATGACAGGGGCGCGACGCGGGGCGCTGTATGGCACATCGAGCAATGACCGCTTGAATGCGCTGCGGCGTCCGCACAACCGGGCGAAGGGCATCAAGGGGCTGTATTTCGCCGGGGGGACGACGCATCCCGGCGGTGGCGTGCCGATGGTGACGCTTTCGGGCAAGGTGGCGGCACGGATGGTGCTTGAGGATGAGAACAAGCCTGAGTCATCCAGGTGATCCGGTTGGTTAAGCGGTGGTGAAGCACTTAAACCTGATTCGGGAGCGGGATTCTGCGGTGGGGCAGGGGAGGCGCATCTTTATGTCCCAGGATATTCCAAGACACCCTTGTTCATCTGTCTTCACCCCCCTATACCCCCCTCTTGCGATCCTGATTGAAGTGCGCCCCCCTATACCCCCCTATGATGCTGGTGAACCACAAAGAAAACCTTTTCCGGCAGGCAGCAAGATTGATAGGGGAGGGCTAAGGTGTTTTAAGTGTCGGTGAGGGTTCTTAATATGGATGTTGGGAATAGAGGATTGCCATCTGACTCCATCAGGTTTCACAATCTGACACGCCCGTCTAAATGAATCGTTTAGAGCGGTGAGAGCTTTGGATGAGTACATGCGCAAATCGTTGAGATGCTGACTGGAAGGGGAGACGAATGTTTGAGACAGCGCGGCTGCGGGTGCGGCACTTTGAGCCGAGTGATCTGGATGATTTCGCTGCCCTGTGCGCCGATGCAACGGCGATGCGCTACATGGACGATGGGACGGTGCTGCCGCGCTCCGAAGTGGAGCGCTGGATCGGCATCTGCCAGATGAAGTATGCGACGCGGGGCTACGGCACATCGGCGGTGTTCGAGAAAGCCAGCGGCAAATTCGTGGGTTTCAGCGGCGTGGTGCGCGCCCCGGAAAATGACTTCGACGAACTGATCTATGCGTTTCATGTCGAAGCGTGGGGCAAGGGCTACGCGACGGAAAGCGGACGGGCAATGGTCGATTACGTGTTTGCACGCTCGACGCTGACGCGGATTTACGCGACTATTCACCCGGATAACAAACCCTCACAGCATGTGATTGGGAAGCTCGGCTTCCGGTTTGAGGAGCAGGTGGTCAACGACGATGGGTCGCTGACGAACGTTTACGTGATCGAGCGGAAGCAGGGGGAATAAGATGCAGATTATCGCGATGGGCGGCGGGGGCTTTTCGATGGAAGACACGCCGCTGCTCGACCAGTATGTGATCGCGCAGGCGCGGACGGAACAACCTAAGGTGTGTTTTCTGGCGCAGGCCAGCGGCGAGAGTCTCGATTACACGCTGCGGTTTTACCGTGCGTTTCAGAATTTGGGCACTCAAGCAACGCATCTGTCGCTGTTCAACCCGCATACGGCAGATGTCGAGGGATTTCTGATGGAACAGGACGTGATCTACGTTGGTGGCGGCAATACCAAATCGCTGCTGGCGCTGTGGCGCGAATGGGAACTGGATCGGATTCTGTGGCAGGCGGGTGAGAACGGGACGGTGCTGGCGGGCATCAGCGCGGGGTGTATCTGCTGGTTCGAGAATCCGTTTAGCGACTCGATCCCCGGCAGATTCATACGCCTGAAGGGATTGGGCTATCTGGCGGGAAGCTGCTCCCCACATTACGACGGTGAAGCGGGACGCCGACCGGAATATCAGCGGCAGATTGCGGCGGATGAACTGCCGCCGGGAATCGCATTTGATGACGGCGCGGCAGGACATTACGTCGATGGCGCGTTGCAACAGGTTGTCAGCTCGCGCCCGAATGCCAAAGGGTATCGGGTAGAACGCGATGGCGATCAGGCGCGGGAGACGGTGGTCAAGACCGTGTATCTAGGGTGAGGGTTCGCCCCTCACCTCTGCCGACCAGGAGCGGGTCAGCTTCCCCTCTCGCGCGAACAAGTTCACGTAAGCAAAGGAGGGAGGATACAAGAACATCGTTACGGTTTTCTCAGTTGGCTGGATAATCGTCAAATTCAATTTGTGTCGAAGGATGAATGATGTCTGATTTGCTGGTGAAGCTCTACGAACTACCGGAAGTGAAGCCGCTGATCGACGCGCTGCGGGACGAAGGGATCGACATTCGGCGCAGCATCGCGCCAGAAAAACACCTCGTGCTGAAATGGGTCGGTGCGCATTTCGGCGATCATTGGGTGAGCGAAACGGATGTCGCGTTCAGCAATCAGCCGGTGAGCTGCTGGATCGCGACGCACGATGGCGAGTGTGTGGGATTCGCCTGCTGCGATGCCACCGCGAAAGCCTTTTTTGGGCCGACAGGCGTCGATGAAACGTACCGGGGACGCGGAATTGGTAAGGCGCTGCTGCTGGTCTGCCTGCACGATTTGTACGCACGGGGCTACATCTACGGCATTGTCGGGTCGGCGGGGCCGGTGGATTTTTACGCAAAAACGGTGGGGGCGGTAGAAATCCTCGATTCATCGCCGGGGGTGTATCGCGGAATGCTGCGGGGCAAACGGGACGAGTAAGGCTGAAGCCTGAACTTTAGCTCAAGCAATCGGTGGATGACTCGACCCTATAATAGAGTCGTAAGATAAGATGCTCCGGCGAAGGCTAAAAATGTCTTCTAATCGCCTGTCTACCGGGTGGAACAGGCGCAGCGCGGAACGGTTTTGGTGAGAGACAGGCGCAGCTTTTCGGATAAACGCCTGTGCGAACGCTCGATTTCCAATTCCTGAACAGGGACAAGGCCAAATGGCGAAAATTCTGGTGATCGAAGATGAAGCCAATATTCGTGAGAATATGGCTGAAATCCTGGTCTATGAAGGCTATGAAGTCGAAACCGCCGAAAACGGGCAGGTTGGCGTGGAACGGGCGCAGGACTCGCTGCCGGATCTGATCATCTGCGACATTATGATGCCGAAACTGGACGGCTATGGTGTGCTGCTGGAGCTGCGCAACCAGGCGGATACAGCGGCGATCCCATTTATTTTTCTGACGGCAAAAGCGGATCGCGACTCAATTCGGCTGGGGATGAATGCCGGGGCGGATGATTACCTGACGAAACCCTGTGGTCGAAATGAAATCGTGGCGGCGGTCAGCGCGCGGATGGCAAAACGGGAAGTTGTCGATCAGATCCATGAGAAGAGTCTTGAGGAACTGCGTGGCAGCCTGATGACGATTCTGCCCCATGAACTGCGGACGCCGCTCACAAGTATCATGGGTTATGCCGAACTGTTGCAGATGGACTATCACGATCTGGACAAAGCCGAAATCGACGAGCGGCTGGAATTAATTCTGCACGCCGGACGGCGCTTGTTCCGTGTGGTGGAAAATTATCTGCTGTATGCTCAGATCGAGATTTTCAGGCGCGATGCGCGCACGATGGACGTGATCGCTCAGCAGCAAACGGACAATCCGGGAACAGTGAGCAAAGACGCGACTTTCCAAAAAGCGTTCCAATGGGAACGCATGGAAGATGTGACGATTGAGGCAGAAAATGTTCCGGTACGCATTGATGCGGACAGCCTGAAAAAAATCGTCGAAGAACTGGTTGACAATGCCCTGCGCTTCTCTAAAGCCGGGACGAAGGTGACGGTGACGGGCGAGATCAACGGCGGAGTGTACCGGCTGCGCGTTCGCGATGCAGGGCGCGGCATGAGCAACGCTCAGATCAACCGGGTGGGGGCGTATATGCAGTTTGAGCGCAAACTGTATGAACAGCAGGGGCTGGGACTCGGCCTGATTCTCGCGAGAAATTTAGCGGAACTGCATCGCGGACGGCTGACGATCCAGAGTGTGCTAGCAGAAGGAACGACGGTCACGGTCGAACTTTTGGTTTAGCGCTTCAGCGGATGCCCCAGAAAAGGAGCAGGCCGATAATCAGGACGACGAAGGTGATCAGCGCCATACCGATGCCGACTTTGAAAAAATCACCGAAACTATAACCACCCGGCCCCATCATGAGGACGTTGACCGGGTGGGCAATCGGCGTCAGGAAGGCGGCAGACGTCGAGATGGCAATCGCGACGCCCATCGCGCGCGGATTGATACCGACATGGAGTGCCGCGCTGATGGTAATCGGCGCGACAATCAGGGCGGTGACTTGCGCACCCATAACCTGAGCGATGATCAAGGTGACGAGACTCAGCCCGGCGATCATGACGAGCGCACCGTGTGGCGCAAGGATACTGGTCAAGGTTGCGCCGACCTGAGCTGCTAGCCCGGTATTGATGAGGGCGGTGCTTAAGGGCAGCATTCCTGCGATGAGGAAAACGGCGCGCCACTCGACCGAACGATAAGCTTCATCCATGCTCAGGCAGTGGGTGAGCGCCATCGCAACCGCGCCTGCCAGCGCCGCAATCGTGATGGGCACAATGTTGGTGATGGCGGCGACCAGTACGGCGGCGGTGATGACCAGCGCCCAGGGTGCTCTCTGCGGATTGGGCGGCTTGACGGCGTGAGCGCTTTGCATCACCATGAAGTCGCGTTCGTTGGACAACTGCTTGATATTTTTGACCGGGCCGACCATCAGCAGCGCGTCGCCAACCTGAAGCGGAAATTTGCCGACGTCGGTGCGATAGCTGCGGCCTTCACGCCACAGGGCGACGGTGGTCAGGCCGAATTTGTTGCGAAAGCTGAGATTGGTGAGCGTCTTGCCGATGACGTTCGCGCGAGGCGGAATGATGACTTCAGTCATATCGACCGCATAGTCGTGGAGCGGCGCATAACCGTTTTCGCGACCTGGGGTGAGTCCCCAGCGGGATAACTGCTGAACACGCTCCTCGCGACCGAGGACGAGCAGATAATCGCCGACGCTGATAGCCTGATCGGGCAGAGGTGAGAGGATGGCATGGTGTCCGCGCCAGATTGCCAGAACCGTGACGCCGAGCGATTCGCCGATGTGGCTGTCCTTGAGCGACGTTCCGGCAAGCGTTGAATCTGCCGGGACTTTGAATTCCCAAAGACGTTCTTCAAGTTGATAGGTCTCGTAGAGATTGCGCGAGAGTGCGCGCGAACTGGCTTTCTGACCGACCGAGTCGCGTTCGGGGAGCAGACGCCGCCCGATGAGCGCCATGTAAAGCAGCCCCGCGATGACGATCAAGCCGCCAGTGGGCAGGAAGTCGAGCATAGTGAGGCCAGTTTTGGTCTGATCCTGCAAGATGCCGCTGACGATGATATTGGCGGTGGTGAAATAAGTCGCCATGCCGCCGACGAGCGTGCCGAAGGCCAGCGGAATCAAGAGCTTGGAAGGCCGAACGTTTGAATCGCGCCCGACCTGAACCGCAGCGGGGAGCAGCACGGCTCCGGCGGCGATGGTGCTCATGATGGTCGAGAGGACTGCGCCCGCCGCCATGAACATGAGGACGAGGCGGCCTTCGCTGCCTTTGCCGATCTCACGGAGGCGGTCAGCGACCCACTGGACGACGCCAGTGTCTTCCAGCCCGCGCGTGATGATAAACAGGCTGATGATGGTGATGACCGCCGGACGGCTGAAACCAGAAATCGCCTGATCGGGCGTGACGACGCCGGTGAGCGTGAGCGAGAGCAGGACGAGAATCGCAACAATGTCGGTGCGCAGACGGTTGGATAGGATCAGCACCAGAGCGATGAAGGTGATGGCGATGAGCGTAATTTCGCTGGCGGTAAGTGTCATAAGGTCGGAATTTCAGCGGACGATGGTCGTCAGTATAGGACGCTTGGCGAGCGTCTGCAATTGATAATTCTTAAACTAAATTGGGCAAAGTGTCTCTAAGTCCAGCGAGAACCATTTTCATGAAATGTTGATTGTGTCTGGCGAAATGTTTCGTTATATTAAGAATCATCATCTTGTATGCGAGGAGCTGGGGTTATGGAGAACGAGGATCAACCTGTCGATCCGTTTGCCGACTTTATCAACGCATCGCTTGATCTGGCAGGTATCGACGGGTTGGATCAAGCGGCCATTGCAGAAAAAGTGCGTCTGATTCTGCGAGGGCTGCCTGCTAATGTCACATCTGATCTCTGGAACGAGCAACTTGACAGCCTGCAAGCGGTGATTCGGGTATGCCTTGACCTGCAAACTATCGCTGGCGCGTTTGAAGAACGGATCGATTCGTCCAACTTCAGCCGTGAGGATCTCGAAATCCTGATTATGCTGTCGGTCACGTTCGCGTTCGTCTCCTATAACCAACTGAAGCCTGCTTACAATGTCGATGAAGGGCGCGACAGCGCCGATGCACTGCTGGCGCGGCGGCTGCGTGATACGCTTCAGGTGACATCAGGCTGGGTCAAGCGCGCTGCCCGCGAAGGCGACCCCATTGCCGGGAAGCTGGTCGGTGAAATTCACTCGCTGCTCGATGCTTCCAGTCATCTGGAATAACGAATGAGCAGGTCGCTTTCAGCAAGAGCATAATCTTCTCAGGATTTAGCAGTCACAGGTGCAGCGTGCTGTATCTATGATTTGGGCTAAAAAATTACAAAATATATTACAGAAAAGGCTACTCACTTGAGCAGAGTCAATTGAATGGCAGTGTCGGCGTTCGGGTCGGCGGGTTCAATGGAAAGAAGCTGATCGATGAGGCTAAGCCAGCGCGAATGGGCGTCGCTGACGCGGCGTGCCGCTGGATGTTGCAATTGATAAAACTGATCAGCGGAGCCTTCCAGCGTGGTGATGGTATCGCAGAGAAAGCGCACGACACGCTTATCAATCAGCCGATCTGTTTTGACGAAGGCATAATATTGTTCAACGACATCGACACAGTGATCAAAAAGCTGTGGGTCGAAACTTAACTGCGAATGCACCTGCACGAGAAAGCCTTCGGGGTCTTCATGCAGGCGGACGATTTCCTGAATGACAGCGGCTTGATCGCTAAACATCGGCTTGAGTGTCCTTTCGCAAGTTGAAGACTGGGTGAGGCTCAATCCGTCCAGATTCTCGCCGGATTGAGGCTTTTGCGCCATATTGATGTATGACATCTAGGCAGAAAGTGTGAGAAGGCTTCGATGACACTGATCCCATGCCGCACGCTATTCAACGAAACCAAATATGTTCCCGCCGAGCGCTTGATTCAGCGGCCTTCGGTGTATGGAATTGTCATTCACGAAGGCAAACTGCTGGTTGGGAAAGCGCGCTCCACGCAAAAATATGTGCTGCCCGGTGGCGGCATCGAGAAAGGCGAAGCGGTCGAGGCCGCGCTAAGGCGTGAAGTGTGGGAAGAAACGGGCGTCGAGGTTGAGGTGGGCGCGTTCCTGCATTTCGAAACCGACTTGTTCTATTACGATCCGCTGGATTTGGCCCTGCACGGCTTTCTGTTTTATTACGCCTGCACGGCGATCACGACGGCGCTAAACCCGCCGGAATATCCGCCGGAAGAAGACCTGGATTTTCCACTGTGGGCGGCGCTGGATGATCTCAGCGCGGAGGCGTTTCAGGTGCACGGCGTGATGACTATGGAACTGATGGAGCGTTGTCGGGGGAATTAAAAAGGGCAGACACGCAGGTCTGCCCCTACAGGAAAATGCGAGAGAAGCTCAGCGGTTGGCGAAGCGGTAGCCGACGCCGCGTGAAGTCAGGATGTAATCCGGGCGTTCGGGATCGCGCTCTACTTTCTGACGCAGATAGTGAATGTAGAGCTTAAGGCTGTCGATAGCGTCGCCGTATTCCTCGCCCCAGGCTTCGGTGACGAGTTCATTGCGCGGGACGACGCGCCCGGCGTTGCGCACAAGCACACCGAGTAAATTAAATTCCTTCGGCGTCAGGTGTTTGAGATCGTTGCGGACGCGAACTTCGCGGTTCATGAAATTGATACGGAATTCGCCGCCGTTGAAGGCCAGTTCTTCGCTCATATTCGGCTTGGGAGCACGGCGCAGATGCGCTTTGATGCGCGCAATCAGTTCTTCGTTATCGAACGGTTTAGGGACATAATCGTCCGCGCCGAGTTCGAGTCCGTGAACAATATCGCGGATTTCGCCGCGCGCGGTCAGGAAGATGATCGGCACGTCAGACATATCGCGCAGGCGTTTGCAGACTTCCCAACCGTCCATTTCCGGCATCATAATATCCAGCAGTACCAGATCGGGTTGATGTCGATAGGCGCGGCGCAAACCTTCTTCGGCACCGTAAGCCTTGATGACTTCAAACCCTTTGCGCTCCAGAAGGAGGCCAATCAGGTTGACTGTGGTTTCTTCGTCGTCGATAACCAGAATTTTTTCGCTCATGCCTACGTCTCGTCTGTTGTTTCAAACTGTTGTTGCAGATTTCTAACCTAGCGTATCATGAGGTTAGAATCAGCGCAAGCACTGAGTTTTAAATTATCCCCCTAACGTAGGGGAATCGTCGTTTGTTGTGAAGGTTAATTTGCGGTAACATCCCGCTGTTACATTATTAGTCACAGAATCGGGAAGAAAAAGTCGCATGACACATGCGCTGATCACTGGCGGGGCAGGTTTTATCGGCAGTCATCTGGCTGAACACCTGTTAAACGCGGGGTACACCGTCACTATCATCGACAACCTTTCGACGGGGCGGATCGACAACCTGAAGGCGATTGAAGGTCATCCACACTTCCATATCGCGGTGGAGGACATCCGTAACGTCAACGTGATGGATCGACTGGTGAGCGAGTGCGACATCATTTTTCACCTGGCGGCAGCGGTCGGCGTACAGCGAATTATCAGCGAACCGATTGAAACCATCGAGACCAACATCGGCGGGACGGAAGTCGTGCTGAAGGCGGCGCGGCGTTATCGCAAAAAGGTGATGATCGCCTCGACGTCCGAAGTCTACGGCAAAGGGGTGCGCTTCCCGTTTCACGAGGACGACGATTCGGTGCTGGGGCCGACAACGCGCAGCCGCTGGAGCTACGCCAGTTCAAAGGCGATTGACGAGTTTCTGGCACTGGCATATTACAAAGAAGCCAATCTGCCGGTGGTGATTTTCCGGCTGTTCAACACGGTAGGGCCGCGCCAGCGCGGGCAGTATGGCATGGTGCTGCCGCGTTTCGTCAACTGGGCGATCCGGGGCGAGCCGATCATGGTCTACGGCGACGGGCAGCAGCAGCGCTGCTTCTGCAATGTGCGCGACGTGGTCGAGGCGATTCACGAATTGAGCGAAAACCCGGCGGCGCTGGGGCAGGTCTTCAACATCGGCAGCAGCGAAGAAATCACGATTGGCGACCTCGCCGCGAAGGTGCGCGATCACGCGGGGAGCGGTTCGGAAATTCGGCGCATCTCCTATGAGGAAGCCTACGAGGCGGGATTCGAGGATTTTCGGCGGCGAGTTCCCTCGCTGGAAAAAATCCGGCATACAATCGAATGGGAACCAACGACAACGTTGGATGAAACCATCGAGCAGATGATAGCTTATCAGCGTGAGGAGTTGAACAATGGCAGGCGAAATTAGTCGCAAGGAACTGATTCTGGCTTTAATCGGCGCGGGGACAAGCCCCCGGTTGGCGGGAGTTGACCTGAGCGTGCTTGACCTGACGCGGCTTGACCTGAGCGGCGCGAATATGCGCGGTTGCAATCTTCAGGCGGCAACGCTGCGGGAAGCGATCCTGCGCGGCGTGAACCTTTCCTATGCCACGATGATCACGATCAACGCGGTGGGGCTGGATTTGGACAGCGCGAACCTGACAGGCGCGAACATCTCCAGTTCGAACCTGCAAGGCGCTCGGCTGACCAACTGCAACCTGAACAGCGCGATTGTCAACGGCGCGAACCTGCAAGGGTCGTCGATGAAGGGCGCGACGGTGAATGGGCTGAAGTTCGACGAAAACACAGTCTGGCCGGATGGTAAAAAAGGCAGCCAGGGCAACCCCGCCAGCTACACCGTTTAGTCGATTCGCTCTCCTCAATTTCCCTGAATGACTCATTCGAGCATGTTGTGTAGGGGCAGGTCTTAGACCTGCCCCTACAGATGATTCACCGTGCGAGAAAATGCTGCCTGCAACGGATTTAGCTTGAGCGTAGAGCAGGCGTAGGCTTGTCGGTCAAGCGCTGAGTGTGCGTCAGGTTCGCGGCATGGACGCGGATTGAGTCTCTGCTACAATCAGAATCAATCATTTTTAGCGGAGCAGGCGTATCCCAATGCCCGAAGACAAACCATTTCCGCCGGAGTTCGACCCGGAACCTCAACCCGAACCGCAGCCGGAAGCCCAGGACGATCTCGCCCCCGACGAAGCGTCCGTCGATGCAGCGGCGACGAGTGAAACAGCAGCAGTACACGAGTCGGAGGCAGCCAGCGAGCCTGATGCGGCGGGCGTGACGCAGACGGATGGGCTGGAGAATCCGGCGGACATCGACGTTCATGATCTGCCGACGCTGATCGACCTCGAAAAGCATTTTAGCGAAGACGACGACGAAACGTCTGATCTGTTTCCGGTGAATCCCGCCGCCGCCGACCGTCCGCGCAGTGATCCACGTCAGACGCTGCCGGGAAGCGGCGGGTACGATCCCAACCCTGATTTTGGCGAAGAACCGCCCCAGGATGGCGGGCAAACGGTTCCGCATATTGTGCCGTTCGAGCATACGATGGTACACGTCCCCGGCGAGGAACACCCTCCACGCAAGGCGGCGCAGCCCAAGCCGCCGACGCAGCGCAAGCCGCAGAGCCAGCAGACAATTCCTGCGCCACCGATGCAGCAAACGACGCAGCCGGGGCAGCAGTATCAATACCCGACACCCCAACAACAGCCACAGTCTCCCGCAGGGCGAGCGGCTGCGGCACTCCCCCCGCGTCAAAAACCACGACCGCGCCGGATTCTCGGCTGTTCGCCGGGATGTGCTGCGATTCTGATTGGGCTGGTGGTGACGTTCTGCGGCGGCCTGACGCTGGTCACGCTGCTGCTGACGGCGACGCTCGGCACGCGGCTGGAGCAGCAGCTACAGGCGCAGGTTTCGACGGTGGACGATTACCGGAATTTTCAGAGCACGTTCTTTTACGACCGTACCGGGAAGCTGCTCTACGAAGCTTTCAACGAAGGCAAGCGCACCAACGTCAGCTACGATCAATTCCCGCAGGATTTGATCAATGCGACGGTGGCGATTGAGGACTCGACCTTCTTCACCAACCCCGGCTTTGAAATTCAGGCGACGGCACGCGCTTTCCTGCAATATGTGGGGCTGGCGAAAGGCGACAGCGGCGGCAGCACGATCACGCAGCAGGTGGTCCGCAACATCCTGTTCAGCTACGAGTATCGCAACGAGCGCAGCGTTCAGCGCAAGGTGGAAGAAATATTGCTGGCGTTTCTGCTGCGCCAGCGCAAATCACCGAAGCAGGTGATGGAACTCTACCTGAACGAGATTTACTACGGTAATCTGGCCTACGGGGCGGAAGCGGCCTCGCAGACCTTCTTTGGCAAGGATGTCAATCAACTGACGTTGGGTGAAGCGGCGCTGCTGGCGGGATTACCGCAAGCGCCCGCCGACCTTGACCCGCTGAGCAGCGACCCACAGGTGCAGCAGGCGGTCGATTCACGCTGGCGGCAGGTGCTGGATCGGATGGTGATCGAGCATTTCATTTCGGCGCAGCAGCGCGATCAGGCATTGCAGCAGGGATTGTCGTATCACCCGCCGCAAGCGCCCTTGAACGCGCCGCATTTCACGGTGTATGCGCAGCAGGAATTCGCCACGCTGATGCATAACCTGCAAATCCCCGATAACCAGATCGCGTCGGGCGGCTTCCGCGTGTACACAACGGTCGATCTGGACATCAATGACATGGCGCAGCAAACGGCGAAAAGTCAGATCGCCAACCTGCAAGCGAACAACGCCACCAACGCGGCGGTGATGGTGATCAAGCCTGTCACCGGGGAAATTCTGGCGATGGTCGGCAGCATCGACTACAACAACGACGCCATCGACGGGCGCGTCAACGTGGCGACGGCGCTGCGTCAGCCGGGCAGCGCCATGAAACCGCTGACCTATTCGGCGGGGCTGGAACAGGGCATGACGGCGGGCGACATCATCTGGGATACGCCCGTCACGATTGACAACTACACGCCCGTCAACTACGACGGACAGTTTCACGGGCCGCTGCGGATGCGGGCAGCGCTCGCCAACAGCTACAACATCCCGGCGGTGCAAACCCTGCGCCGGATCGGCGTGCCCTATTTCCTGCAAATCGCGCAGCGCTTCGGGATTCAAAGCCTGGGGAATGATGCCAGCCAGTACGGGGTTTCGCTGACACTCGGCGGCGGCGACATCACGCTGCTGGAACTGTCGCGGGTGTACGCAACCTTCGCCAACGGCGGGTCGCTCGTGCCGACGACCTCGATCCTGTGCGTGCTGGACAGCAATAACAATATCGTTTACCAGTACGAGAGCGGCTGCCCGCACGGCAACGCGACCGACAAGACGATCAATAAGCAGGGTTACGGCACGCAGGTGGTCGATCCGCGCATTGCCTACATCATGAGCGATATTCTGAGCGACAATGCGGCGCGCACCCCGGCAATGGGCGCGAACAGCCCGCTCAACACGGGCGGCCTGCACACCTCGGTCAAGACGGGGACGACCGACGATTTCCGCGATAACTGGACGGTCGGCTTCACGCGCAACGTGACGGTGGGCGTGTGGGTCGGCAACAGTGACGGTTCGCCGATGGTGCATTCGACCGGACTCACAGGTGCTGCGCCGATCTGGAACGCGGTCATCAACGGGATTTATGGCAACAATGCTATGCTCGGTCAGTTCGCGGTCAACGGCAGTCTGCTGCCCGATCAACTCAACCCGCCGAACGGCATGTCGCTGCGGGCGATCTGCAACATTCAGGCGCTCAAGGAACCCGCGACCGACTGTGGCAATAACACGGTCAACGAATGGTTCCTCGACGGGCCTGCGGGCATTCCCGACGCGCAGGGCAATCTGCAATTCCCGCAGCAGCCGGAGCCGACGCCGAATCAGCCGCCGCAGGCAGGCCCCTGGCTGCAAGAAATTCAGCCGAGCATCTACAGTGTGTTGGTCAGCCCGATTGACCCGAACATTGCCAACACGATCCAGTTTGCGGTGCAGCCGGGACAGCCGTCGCCACCTGCGCCGCTCTACTGTCAGGTTCCGGTCGAGCTTCAGGGGAGCGCTCCGGCAGCACGACAGCAGTTGTTTATCGCGCCGCCGCCCGTTCCTGCTGATGCGATTCAGGCTGAGAATTACGCTCGTGCCAACGGCTTTGCCTTCCTGCCGACGATTGCCTGCACGCCGGATCTGCTCAATGCCAGCGGCGGCGCGGTCGTGATCACGGCCTTCATCAGCGAACCGTCGCCGGGGCAGACCGTCAGCGTGGGCTTCCCGATTGTGGGGACGGTGCAGTTTGCGCAGAATCAGGCGCAGTACTGGAAACTGGTGCTGCACGGTGGTCAGTTTGGCGATAACTGGGTGACGATGAACGATGTGCGCTCCGACAGTGTGGTCAACGGCGTGCTGGCGTCGATCCCCGGCCTGCAACCCGGCAACTACGATATGCAGTTGATCGTGGTCGGCAACGACGGCAATTATGTCCAAGCCCCGTATCAGGTGTCGTTCACGGTGCAGTAGTTTTGAGCAGGGGCGATGTTCCGAACGTCGCCCCTGCTATTTGGGAGGATTATGCTTTAACAACAAGTGCACGCCACGGCGTGCCCCTACCTCGCGTCAGGTTACAATCGCATTTTTCTTTTGAAAAGTCGATGATAAAACACCTCGTTGTTTTGCTGCTTTTGCTGGAATTTGTGATCATTGCTTCCATGGTTGGCATGATGCGGCTGGGAGGCGGCAATTGTGAGCCGTCCAGTTTATACGGCATGTCCATCGGGCAGACCTCCTATCGACGGGCGTTGAATATCATTGCGGATGTATCCGCAATCCACGTCGAAATCACCGATAAAAGCACGTTCTGGACTGATGGACTGGTTGGGAACCGCGTCTATCTGAATCTCGACAGCGTGCTTCCCTACCGCGATGCGGTTGCGCTCGAACTACATACCTATGACGAAACGCCGATTCTTTCACTGGGGCATTTCATCGACTCCGGCTGTTCGCCTGTGCATACCTATCGCATCAATGCGACTGGCCCGGATACGGTCGTTCTGCTGCTGGTGTTTGGCACGTCTCAGCAAACGATTGCTGCTGTCGATGCACATACGTCGGTACAGGCGGACTCCGCGATCACGGATTTATGGCTCGTTCCTCCGCAAAGCAGCGCCCGTTATCTCGCCGATATTCGGACGAAGTGGCATTTCGATGAGGAAATCGGCTGGCTGGGTTATGCCCCCATCGAGGATTACTGGGCGCAAGTCCCTATCAACTGAGCATCTCCGCGAGAAATTTGTGCGAACAAGTGTACAATAAAAGCAATATGTAAAACGAAAGAGGATTTGATATGGGTACAGCCGCACATCGAGAGTATGCCGGGCATGATCCCGTAACAATCGCCATCGTCACCGTGAGCGACAGCAGGACGCCGGAAACCGATACCAATCGCCAGTATATCGAGAGGCGAATGACTGAACTTGGTCATCGGGTCGCAGCCTATCGACTCATCAAGGATGAGCCTGATCAGGTGCAGGCGGCGCTTGAGGAACTGGTCGCCTTGCCAGAGGTGCGGATCGTCCTGTTCAACGGCGGCACAGGCATCAGCCCGCGTGACACCACCTTCGACGTGATCGGTCGGATGCTGGAAAAGACGCTGCCGGGGTTTGGTGAACTGTTCCGCATGTTCAGCTTCGAGGAAGTCGGCGCGGCAGCCATGCTCAGCCGCGCGACGGCGGGCGTTTACAAGAAAACGCTCGTGTTCTCGATGCCGGGCAGCCCGAACGCGGTACAGGTCGCGCTGGAGAAGCTCATCTTGCCAGAAATCAACCATCTAGCCTGGGAAGTCGTCCGTAAATGATCCGCCGCGCGGTGCAGGCGCTTACCCTCACGGCGATGTCCGTCTGCATCGTCGCGGGCTATCTTGGCCTGCGCGCCGTCCTCTGGCGGCAGGACTACCAGATTGCCGCCATGATCCAGAGCGGGATTATCGTCAGCGTGGTGGTCGGCGGTGCGCTTGGCATCGCTTATGTGCTGCTGGGATCGCTGCTGTGGCGAATGCTGGGGATCGACTGGCTGAGTTTGCAGTTCGGCGCGGTGGTCGGCGCAGTGATTTACGGCGGCTACAACGCGCTTGCGCCGCTGACCATCTACAGCGTCAACGAGGAACCTGTGTGGCGGGCGCTGCAAGGCGGCGTCGATGGGTTGGTGATTGGCGTGATCGTCGGCGCAGTGGTGATGATTGTCAGCGGGCGGCGCTTGTATCTGGATCGCGCCGGGCTGACACGCTACCTGATCTTATACGTGACCGTGATTTTGCTGGCGTGGCTGATTCTCCTGGTCGAGGGTGTCGTTCACATTTCGCCAGCAGCAGGGCTGATTGTCGCTGTGCCGCTGGTGTTCGTGCTGCGGCTCGCGGTCGTCTGGCTGGATCGACGGGTCGATCAGCGCTACGGGTACGATGAATCATAAGGGCGCAGCACGCCGCGCCCTTACCGTTACCATTCCCAGGAATTACGCCTCTGGGACAACCTCGTAGGCTGTGCCATCCAGCACGACGATTACGTGGTCGCCTATGGCGAGATACTGCGCGATTTCCGGCTTGCTGTCGAGCAGGGCGAAGTACTCGTCGCTGAGGAAGGTGATCTTCTGCGTCTGCATGGTGTCAGGCGTGAAGGTGGTGTCCGTCCAGACGCCGTTCTGCAAAATGAAGGTCTTGTCGCCGACGGCCTGAATGGGGTTGACAGGTTCCTGCTGATCGTCGGCCTGATAGCCAAGCCCGTCGGTCGCAGATTGCAAGGTTCCCGATGCGGTTTGCGTTGCCATTGGCATCACCATTGGCGCGGGAGCGTTGGCTGCTGCCATGCCGCCGGACGCGGCTGCGGCATCGACGGCGTTCGCGCCGGTGGACTGCTGCGATAGGTCACGAGCGACATTGCCGAAGCTCTGGGCGGCTTCATCGCGCCCACGCTGCGAGAGGATGTCGTTTTCGGTAATCAGGAAGCTGGTGTAGGGCGTGATGATACCGAAGCGGACGCTCAGCTTGACCACGCTGTCGATCAATTCCTGATTTTCGCCGTTGAGGCGGATGCTGTTCAACAGATCGCCGATGCGGCGCGTGGCCCACAGGCGGGCAACAAACGGTTCGCCGCCTGCGTGGGATGGGAAGTTCATGCCGCTGTAGGTGAAAGTTTGATCCTGCCCGCCGACCTTGCCGCTCAATGACACGTCGAGATTATCGGCGGAGCCGTGAAAGCGCCCGACAATCGTCAGTTGGTTGCCCGCGAACAGGTCGGGGAGCGGCTGCGACGGATAAATCGAGTCGAGGGTGACGCCGCTGACGTTGAGGGTGACATCGGTCAGGACAGGCGAGCCGATTTTGTTAAAGAGGCTGGCGACCTGCTCGTCAATGCGCTCGGTCGGGCGAACATAGGACGACGTGCCGTGATGATCGCGGACGAGCGAGTCGAGCAGGAAGGTGTTGACGTCATCGCCGACACCGAAGGCGAACAGGCTGATGTTGCGGCGCGCAGAGGCGTTGACGTTATCAACAATCGTCTGGACGTCGGTTTGACCTTCGGTGGGCAGGCCGTCGGTCAGGAAGAGGACGGTGGTCGGACGCTCACGGTCAGCCATTTCGAGAGCGGTGGTCAGCGCACCGTTGATGTCCGTGCCGCCGTCAGCGTACTGACCGTTAATCCAGTTGATGGCGTCCTGCGCAGCGCTGGATGATTCAAGGTTGTTGCTGAAGACGCGCCAGCCTGTGCTAAAGAGAATGACATTAAAGCGGTCGCGGCTGTTGAGGTGGTCGAGGACATATTCGGCGGCCTGCTGCGCCTGCTGCCATTTGTCGCCATCCATACTGCCGGACTGATCGAGGACGATGATCAGGTCACGCGGGACGATGGCTTCGGAGGGTGGCGTAACAGGCGGCTGTACCAGCAGCATGAAGTAACCGTCTTCATTGGCGCTTTCGCGGTAGGTCAGCAGGTTGACGTTGATGGTTTTGCTGGCGATACCATAATAAAGGCTGAAGTCCTGGTCAGGGATGTAGCTGCTTTGCTCCCAACCGACGCGGAACGCCTTGTCGGTGTCGGCGGCGCGGTTGATGACAATCGAATGGCTGGGCGAATAGATATTGCTGATGGAGTCGTTGCCGGAGACATTCACGCTGATACTGGCTTCATCGACCGGACGGGCGCTGGTCAGCTTGGTTACGTCGAAGGGATAGACGTAGTGGATGAGGCCGTTATCGACGGTGAGCGCCTGCGTATAAGACAGGGTGATGCGGCGGGTTTCGCCGGGTGGGATCGGGAAGATGTTGGCCTGAATCGCCTGCGTGCCGACATATTCGAGCAGCGCCGGGTCGCGGTACTGGCGGACGATTTGGTCATAAATACCACGCGCTTCACGAGCGTCGAGGATTTTGGCGTCAATCGGCGTGTCGTTGATGTACATGGTGAGGCTGTCCACTGTCGCGCCGAGCGGCAGCGGGAAGACCCAGGTGCCTTCTGCCAGCGTATTGCCCTCGTTCTCAAATTTCATGTCGATGCTGGTGTGGGCAATCTGATCACGGATTTCGACATTGACGCGGTGGTAGTCGATGATCAGCGACGAGGGGTTGGTGGCAACGCCGCCGGGAGGGCGGCAGATGACCATTGGACAGACGCCGTCGGATGGGCAAGGCGGCTGCGGGCAGGGAATCTCCTGCGCCGAAACGCTGGATACAATCACGAGCAGCAAAAGTATAAAAAGTGAGGCGATTCTCAAGGTCTTCATGACAGTTCCTCCATATTGTGACCTTAAGACGTTGGGCGTTCCGAATTTGTTCCAACAGGATTTTGAAGCCGCGAAAACAGGGTGGAAATGAGGAACCTGAAGCCGCAGCAGATATGATGTTTGCGATCACGAATCGCGCTACAATGATGGGAATCGTTGGGGAGAAGGGGCTGGTCATGAACGAGGAATTTTATCGTCGTCAGGCTGAGGCAAACCAGGAACACGACCACCAGAAGATCGCCGCGCAGAAGCATTCAACCCTGGAAACCTATAACCTGGAACAGCAGGAAGCGCATCAGGGGCACATTCCCAGCGCGCAAGGAGCCGACGTGGAACCGCCAGCGCCGACGCTGTGGCAGCGCCTGAAGAAAATGTTAGGGCTTTAGCGCGGGATTGCCACCACAATCAGCGTTGTGCTGCCGACCTGAATGCGGCTGCCATGTTCGAGCGCGGTCAACTGGCCTTTTTTGATCTGGACTTTATTGACAAACGTCCCGTTTCGGCTGCCTAAGTCTTCGATGTACAGGGTGGAATGGCCTGCGGTGGTTTTGACGCTGAAACTACAGTGCTGTCCACTGATGTAATCGTCTTCGGGCAGGTTGATATCGACCTCGAAACGACCCAAGATGTCGCCGTCCAGTACGGGAATGGGCAGCGCGTTTTTGGGCTTGTCGAAGGCCAACAGATATTGCAGCGTTTGATTCTCCAGCGCAAGGCGCGAATGATCACGACGCGGGCGCAGCGGATGGGTATCCAGCAGGGTTGTGACTGTGCCACCAGAGAGGATCGGGGCGGTTTCGCGGGCGGTGTGCGGCGCTTCCTCAGAGGAATTCTGAAGCTGGCGGGCGGCGTGCATCCCGGCGAGCGTCAGGTCAAGGCTCCCCCAGTATTCATGCACGTAGCCGTTTTCCATGAGCCACGTTAATGCTTCTTCAACGTTTTTCATTCTACGAATGGTGTCAAGGGTGCGATTGCTGCGTTCTACCGTCGTGAGCAGATAAAGCAGAAGTGCTTCGGTATTTTCGGGGAGACTGGCGAGACTCATGTGCAGACTTCCTTAATCAGGGAATTAGGGAATATTCCGCGATTAACAGCGTAGCATAAGAAGTTTGTTTGCAGTGTA
>DAOUCB010000101.1:0-11750 GCA_034432495.1 Anaerolineae bacterium | reverse complement strand
TTGACGATCTTCAGCAGGAGAATCGTCAGGCGGTGATGGTACTCCAGCAGGTGCTTCAGGAGATTAAACAGGCTAAACTGGTGATTGTGGTCACCTACGAGCCAACGCTGAGCGTTGAATTGGACGCACAAACGCTGGTCGTGCCCGATTTGAGCGAAGAAGATACTTATCAGGTAGCGCTGGCAATTTTGCACAACACCGATCTTGGCCCGCGTCTGAAGCAAATTCTATGGGAGCGCACGAGCGGACGCCCTCTGTTTATCGAGGCGCTGCTGCGCAGGCTGCTTCAGGAAGGCTATATTGACAGGGCAGAAGGTTATGCCGAACTGAAGCCAGACGCAGATGTCGAAACGCTGCCGGACGATGTACGCGAATTGGTGATTAGCCGTTTGGACAGCTTTAGCCCGCAGGCGCAGACCGTACTGCGCGCGGCTTCGGCGTTGGCAGAGGAATTCATGGTTGGCGCGCTGGAAGCTGTCAGTGAGAGTGATAATCGTGTCCAACTGAGGACGATACTGGTCGAATTGTGCAAGGCGCAGATGTTGGAACAGTTGAATGAAGATCTTTTTCGTTTCCGGCATGGGTTGACCCAAAGCGTAATCTACGAAAGTCTGTCGCGAGCACAGCGCCTGAAACTGCATCGTTTGGCAGTGCGTTACTGGCGTGAACACCGCGAGATTTCTTATCAGCCCGTTGTGTTGGCATTTCATTTGATGAAGTGCGGCTTGCTGCCGGAAGCGATTGAGGTTGTGACGAGTGCGGCGGATGATGCCGAGCGCTCAGGCAATCTCGACCGAGCGATTGAACTCTACACGCACGCGCAGGAAATCTTCCCGGATGAACACAGTATTGGCAACCAGTTGGAGCGACTCAGTCAGTTGCAACAAGATCAGTAACAGAATCTATATGACTTTTTTATCTGCGCGGCACTAAATGGCCGCAATTGACGACTCAAAGATCGTTAACCATGAATTTGATGAGCGACGAAATGCTGGCGAGAAATGCCCAATCGGGAGATAAGGACGCTTTTTTCGTCCTTTACAACCGCTATCTTGGCAAGGTGTTCAATCGTGTCAAGAGCAAAATCCCACCCCAGGACGCCGAAGACGTGACCCAGGACGTATTTATTGCTGTTTCACGTTCGTTGAAGGGCTATAAGCAGGAAGCGCGTTTCAATACATGGTTGTACACCATCGTCAACCGCCAGATCGCAGACTTTTATCGCCGTCGCAGCCGGGTGAGCAGTGGGACAGATGCCGAAGTTGAGCTGGAGGAGGGAGAAGGGGTCGCCTCAGTTCTGGACAGTCAGGAAATCGACCAGCGAATGCTCATTCAGCGAGCGATGGGCGGCCTGCCTGAACATTATCAGGAGATAATTTTATTGCGATTCGCCGATGGTTTGACCTTTAATGAAATCGCCGAACAGCGGCAGCAGTCTTTGGAAGCAATTAAATCGCTCTACCGCAGGGCGATTCAGGCCGTGCGAACGGCGATGAACGAGGCTTGATGGATGATGGAATTGGACGATGAACTGGCTGAGGCGACTGACGCACTGCTGAGCGGGCGCGAAATGCCTGCACTTCAGGCTGAAAATCGTGAACTGGCGGAGGTACTACGCGAATTATATCGCGTGATTGACCCGACTACGCCGCCAAGCGTAGTGTTTCAACAGCAGATGAATGCTCGTCTGAACACGGAATGGAATCGAGCGCACATGCAGCCCACACTACGGCTCGTGGATCGACCCCTGGTGCGGCTCGCTGCGCTGGCGGCAGCGGTCGTGTTGATTCTCGGAGCGGTTGTCGTACTGGCGATGCCTGAATCACCGCGCGAGCTGCAAGGCGCGGCAATCGGACTAAATCACAGTGCGGCGTTGATCGTGCTGGTGGGTGTTGTCGCCGCAGGTGCTTACTTTTACGGACGCAGCCGCCGTTAGCTTGCGAGCAGTGCCGTGATGTTCGATAATTAAGGCGAGTGGTAAAGTGAGGCTCGCCTTTGAACACGCTTCTGGCTTATGCGATTGCGCTGATTATTCCAGCACTCGCGTTTTATCTGATTCGTGCCCTAGACCTCTTTAAAACGTCGAAAACGCAGACGGTGGCGCTGTGCGCTGTGTGGGGCGCGCTTGTGGCTTACCCATTAGCTGCGCTGATCAATGGCGAGATGCACACGATCCTGGGCTACGTGGTCGTCGTTAACCTGACTGCGCCGCTGGTCGAGGAAATCCTGAAGGCTCTAGTGCTTCTGTATTACACGCGCCAACCCAGCTTTCATTATTTTGTCGATGGGGCTGTTTACGGGTTTGGCGTTGGAATTGGTTTCGCCGTAATCGAGAACCTCGCCTATGTGAGTGCATCGCCTTCGCTGGGATTAGCCATTACGCGCGTTTTGTCCACGTCGCTGATGCACGCGATTGCTAGCGGCATCGTTGGTCTTTCGTTGGGACGTCTGCGCCGAAGCCGTATGCGTTTGCTGCCGCTGCTGGGGATTGGCGGGGCGGTCGCACTCCACATGCTCTATAACAACATTGTCGATTTGCTCACGGGGCCTGCGTTGTTGATCGCGGCAGTCACGATTGGCGTCGGCGGCGCGGGTGTGATTGCATTTCAAATCATTTATGCGCTGCGGCAGGAGAAAGTCCAATTCACCCGAACACTCGGTCCTGAAATTGATGTTTCGTCTGGAGAGCGCCAGGCAATTCAACAGTTTGGCGGCGCGCCGATTGAAGCGATTTTGCAGGAACTAGGCAAGACTTTCGGCACGGAAAACGTCACGCTCATCCGCCGTCTGCTGATCACGGAAGCGAATATTGGTATCCTCGAAAATAATCTGGCATTGCCCGACATCAGCGAACGACTGCGAGCAGCCTGGGAAGAGGAAGTTGCAGCGCGGCAGGCGGAAAGCCGCCAACTGAGGCATCAGATGGGACGTTCGGTCTTGGCCTACCTTTCGACACTCTTCCCCGCACAGGACGAGGCGCTCTGGATTTATCTGGAGGAGCAGTTCGCGAAATCCGACCCGACGATGGTGCATACCTTCGATATGTTCATGCGCTTCACCGAATTGGCGCAGAAATTCACGCCGGAGCAGCTCGCTGCGCGAGCAGAACGCCTGAGCCGGATCGATATTTTCAGAAATATCTCGCTGGCGGATCTGGAAAATCTCAGTCGTGCAATTGAAGTCGCCCACTTCGACGATGGCGTGATGCTGTTTGACAAAGGCGATCAGGGCGACGCGATGTACCTGATTGAAGATGGCGCGATTGTCGTCTATGCACTTGATCATGCTCACCATGAGAAGCATTTGCGCACCTTTGGCGTTGGTCAGGTGGTGGGCGACTTCGCCGTGCTGGATGGCGAGAAGCGTTCAGCACGGGCACGGGCACAGGGCGATCTTGCGGTACTGGTGCTGCGGCGTGAGGTCTTCCAGATGTTTATTCAGAGTCGACCGCAGGTTATTCTCGCAGTGCTGGCGGTACTGGCGGAACGCGCCCGCTATACCACTCGCACCGTCGAGACCATGATTCAGACTTTGAGCAGTATTGCGCAGGGTGATTACACTTACGCCATACCCGCAGTCACGCCGATAGAACCACAACCTTCCGAGATTCCGGCTGATGTACGCTCGCTGCTGGAACGGTCATTGGCGCGTTTTACACTGCGGCTTCAAACGCGCGAACAACAGGCAGTTTCCTGACTGCTATGATCACGACCGAGGAACTGCGACGTTTCACTTTGTTCAGGCACACAGACAATGTTGATCTTCAGGCACTGGCGCGGGTTATGCGGCGCAGGTCTTACCCCCCCCATGCTGTGTTGTTCCGTAAAGGCGAACCGGGAGAAGCAATGATGCTGATCACGGCGGGACAGGTGCGAATTTTCATGAACGACGACCAGGGCAACGAGATCACGTTTCGAACCCTGGGCGCAGGCCAAATTTTAGGCGAGTTTTCGCTGTTGGATCGAAAAAATCGTTCTGCATCCGCCGCGACGATTGCCCCACTTGAAGTGTTGATTTTGCAGCGTGCAGACTTTTTACGGCTGTTGCAGGAACGCCCATTGGTTGGCATTGAACTCATGCGGGGATTTGCCGAGCGCATCCGCTACGCGACGAGTTATCTGGAGCGGCTCTACGATGCGCTCGAACTGCTCTCGAACCGCGAATACGATCAGGCGATTCGCGAAATGGCGCTTTCCTCCGACGAGGATGAAATGCGCGAGTTGATCACGACATTTCTGACATTGGTGCATCGCGTTCGTGCGGATGAAATCAAATCAACAGCAACTGGCGAAAGCGCCGATGAGTCTAAAGTACGCGAGTCGCCAAATAAAAAATAAACCCCTTGCGAGAGGGGCTTCATTCATAAACAGAGAATATCGTCAGTGGAGCGGGCCAGCGGCACTAGCTCAGCAGAATGTCAGCGACTTTGCGGAGCTTTTGCGTAATCTGGTTATCGGGATAGCGCAAGGCGAAGACACCACTGCTCGCAAGCAACATCATCTCATCAGAGTGGGGAAGTACCGCGCCGACCTGGCAGTTGTAGGTTTGCTCGACGCGCGCCTTGACTTCTTCAAAATTGAGCGACGGTGGCGTTTTATTGACAATCATGAGCATACGCGGTACGTCCAGCTTACGTGCGACTTCGACCGTAACCCCCGTCCCCTGATAATCCTGCTGGTCAGGCCGCATGATAATCGCCAGTGCGTCAGATATAGCGACTGAAAGCAGTGTTTCCTCATTCAACCCAGGGTGCGTGTCGATCAACAGCACGTCAAGTTTCAGGTCGCGGACGAGGTTCTGGAAACCATCGTTGAGCAGCCCCACGTCGTAGCCTTCGCGCAGGATACGGGCAATTTCACCCACTTTGATGCTGGAAGGGATGAGGAAGACCTTGCCGCCTGCTGGGATTGCGCCCGCACCGCCTTGCACATCGCTGTTGAGCATAGGTGTTACATCATGAGCGGCTTTGTCGATTTCGCATTTCCCCCACAGATAATCGTTGAGGGAATATTTGATGTCGTCTTCATGCAGACCGAAGAGAACATGAATACCCGGCGAATTAATGTCGGTGTCGATGACGCCCACGCGCAACCCCTTTGCCGCGATGATCGCGGAAAGGTTCGCAGTCGTATTGGATTTGCCCGTACCACCTCTAAAAGAGTGAACGGAAATTATTTTAGACATGAAGGTTCTCCTATAGGGGTTTGGGTGTGGGCTGAGTCCCGAACGTCATGCGCTGTAGTTTACCTGTTTTCTGTCTCATCAGCCAGTCAATCGCGTCCAGAACCCGTTCCATGGCAGCGACGAACGCCCCATGATTTTGCCAGCGCGCATAGTTTAGAACGACGACAAATACGCCGCTCTTATTGTACAAGAGAAATGTTGAAAAAGAGATGGAGGGATTACCTTTTTGTCGATCCGCTGTCATCATCTATGAACATATCGAAGAGACTTGCGCGCCGCTCCGGCGGTTCGTTGACCGGCTCTTTCGTGTTCGACCCTGTAAGGCAGTCCCAAATATGCGCGGGTAGCACGCGCTTGCCACGATTCGTTGGGGCGACCTGATCAGTATTTTCGAGCGTGAGGCGCAATTCAGGCGTTTCAAACGGTTCCAGGTCGAGATTGTCAAGCAGTCCCTGACGTTGCGTTGGTGTTTTTTGCAGCGTATTCACGCGATAGACGGTTTGTGGACCGTGTCGCTGGCTGAGGAGCCAATCGTTAAACGTCAGATGGTTTAGTGCGGAATCGAACGTCTGCCGATCCATCTGGTGATCCGCTGGTAGGGTCGCCACTGCATCCACGAGTTCGAGATAAGTCATCATTGATTCGCGCAGTACCAGGCGAACAATGCAGCGCTCAACTGGGGGCAAGTCCATGAAATCGACCACATTAAATCCGCTTGCCATGAGCCGTCGCTCCTTATCTCAGTGGGAATAAACTCACCTATATAAGCATTATAAACGATATTTGCCTGTATGATCTATGTACTTAGCTGTTTATAACCAGAATGGGATCGTTGTGTCGAGTTCCGCAGGCATGACGCCGCGTAGAATTCCGGTTTCAATCGACTCGTCATTGTGTATCGTTATCGGAAGCTTGGGCAGTCGGAGCGCTCCGTAATGAAAGACCGTGAAGAGCAGTACCGAGTGGGTTGCCTGTTCGATAGTGAGCGGCGGCTCACATCGAATCTGGAGTGGCTGAATCGTCGCTTCTGACGATTGCAGGAAGGCTTCGCTGTCGCTCAGGCGGAAGATGCTCCCCCAGCGCGGCGGATCGATCTTGCCCGCATTAAAGGCATACATACGGGGTACACCTGCCCGAATCACTTCGACCGGCAGAAAGGTCGAGTTAAGTTCATCTTCCCAGCTGCCGAGCGCCCGCTGAGCGTCGCGTTTCAGCTTGCCATCACTGTGAACGAGGATGCGTTTCTTTTGCAGCAGGTCACGCGGAAAGAGGCGTGTGAGCAGTGTATCGGGAATATCGTCCCCAACTGGCGCGCTGGCGATGACGGCGCGCATGAATTCGCCATTGCTGCCAAAAATGCGCGTCATTCCCGTCAGGGTATCGCCTTCGCGCTTGCTGTGATAGATGAGACTCAGGCCAACCACTCGATCTGCGTAGGGGAGGGGATCGGCGAGCAGATAGGGCACCGCGCAGGCGCGCGCAATCAACCCCATGACGACCGCCGTCATAGCGTCGGGGTTATTCATCGTCGATTCATGAACGAGCAGGCAGGGCAGGCCGCGTCCAATCGTCTGGACACGAGCGCTGCGGTCGCTGACACCTTCTTCTTCGTCGGTATCAGTTTCGTTAGGTAAAAACACGACCACTAGGTCTGACTCTTCTTTTTGGAGCAGGCGCACCGCACTTTCGAGATTAGTCTGCGAGATCACGCGAATATTGCGTTCCCGCACCACCTCAAGCGCAAGCTGAAAGTCTCGTTCGAGCGACCGTTTGAGGGCTTCAAGGAAGTCGGTGACTGCATCACCCAGCGTATTGATGACGACAATGCGCATTGGTTGGTGATCGGGCTGGCGATATGCGCCGCTGTCCCGGAAGTCAAAAGTCGTTTTGGTCGGGTTGTACGGGCGGACTTTGTTTTTGGCGAAAATCAGGTTGGCCTGAGGCGCGCCGCTCTGAAACAAAAGCTCCGCGTTTTTGGTGCTGAAAGCATTGTCAATTAGCCCCGCATCCTTGAGGACATCCGAGACAATCTTGACCATCTGGGCGTGCAGCGCAGGTTTGAGGTGCAGCGCTTTCTCGATCTGCGAGCGATTGATGGCAAATTGGCTGATGTCTTCAGGGCGAATAACCAGATCAAGCGCGTCGGCAACATAATCATATTCGCGTGAGCCTGAGAGCACCCGCACGACCCAGTGGTCGTTAGGAGCCGTTTCGACCAGCGCGCGCGTGGTGCTGCGTTGAGTCAGTTCTAGCAGCCGCTCCCTGTGTTCGTCAATTGGGCCGACCAGTTTGACGACTTCGCCCTGCAAGCGCGAGGTCTTGTCGGCGACCCACAGCCCGACAATCTCGCTGGGCGTTGGCAGGGTTTCCAGATAAGCCTGCAAATCTGGTTCGTAGAGCAGGCGCGAAATCACCGAGACGGATAATGCAGGCGCGTCGTTGACCGCCCACGTCCGAAGACGATATTCACGCTGGACGCGCGACTTCTGGATCGTGTAAACCGTCTTCGAGAGCGCTTCGAGGATGATAGGTTCGATGCGTGCTAATGGCCCGCGTACAACATAATCTGCGATTTCTTCCGGCGTCGGCTGCCAGTGGAAATCTTCTTCCAGCCCGTCGAGGTGCGCGAAGGTTTTGTGCTGCGCTGCGCGGATGTCGTCGAGCGCCATCATCAGCCTAACAGGGTTCGCTGCTGTGTCGGTGATCAGGCGCGCGCCGCTCATAATCCACGAGCCGCCGAGCGACTCGCTCAGCCAATCGAGCAGTTTGCTGCCTACCCGGCGTGGCGATTCGTCACCACTAACAACGACCTTGTAGGCGGTCAGCGGCGGCAGGGATTCGGTTCGAATTGGAAAAACTTCGCCGAAAAGCTGTTGATCGGGCATTTGCTCGCTTACAATGAATGTATCTGGATGAAAACTGATCCCCATACGTCAACTCGCTCGCCCATTGTGGACACTCTGGCAGAACTTTGTGTATAGGGTTATTGTACTAGAAATGGAACAATTGTGCTACTCTGTGCTGATTGGCTTATTCTCGTCGTTGCCCCAGTCTTTCCACGAGCCGTCATAGACACTGCCGCCCTGGAATCCAGCGGTACGAAGCGCCAGCAGGCCAAAACTCGCCGAGACGCCGCCATTACAGTAGAAGACGACATCGGATGAATTCTCGCTGATCCCCGCGCTGCTGAAGCGGCGCTGCAAGGCTTCGGGCGAGAGCATCGTACCGTCCTTGTGGATCAGCAGGGCACGCGGCAAATTAACCGCACCGGGAATATGCCCGCCTCGTTTGGCACGCGAGGCTTTCCCGGCAAATTCTTCCGGTGTTCGTACATCGATTAACTGCTGTGTACCGTCGATATGCGTCAAAATCTGATTGGCGGAGCGGAAAATCGCAGCATTTGGCTCGTTAATGACAAAGTCAGATGGCGTTATGCTTGGAACGACAGCCGTCGTTGGGCGGCCTTCAGCGATCCACTTATTCCATCCGCCGTCGAGGACTGCAACATTAGGATGTCCATAATAATTCAGCGACCACCACAGGCGCGCCGCGAACATGCCCGCCGCATCGTCATAGGCGACGACGACCGTGTCGCTGCCAACGCCAATCCGCTGCATCACGGCGGCGTAACGATCCGGTTGCGCGATTTGCGCGTGGCGTGGGTCGCCAGGATCGGTGATTTCATTGACCCAATCGACAAAGACCGCGCCGGGAATGTGGGATTTCGCGTAGTCATCGGCATGATTGAAGTAGTGGGGATGCGGCTGGCTGGCAGGCAAAACATGCCCGCGAATATCGACAATCCGTAAGTTTGGCTGCTCCAGATGTTCTGCCAGCCACTCAGTGCTGACGAGCACGTTATCGCTCATACAAGTTTCTCCATTCGTGTTTGTTGCTATAACTTCACCACTTCGATCCGCTGACCGCTCGCGCCGGATTGCAACAGCGCTTCGATGACCGTGACATCGCGCAGCGCTTCAATCGGTGTGCTGACAGAGGCCACACCCTCACGAACCGAAGCTGCGAAAGCCACCAGTTCGTTGTAAACATCTCTTCCGCGCTCGACAGCAACTTCCTGCATCGTGCCGTTGTCTGACACTTCAAGATGACCTGCTGTAACCCGCAGCGTCCCTGTTTCACCCACGACAGTTAGGTAGCCAGGGAAGGGCGCACCCGCCGCGTAAGTGACGGTGTACTGACCGATAACGCCGTTTGCGAACTCCAGCACGGCGCTAAGCGTATCAGCCGGGGGGAGATCCGGCAGCATCAGCCGGGTTTGCGCGCTGACCGCGCTGATCTCGCCGACCACCTGGCGGAAAGCCGCGATATGATGCACACCGCCATCCATCAGGAAACCGCCGGGCCAAGTCCCCGTGCGCCGCCAGGGGGTGTGATAATACTTATTGTCGGGGCGGGTCGAAAGCAGCAGCGCCCAGTAAGTCGTGATCATGTTGCCGAGCCTGCCCGAACGAACGATTTCCCCGGCGCGGCGAAACGACTCTTCGTACCGCCAGTTCTCCGCGATCATCCAGATTTGTTGTGGATAGTTTTGGTAGAGTTCGATCATCCGCTGCCCCGTCGCGACATCCGGCGTGACAGGTTTCTCGCTGATGATATGCTTGCCAGCAGCCAGCGCTTTTTCGACTGCCCAGGGTAAATTTTCGATGGGCAGGACAATATCGACGGCTGCAATGTCAGAACGTGCCAGCAGTTGATCAAGATCGGTGTAAATGTCGGTGGAGTGGGGCAGATGCGCTTGGAGCGCTTCGGCGCTGGCCTGGGTACGGCTGTAGACCGCCACAATCTCGAAACGGTCAGCTAACGCTTTGAGCGCTGGAACATGGTCATCGCGCATAAAGATGCCCGCGCCGATCAATCCCAGACGAATGGGTTCAGCCATAGACTTCTCTCACAAGTTCGACAGGATCATGAAGTCTATTTTACACAGAATCGACAGCCGTGCCGCTGCTCCGTGCGATTGGTATGCCACATGAGTTGCAGTGCCACATCAAAGCATAAGTTACGAAGTCGGCCAATACTGAGCGAGGCAGCTCTCGTTTGTGAGCTACCCTAAGATACTGACACACCTTGAATGCGCTGATGCGTTCCGTCACTGTTCCCACCCTAACCCCGAAGCTGGAAAAGCGTGTAAACTACTGGCGCTGTTGCAGTCGCGGGCGATAGATTTGCTGGTGTTAGAGGAGTTTTGCTTGCGTTTGCTGGTGATCCTGTTGCTATTCCCGTTGATTTCGCTGAATTCTGCTGGCGCGCCGCTGTCTGCTGCTCCTTCGTGCGGTGATCGCGCTGGATTTCTCTCACAGCCCTGGTTTCGATTGGGAGTCGTTTGCCTTCAAGAAGCCTACAACGATCCGAGTCTGGGCGATCTGGCTTTCACAGCGCTGGCGAGTGCGCCTGACGGAACATTGTTTGCGACTAGGCCGCTCAGTGGTGAGGTTGTTGCCCTAACGGATGCTAACCGTGACGGTGTATTCGACGGAGTGAAAACAGTCGCTGATGGACTCACGCTGCCCAACGGACTGGACTTTCACGACGACGCACTTTATATCTCTGGCGGATCGCATATTTATCGTTTGCGCGCAGGCAAACTGGAGACACTTGTCGCTGATTTGCCGTCGGGAGGTGGTTTTTGGACGGGGGGCATTGCCGTTGCTCAGGACGGTCGCATCTACGTTGCCACAGGTGCTTCCTGCGATTTCTGCGTGCAGGACGACCCTGCGCGTGGGGCGGTGCTGAGCTTCGCGCCGGACGGCAGTGATCGTCAAATCGTCGCGACAGGGCTGCGCCAGCCTGCTGCGCTTGCCTTCCAGAACGGCGACCTGTGGGTGGTCGATAGCGCGCGGCAGGGTCTGTTCGAAACCCCCAATCTCGATGAACTTGACAAGGTTGTTCCAGGAGCGAATTTCGGTTTTCCCTACTGTGTCGGGCTACAAAATACGCCTGATCTTCCCAGTTTTGACTGTGCGTCTGCGACCGCGCCGAGCGCCGTTTTTCCGACCGCGAGCACGCCGACGGCAATCGCCGCTTATCGTGGGGATGGGTATCCCGCTCTGGAAGGCAAACTGCTGGTCGTCTTGAGTGGTGCATATAACAGCCTTGAACTGCGCGGCTATGCTGTCGTAATTGTCGATCCGGTGACCGGAATTTCAACGACCCTGATGCCCACGCAGCCGGATGATAACCCCGACTCTGCCTTTACGGTTGAGCGCATGAATTATCGGGGCAGTGGCTTTTTTCCTCAGCGCCCGCTCGGTGTCGCCGTTAACGAACAGGGCTGGATTTACGTGAGCGAGAGCGCGGGTCGAATTCTGGTTTTGCGTCCCTGAGAAAGCCTTATGCCATATTGGATTGCGGAAAGTCTCGCCGGTATCCCGGCGTTCCTGTGGATTTACGTCGGACTCGGCGGCTTTTGGGCGCTGGTGCTGCTGCCGCGTGCCGAATGGCATCGTCGTGTCCAGATAATCGCGCTTGCGTTTGCGCTGGGGCCGATGCTGCTGACCGCCTGGATGCTGATCCTCGGTACGATAGGGATGATTGGCGAAACACAA
>DAOUCB010000100.1:0-4791 GCA_034432495.1 Anaerolineae bacterium | reverse complement strand
AACACTGTAACCACGTTATCGTGTGGTGCTACCACCGCCGTGCGCCCCTACAGGTGTCCGGTGAGGCGTGAGCGGGTTGGGTGGGGAAGGCGGGCGAGGCACGCCTCGCCCCTACAAAGACACAAACCTTGCTAAGTATCACGTTCTACGCAACCATCACCATCAGTACACAGTAATTTTACTGGACGGTGGTGGTGGCCTGGGGCGAGAGTTCGACGTTCTGCGACCAGTTTCCGGCGAGGTCTTCCGCCCAGAGGGCAAAGTCATAAGTGCTGCCGGGTGTGCCGGTGTAATCGGCGTGGTTGTCGCTGGTTTCGAGCCACTTCGTCCACGCGCCGCCATCGACGCGCACCCAGACGATGTAGGTGGCGATGCCACTGTCATCCATGCCGCCCCACTGGAGCGTAAAGGTGGGCGGGCTGACTTCGGGGAGCGCCTGCATGAGCGGGATAGGCGGTGAATGGTCGAGGGCAGGATCGAGAGTAGGCTTCGGTAAAGGCGTGGCGGTGGGTGGAATGGCAATCAGCGGGGCGACGGTGGGTACATCGGCAAGCTGGCTGGGCGGCTCCTGCCCCTGAATGTGGATCGACTGGGGATCGACGGGCGTCCAGCCCTGCTGCACCTGCTCGATGAAAATGAGCGGCGCGCCGCTGATGGTCGAAACTTCCGACGAAGTGAGCTGCGGGAAATCGCTGCCCGCGACTGCCGGGAGGCCAATATCGTAGAGACCTTCCTGCGGCGCGAGCATGTAATCCTGACTGCCCATATCGTACAACTGTGCCGACGGGCCGCTGGCTGGAACTTCGACCACCAGCCGATTGGGGCTGCGATTCCACATGATATAGGCGCGCTCGACGACATTGCTGCCGCTGCCGCCCGACGTGACCGAGCCGAAACTCGCCACACCCTGCGCTGGTGTGAGATCGAACGAGACGACTGTCCCCTTGCCACTCAGATCAACGCGCGCGCCGCCCTGAAAATTGCGGTCGCCGAAAATCTGCGCCATGCGGTAAAAGGCTGATGCTGCCGGACGCGGTGTATTGGGCTGGGGACTCTGGTTGAAGCAGGCGGAGGTTTTATCATTGCGAAAGAGACCATAAGCGTCGCCAGCTTCACCACTGTTGGGTGCGAAATTCGTCCCCGCGCCCTGATTGCCGCAGTCGTCGTACAACTGGAAGATAAAGACGACATCTGCGCCCGCCGCCCAGGCGAGCGCGGTGCTTTCGATGACGTAGAGCGCCTGCTCCTGCTGGGTGAGGCGATACTGACGTCCGGCGGGACTGCCCGCCGTCCAGGTGGGGCCGGGGTAATCATCCCAAACGGGCGCGCCGCTCTCGTTGAGCCAGACGGGGCGATCCAGCCCGTAGGCTGCCAAATCCTGCTTGATGCGTTTGACCATGCGACCGCTGCGTTCGGCGCTGGTGTAGCTGTGAACGGCGGCGATGTCGAAATACCAGTTATAGGTGGCGCGCTGTGGATCCTGGGCGATAACCGCCAGCGTGCGCAAAAGATAGTCATTGACGTCGGGATTGTTGAAGGACAAGCCGCCGAACATGACCTGCGCCAGCGGGTCGGCGGCGCGGACGATGAGATAGGTGACTTTGAGGAGACGGGCGTAATCCTGCGGGGTTCCGCCCCAGAACATGCCGAGATCGGGTTCGTTCCAGGCTTCCCAGACGCGAACTCCCTGATCGGCGCGCCAACCGAGCTGCCCCGCCAGAATGCCGCCCGGCTTGTAGCGCATGACCGCCGAATAGACGAAGCTGGCATAAGGATTACTGCCATTGGGCTGCTTGCCGGGTGCGGGGACATCGGTGCCGTCGCTGAACACCGCTTCATACAGCCCGCGAATACTGCCGCCATCGGCATACTGCCCCGGCGTCCCTAAAAAGATGGCGTCGCTGCGCAGGCCATAGCGGACATCGTTGGCGACAAGCTTGTCGTAGTTGACCCAGGTTTCGGTCTCGATGGACGACCAGTAGAGAGGCCAGCGATTCCAGCCTGCGCCTAAAAAGAGGGCGTTGCGGTAACGCTGATCGACTATTGGATCGTTGGGGGCGCTAATATGGACGATGCCGAGGTGGGGCGAACGAATCGCGTTATCCTGTGCCTGCGAGGGAACAGGCGTGACACAAAGCAGCATCACAAGTACGCCGGAGAAAAATGCCAGCAAGATGAGGCGTTTCATAAAGGTTGTCCCCGCCCGACGCTCAAAGCATCGGGCTAAGAAATCAAGCCTCCTGAAGGAGGCTGTGTTGCCAAATTCGGTCTGACGGTTTGACCCCACCCCGCGCCCAAACACAGGGTGCACGGCGATGCGCCCCTACATAACGTATAACTTCTACCCTGGAGCTAAGACCATTGGCGCTACTCGGCATGGACTTTGGACGCTTCCCACATGGTTTGATACTGCTTGACCCAGTATTCGAACCAATACTGCGACGATTTGCGCTCGATGACGATGTGCATTCGCTCGTCGATGAGGTTGTTGTGAAAGCCGAAGAACTCGACGGTAAGGTAGCCGCTGCCGTTGGTCGGGTTGACGATCAACATACTGAAGCCGGGATTGTAGGGCAGCATTCGGTAATCGGCCTTGCTGTTGCTGGCGCGCATTTTTTCGAGCAGGATCAACGAGCCGCGAATATCGTGGTCAAGGTCGCTGGTGGGGTCAAGCTGCTGGTGGAGAATGTCCATGCTGGCGGTGATGGTCGGGTCTTGGAGCAGGACATGGACTTCGCCGCCGTTTTCGAGCACCTCGCGCTGAAGGGCGGCATCGCGCAGGACGTTGTAATTGGACGGGCCGCAAATCCAGACGGTTTTTGCCCCCTGAAGAAATTCACGCAGCGGCTTATACGTCTGGCGGGTGTGCAGCACGCTGTCGAGATCCACTTCCTTGCTGGGCGGCGCGGTCTCGCGAAAGAGCAGCACGACCATGCCCGCCGTGATCACGAGCAGGTAAATCTCGGAATCGGGCGGGTTGAGGACGCCGAGCACAACCATAATGATGCCGAGACCGGCGACCACGTAGGCATCGACGTTGCGGAAGTTGAGAATATCATCGAGGATGCGGCGAAAAAATTGTCCAATACTTCTCATGGATTAGCTCGGCATTCGTTGGGCGATCAAGCTGCACAGGTCTTGATTGGTGGCGGCATAAATATAGAGATAGGTGTTGCCGTTGGCGCTGAAGGTTCCTGAACTGGCGCAGGGTTCGGGCGCGGCGGATTGCGCGCTGAAGCCTTTGCCACTGCCGAGCGCGCAGGGGAGAAAATTGTTGACAACGCGATCCTGATTGGCGACGGCGAGCGCCCCGACCGAGGGAATCTGCCCATCGGCGAGGCTGGCGATGTCCACCTGGGCATAAACTTTGGCGGCGACCGCCCCCACCTGCTCATAGCAGGAAATCATGCCGTCAATCTGGGCGATCAAGGCTGCGCCCATCGGATTACCGGTTAAAAGTGACGTGCCGCCGGAAATCGTGCTGACAGCACTGGCGATGCTGGCGGCATTGGTGCTGGTATAACCGGGAATGTCCGGGACGTACTGCTGAGCGGCGGCGGCATCGCTTGAGGTATTGCCGGTCGTGGGGACGACTGCGCCACCGGGGACACCGATTCGACTGCACGCCGCGATCAGAAGCACGGCGAGAATGAACAAAGTTCTGCGAAACATAACGACTCCTCAAAAAGATAGTGCTGAGTGCTGAGTGAGCGTTCGTAAAGAACAAGATTACGCTTGCAATTCCCCCTCTATCCCCGACCCTTTCTCCCACGCAAGCGGGGAGAAAGGGAGAAAACCGGACGTTGAGTTTGACTTCGATCCCCACATTGGGAAGGGAAAGAGCAAAATCATTGTAATCGACTTTTTATCGAACACTCTCTAGAATACTGAGTACCGAGTACGGCGAAACAAGTTTCGCTTGTGCTGAGTCAAAACAGTTACGACACCCATTATAGCGGAATAGTTGAATTTCCCGTGATCGACGATCTGGCTCACAAATGCGAGTCAATGGTCGGCTTGCCTTCGTCCGCATCCTTTTCGGCGCGATCCTCTGCGACGTCGGCGCGCCAACTCTGAATGACGATAATCAGCACGCCGATGACGATAGCGTGATCCGCGAGGTTGCTGACGTTGGAAACGATGTTGGGAATCTGGTAGTGGATGAAATCGACCACCGCACCACGACTAACGCGGTCAAAGGCGTTGCCAAGCGCGCCACCGACAACCAAGCCCATCGCGAAGCGGGTGAGCCAGGCTTTGGCGGGCAGACGCGGATAGTAGACGAGCATGATCGCCACCACAACGAGCGCCACCACCAGAAACAGATCACCCGCCTGCGCCAGAAAGCCGAAGGCCGCGCCGGTGTTTTCGCTGCGCGTGATCTGAAAAAAGGGAGCCAGCGCCGGGATGAGGCGGTAGGTTTCGCCGAGGCGCAGGTTTGTGATGACCAACTGCTTGGTGACCTGATCGAGAGCAATCACCAGCGCGATAATCACCAGCAGAAACAGCCATTTGCGAATCATGGAATTCATGCTGCTCCAGTACATTTAAGGGAAGTTTGCACGCGCCTGATTGTAGCACAAGCCCCTCTATCCCCGACCTCTTCGCGCGAACAAGTTCGGGAGAAAGGGAGAAAGATTTACCTCACCCCCAGCCCCTCTCCATAGGCGTTGAGGACAGGACAGTTTTAACAAAAGAGCCTTTTGTTTTAGGATAACGGTTACCACACCTATCCTAAACAAGAGGCTCAAAGCCATTGTACGCTCAATTTCTGCACCTGTTAGGGCATTT
>DAOUCB010000099.1:0-9181 GCA_034432495.1 Anaerolineae bacterium | reverse complement strand
ATGTGCATTCGGGGAAATTTCTCGCTCGACCCCACCCCCCGACCCCCTCCCCGAATTCAAGGAGGGGGCGAAAAACAAAACCGTTCACGGGAAGATTTTTGGCATTTTACAAAGGTGTCCTCTCCTCAGCCACTGCGTGGCGAAGGGAGACAAGGAGGGCGCACACACGGGTGCACCCCTACAAGGTTGTCCGTATCAAGCGCAGATTGGGTCATGCCGACTTCGAGGGATAAAAGTGCCGGGTGCTGATGAATGGTGATCAGCACCCGGCGCAAACCGTCGTTTGACCTCGCCGCACCGTTTAGCTCGCTGCGAGCGCGACGAAGGTGATGTCCAGCTTCACGGCGTCATCGACATCCGCGATCATGGGCAGGCTGGGGATGTTGAGTTCAAAATCGCTGCGCAGAACGGTGGCAGTCGCGCTGCCGGAAATCTGCGTCTGCGAATCGGGCGTGACGGTCACGTCGAAGGTCACGGGCTTGGTGATGTCGCGGATGGTCAGGTCGCCCGTCACCTGAAAGCTGAAGGCCGTCCCCATCGTCACCGACGCGGGCAGCCCGGTCATTTCGGTGGGTTTGAAGCTGATGAACTCATACTTGTCCTGCGCCGACTGCAAAATCTGCCCGCGCGTCGTCCGGTCGCGCATGGCGTCGTCGGTGGCTAAGGTGCGCGCGTCGATGCGAATTTCGCCGATCTGCGAATTGGAGGGCGTGCCGAAATCGACGGCGATTTGCCCCGCGACCTGATCGGTCTTGCCGACGACTTCGTTCTTGGTGCCGCGCAGCAGTTCGCTGAGGGTGAAGCTGACCTCAGATTGATCGCTGGCGATGTTGAAGACCCCCAAATCGGCGGCGGCTTGGGCGGCGGCTTGGGCAGTCGCGGCGGTTGTCGCTTCGGCGGTGACGGCTTCGGCGGTGACGGCTTCGGTCGGCTCGGTGGTGGCTTCCATCGTCGACTCGGCGGTGGCTTCCATCGTCGACTCGGCGGTAGCTTCCATCGTCGACTCGGCGGTAGCCTCAGCAGTGGCTTCTGTCGTCGGGGCGAGGGTCGGCTGGCGGGTGGCGATTGCCAGCGTCGGGGCGCTCAAGGTCGCGCTGGGCGCGCCTGATCCGCCGCTGAACCAGATGTAAGCAAGGGCAATCAAACCCAGGACAACGACCACGATAATGATCGTCGCGATGGTACGGGTGCTTCGAGACATAGACATGGTTCTCCATACGGTAAACAAGACTTTATGATATAAGGTCTTGCGACGCCGCCGGGCTTTACTCACCGTCTCTTAAGCTGCTGCTGGCGACTCGAAATTATCCTGTGCAAACTGAACACACAGAACGCGGGTCTGCATGGATCGGTCGCACAGATGAGGACGAGGTCTCCCCTGAGATGCCCCAGAAGCGCCTCGTTACATACCCGCCGTCAAGATTGCTAGGATACGCACAAACCGTTATCCTAGTAAACGCGGGTAAATAACTTTCGTAAGTGCCTGTATACCCCTCTATCCCGGCTGACCAAGAGAAGGTCAGCTTCCCTTTCGCGCGAACAAGTTCGCGTTACGCAAGCGGGGAGAAAGGGAGAAAACAGAAACAGCGTGTGGTTTACGAAAGAAACTTACTCGACTCTACTCTGAATGTAAACGTCTGGGACAAATTGTCTTGGAGCGCACTATGAGTCATCAACGTGTCGCTATTGCGCCCGCCATGAAACCTTTCACAAAGCTCTCAAGCTTCCTGTTCAGCAACGGGCAGGGAGAATGGGTCTATAAGGCGCTGGGTGCGCTGGTATCCATCGGTGAAAGGATGGGGAATCCCAACGTATTCAGGGATTATGTCCCGACAAAAAACGACATTATCGTTGCCTGCAACAGCCGGAGCGGCACGCACCTGATGATGCAAATTGCGCTCCAGATTGCGCATCTCGGTCAAGCCGAGTACGACTATATCTACGATATTGTCGCCTGGCCTGACTTTTTGCCCGGTGTCGCCATCAAGCTGACCGAAACGCCGCCGCCCTCTCCGACAGGTCTGCGCGTCATCAAAACGCACGCACCAGCACAATCCGTTCCGGTGAATGATGCAGCAAAATACATCACCGTCATTCGTGACCCCAAAGAAGTGCTGGTCAGCATCTATCACTGGGCACCGCAAGCCTTCGCATTTATCGGGATCAAAACCGGCACGCCGGAATATTTCGTCGAAAAATTCGTCAAGGGACAGATTCCGGGCGGATGGTGGGTGAAGCATACGGCAAGCTGGTGGGCATTACGCGACAAACCCAATCTTCATATCGTTACGTTTAATGCGCTAAAAAGCGATAGAAGTGGAGAGATCGACCGTATCAGCGAATTTCTGGCGGTCGAACTCAGCCCGGAGCAGCGCCAGCAGGTGATTGATAAATCCAGCTTTGCGTATATGAAAGCCATCAACCACAAGTTTTCGCCGATCATCGGGGATACGGAAATGATGGATATTGTTCGTGAGGGCAAAACTGGCGTAGACAGCGCGGTATTCACAAGCGAGCAGTTCGCACGGGTGGATGAATTTTGCCGAACCGAATTGAAGCGCCTCGGTTCTGACTTCCCCTATGATGCGATGTTTGCCTGAAGGGCTGGCAAATTTCCTCTGGCTAGCGGGGAAGCAAAAACGCCGGGACTCTTGTGAGAGTCGCGGCGTTGGTTTTTACAGGGAATGTTGCGCTTAGTCGCCAGCAGAGACCGGGGTTTCGACGCCATCTTCGACAGCGACTTCGTCCAACGGCTGAAGCAGATGCTCGCGCTCGCCCAGCCAGTTGACCGCCATCAGCGCCGCCGACGCGCCCTGCCCGGAGGCCGTGATCGCCTGACGGAAGAGGTCGTCGTGAATCTCGCCGCCCGCGAACACGCCTTCGACGTTGGTGCGCATGTGGCTGTCCACGATCACGTAGCCCTGGGGATCGGTCGTCAACTGCGTGCCGAAAACCGAGCCGTTGGGATCGTAGCCGATGAAGATGAACACGCCGTCGATGGGTTTATCTTCGACCGCGCCGGTCTTGACGTTGCGCAGGACGGCGCTCTGGACGGTCGTGCCATCGCCCTTGACTTCATCGACGACGGTATCGTAGACGAAGTGAATCTTCGGGTTGCTGAAGGCGCGCGTCTGCAAGGCGACACTGGCGCGCAGTTCCTCGCGGCGGTGAACTATCGTCACCGAGGCGGCGAACTTGGTCAGGAAGATCGCTTCCTGAAGCGCGGAGTCACCGCCGCCGACGACGATGATGTTCTTGCCTTTGAAGAACCAGCCATCGCAGGTGGCGCACCAGCTTACGCCGCGCCCGGTGTATTGATCTTCGCCGGGGACGAACAGCTTGCGCGGACTCGCGCCGATGGTGACGATCACCGAATCGGCGAGGTAAACGCTGTTCTGGGTGGTGACGGTGAAGGGCGTCCCCTTGCTGAAATCGACATCAGTCACGAGATCGTAATCGAACTGCGCGCCGAAGCGTTCAGCCTGCTGCTGCATCCGCCCCGCCAGTTCCGGCCCGGTGATGCCTTCGGGGAAGCCGGGGAAATTATCGACGTCGTGGGTCGTGGCGATTTGCCCGCCCAACTGGTTGCCGGTGATGACGACGGTGCTCAACTGAGCGCGGGCGCTGTAAAGGGCTGCCGTTAAGCCAGCAGGCCCCGACCCGATCACCACCACACGTACTTTTTTCACTGCCTGTTCCTGCGTCACTGGTCTTCTGTCCTTGTTTGGGTCACGAGACCCTGATTTTCTGCGACAACGATGGATAAAAGCGCCTGAAATTCTTCCCGACAGTCGGGACAACACGAGATGTGCTTTTCGACAGCGGGCAGCAAATCGCGCAGTTCAACACCGCTGGACACCATCTCCACCAGGCAGTTAAACTGTCTGCTGCATGTCTCGCAGTCAATCCCGCCGTCGGAGTGGATGTCAAAAATACAGTTAATCAGCTTTTGAAGATGGTCGTCCACGGTCTCACCCTATGTGCTGCTATTCTTCGGACGAGCAGACATCCATTGATCTTACGTTGTTCCGCCTGCTCTGCATTCGACTGATGTGGCGCTATCCCTTTGACGCGGCGATATGCCACAATCTACTGAAAGATTATAGTCCTGAATTCTGTGGAGGGATGATTCTGTTTTGAGGATTGAACCCGCAACCAAAGCACACTTTGACGAAATCGTCACCCATATTGCGGAATTCTGGGGCAGCGACCGCACGCTGCATCTGCATCAGGCGCTGGCGATCTACGAATTTGGCACAACGGCTTTTGTGATCGAGGACGCGGGCAAGGTCGCCGCGTATCTGTTCGGCTTCTTCTCGCAAACTGAGCCTGTCGGCTACGTCAACCTGATCGCGGTGAGGGAACCGTATCAGGGGCATGGGCTAGGCCGCCAGTTGTACGAGCATTTCATGGAAATCGCCACCGCGCACGGCTGCACGCACATGAAAGCCATCACCTCGCCGACGAATTCCGCCTCGATTGGCTTTCACAGGCGCTTAGGGATGACGCTGCTCGGCGAACCGAATGCGCAGGGGATTCCGGTGGTGAAGGATTATCACAGCCCCGGTCACGATATGGTCGTGTTTACGATGAAGATCGCGGATTATCAGCGCTAAAGAATATCAAACTACAGAGACCGCAGAAGTAAACGCGGGTAAATAACTTTCGTAAGTGCCTGTATACCCCTCTATCCCGGCTGACCAAGAGAAGGTCAGCTTCCCCTTCGCGCGAACAAGTTCGCGTTACGCAAGCGGGGAGAAAGGGAGAAAACAGAAACAGCGTGTGGTTTACGAAAGAAACTTACTCGACTCACTGAGGACACAGAGGAAAATTTATCGAAGCGCCGAGAAGAGGACATCCTATACGATTCAGATGGGCAAACCTGGTTCGGCGGCGTCCGTAGGGGCGACCTGCCAGGTCGCCCCTACAAGAACTTACTCGCGGTTACTTCTGTGTCCTCTGTGGTTAAACATCTTTTCAACTCGTGAGCTTCAATTCCAGAAAGCGCACATACGGCTTCAAGGTGGGATTGTAGTTGCTGTAAGGGATAGTCTCGTAGAAGCCGAGCGACTGGTACAGGCTGTAGGCGCTGGTCATGAAACGCAGGCTGTCCAACTGGGCGAATTGGTAGCCGAACGCCCGCGCCTGATTCAGATCGGCATCGACCAGCGCTTTCGCGATCCCTAGCCCTCGATATTCAGGGCGCACAAACAGCGTCCGCACCTCGCAGATGGTTGGCTCTAACCGACCCAGCGCGATGCAGCCGCAGGCCGCGCCGTCGCTCAAAGCAATCAGCAGGCAGCCCGTCGGCGGCACGCTGTCGCCGGGATACTTGCGGCGAATGTCGTCGTAAGCATGGTCGGCGGCGAAGGTGGCGAGGTCAAGCGCGGGGTACTGCACGCGAATTTCAGCGTTCATCCAGGTGACATATTCGAGCGCGAGGCCGATGAACTGGTCGAAGGCTTCTCCGCTTTGGGCAGGCACAATTTCAATCATGGGGACAGCTTTCAAGTTCAGGAGGCAGCTTTCCCCATTTTAAGCCAGCCCGCACCCGCTGTCATCGACTCGTGAGTCGAATCAGCTTCACAGGCGAACGGGAAAGCACGCTGTCTCACCCAAGCACAAAGCAGTGACAAATGTCATTGGTTTTAGCCCATTGTTCTTTTCGTCTAATTGCGGTAAAGGGTATAATCGTGGCAGTTGTATATTAGTTCCATTTATCTCTAAAGGATCAATTTAATGCGTCCACTGAATTCCCTAGAAAATGCACTTATCTATCTCGTCCTCGCGATAGCTATCGCGGGTATTTTGTACGCGGGCTTCCTCGTCCGCCAGATTCTGGCGGAGGACAAAGGCTCGGAAAAAATGCAGCAGGTGTGGGGCTTTATCCGCACAGGCGCGAACGCCTACCTCAGTTCGCAGTTCCGTATTATTGCTGTTTTGATCGTCGTCCTCTGCGTCGTGCTCTTCTTCAGCGTCTACGTCGTCAACCCGACCCCTTACGCGATTGAGCATTTCTGCCCGGATGTCGCCACCGCCGCCCGCGCATCGGTCAACGCCGACGAAATCCGCTCCGGCGTCGCGACGCGCAATCCGACAATTTCGGCGGATGAGCTGTCGCTGCTTCAGGAAAATGCGGTCGTCTACGCCGAAGAAGCCGCGATTGTCCAGCAGGGTGTTTCTCAGTGCGACAGCGCCCGCATCAGCATCGCGCTGGGTCGCGCGGGAGCCTTCCTGCTCGGCGCGATCTTCTCGGCAGCGGTCGGCTTCGTTGGCATGAACATGGCGGTGCAGGGCAACGTGCGCGTCGCTGCTGCGGCAGTTGACGAGAAGCGCGGCTACTCGGACGCGCTCCGTATTGCGTATCGCTCCGGCACGATCACCGGAATGCTGACCGACGGCCTCGGCTTGTTCGGCGGTACCATGATCTTCATCGTCTTCGGCATTGCCTCGCCGGACGCGCTGCTGGGCTTCGGCTTCGGCGGCACGCTGCTGGCGCTGTTCATGCGCGTGGGCGGCGGTATCTTCACCAAAGCGGCGGACGTCGGCGCTGACCTGGTGGGGAAGGTCGAGGCCAACCTGCCTGAAGACGACCCGCGTAACGCCGCTGTGATCGCCGACCTCGTCGGTGACAACGTCGGCGACTGCGCTGGTATGGCGGCAGACATCTTCGAGAGCTACGAAGTCACCATCGTCGCCGGGTTGATCCTCGGTCTGGCAATGGCAACCGTCACCCGCAGCCCGGTCTGGATCGTCTTCCCGCTGGTGGTGCGCGGCATCGGCGTGCTCAGTTCGATCATCAGCACCTATCTGGTCAAATCCACTTCCGGCAGGGATGCGCTCCACGCCATTACACGCGGCTTCTACAGTGCAGCGGCGATCAGCATCACCCTCTTCGGTATCATGACCCTCATCTACATGCACGATGACAACATCAACAGCGGCGGCATCATCTGGCAGCCATTCGCGGCAGTCGTGACCGGCATCATACTGGCGATTGTCATCGACCGGGTCACGGCTTACTTCACTGACGTGGAGCACGCGCCGGTGCAGGAAATCGCCCGCAACACACAGACCGGCCCGGCGACGACCATTCTGAGCGGTCTCTCGAACGGGATGGAAAGCAGCGTCTGGGCAATCGTCGTCATCGCGGGCAGCATCCTCGCCAGCGTGATCATCTTCAGCCTGTTCCCGATCACCGATGGGAGCGGCAAGCAAATCGTGGACAGCTTCACCGCCGTCCTCTACGGCGTCGCCATGACCGGCATCGGCATGTTGACGCTGACGGGCAATAACGTCTCGATGGACGCTTTCGGCCCCATCTCTGACAACGCTCAGGGCGTCGCCGAACTGGCGGGCGAGAGCGAAGGCTTCGGCGGCGACACCCTCAATCAACTGGACGCGGTCGGCAACACGACCAAAGCCATCACCAAAGGTATTGCGATTGGTTCGGCGGTGATCGCGGCGGTCGCGCTGTTCGGCTCGTTCCTGACCGATACGCGCGTCGTGCAGTTGGGCCTGGGTGTGCGTCTGGAAGATACGCTATTCGGCACGGGCATCAACATCGCCACGCCGACGGTTTTCATCGGCATGTTGATCGGCGGCGCGCTGATTTTCCTGTTTAGCGGTCTGCTGATCCGCGCGGTCAACCGCGCTGCCTTCAAGATGATCGCGGTCGTGCGTCGTCAGTTCCGCATCCCCGGCGTCATGGAAGGCACCGTCACGCCGGATTACGCAGAGTGCGTCAGCATTTCGACTCAGGCGGCGCAGCGCGAACTGCTGCCCATCGGCATCATCGCCGTGCTGACGCCGATTGTCGTCGGCTTCCTGCTCGGCGCTCCGGCGCTGGGCGGCTTCCTGGCGGGGATCATCCTGACCGGGCAGTTGATGGCGGTCTTCATGGCGAACGCGGGCGGCGCGTGGGATAACGCCAAGAAGTACATCGAAGACGGGCATTACGGCGGCAAGCGCTCCGAGCCGCACAAAGCCTCGGTCGTGGGCGACACCGTTGGCGATCCCTTCAAGGACACGGCTGGCCCGGCGCTCAACCCGATGATCAAGGTGGTCAATCTGGTCTCGCTGCTGGCTGCGCCGCTGATTGTGACGGCAGCCGCGCCAAGCACCGAAAGCGGTACGCGCGTGGTGATCGTGATTGTGATGATCGTGCTGCTGGCGGTCATCGGCTGGGCGATTCTGCGCAGCAAGCAGGAAGACACCGAAACGCAGGAAATGGAGAAAGCCGTCGAAGCTGCCTCCAGCGCTGGCGACTAAGCACAACCCCTCAACCCCTAACCCCTTCTCCCACGCAAGCGGGGAGAAGGGGGATTGTCCAGGAATATAAGCGTGCTTGCCTTCGAACAGGTCACTCCCAACAATATGGGTGCATTTCGGAGCATGGTTCTGGCCTATTGGCGCGAAATTATGCCTGCCGCCAGTACGAGAAAGACTTAGCAAGCAATATATGGTCAATCAAGCTGTTTATGAATAACTGAAGCAAGCTGCGCGGGAACGATCCGTCCTCTACTACGACGAAATCGCAGCGCTGGCAGGATTGACCCTCGATCATAAAGCGGATCGTTCCAAGCTCGGACGGCTGCTCATGGAAATATCGCGTCATACCCACGAGATGGGCGGGCCGTTACTCTCGGTACTTGTCGTGAACCGGGATAGCAAATTGCCAAACAAGGGGTTTTTCTACGCGGCGCGCGTACTCGGCAAATATAAAGGCCACAGCGCATCCGAAGCGCTGGATTTCTTCGACAGCGAACGAAAAGCCGTCTACACCTACTGGGCAGGAACAGGCTAAGTCAGCGTGGCGCGTTGTCCTCGGATGTTCCGCCGCCAGAACCAGCCTCCTGACCAGTTCCAACGTTGCAAACCTTATGCTATAGTTGCTCAATACATTTCTATCCGAAAAAGAGTCGTCAATGACTGCCGCCCGCCGCGTTTCGATGTTCGGCTGGATGTCGCTGTAGGAAATCTGCTTCACCTGTAAATCATAGCCTTTCTTACGGCGCATCCCGCTGCTGGATGAGTCTTTTTATTTGCCTGACGAGAGGTTACTCCCATGTCTTTGACAACATTTGCGCCGATTCAAGCCTATTTACGCAAATCTGCCAGCCGGGATCGCATCACCGAGCGAATCGGCCCGTTTCTGGTGACGATTACGCCTAACGATGAC
>DAOUCB010000098.1:0-37226 GCA_034432495.1 Anaerolineae bacterium | reverse complement strand
AGCAGAATCACAATCAGCGCCAGCCACCAGGGAACATCAATACTTGCCTCCGGCGCTCTCCCCCATGACACCAGTACCCACCACAGCGCCATCAGAATCAGCATTGCCGCCAGCGGAACAAGTGCCAGAATATTCAGCCAGACGATTAATCGATCTTCCGTCAGGCGGATATTCCGAATTTCGGTGTAATCGATGGGTACATCATGGAGCGGAACGCGGCTCATGGCCTGGTTATCCAGGTGGGAATCGGCGTGATCTGAGCGGCAGGGCGCGGCCCGGCGTCGCCTGACCCGCTGATTGACTCGCGGTTGATGACTTCGACAGTCATATCGTGATAGGTCAGAATCTGACAGCTCAGGCGGACTTCGCCCAACAGCCCGCGCGCTTCCAGGCGAGTCCGTTCGGCGGCAGTCATACGCTCCGGTTCGCCCTCGACGAAGTGAACGCGACAGGTCGTGCAGCGGGCATTGCCGCCGCATTGATGCAGGATGTCAACGCCGCTGTCTTCAATCGCCAGCACCAGCCGTTTATTGGCTTCTGTTTCAATGCTCGTGCCGTCATTCAGGGTAATCGTAGGCATCTGGAAAAACTTCTCCGAACTGGACATCGTTTGCGATTGCTTCGAGCGACCGTTTTTTAGAGTGCCAAAATGAAGCAATGCGTCCACTCATTATCAGCCCGACTCAAGCACTTGGACGCTTCAGAAACCGAACTGAGCGACAATTAGGCGATTCAGGCTGAGATCAAGGTCTTCGCAGTGTTTTCCGAGCACAATGAAAATGTGCCTGAACTATAACGCAGAGTCGCCCGGTGTGAGGGGGGACACACCGGGCGACTTGTAGAGGGAAGGGCCTATAGAAGGGTTCTCGCTTTTTACCCTAGCCCATGAACCTGAAACTTACAATAAATCACTTGACACTCAGCTCATCGCTGGACATTCAGGTTCAATTCATTAGAGGTTATGTCCGGCGTCTGAAGTACGAATTAAATCTCCATGAGCGCCGTATGAGAACCCCTGCTCACCGTCTTTTTTATCACTCAGCCTGTCAGCCACCCACCTGACCAACGGGCGCAATGGTGCCATCAGACGGAAGAATCAGATTGGGATCGGTCGTCGGCGGCGCGTTGACGCAGGCATTCTGCGCGGCGGCATACTTGCCGTTAGCAACGCCGCTCGAAAACACATTCATCGCCTGTTGATACGATCCTGCCGCCGAACAGTTATTCCCCTGCGCGACGTAAGAATCGCCCTGCGCGACGTACATGTTATACAACAGCTTCTGGGCTTCCTGATAATAGCGTCCCGGCCCCAGATTCAGCACCTTCTGCAAATCGTTGATCGCTAACGGGCTGCCCGTCCCCACTGCGGATTTCGCTGTCAGGTAGAGTTCCGCAGCCATATTCTCATAGTCGAGGCCATCCGCCAGCGTGCCAAATTCGCGCGCCCGCGTGACGATCAGGTTCGCCTCGGCAGGCTGATTGGCATTATAGAGTTCGCGGGCATAGCTGTTGAGCGCCTGTGACATCAACTGATTGATGTGCGCCGAGTCGAAAGTTGGGTCAGCACCGAGGATCACGTCAAGCAGATCAATCGCGTCCTGCCACTGGCTCGACGCGATGGCGCTTTCCGCCTGACTCAGAATCGAAGTCAAATCATAGCCGCCGGACGGCGCGGGCGTGATCTCGATTTCCTCAGTCGCCTGCACCTGCGTGGCTTCAGGAACGTTCGTTGCTTCGGGCGTCGCCGTCGGCAGCGTATTCAGATAGAGCGCCGTCGCCGTCATCACAAAACCATCGACGCCGGGAACGCCGGGGGTTTGCGTCGCCAGCCAGCGAACACGGGCGTCGAGCAGCACCGTGTTACCGCTGTCCACATCAGACGGAATCCGCTGAAGCTGATCGTTGATGGCGGCATTTTGCGTCGCTGTCGCGTGACTGTTCGCTTCCCGCTGACCGGATGTCCAGCCTGCCGCCCCGGCTAGCGCGACAATCGCCACTGCGACGACCAGCACCATCCCGCCGATGATGACGTTCAGCAGACAGCTTGCGCCGCGCGGCCCGCCGTCTTCATCCGGCTGAAGCGTGGGACGTAAGTTCATCGGATCGCCCTCGAATGGGGATCGCGGTTGGGTATCGTCAATCGAATAACTCATCTGCCATACCAGACTCATTTTGCGTTCGCGTGGGCGATTATAGCCGCATTTACCGGGCGTGTATAGCGACGAGTAGCCTACGCAGCTAGCCCTGTTTCGGCGGCGGGCGACGCGGAATAGTCTCGCTCGACACGTAAAAAAGCAGGTATTCCTTATTCGCGGGAATATCCCAGGGGCTGTACTGGGGCGGCGTCACATCAGGGAAATAACGCTCGATTTGGGCAATCGCGCTGGTCGCGTCCGGGGCGACGAAAAAGGCGTAATTCACCCCGCGCGGCAAGTCGAGCAGGAATTTGGGGCTGATCACGTCCGGCGCGACCGTCAGCAGCGGGAAATAACGGCTGGGATCACCGTCCCGGCTGAGGAAGCTGAGCCAGTTACGCGGCACATTCCGGTCGTTGACGGGCTTGTTGACGATATAAATCTGCGTGTTCCCCGGTAGGCTTGCCGCCCGCCCGACTGCATCGATGCTGTCGCGGTAGGGTTTCTCGGCGCGTACCTGAACGGCGAAAATGGGCAGGTGTTCACTGAAATAGTAGTTGACCTGCACCAGCGCAATCACCCCGATGATCACTCCCGGAAGGACACGGCGAAATACTCCGTTGTTCCCTTCCGGCAGATTCGGGAGTAAGAAGGCCAGCAGATAGCGTACTCCCGCTGCAATTGCCAGCGCCAGCGCAGGCAGCACTTCTTCATAGCGCGACGCGACCAGCACGTCACGGAGCAGGCCGTTGCCAAGCGCGGTCGCCACGATCCACAGCGGAATCACGACAGCGGGCGCGGATCGCCACGCCAGATAGAAGCAGCCGAACAAGAAGAACGGCACGAGGTAAGCCAGTACCAGCGCCTGATTGCCGCCGTAGTATGCCGCCGTATCGGGGTGGGTGACGTAAATCTCAAAAGGGATGAGCATGTGCTGAGCGAAGTGCAGCACGTCCGTGATTGAAAGGCCATCGGCGGTCAACTGATGCCAGTAGCGCGTCCCCAGCCCCGAATCGTCGTAGCGCCCAGAGAGCGAGGTGTGCGTACCCACCAGCGCATAGTAAACCGGCGCGCCGATGATCACAGCGATGACAATGGTTGTCAGGAAGCCGCGCCATTTTCCACGCATTCCGCCACGCAGGGCGACCAGCAGCACGAAAGCGATCAGCAGCGGGGGAAACAACAGGCGCGCACCTTCATAGAAATACTGCGTCATGCCAAGCGACACGCCTGCCATCGCCCACTCGATGCGATGGTTATTGCGCAGGGCGCGCGCGACGAACATCAGCGCCATCGTCCCGAACAGCGGGTCGGCAATCTGGATAATCGCGGTGCGGCTGAAATGCACATGCGGGGGAAACGTCGCTAGAATCAACGCCGCCAGCAGCGCCGTCTTGCGATCAAAAATTTCCTGTGCCAGCCCGAAGGCCGCCAGCACCGTCAGCGTGCCAAGCAGCGCCGGAACGAAGCGAAAACCCGCAAACGTGTGACCGAGAAAGTGCACCGCCGCCGCCTGCCAGTAGGGAAAGACCCAGGTGTAGGGCGATTCGCCGCTCATCGGGCGCAGAATCGGTTGGTTGGGTCGCCCCTCAAGCATGACGATGCCGTCGGAAAAATGCAGCTCATCGACCAGATAGCGCTGTGAGCCTTCGAGATCCCACAGCCGCAAAAACAGCGCCAGCGCCAGAATCGCCAGCAGCGGCAGCGCCACCGACCAATCAATCTTCAGGCGGCGCGGGTCGAGCGACGGCATCCCGCCGAAGCCGTAACCGAGCAGCAGCACGCCGAACATAAGCATCAGGTATTGAAACAGGCTGGGGACGGCCTGAAGCAGCGGCAGATGCAGGGCGTTGCCGCTGATTTCGGCGACCAGCGCCAGCAGCAGGACACCGACCGCCGCGCAAAGCCACCACCAGCGACGCACACTATCCATTGGTACAAAGCGCGGTTTGGGCAGCCGCGGCAGGCGATCCGACAGGCCAATCGCCGAGCCGACAAAGACCGCGCCGATAACGAGCATCAGCACCGCATGATCGAGTAGAAGCTGCTTATTTTCGGGTCGAAAATCGAGCGCCGCCGCGACCAGCGCTCCAAAGCCGACGAGCGCGTAAATGATGGCGAGCGTTTCGGATGTAAAACGAAATCGGCGCGAAGGAGCGCTCGACGTTTGCGGATCAGCCGCCATAAGGGTCTCCTGTTCGCGCGGTATTTTACAGGCAGGCGCTCCCGCCTTCCACATTCCGGCGCGTCCACGAACCTTGAGTACTTCACATCTTGACGTGTTTGCACAGGTGGCAGCAGCAATTGTCGCAAAATTGTCACGAGCGCAAACATGCTGCAACGGAGACAAATCTTATGCGTACTATAGAGATAGAAGTATTTTTAGCTGACATGGAGAGACTGATGAAGAAATTCGCTTTACTCGCTGTGCTGCTGGTGCTGGCCGTTGGAGTCTTCGTACTCCCCGCCGCCGCCCAGACGCAAGACCTGACGACTCTCGCGGGCTATCTCCCTGACGACGCGCCAATCTATATCGGCTTTCGCACCGACGACGCCTTCATTGGCACGCTCGACAGCCTCGCCAGCAAACTGGATGCGGTTGTTCCCGGCGGGATGATGAGCGGTTCCATTCAGGAAGCGCTTGATGATCTGGCAAAAAATATCGAACCCGGCGGCAGCTTCGCCACGACGATACGCCCCTGGCTGGGCGATATGGCGGCCTTTGGCATCTACACACTCGACCAGAGCGTGAGGCAGCCCTTCACCATCATCTTCAGTATCAAGGATCAAGACAAAGCTGAGGCGGTCTTCGACAATCTGCTCACGACCGAGGATTATGCCGTCAAGGACGGGGATGGCTACACGGTCTACTCGCCCAAATCGACACTCAGCAGCCAGCCAAATTTCATTTTCCGCAGCGATGTGCTGATCGCCACCAGCGACAAAAATCTCGCGGAAACAGGCGGCGATCTGAAATCGAAGCTGAGCGACGCAGCGGATTTCACGACGGCAGTCGGCCTGCTGCCTGAATCGCAGTACAACGGCGTGATTTACTCCAACACCCCGGCGTTTCTCGCCGCGGCAATGGAAGATCGCGCGCCGAGCAGCAGCGACCGCCAACAAATCCAGATGTTCAGTTCGCTGTTCAACATGATCAAGCCGCAGGCTTACGGCCTGACCATTCTGGATAACCGCTCCCTGACAATTGATCTGGTCGCGCCGTATAACACAGATGCCAGCAGCCCACTGCTCATGACCAACGCCAAGCAGCCGATTAACCCGGATTTCGCCAAGCACATTCTGGCAGGGACGCCGCTGGTCGCGCAGGGGACGGATCTCTACGACAACTACGAGAGCGCCATCGCGAATTTCCGCACGCTCGCCGAGTCGATGCCCAATAACAAGAATATGAAACCGCAGGATGTGGAAACCGCGCTCTGGGGCCTGGGCTTTATGGTGCGCGGCCTGACCGGACTCGAAACGGCAGACGCGCTCGGCTGGATGACGGGCGATTACGCGCTCACACTCGGCTTTTCGCCCTCCTTCACCGACGCCAGCAGCATCTTCGACGTGGTGCAGAGTTTGCCGATTGAATTCGGCCTGATCGTCGAAGCGACCGATACCAACGCCGCGCAGAAATTCTACGACGGCCTGACGCGCTCTCTGGCTGGCTTCCCTGACCCGCGTGTCACCGTCAAAGAGGAGACGCTCGACAGCGGCGCAGGTGCGCTCAGCATCACAATTCAGGACAAGAATACGCCCTTCCCGATTGAACTGCTGGCGGCGACCGGAAACGGCGTCTTTGCGCTGGGAACGCGCCGCACCGTCGAAGCCGCGCTCAACCCGAACAACGTGGGGCTGAGCAGCGACGCCGACTATTTGGAAGCCAGCAAATACGCGCTGACAGGCACCAACAGCCTACTTTACCTGAGCGGCAGCGGCCTGAAACCGCTCACGCGCGTGATGACGCAGAGCGGAAACCCGGACAATGTGCGCCAGCAGGGGAAGCAGATTCAGGCGGTGCTCGACCTGATCAGCAGCGGCTCGGTGAGCGCGACCCTGCTGCCCGACAACGGCGGCGCGCTGGCGCGGCTCGTGTGGACGCTGCCAGAATAGCCTGAGACATCCATCATTGGGGGGCATAGACCAGTGTGGTCTATGCCTCTTTTCTATAGCAAGATTTGCCCCAAAAGCCTGCGAAAAACGTGAAGGTTAGCAAAACCCAACCTGCAAAAGCGGGCGAAATTAACCTGTTTCCAACGCAATTATGACACGATCCTCACCGAAGCGAGGCGCAGCGGAAAAACCGTTATTCTTCTTGCGTGTGAACGCCGAAATGCCGTTATAATACGGGCTGAGCAGCACTGCATCGTTCTGGAAACGCAACCGTGTCTGAACCTATCAAAAGCGCGCGCAGCAGCACCATCACCCGGCTGATCGCTGTGCATTTCACCCTGACGGCTATCGTCAACCTGGTCTTTTTTGCCGGAAACACCTTTCGCCCGCTGGCTTCGGCGACGGGCGGCCTGTTTACCGGGTCGCTGCTGGCGAACCTGGTCTTCATTGGTGTACTGGTGATTTTGATCATCCTGCGCTTCGGCGGCCTGCGCCCGTATGACGTGGGCTTCATCCCCCGGCATATCCCTTACGGCCTGCTGGTGACGGTGGGCGTGTGGGGTGCGGCGCAGATCATTCATCTGGTGGCGGGGCTGCTGATGTACGGCTCGGTGACGCTTAGTTATGAGTGGGTCAACCCCCTGTTCATGATTGGGCTGGTGCTGACGCAGATTTTCGGCAATGCGCTGTTCGAGGAAATCGCTTATCGCGGCTTCATGTTCCCGCAGCTATACCTGCGCATGACCGGGCTGCGAGCGCGTCCCTGGGCGCGGCTGGCGCTGGCACTGCTGATCTCGCAGGGCTTGTTCGCCCTGTCGCACATCCCGAACCGAATCTATTTAGGCATGACGCCGAGCGAAATCGCGCTCGATTTACTGATGCTGCTTGGCTGGGGCACGCTGTATACACTGATTTACCTGCGCACGGATAACCTGTTCATCGTCGTCGGGATTCACGCGCTGGGCAACACGCCCACGACCCTGTTCCGAACGATCCCGCTGCTGTCCGGCGATGGCGCATCCATTCTGATTTATACTCTGGTGATACTCTTTTTGTTCGGACTGCCGCTTTTGCGGGCGCGCCGCCAGCGCGTTCGACTGCATTTAGCGGCGGACACAGGAAATGAGGCACTTGATGGCGAAGCGGCCTTCTGACGATTTTGATCCGTTTGACGATTTCGGCAGCGACCTCGACGACTCGGACATCGACAGTTTACGCATCACCGACAGCGACAACGATGCTTTTGACGACCTTCCCGACATGGACGATGATGTCGATGTAGACGACGAGGGCGCACCCAAGCCTCCCAAAGCAGACGTTTATCGACCACGCCCAACCGTTGGACAGATCATCGTCGGCGCGATTCAAGTGATTGTGTTCGCGGCGATTTTCCTTGTGATTTTTCTGGCGATAGGCTTCGGGGCAGTATTTGGCGGGCAGAAGGTCGGTCTCGTGCCGACGCGCGCGCCCGGTGGCAGCGGCCCGCTGCTTGCCCTGCTGCCAACAGCGGGAGCGGCATCCGCCAGCGGCGATGAAGCTACCGCCGCACCCAACGCGCCGACAGCGACACCGCTTCCACCAACTGCCACGCCTGATGCAAGCTGCGCGAGCGCCACCGACTGGTGGAACAGCCAGCAGGTGCAGAGCAATTACCAGTACTTCGCGGCGGCTGCGATCAATGATGCGCGCAACTCAGATAAAGTTCCGGCGCTGCTGGAACAGATGCGTATCCGGCGCAATTTCGTCGCCAATGTACCCATTGATCCCTGCCTGAACGACGCACAGTCGGCGCTGCTCAAGGGCTTTGACGCGACGATTGAAGCGGCGCGGGCGATTGGCGCGAAAGACAGCGACGCGCTGGCGACCCAGCAGGCCAGCGCTACGCAGGCGTTCAACGACATGGCGACGGCGCTGCGCAAGTACGGCGTCACGGTCATGCTGGAGGTTCAGCCAACACCGGGGGCGTAGCGCGAACAAGTTCGCCTTACCTCACCCCTGTCCCCTCTCCCCACTGCGTGGCGAGGAGAGAAAATGGGTGTCCGGTTTCTCCTGCTGACAGGTTTCAAACCTGCCTTTCGATTGCTGAGATTAGGTCTGTTTTTGTAGGGACGCGCGGCTGTGCGCCCCTACGGACGCCGCTTATTTCGTAAGTTACTTACCGGCGATCACTTCTGTTCGCAAGCGTGATCCTTCTTCAATCCCCCTCAGCATGAGCGGTAAAGACTCTTTCTAACCGATTCCCAACCTGCGCGTGGGGAATGCGTAACCCAATCAGCGAGCACAACGTATTATGAAACACTGATAATGACGACTAAATCAGTGTATCGACGACACGCATTTCGCAGTGTCGGTGAAGCACAACAAGCATCTCGCTTTAGGGGGAAGTACCGTGTTCAAGCAATTTCGTCATTTGGGGGTCGGGATTGTCGCCGTCATACTGCTGCTGACGGCAGCGTTCGCCAACGTCCCTGCGACTCGCGCGCAGGATTTTGGCTGTTACGGCGCGGCTGCACCGCGCTTGCAAATTGGCGGGCAGGGGCGGGTGACGCCGGGACTGCCGAATATTTTCCGCAGCAAACCGTATCGTGGCTATGACAGCTATGTGCTGGGACAAATTCCGGCGGGCAGCAGCTTCAGCGTGATCGGCGGGCCAAGCTGCTTCGATAGTATGCTCTGGTGGCAGGTCAACTGGAATGGACAAATCGGCTGGACGCCGGAAGCCTCGAACTACGGCGTCTACTGGACAGAGCCGATCAGCGTCAACAACGGCGACTGCATGAGCGTCTCATCGCGGCTGTCGGCGGGTGGGTATGCGCGGGTCACGCCCGGCCTGCCGAATGTGCTGCGCAGCCAGCCGAATCGGCGGGCGGGGAGCATGATCCTCGCCAACCTGCCCGCAGGCAGCATCTTCAGTGTAGTCGGCACGCCGATCTGCGCCGAGGGCATGATCTGGTGGCAGATCAACTGGAATGGGCTGAGCGGCTGGACAGCCGAAGGTCAGTACAGCACCTACTGGCTCGAACCCTACGGGCAGACGTATCCACCGCCGCCGACGGGTTGCAATACCACGCGCAATCCGCCCGTCACGATTGGCTATACGGGCGTGGTCGCGCCGGGAGCGCCCAACAATCTGCGGGCGCAAGCCTCGCTCAGTGCGCAGGTGCTGGCGTCGATGAGCGCGGGCGAATCGTTCATGGTGCTGTCGAACCCGGTCTGCGCCAACGGGCTGATCTGGTGGCCTGTGAATTATCGCGGCATGTCGGGCTGGACAGTCGAAGGCCAGAACGGGCAAACCTGGATCAATATGCTGGCCTGCCCCGGCTTCAAGCCCTCGCAGGTGAGCGTCGGACGTTATGCGCGGGTTACGCCCGGCCTGCCCAACCGACTGCGCTCGACCGCTTCGACCAACAGCCTCGCGCTGGCGCTGATCCCGGCAGGCGGAACCGTCAGCGTGATCGGCGGTGCGGTCTGCGCGGAAAACTCGACCTGGTGGCGGGTCAACTATCAGGGGATCATCGGCTGGACGATGGAAGGTCAGTGGAACGATACCTGGCTGACTCCCGTGAGCTAACAGGCACGAACGCTTCTCGCAACCTTGAAATCCACCTCACCTGCTCAGCGCAGCAAAGCGGGTGAGGTCAGCATTGACACCGCCCCGCAGCAGGGGAGTGTCTAATTCTGTGGGTGTTTTTGTAGGGGCGAACCCACGTGTTCGCCCTTGCTTTGGGCAGACACAGAGGTCTGCCCCTACAAATGCTCACTTTTTCGACACGCCCGCAGCAGCAGCCGCTACCCTTCCGCGCGAAGATGTGCCATCATACAGGGAAAGGGTAGACACTAGTCTACCCCCTACAATATTCGCGCAGATTGATTCATTCAGGGGCAAGCGATGAAGAATCGGCTTCTCTTTTTTCTGATGGCGATCCTGCTGCTGGCGGTCGCCAGCGCGCAGGCACAGGATGCCAGCGAATTCCCGATGATTCTGTGGATTCGCGGCGACCTGTACAGCGTCGATGCGCCGGATGCAGCGCCGACGCCGGTTACGACCAGCGGCACAATCTCCGGGCCACAGCTTTCGCCGGATGGCAAGAATATCGCCTTCAAACAGGCGGCGCAGGTCGGCCTCGACGCGCTGGATCGAATTACGGCGAGCGGGAAAATCGCCGATTTCGACCTGCCGGGGAATATTTTCCTGTTCGACATTGCCGCCAAAGTAGTGACGCCGCTGGTCGGTCAGCCGCCGGGAGCCTCGATGCTGGTCGATGGCGTGGCGGACAAAGCGACGATCCGTTCGACGCCGGTCTGGTCGCCGGATGGGACGCGGTTGGCCTGGACGGCCTATGATTATCCTGATGGCAAACCAGAACTGGTGATCTACAACCGCGTCGGCGGGACGGAAACGGTGGTCGCGCAGAACCTGAACGCGCCGCTGGTGCAGGGGGCTGCGCCGCCGCTGCGCTGGGGGACGGGCGGCATCGCCATCAACACATCAGTCGACGCGACCAGCGAACAGGATTTCCTGATTTACGATGAAAACGGGACGCTGCTCTCGACACCGCGCCTCGCGCCCGTCGAGAACGATCCGGCGGTCGATTTCATGTGGGTGGAGAGTCCCAGTGGTGGGCAGCTTGGCTTGATTTTCCAGTCGGCAGGCTGGATTCTGATCGATCCCAAAACAGGCGTGGCGCAAGCCGCGCCCGAACTGCCACGCATCATGACCGCTGCGGGCGATTCGCGGGCGGTGCGGTTCGGCTACGACAAGAACGAAGGCTTCTTCTGGGAAGTGGTCGGCGAGACGGCAGCCGCGCCGGGTTCGCCCCGGCAGGTCACACTGTCGCCGTCGGGGCGCAAGGTCGCTTTCACAGGCTTTCCATCATCGGGCGCAGTGACGATCTGGGACAACGGCGACACCACGTCGATCCCGAACACGGGCAGCAACCTGAATGAGCTTCAGGTCGGCGCGATGCTCTGGGGCTATACCACCTGGCGGATCGGGTAACAATACCGTCGGTTGCCGCATCAATTACAGGGCGCACACACAGGTGCGCCCCTACAACCTCCCCGTAGCGAATCTGATTGTGCCGTAAACCATAGCGCAGGTCTGCCGAGTTCCAGCGCTGAAATATAAATATCTCGTATGAGAAGGGGAATTTATCACCCCGACAGCGCGCCCTTTGACGACATAAGCAGCAGGATTGGTGCAGCGCGGAGTCTGGTGCGCGTTTGACCAACGGTTCACCTACGCTCGGATTCAATGTCATGAAAATCGTTATACGATAGGGTTATATGAAATTCGTTGAAGTCGCAAAAGGAGAACGATGATGTGGCGTAGACTATTCGCCGGAGCATTTATGCTGGTGCTCACGTCGATTTTTGTCGCCCAGCCCGCGCTGGCGCAAAATGTCGTGTGGCACGCAGATTATTTCAATAACGGGAGTTTGAGCGGCACGCCCGTGATCACCCGAAATGACCCGAGTATCGCCTTCAACTGGGGCGGCGGATCGCCGGGTTCGGGCATCGACAGTGACAACTTCTCGGTGCGCTGGGCGACTGACGCTTATCTCACCCCCGGCACGTATCGCTTTTATGCGCAGGCGGATGACGAAATTCGCGTGATTTTCAATTTCGGCTACCAGCCCATTATCAACACCTTCGGGCAGGCCAAGTCGGGGCAGTTGGTGACGGGTGACGTGAACGTGACCGCCGCCGGAACCTATCACATTCAGGTCGATTACCGCGAACTGACCGATCAGGCTTGGGCTTATGTCTCGTTCGCGAACCTGGCGACCAACCCCAGCGGCCCGAACTTCACCACGCCATCCGCCCCGGTCAACGTGACCAACGGCGCGTGGACAGCGCAGTATTACGGCAACGCCACCCTGCAAGGCGATCCGGTCGCGATTCTGACCGAATCCAGCCCGACACATCACTGGGGCAGCGCCGCACCCTTCCCATCCCTGCCTGCCGACGGTTTCTCCGTGCGCTGGACAAGCACGCAGAACCTGACGGGCGGTGGGTATTATCTGAGCGTTAGGGCAGATGATGGCGTGCGCGTGTGGGTCAACGGTTCGCTGATCATCGACCAGTGGCACGCTGCCAGTGGGCAGACCTACAACGCCAACCTGAATCTCAACGGCGGCCCGAACTACTTCCAGGTCGAATACTACGAATCGACCGGGGAAGCCTCGATTGACTTCACGCTGTCGCAGACCTCCGGCAACGCCCCTGCGCCGACCCAGGTTCCGCCGGCGAGCAACGCTTCGGCAACGGTGACCGCTTATAAGCTGAATGTGCGTGCTACACCCGATGGCGTCAACGGGCAGATTCTGACGCAGATCACACGGCTACAGGTCTACCCAATTGTCGCGCGCAATGACGCGGGAACGTGGTATCAGCTCAACATCAACGGTGTGATCGGCTGGGTGAACGGGAATTACATCAACGTCAACATCGCAGACCCAGCAGGTATCCCGGTTGCGGGAGCCTCGCAGGGCGCGCCGTCGCAGCCCTCGCAGCCTGCACTGACGGGCAACACACTGACCGCGCCGCAGTACAACGTGGTCATTCGAAGCGGGCCGGGGACGCAGTATCGCCGGATTGGGCTGCTGCCAGTGGGCGGTGTCGCGCCCATCGTCGGGCGAACTTCGACCAACAGTTGGTGGCAGATCAACCTGAACGGTTTGACGGGCTGGGTGATCAGCACCTACACGCAGACCAGTTCCAACGCAAACTTTAACGCTATCCCGGTGACGGGCTGAGCACACCCAGACTCTTCGTAGGGGCAGACCTGCGTGTCTGCCCTACAACCCCTCTCCCCGACCCCTCTCCTACGCAAGGCGTGTGTCCGAACAAGTTCGGGAGAACGGGAGAAAAACAGTTCTGAGACAACAATTCATTAAAACTACAACGGGCGAGGCGTGCCTCGCCCCTACGGGAGCAAGGGCGAACACATAGGTTCGCCCCTACAAAAGCGCATACTCGGAAACCAAATTGGGCGACCTGGCAGGTTCGCCCCTACACCTCTCTCTATCGCGGCTGACCAAGTACAGGTCAGCTTCCCTTTCGCGCGAACAAGTTCGCGTTACACAAGCGGCGAGACCGGGCATCCCCCTATCACAAACGGATTATCGACGTGTTACGCCGATGAGAAGTTGTTAAACCAAGTGTAAAATCTCTGTAAACTCCTGCCTGACCGCTGCTTTTTCCCCGTGAGGCCAGATTGCTCACGTTGCCCCTGTCTGTAATCATTGGGCTATAATGCCCTCGTTTGTGTGGGCGATAACCTTTCAATTTCACACAGGCGTACAGCTCGTCCGGCACGCCATTCGCGGACAGAGGAGAGTTCCTTATGATAGAAGTGGAAAACCTGGTTAAGAAATACGGTGAAGTGACTGCCGTTAAGGGCATCTCCTTCACCGCAGAATCCGGGCAGGTCACCGGGTTTCTGGGGCCGAATGGCGCGGGAAAAACCACGACCATGCGCATGTTGGTCGGCTACACCCCCCCCACCGACGGACATGCGGTCGTCGCCGGATACGACGTGTTCGAGAACAGCCTCGAAGTTCGCCGCCGCGTCGGTTATCTGCCGGAAAATGTGCCGCTCTACCGTGACATGAGTGTGCGCGGCTACCTGATGTACGTCGGCGAGATTCGCGGCGTCAAGAACCGCCGTGCCCGTGCTGACCAGGTGCTGGATCGCGTTGGGCTGATCAACCGCGCCGACAGCCGCATCCGCACGCTGTCGAAAGGCATGAAGCAGCGCGTCGGCCTCGCCAGCGCGTTGCTGCATAACCCGCCCGTGCTGATTCTCGACGAGCCGACCATCGGCCTCGACCCGCTGCAAGTGCTGGAACTGCGTTCGCTGGTTGCCGAACTGGGGCGCGATCACACGGTGCTGTTCAGCACGCACATCCTGTCGGAAGCGGAACAGGTCTGCGACAAGGTGGTGATTATCAACCAGGGGCAAATTCTGGCACAGGGATCGCCTTCCGAACTCCGCAGCGAAATGGAACGCGGCGGTCGCGTACTGGTGCGCGTTGATGCGCCTGCGCAGGCCGCGCTCGAAGCGATCCAGAACATCCCCGGCGTTCGCCATGCCGAACTCGGTTCGGACGGTATCATCGCCACGCCGACCGACGCCCACACCGACCCGCGCCCGCAGATCGCTAAAGCGGTCGTCGAAAAGGGCTGGAACTTAATGGAACTGCGCCCGCTGGCAGTCAACCTGGAAGAAATCTTCCTGGAAGTCACGCGGCATCAGGCGGCAGTGGCGGCGGTTGAAGAAGCCCCGATCTCCGAAGAAGAGGAACCCGTATCATGACCGATACTCCCATGAATTCTCCCGTTGCCGTTCAGGACGAACCCAACGTGGAAGTCGAACAGGGAACGCCGATTCCCTGGCTGGCGGTCTATAAGCGCGAACTGGGACAGTATTTCCGCTCGCCCATCGCTTATGGTGTCGCCTTTGCCATCCTGTTTTTCCTCGGCCTGCTGTTCAACGGCTATATCGCACAGGCGGTTGCTGCCAACGCCAGCGGACAATCACAGATTCCGGCGGACTCGACCTATGCGCCCGGTCTGCTGACCTTCCTGATGTTCCTGATCGCCCCGCTGCTGACGATGCGTCTGCTGGCGGAAGAATCGCGCGAAGGCACGCTCGAAGTGTTGATGACGATGCCGATGAACGAAGCGCAGTTCATCATCGGTAAATTTCTGGCGGCGTGGACATACTACACCGTCCTGCTGCTGATTACGCTGAGCTATCACCTCATTTTGCTGACCGTCGGCAATCCTGACCTCGGTTCGGCCTTTGGCGCTTATGTCGGCGCGTGGCTCTACGGCGGCGCAGTGCTGGCGATCACGATGATCTGGTCAGCCGTGACCGAAGACCAGATTGTGGCTGCCTTTTTGGGCGCGGCGACGGTGCTGGTGCTCTATCTGGCGGACATCGCTGCGGCGTGGATCGGCGGGCAGAGCAGCGGTACTTCGTCGGCGCTGGCGGATCTCGTGCGCGAAATTGGTTTGCAGGCGCACTACGATTCGACGCTGGCACGCGGCATTGTGCGAGCGGAAGACATTCTCTACTTTATTTTCATGATCGTCGGTGCGCTCTTCATCACCGTGCGCATCGTCGAGACGCGCCGCTGGAGGTCATAACCGATGGCACAGCAAACTCCCAACACTCCAACGACTTCCCAGCAGGAGCCGTTCATCCCGCCGCAGTACCTGCTTATTCTGTCCGCGCTCGGTTTCATCGTGGCGATTGTCGTCGCGCTGACCCAGCCGGAATTCGGCGTCGTCGGCTACGGTGGCGTCGCCTTCGGTATTCTGGCGCTGCTGATGTGGGCGCTGCTTGCGCCGCAGCAGGCGCGCAACGCTTTTACCGGACGCACCGCGCGCTTCGGCGGGACGAGTGTGCTGGTGACGATTATCCTGATCGTGGCGATGGCGCTGATTTACCACGTCGTCTCGACGGCGAACCTGCGCTATGACCTGACGCAGACCAACGCCTACTCGCTCTCGCCCGAATCGCGGCAGGCAGTGGTCGGCCTCGCCGCCGACAGCAGCGCGCCGAAGATTCACATCATCGCCTTCTACGGCCCGTCGCAGGCCAGCCAGCGTGATCAGGTGACGCTGCTGTTCGACGATTACAAAAAGGCCAGCAACGGCAAAATCGACTACGAATTTGTCGACCCGGAACGCCAGCCGCAGACCGCGACGCTCTACAAGGTTACGACCGCCGGATCAATTGCCGTCACCAAGCTGGACGACACCGGCGCGCCCGACACGAAGGATGCGCAGGTCGTCACCAGCGCTGACCAGCAGGGGCTGACCAACGCCATCCTCAAGGCGTCGGCGTCTGGCGTGTTCGACGCCTACTTCCTGAACGTCACCGACGGCACGGCCTCGCAGATGAGCATCCTCAAGACGAACCTGTCATCGCGCTACGGCTGGACGACCAAAGACGTTTCGCTGGTGCAGTTGACCAGCCCGGAAAGCCCGGACTTCAACCTGAACGACCCGAACGTCACCGGGCAGGTCATCATCATCCCCGGCGGCAGCGCCGCGCTGGCAGATGCCGAACTCAAAGTCATTCAGGATTACGTCGCCAAAGGTGGCGATCTGGTCATCATGGCGGGGACGAACCTGAACACTGACAAGACCTCGCTGGCAACGTCGGACAACCTGAACAACTGGCTGATGCAGGATTTCGGCGTCAGCTTCAACAAGGACGTGGTGATCGACAAGACGCAGGCTTTCCAGTCACCACTGCTGCCCGTCGCCACCAACCTTGACAGCAGCAGCTTTGTCACCAGCAACGGGATTCCGGTGGGACAGGCCGCGCTGGTCTTTGAAACGCCCAACAGCATCAACGTCGCGGCGACTGCCCCGGCGAACGTCACCGTAAAAGCAATAGTACACTCGACCTCGGCCTCGTATTCGAAGACCAATCTTCAGGATATTCTCGATAACAAGATCGACAAGGCCGATGGCGATGCCTCCGGGCCGTTCGTGCTGGGGGCGACCGCCGAAAACACGCAGACTCATGCGCGCGTCATTCTGCTGAGCAGCACTTCGCTGGGCAACGATCAGTACGCCTCGTTCCAGAACATCGACAACCTGAGCGTGACCTTCAACAGCCTGATCTGGGCGACGAATTTCAACGATTACTTCACGCAGATCACCGTGCAGCAGCCGCAGCGCCCGCAGGATCAGCCGATCTTCGCTGACGCGCAAAGCCTGCGCAACATCAACTTCATCACGATTGTGATTCTGCCGTTTGGCGTGCTGCTCATTGGTGTGTTGGTCTGGTGGAATAACCGCGAGCGCGCTCGTTAAGGCGCGTTTTCAACGTAGGGAGAGTTTCGTATGCGCATGAACCGAGGCACGATTATATTGCTCGCCGCCCTGCTGGTGGTGATCGTTGCCGTTCTCGTGATCAACAATAATCAGGCCAGCGCCCCCGGTGTGACGCCGACCGCCGCTGAAGCCAGCGGCCCACTGCTGCCGGGTGTAACTGCCGACAAGATTGTCCGCTATGAGGTGCGCGATAACAAGTCCGGCTACTTCACCGCGCTGACCAAAGACAGCGGCGGCGGCTGGCACATCGACGGGACGAACACCCTGCCCGCCCGCGACCCTGATCAGTCGCTCATCACGTCAACGGCGGGGCAAATCGTCACCATCAACTACAACAACACGTTTCAGGACGACCAACTGGCAACCTTTGGTCTGGATGCGCCCGCCTATACCGTGCTGGCGCTGACCAGTGATGGCAAGCTGTATACCCTCTATATCGGCGCGAAAGCACCGACCAGTTCGCGCTACTACGCCGTGCTGGTGACTGGAGTATCGGAGGCGACGCCGGAAGTCACGACTGAGAGCGGCGCAGCGCCGCAGGCCATCGCCACTTCGAACGTCGAGTCGCAGGCGGAGAACGGCGGAAACATCGCCCCGGAGGGTGCGAACGCTACCGCCGAAGCCACCGCCGAAACCACCGACGTCGCCAAGAAAATCTTCCAGGGCTTGCAGGAAGCACGAGCGCAGGCTACCGCCGAAGTCACTGCTGAAGCCACCGCCGAAGCAACGACAGAAATGATGGCGGCCTCGACAATGGAAGCCAGCAGCCCTGTGATGGCCTCGACTGCCGAAGCCACCGCCGCAGCAACGGCTGAAGCCACCGCCGAAGCCACCGCCAACGTGATTCAGGCTCCAGGAGTGACGCTGTCTGGCAGCCAGACGATTTACGTCATTCCGCAGACGGTGATCGATACGCTGACCAAGTGGATCAATACGCCGCCTTACGCGCCGCTGCCGACCGCGACGCCGACGCTGCCCGTAATTGCGACGCTCCCGGTCATTCCGACGCAGGAAGTCACGCCGGAAGCGACGGCGCTGCCCACGCAGGAAGTCACGCCAGAGGCGACCGCCGCGTCGTAAGCAATGTCTGGCAATACATAAGCAAAAGAGGTGGCCTATGGGTCGCCTCTTTTGTTTTCCCACCCCGGCGCGGGTCAGGATGGCGAGAATTTGAAGTTTGCTCGCAGGTTCGCTAGGCTGTCAGCGCAGCACATTTTACGTTCAATCTTGAACGACGTTCGATAGGATAGAGAGGTTCACGATGAGACGCTTGATCGGCCTGTTGATGATCCTCGCAATTCTGCTGCCGCTGCCACTGGGCGCGGTGACGGTGATGACGGCCCGCAGTATCCTCAACGAAGCACAGACGAAAGTCAACACGCGCGTTGAACACATCAGCGACAAGCTGACGCAAGTGGAAACGACGATTAACACGGTCAGCTCCCGCTTCGAGGTGCTGAAGAGCGTCGCCGATCAGGTCGGCAGCGCGGCGTCAACAGCGGCGCAAAACGTGGTCAAGACCATCGACAGTTTCAAGATTCACATCGCTATTCCGCTGCCTGCGCCGCTGCCGACCATTCCCCCGCTCGATCTCGATGTGCCCGGTTTGAGCGAGGTGCGCGATTTTCTGCAAAACGTCTACGATACCTTTGCCAGCCTCGCCAGCGCGATCTCGGACATCACGCTGATCGGACAGGTTCCGGCGCAAATCGGCGAAGCTGTCACCGAAGCACAGGGACTCTATACCGACATGACCGGGATTCTGGCGTCCTACGCGCAGGTAATTCTCATCATCGTCGTCGGGCTGGTGGTGTGGATGTGCGTGATCTATATCGTGGTGATTTATCGCTGGCTAGGGCTGGGCTGGGCGATGCTGGCGGGGCGGCCTGCACAGCAGACGTAGCAGGCAGAGCAGGCGGGCAATTCATCATCGGCAGCCGAGTTTTTGACTTCTCCTAGAACGCCTGTACTATTGAGACTTCAACCGAATGCAAAGGGAGTTAAATATCCGATGAATGCTGATGCGTTTCGCTATTACTACGATTATCACTTCGCGGAGACCCGCAAACTCTGGAAAGGCTTTGTCCTGCCGCTGACGCAGGAACAGTTCACGCAGCCGTCCGGCTATTCAGTCGGGTCGGTGCGCAACCAGTGTATTCATCTCATCGACGTGGAAACCTCATGGTTCAGCGAACTGCGCGGCGTCGAAATCCCCGCTTGGCACGACCCGACCACCATTGAAGATCGCGCAGTCATCAGCACACTCTGGGACGAGCGTGAGCAGATGATGCGCGCTTATCTCGCCACACTGCGCGACGACATGCTTTTCGAAAAGCCCTTTCCACCCGGAGAAGACGAAAACCTGATCGTGTGGCAGGTGCTGCTCCACGTCGTCAATCACGGGACAGATCACCGCGCCCAGATTCTCCGCCTGATCAACGATATGGGCGTCAAAACGCCGCCGCAGGATTTCATGTTCTACGTTTACGATCACCCGTAAGGTATGGGGGCACTGATCGAAGCGCAGACAAAATAAACAGGGTGTATGGACTGTGCCATACACCCTGCTTGTGTTTTCGCTGCTATAAATGCTTAGACAGCCGCCCGCGCACCGCCGTTGCGTTCGATATGGTGGAAGACACCATCAACCTCGTGATTGAGATCATTCAGGATCGCCATCGCCTGAACGCGGCGGCGCTTGGAAAGGCGCTCATCTTCGAAGACGTGGCGCAGCGTGACCGCATAGCGCATGTAAGACTTGAGGACGTGCGCGTCGAGCGTAGTATCCTGACTCCACTCATAGTAACGGGCGAGGTTATGCCATGCACCGACGAACGACGAGAACATTTCGCCGTCGAGCCAGCGCACGTCACGGGTATCGACCTTGCGCGCCAGGGTGAGGATGTTGTCTTCAATTTCCCGACGCTGCATTCCTGAGTTAGCCATGCAATAAACTCCATCAAAACGATTGACTTGCGTTAAGCGCGCATTAAATTTGCGCGCCAGATGTGCATTATAGCACCAGTTTTAGCCTGTCAAAAACAAATATACCGGATTCTAACTTGCTCACGGCAACTGCTCATTTATCAGGCAGCGACTGGGTTACGGGTTCGGACCGTCCGTCTATTCCGCCAATTTCTGTCTGTATCAATGACCCTGACCGCCTGTGTTTTCGTCAGTTTCCGACCCATTGAGGCAGTCCTAAAGCGCCGCCTCAATGATGCGATCCAGCCCCGCGTAGTCGAGGATTAGATGGGCGGATTTGGGCGCAAGCCCCTGCCGCACGAGCGAAAGCACCGCCGCACCCTGTCCCGCGCCAATCTCCAGCAGCACGAGCGCGCCGGGGTTCACCGCCTGCGGAATCTGCTTGAGTAGCCGACGAATCAGGACAAGGCCATCCGAACCGCCATCAAGGGCGAGGCGAGGCTCATAGCGGCTGACGTCAAGATCAGGCAGTTCGTCGCTGGCAATGTAAGGGAGATTCGCCATGACAAGATCGATCTTGAGGCCAAGCTCAATAATCGGCTTAAGCAGATCGCCTTCGTAAAACGTGACCTGCGTGCCCTGTCCAGCGGCGTTCTGACGCGCGACTTCGAGCGCCGCCGGACTAATATCGACGGCGTGAACGTCGATGTTCGGGCGCTTCGCCACCAGTGTCACGGCTAAAGCGCCGCTGCCTGTGCCGACATCGACGGCGGTCAAGGTGCGTTTGCCTGCCCATTCGAGCGCGCGTTCAAGCAGGAGTTCGGTTTCGGGGCGCGGAATCAGGACGGCGGGTGTGACGCGAAAATCACGGTCGTAAAAAGCCCGCCGACCGAGGATATAGGCGACAGGTTCACCCACAGCGCAGCGCTTCATGAAACGAGCGAAGCGTTCGGCCTGAGTGGGTGTGAGTTCGACTTCGGGATGCGCGATCAGGTAGGCGCGATCCACGCCAAGCACCTCACCGAGCAGCACATGCGCGTCGAGTGGATCGATCAGTTGGCGGGCGGCGCGCAGCGCGTCACGGATGGTCATTTGACTCCGCGGATATGCAGCAGAAGATCGTTGAGTGCGGGCTTGCCGAGGGGTTGTTCAGGCAGCGTACTGCTTGCGGCGGCTTCCTCCATTTGGACACTCAGACGTTCATACTCGCGACGATAAAACTCAACATCGACAGCAGTGAGGGTTGTATTTTCGCCAGAGCTTTTGCGCTCGACCAACTCATTGACGTAAGGCAAGTGGAACATTTCGTTGAGGACGAGCAAGTTGGACTCGACTTCTCCGCTGCGCATAAGGTGAATTCCGGTGAGGAGAATACGATAGGTATAGAGCAGCGGTTTAACGCGATGCGGTTGTTCTCTTTCAAACCGATCCCATTCGGTACGGACAAAACCCTTGTAGTGATGCACATGATGCCTGGTCAGGCAGGTACGAGCGATACGTTTGAGTTCTTCATGCTCGGGAGTTGTGTGGACGACCAACGGCGAGAAGATCTGCTCCATGACGTAACCGTTACGTTTGAGCATCATCTTGAAAAACTTGAGCGCGTCGTGGGTGACGAGATCTAACTCAATACCGTCAGAGTCGCCAGAAAACTCAATGGTTTCCTGAGGATCATCCAGGCCGCTGACTTCAGCGATGGGTAAAATATGCGCACCACGCAGATCGTAATCAGAATCCGGTGAAGGGAAGCCGTAGAGGTGCGCACCACTGACCGTCGCGAACAAAAGCGAATACGGCTGTTGACTGACAATCGGCTGCAAAAAGCTGAAGTCATGGCTCATACAACACTCCGCCGCGCAGCAACCAAAAAAGCATTCGCACGCTCATAATCGGGCCGATCCGGCAGTTTAGTATGTTGATAAGCAAGATCAAACTGCTGATGCAAGTCTAAACGCCATTGATTGACTTCTGTCCAAGCAACCTCAGCACGGCGAATGGCGAGAAGTTGATCGCGGTGCTCGGTGACCCGCACAGGGATATAGCCCTCGTTGAGAGCAACAATGCCGGACAAAAGCAGGCGAATTAAGTGCATGGCGTGTTTCCAGCGCAATGTGCCGTAATTCTCCAAATCTTTTTCAAGCTTTTTAAATTGTGACATCACATAGCCATTGTAGGTCTGGTAAATCAGGCGCGAAAGGAAAATCGCGCGCAGGTCGATCAACTGCTGCGCCAGCGGTGTCACCTGCTCGATCAACGGCGAATAGAGTGCTTCGAGAATGTTAGGATTGGCTTTCAAAGCCAGAACAAGGAACTTTTCCAGTTCCCAATAAACTTCCTGCGCAGCGTCATTCTCTAGCTGTTCGGGGACACCAAACATTGACCAGTGTAAATCAGCAGGTGGCAGATAAATTCCTCGGCGGTCAACATCGGAATTCTCGTGATCAAGGCCATAGGCTTTCGAGCCGACAATGCAACGGAAAATGACGTACTGGTAGAGATCGTGCTTCGCCGCAGCTTCCGTAGCATCAACCGGATTCTGGAAATGCTTATGGATCGCGAATTCGGGTCGCTTGAGGGTGATTTCGCTGCCATCCATGAAACGCACCCGATAAGCATGGGTTGGATCAGCGGGCTGCTTGACGATGACGCCAACTGCACCCGCAACGAAAAGTACGTCGCCCGCACGATTCTTAACGTCCAGATGGGTGACAACCTGTGTGCCAATGGGAACAAGCAGTGTCACAACAGCGACTCCTCGACAACCTGTTTACTCTACCGATTCGCCGGAGAGCTTCTCTGCTTGATCCTGCGCGATGAGTTCATCGATGAAAACGTCGAGATCGCCCTTGAGGATAGCGGGAAGGTTGTAGCTCGACACGTTGATGCGATGATCGGTGACACGGTTATCGGGATAGTTGTAGGTGCGGATTTTCTCAGAGCGCTCGCCTGTGCCGACCTGAGAGCGGCGTTCGTTCTCCTGAGCGCTGCGCTGCTTTTCCATTTCCATCTCGTAGAGGCGCGCGATCAGAATCTGCTTGGCGCGCTCCTTGTTCTGCAACTGGCTGCGCTCATCCTGCACGGCGATGACCACGCCCGTCGGAATGTGAGTCATGCGCACAGCGGAGTCGGTCGTGTTGACGGACTGACCGCCTGCGCCGCCGCTGCGATAGACATCTACGCGGACGTCATTCATATTGAGCTTGACATCTACTTCATCCATCTCGGCGAGGACGGCGACGGTCACGGTGCTGGTATGGATGCGCCCCTGACTCTCGGTTTCGGGGACGCGCTGAACGCGATGGACGCCACTCTCATATTTGAGACGGCTGAACGCGCCGTGTCCGCGCACCTCGAACTTGAGTTCCTTGAAGCCGCCGACACCGGATTCGCTCTGGTCGATGACTTCGATCTTCCAGCGGCGCGAATCGGCATAGTAGCTGTACATACGGAACAAATCAGCGGCGAAAAGACCGGCTTCGTCGCCACCCGTTCCGGCGCGGATTTCGACGATGACGTTCTTATCGTCGCGCTTGTCTTTGGGAATGAGCATGATCTTGAGACGCTCACGCAGCGCGTCGATGCTGGTTTCAAGCTGGGTGACTTCTTCGAGCGCCATCTCGCGCATCTCAGGGTCGGCCTCCTCGTTAACGAGGGCGCGTGCCTGTTCGAGTTCTTCGGCTTCGCGTTCGTACTGGCGATAGGCTTCAACGATTTCGCTGATATTGGAGCGCTCTTTGCTGTATTCGGCGATTTTTTCGTAATCGCTGGTGACTTCGGGGTCGCTGAGCAGGCGATCCAGTTCGGTATAGCGCGCGTCAATCGACGCGAGTCGGTCTAACATGGGTGCGGCCTTGCTGTATTAAGCTAACAGGGTTGAGTTAAAAGTTAAAAGTTGAAAGTTAAAAGGAGAAGTGATCGCGGATCAGTAACTTTCGAAATAGGCGGCATTCGTAGAGGCGACCTGGCAGGTCGCCCCTACAAAAACTTACCCGCAGTTACTGAGATGCGATTTTACTTTTAACTTTTGCTACTTTTAACTTTTAGCTGAGTTCATTATACGTTGTGGCAGACAAATCGTGTAGGGACGACTAGCGTTTGACAGCGGCGACACCGAGCGAGACCAGCACAGCCACGATCACTGCCCAGAGCAGCCCGCCCAGCGACATCAACACAAACAGGCGGCGCGGCGGCGCATTGAGCGAAATGCCAATGACCGCACCAATCTGCGCGCCTGTGGTGATGGGGGCCAGCAGCGCCAGCCCGAACAGGCCATATCGATCCCAGATACGGTGAATCGCGCTGTTGGGGTTATTCGACGCCTTGCCGCCGAAGCGCTTCATGATCCAATCGCGGACAGGCTGCCCCGCTAAAATGACAATTCCAACCCCGCAGGCATAGCTGATCGAGGCGGTGACGACGACCAGAATGGGGCTTAAATCCTGCGCGATGCCCGCCGGAATCGACGCCCAGAAATAGATAAAGGCGATGCCAAACACGCTGATCAGCGCGGCGATATTCATGCGATGAATCCCGTAAATTGTCTGGAAACGTTAACGATTCATCCGTTCAAGCCGTAGATAATAAAATAAAGTCCAATAATTTTTTGGGAGGGATACAACAATGATTGCTCAATCCGATATTCAGGCACGACTTCGACTGCTGCGTTACGGGCTGATCGTACTCGTGGTCGTGACGTTTCTGGTCGCGTGGCTGGTACCGTATGCGCAGCTTGCCCCCGCTATTCGGAGCTTGAACGATGCGAATCCCGGCCTGAACGCGGTGGTGCCGGGTCTGTTTGATAATCTGGGGCAGGCGCTTCTGATCACCGTTGTGGTTGCCGTATTGTCGGTAGTCATCTATTTTGTCTACCAGAACATCCTGCAACGGACGATGACCCCGCCGACCGCCTGAAAATTCAGGTGAAAATTCAGGGGCAGGTGTGCCTGCTTCGCAAACACACCTGCCCCGAAAAAATTCTCCATCAACGCAACTTAGTTATTCCACTCCCCGCCCGCCCAGCGATTTTTGCCGCGCCGCTGCTCGCGTGAATCGAGCGAGTGCGAATGCCCGCCCTGGGTCAGCGCGCGTTTGGCCTTCTGGACGTCGCTTTCATGCTTGAGCAGCACCGTCAGCGTATTTTCGAGCGTATCTTTATCGAGGCTGTCAGCGTTGAGCATGACCAGCGCCCGCGCCCAGTCTATCGTCTCGGATACGCTAGGATTCTTCTTCAAATCCATGCTGCGCAAGCCCTGCACGACTTCGACGGCCTGCTGCGCCAGCTTGGCGCTCAACTGCGGAACACGCAGGCGGACGATGTTCATCTCGGTTTCGACATTCGGGTAGGCGATAAACAGGTAGAGGCAGCGGCGCTTGAGCGCTTCGGAAAGTTCGCGGGTGTTGTTGCTGGTCAGCAGCACCAGCGGCTGATGTTTGGCTTTAATCGTACCGAGTTCGGGGACTGAGACTTGAAAATCACTGAGGATTTCGAGCAGGAAGGCTTCGAACTCGGCGTCGGCACGGTCGATTTCGTCAATCAGCAGGACGACCGGCACATCCGAGGTGAGCGCTTGCAGCAGCGGACGCGCCAGCAGAAAGCGCTCGGAGAAAAAGACATCTTCCTCATGGGCGAGCCGGTCGGCGGCAGCGGTGAGTGTTTCGGCATCAGAGAGCAGTTGGCTGAGCTTGTCGCGCAGAAGCTGGGTATAGAGCATCTGCTTGGCATATTCCCATTCGTAGAGCGCCTTGCCTTCGTCCAGCCCCTCGTAACATTGCAGACGGATCAAGGGGCGATTGCTGATCTTCGACCAGCCTTTCGCCAGTTCAGTTTTGCCAACGCCCGCAGGCCCTTCCGCCAGGAGGGGTTTGCCCAGCCGCTCTGCCAGGAACAGCACGGTCGAGATTTCGTCAGTGGCAATGTACTGCTGATCGCGCAGCGCCGATTTGACCTGGCCTATGTTATTTTGCATCTTCTTTTTCCTGTAGGCTAGACGATCACGGTAAAACACAATTCCGGGTGGAGACAACCAGACTGATGTGGACTGCCTCACCCTTCTATTGTAACCCTTGAGCGAGTTCTTGCACTCACCCCTTCGATTAGGATGCGCCTCCAAACCTCTCACCCCAGACAAGCAATATCCTGCCCCTCTCCCAAAAACACGGGAAAGAGGGGCAAAAACCAGGCTCTGGAATGTAAGTTCCTTGAAATTACCACACGCTGGATAGCCCAGAAACAGGGCTGCGAGGGTGAAAGGGGCGGGTTATTCGGCGGCGTCATTCTCGCTGGTCAACTGCTCGTCGGTCATCCCGAAACGACGTTTGCGCTGAGCATAGGAGGCTAAGGCACGCTTGAGTTCCGCTTCATCAAAGTCCGGCCAGTAAGTGGGTGTGGCGTAGTATTCGGAATACGCCCCCTGCCAGATGAGAAAATTGCTGACGCGCAGTTCGCCGCTGGTGCGAATAATCAGGTCGGGGTCGGGCAGGCCACCGGTATACATGTAACTGTCGATCAGGGCTTCGCTGACCTGATCCGCTGGGATGCCTTCGGCGATGATGCGACGCACAGCATGGACGATTTCATCGCGCCCGCCGTAGTTGAAAGCGATGTTGACGATCAAACGGGTGTTATTCTTCGTCAGTTCCATCGCCTTGTGGATTTTCTTTTGCAGCCCGGCGCTGATGCCGTCCAGTTCGCCGATGTGGCGCAACTGGACGCCTTCCTCATTCAGCTCGCCCAATTCGCGGTCGATGACGGTTTCGAGGATGCGCAGGAGCATCCGCACTTCCGCGCGCGGGCGCGACCAGTTTTCGGTCGAAAACGCGTAAATTGTTAGCACCTCGATGCCGTTGGTAACCGCAGCGCGGAGAATGCGGCGCAGGTTTTCAGTGCCTGCGCGGTGACCTTCGGTACGCGGCAGCCCACGCGCTTTCGCCCAACGCCCGTTGCCATCCATGATAATGGCGACGTGCTTCGGAATGCGCTCCTGAGCGTTATTTTTGGTTTTCTCGCGCACAACAGCGACCATCAGAGTCCGCCTTCACTAAACTTCGAGGATTTCTTTTTCTTTGTTCTTGCCGATTTCTTCAATATCGGCGATATGTTTGTCGGTCAGCTTCTGCACTTCGGCTTCGCCATGCTTGGCTTCGTCTTCGGAGATCATTTTCTCTTTTTCGAAGTCCTTGAGGTCGTCATTGCCAGAGCGGCGAATATTGCGCACGGCAATACGGGCATCTTCCATACGCTTGTGCAGTAATTTGACCAATTCCTGACGGCGCTCACGAGTCAGCGGCGGCATGTTCAGCCGGATGATCTCGCCATCGACGTTTGGATTGATGTTGATGTCGGACTGCTGGATCGCCTTCTCGATGGCTTTGACAGCCGTTTTATCGTAAGGCCGAATCTGAATCTGCATCGGCTCTGGGGTAGAGATGGTCGCCAACTGGCGCAGTTCCGTCTCCTGCCCGTAGTAATCGACACGCAGGCGATCCACAAGGGCGGTACTGGCACGCCCGCTGCGGATGCCGTTCAAATCCTCCTGATAAACGGAGAGGGTCGCCTTCATTTTTTGGCGAATTTCATTGAGAATGTCATCAATCATGAGTTTTCAGCGTGCATCGTACGAGAATAACAGCACGCTCCTCCTTCTTCAGTGCGATTCCTGATTACAGACAAAAGATAGTGCTGAGTACTGAGTGCTGAGTCAAAGATTAAATACTTATCGAGGAGATTCTCGCAAGAAAATTTGTTTTTAACTCAGCACTCAGCACTCAACACTCGGTACCATGTATTTAATGATACACGATTTCGAGAAGTATTTCTCAATACTCAGAGGAGTATCTCATTTTGCGGGTCGTTTTTGGGACGCGGCGGACAACCCGTCGCGCCCAGCTTCAAGCGCCACTCAGGCGTGCGCCCAGCCTTCCCAGCTACGCGCCTGCCAGGCGGCATAGAGCGCGACCGAACCGACGGTGGCGACATTGAGACTGGCGACCGAGCCACGCATGGGCAGCGCCAGGAGCAGATCGCAGGTATCACGGACGAGACGGCGCAAGCCTTCGCCTTCGCTGCCCAGCACCAGACCAAGCGACATATTCAGGTCGGTTTTGTCGATGGGCGGGACGTTCTGACCGATGTCGAGGCCGACCATCCAGACATCCTGCGATTTCAGATCACGCATGGCATTGACGAGATTGGTCACCTGAACGATCTTGAGGTGTTCGACTGCGCCAGAGGAGGCATTGACGACCGCTGGCGTCACGGAGACGCCGCGCCGTTCCTGCATGACGACGCCATGCACGCCGACCGCGTCGGCAACGCGCAGGAGCGCACCGACGTTCTGCGGGTCTTTGAGCAGGTCGAGGATGAGGATGAGGGGCTTTTCATTGCGCTGCTTGCTCAAATCGATGACATCTTCGAGATCAGCATAGGGATAACCACCGACGCGCAGTGCCATGTTCTGGTGATTCGCGCCATGCGCAAGATCGTCGATGATGCGGCGCGGGACACGATGCACCGGAACGCCGCGTTCGGCAGCCAGCGCGAGAATTTCCGAGACCAGCCCTTTCGCATCGACCGTTTCGGTAATCATCAACTGCTCAATTGAGCGGCGACCAGCGCGCAGCGCTTCCATCACCGCCCAATGCCCGTAAATAAACTCGGCTGCCATGTTAGTTCGTCTTCCAGATGGTGCCGTCGGCTCGGTCTTCAAGGATGACGCCGATTTTGGCGAGTTCGTCGCGGATGCGGTCACTTTCCGCCCAGTTCTTGCTGGCGCGCGCCTGACCCCGCATGGCGATCATCATCTCGATCAGCGCGGCTTCACGGGAGGCGTCGCTACCGGTGTTCTCGTCCGTTTTGGGAATGATGCCGAGCACATCGCCGCCGAGGGTGGAATACAGGTCGTTGACCGCCGACAGCACATCCAACCCCACCACCAAACCGCTGTTGAGCAGCGTGTTCACGTCGCGGGTGAAATCCTGCAAGACGGCAATCGCCTGCGGCGCGCTGAAGTCGTCGTCCATCGCGGCGGCAAACGCAGCTTTCGTCTCCTCAACTCGTGCGAGGATGCCATTGCCCTCGGCGCTGCCCGCTGGCGCATCGTTCATGGCGCGACGGAGCAAGCGCACCGAGTTGTAGAGCCGATCCCAGCCACGCTCAGTCGCTTCCATCGAGCCTTGATCATAGGTGATCGGGCTGCTGTAATGGGCGCTCATCATGAACATGCGAATGACTTCAGGCCGGAAGCGCTGAAGCGCATCCTTGATGGTGACGAAGTTGCCGAGGCTCTTCGACATCTTGACCGGGTTGCCGTATTTGTCCGGGACAAGCAGACTGCCGACCAGCATCCAGTATTTGGCGAAATCGACGTCATTGGCGCACTCGCTCTGTGCGATCTCGCTCTCGTTGTGCGGGAAAATGTTATCGATGCCGCCGCCGTGAATGTCAAAGGTTTCGCCGAGATATTTCTTCGCCATCGCCGAGCACTCAATGTGCCAGCCGGGGAAGCCTTCGCCCCAGGGGCTGTCCCAGCGCAGAATGTGTTCGGGTTCGGCGACTTTCCAGAGGGCAAAGTCTTCGGGGTTGTGTTTCTCATCGCGCACCGTCTCGCGCGAACCGGCTTCCTGCTGCTCGACATGACGGTTGGAGAGCTTGCCGTAATCGGGGTCGCTGGTAACGTCGAAATAGACGCTGCCGTTGGCGACGTAGGCATTCTCTTTTTCGATCAGCGTCTCGATCATCCTGATCTGTTCAGGGATGTGACCGCTGGCACGCGGCTGAATGTCGGGGCGGGTCACGCCCAGCTTGTCCATCGCGTCCTGATAAGCACGAGCGTACTGCTCGGCAATCGCCATCGGCTTCGACTGGGTTTGCGCCGCCTTCTTGAGAATGCGGTCTTCGCCGGAGTCGAGCAGATGACCCACATCGGTCAGGTTTTGCACGTAGAGGACATCGAGGCCGCTGTAACGCAGGTAGCGCACGACCACATCGAACGAAATATAGGTCTTGGCATGACCAATGTGCGATTCATCATAGACGGTTGGGCCGCAGACGTACATGCCCACTCGCCCCGCTTCGAGCGGGACAAAATCCTGTTTTTCGCGTCCAAGAACGTTGAATATCCGCAGCGGCATAAGGTCGTCTTTCCTTCATAGAGGGTTTCTGTCACGACAATTTTAACGCAGAAGCGGACGCGGGTACAGATTTAAGTCCAGTGCTGAGTACTGGGTGCTGAGTGCTGAGTCAAAACGAGGTCACAGTTTGTTATTCAGCAGAATAATCTTTAAACCAGTGGTTTCTTCTAAACGCTGATCGAGACCACGTATCTGCGCAAACTCACCCGAAAGCTCAATCGGTTGCTGGACGATTGCCGCTCTAAATTCTAGCGGCACAACCGGAGGTCGCACAATGACACCTTCAGGCGGTGGATCAGCGGAAAGAGTGTGTGAGACATACCACACTAGCCCCCTCGCATCTTGAATGACTCTGCGCACATCTTCGCTGGTAAGCTCAATCTGAGCAGGAAAACCTGTTTTTAGATTGCGTCCTTTGACTTTCATTATCCGAATAGGGTTAAGTGGGATAACTGCGCCTATATCTAGCAGTATCTTCTCTGCCGTATATCTACCAACAAGCAAATCGCGCTCGAAACGCAGATGCAGGACAAGATCGAATATCCAATCGACTACGCCGAAGGAATCTTCACCTTTCCAGATTGCTTTATCATTCTGAATAACGCTGATTTCCGTATTCCGATAATTGACGGTTACACGTAGGCACGTATTCGCCATTTTTGAATTGGACTAATTAACCTGTCGCTGACGTTCGGCCTGCTGCAAAATGATGGCGGCGTGAAGCGAAACCCAGCGGTGGGTATCCTGCTTATCTGCGCCCAGCGACCACGTACGCGCGCCAAACGAATTGACGCCATGCCAATGACCATCGGGCTGGCGCTGCCCTTCCAGCCACTCCAGCGCGGGCTGCGCACCGACCTGCCCCAACGCGCCAAGTTCACCGAGCACGCGCAAGGTAAAGAGAATGTCGGCCTGATAAAAGAGTGGAAAGTTCAGCTTCGTCCAGAAGGGGCTGGGCTTATTCTTAGCCGGATATGCCCCCTTCGCCAGCGGATAGCGGTAGTCGAGCAGAAAGGCGACAGTTTTGTCGATGGCGGCACGAACCGCATCCGATTTAGTCGGCAAAGCTGCCAATCCCCAGAGCGAACGCACCGCGCCCCAGGCACAGGGCAGATAATCGTTGATGTGACAGCGGCAGCCGCCTTCGTCGAGGTTGCGCACCAGATAAGCGACAATCGGTTCGACGCGTGGATCGTCACCCGCGCCAAAGTAGAGGGTATAGCGCAGCAGATTGCCCCAGAAACAGGTGAAGCCGAATTGATCCGGGCTGGGGACAGATTTGTCGAAACGATCCTCAAGCATGTAGTTCTGAGTCGTGATGTCGAGCATGAAATCGACGCCGCGCCGAAGCTGCGGATCTGTGGGATCGGCGGCAAGTTCGGGCAGGAGCATCATACTCCAGTGGGTGCCTTTGTATTTGGGGCCGTACCAGCCGGGATCATTTTCCCAGTGACCTTCAACAGTCTGCTTTTTGAGAATGCGCGGAATCGCGCCGCCGGTGTTGATGGCCTCGCGCTCCGCCAGCACATCGGGATCATCAGTGCCGCGTCCAAGCAAATTGAGCAGTGTCAGGTAGCGAATCGAGGGAGACGAACTCTCCATCAGCCAACTCATCAAACTATCCATCCCCGTGAACCTTTCGTTCAGCCAGCGAATGTTTGTTCGATTGTAACACGTTTTTGGCGCATCATTTCACGGTTGCAGTCCGGTTTTGCCGTCCCCGATAGACGCCAGTTTTGAGTTCAACGGCGTAGAGATCAGCATCCGGCACGCCGGCCCGATGCGCTTCCTCAATCTCGCGCTCAATGTCGTAAGGCAGGCGCACAAAATCAATCGAGAACGCCCCGACCTGCTGGCTATCCAGTTCACCAGAGAGAATGACGTAAGAGGCCAGCGGCAGGTCGAGCGGGTTGCCGACACTGCCGACGTTCAAGAGGATTTTGTGCTCATCGTAAAGCGTGAGCATATAAGCGGTGTGAATATCGCCATAGGCGACGATTTCAGGTTCAGGCCCGTCAAAGCCTGTGAATGGGGTATTGCGAAACATGGCGACGTGAGCTTCATGAGGATGCGTCGAATAGATGCGCGTGTAGACACTCTCCTGCGAGGCGTGAAAGAGGCGCACACGCTTGCCGCTGAGCCAGAAATCGTGGACGTTGGGCAGCGTCGCCAGGTAGGCGAGACGTTCAGCGCCGATCTGCCCGCGATACCAGATGGAAAGGTGATCCCCGTTTGGCCCAACCAGATGATCGTCCCAGTTGCCGCGCACGATCACCTGACAGACTTCACGACAGCGATCCAGCGCGAGATCGGAGCGCGCCCCTTTGCCAACGAGATCGCCGAGGTTGTAGATCAGGTCGATGCCACGCGCACGAATATCCGCCAGCACGGCTTCGAGCGCGGGCAGGTTGCCGTGAACATCAGAAATGATGGCGATTTTATCCAAGCGAATCCTTCTTCCTTCGGTGAGAATGACGAGCGCAGCAGTCAGGCATTTTCCTGAAGCCAGACCTGATGACGCGCCCAGACTTTTTCCCAGAGCGGCGCAAGCTGATCATGAGGCAGGTGCAGATCATACTGGCTGTTCAAAACCTGTTCATAAGTCGCGGGATTATCGACAATCTGCTCGGTCGTCCCCGGCTCGGTAGTCGTTCGCAGCACCGCGCCGCGCAGCGCAACGATCCCTGCCGGGGTACGGCGCAGGCAAACCGTGCTTTTGACGAAGCCCGATTCCGGCGATGTTTGCAGTTCGTGGCAGCGCTCGGCGAAGTCCGGCAGCGCGTGCGGCTGAAGCGTGAAAACGAACCCCGGCCCGCCATCCGGGTAATTCTGGAAGAACCAGCGCTCCCCGTCTCGCAGCAGATGATAGCTGAAAAAGCCCTGCTGATATTGCCCCGCCGCGAGCGGCAGTGGTTCCAGAATGCCGTTGCCGAAGCCGACATCGACCAGATACGGGCGGTCGAGATCGACGCGCAAAATCAGGTGCGTGCCTTGCGAACCATCGCCCGTGAACTCGCGCTGAACGTTGCTGGCGAGCAGCGTCACCTCAAAACCAAGTTCGCGCAGCGCCCAGGCGAACAGCCCGTTCATCTCGTAGCACCAGCCGCCGCGCCGCCGCGTCACCAGCTTATCGAACATCTTGTCAGGATCGACCGAGAGATAGCCGCCCAAATGAATGTCAAGGTTCTCGTAGGGGATTGACAGCAAATGCGCGCGATGAAGCGCGGTCAGGGTCGCGAGCGTGGGTTCGAGCGTACCGTGATAGTCAATCCGGTCGAGATAGGCATCCAGCTTCATGCAGCATTTCTCCTCTGATCGTGGTCAGCAGAATTCTAAACGGTAATCTCCAGGCGAGCGACGACGTTGCCAAGTTTACAAACGATTTACAAATTCTGGACAGGTTCTACATCCGCGAGCGCTAACCTTGAGACATCTTAACGTTATCCAGTGGAGGTTCAAAATGAAGCAGCAGATCAAGTTCAACCGGATAGTGATCGTTTTCGCGGCGCTGGTGATGATGGTCTTCGCAGTGGCGTCGGTCAGCGCCGACAGCACCGATACCTCGTACCTGCCCACCATTAATGACGGTCGCGTCAACGAATATGACATCGCGGCTCCGGTCGCCATCTACGACCTGTACGATTACCCCTTTGCCGATAACGTAAATATGGGCGTGCTGGATCGGGTGGAATTCTGGGGCACAAATGGTCAAAAGGTTCTGGAAGTCTCGCGGGCGCAAATCGTGAGCGCCGTCCCAACTTCCGGTTCGTCGGTGCTGGTGGCGTCGGGCAGCGGCCTGAGCCTGTATAAAGAAGTCGATGGCAGCCTGACCCTGATAGACGGTTCCTACCTCTATAACTGGACGCCGAGCTTATAAGCGAAGCGGAAAAACGGACGAGGCGTGCCTCGCCCCTACAACGGATAACTCCCCTCCTCCCCTGTTTTCCTGGCTCACGCATCCCCCGGCATGAGCCAGTTTGTTTTTCTCCGCATTTACGCAGGCGAACATGGGTTTAGAATAATCCAGATGATCAAGTGACGGGAAGCTGGAAACCATGTCGCAGCAAGCCTACATTTTCCTGACAGACGATCAATACTGGGCGCTGGCGACGGGCGACGGCGTACAGGAAGAAGCGCTTCTGCTGGCGATTGGGCGCGCCTTCACCCCCGGCGCAGACATCCGCGAGGCGGTGGCGGAATTGGAAGCCTGGGCAAACGAAAATGGCTATGAAGTCAGCACGCCCGAATATTCGGTACTCGACTGGTCGCTGGAAGATTTGATCGAACCAGAAATTTTTGACGATGTGTTCGGCGGCGACGCTCAGGACGAGTCGTGAGCCGGACGGAATGGCGTAACGTTCTGCTGCTGGCGCTGACGGTCGTCGTGATCACGACTGCGCCGTATGTGCTGGCGTGGTCGAAACAGAGCGACGAGTGGAAGTTCAGCGGCTTCTTGTTCGGCGTCGAAGATGGCAACTCATACCTGGGTAAAATGCGACTGGGCGCGCGCGGCGTCTGGGATTTCTTCCTGTTTTACTCCCCGGAAGCCCATGAGGGTGTACCGCTGGTGTTTCTGCCGTACATCATTCCAGGGCAAATCGTCGGTCATTTCATCGCCGATACCGATCCGGCGCTGACTCCGGCGCTGATCGTGACCTATCATCTGATGCAGGTGATTTTCAACGCGCTGCTGATCATCGTGGTCTATCGCTTCGCAGCAGCGTTTCTCGACAAGCCGCGCGACCGCTTGATGGCGACGATACTGGCGGCGTTCGGCGGCGGACTGGGCTGGCTGCTCTCATTGACGGGACAAAGCACGCTCCCGGCAGATATGTATATCCCCGAAGGCTTCGGCTTTCTGATTCTGTTCGGACTGCCGCATCTGGCGTTGGCGCGGGCGGCGCTGCTGGCGGGCCTGCTGGCGCTGATGAAGACTTTACCCCTCACTCTCGATCCCTCTCGCGCGAACAAGTTCGCGTTACGCAAGCTGGGAGAGGGAGAGGAAGAACAAAGCGAGGGCAGACACGCAGGTCTGCCCCTACGGAAAAGCGTCGGGGAAGAAGGGGCGCGCAGCCGTGCGCCCCTACGCGAACAGATGCGCGTTTCAGGCAGAGAACTGCGCTGGCTGATCGCGGCGGCGCTCTGCTGGCTGATTGTCGGGTTGAGTGTGCCGTTTTACTTCGTAATTCTCTACTGCATCCTCGGCGCATGGGGGCTGGCAAGCTGGGCGAAGCTGCGCCGCTTTCCCGTCGAACTGTTTGTGCGCTGTGTGATTGCCGCCGCAGTCACCGTACCGCTGTTCCTGTTCTACACGATTGCCTTCAGCCTCAATCCAGCCTTCGCGGCCTGGTCAGCCCAGAATAATCTAGCTTCTCCGTCACCGATCCAGTATGTGCTGGCCTATCTGCCGCTGGGGTTAATGGCAGCCTTTGGGATTCGAAAACTGTGGCGAACGCAGGGGATTCGTGCCGCCCTCTTGATCGGCTGGGTGCTGATTGTGCCAATTCTGGTCTACCTGCCGATCAACGTGCAGCGGCGCATGAGCGAAGCCGTGATCGTGCCGCTGGCGATTCTGGCGGCGGCGGGACTGCGCAGGCTGGCGGAACAGCGCGTGCTAGTGGTCGCGCGCGGCAGCTTAATCGTCGTTTCGCTGCTGACGAGCCTGTTATTACTGCTGGGCAGCTTGCTGGCGGCGGCAAACCCCGGACGACCGCTGTTTCGCCCTGCGGCTGAGATCAATGCCTTCAACTGGCTGAATGCACACTCGCAGCCCGGTGAGATTGCGCTGAGCGCGGTCGAAACGGGCAATGTTCTCCCGGCATGGACGCATCTGCGTACCTATATGGGACACGGACCAGAGACAATCGAATGGCCCGAAAAAACGCAGCAGCTTCAAGCTTTTTACGCCAACAGTCTGCGCGGCAGTGAACGCGATGCTTTCTTCGCCCACCCGTGCGCGCCAACCTTCACCTGTGCCGGATCAATCCGCTACATTCTCGACGGGCCGCTGGAGCAAAAGCTGATGGCTGACGATCCACCGCTGTGGACTACGGGATTGGCGCTGGTCTACGACAAGGATGGCTATCGCATCTACGAAACGCCACGAGGCTGATACTGAATGAATCTTCTGCGGAAAATGCCGGGCGCGTTGCAAACTTTGCTGGAGGATGCAGCTATCGAGGAAAACCGCGAAGGCATGTCCGGCACAGGCGTGTTTCACGTCGAGCGACGAAGTGCGCCTGACCAATACCTTAAAATCGCCGAGCGCCATTCCGAGCAGGATTTATCTGCCGAAGTCAGCCGCTTGATCTGGCTGCAAGGCCGCCTGCCCGTACCCGACGTGCTCTACTGGGCGGAAGACGACACGCGCCAGTATCTGCTGATCAGCGCTGTACCGGGTCTGGTGCTGTACGACGAGTCGCTGCGCGATCAGCTTCCAGCGCTGATGCGGCTGTACGCGACAGCGCTGCGCCAAATCCACGCGATCCCGCTGGAAAGCTGTCCGTTCGACCTGCGGCTCGACGTGAAGATCGCGCAGGCGGCGCAGCGCTTAAAATCCGGTGCGGTCGATGTCGAGAATTTCGACCCGGAGCGGCAGGGACGCAGCGCACAAAGCGCCTTCCGCGAACTGCTGGCGACACGCCCATCGGCTGAAGATTTGGTGTTCACACACGGCGATTACTGCACACCGAACGTGCTGATAGACCCGGACACGATGACGCTGAACGGGTTAATCGACTGGGGACGGGCCGGAATCGCTGACCGCTATCAGGATTTGGCGCTGGCAGCACGCAGCATCGACTACAATTTTGGCGCAAAATGGATTCCGCCGTTTTTTGATGCCTATGGGCTGAGCGAGGTCGATCAGGCGAAAGTGGCGTTTTACAAACTGCTGGATGAATTCTTTTGAAAGCTAGGACTGAGGGCGTGTTTGTAAAAGCGAACATTACGCTTGTCTAGCACCCCTCTATCCCCGACCCTTTCTCCCACGCAAGCGGGGAGATACCGTCTTGAAAGTCAAGTGGGGGCAGTCACGGCTGCGGCCACTTGACCGTAGTGAGG
>DAOUCB010000097.1:0-8176 GCA_034432495.1 Anaerolineae bacterium | reverse complement strand
GTTCACCGGTGGGCTTCATCTCTCCGACAGGGTCTCTCCCTCAGAAAGTTCCAAGCTCTCACCGCCTCATTCCTTCTATTCTATGCCTCTAAGATACAAGAGGGGAGAAAGACAGACCCAAAGGACAAAGAGAAAAGATTTAACGCCAAGACGCCAAGACGCCAAGCAGGGGAAAGAATGAAGGAAGGAGGTGATCCTGTGCAGATTGCTCAATGTTGCTTGACAGGGCGACGGGGAACGCGAATAATGTTGTTAAAAAGTTAAACGTTTAAGCTTCGCTTAACCCCACAGGAATCATGGCGGTTGGGCTGAAGTGTGTGGCTTGCGAATTAAGGTGACACTTATGCAAAATCGTTTGTGGGAGCTTTCGGAACTCATTTTTCGCCCCGATCCCAACGAACTGATGCACTACGAAACCCTGTTCACCATCGGCAACGGTTATCTGAGCACGCGCGGGTCATTCGAAGAAGGGTTCGCAGGTGATACGCCGGTGACGCTGACGCACGGTATTTTCGACCATGCGCCGGGGATGCTGGTGCCGGAACTGGTCAACCTGCCCAACTGGCTGCCGATTCGCATTACGGTGGACGGCACGCCGTTCCAACTGACCACGAAAACCGACGACTTCATGCACCCGCCTGAAGGTCTGGTGCTGGGCTATGCGCGCACGCTCGACATGAAGCGCGCCGTGCTGCACCGCGAAGTCCTGTTCCGCGCCAAAACAGGTGCGATTGTGCGGCTGGTGTTTGATCGCTTCGCCAGCCTCGACGACGAGCATGTTCTCGCGCAGCGCGTGCAGATTGTCGGCGTGGAAGGCAGCCCGACCATTCGAGTCGAGAGCGCGATTGACGACGCGGTGACGAACGCCGGGGCGAAACACTGGCTGGACGAGCGCACGATCATCAGCGAAGGCAGCGAGATCGGCGTCGAGGTGACGGTGCAGCAGGCGGGTTACGTCGTTGGCATGGCGTCACAACTGGTCGCGGCGCAGGCCGTCCAGTCAAGCAGGCTGACGACCACCAGCACGGCGTTCACACTCCAGCCGGAAGAAAGCGCCGGATTCGACAAATTCAGCGCCGTCTATACCAGCCGTGACACGCAAACGCCGCTCAAGGATGCGCGCCGGAAGGCCAGCGAAGCGGTGCGCGATGGCTGGGATGCGCTGCTCAACGCCCACGAGCAGGAATGGGCGACCTACTGGGCGAACACAGATATTCAGATCGAAGGCGACGACGAGTGCCAACTGGCGCTGCGCTTTGTCACCTACCACATTCTGATTCCTGCGCCGCGCCACGATGAGCACGTCAGCGTGGGCGCGAAAACGCTGTCCGGATTGGGCTACAAGGGGCACGTCTTCTGGGACACCGAACTGTTTCTGCTGCCGCCGCTGACCCTGACTCAGCCACAGATCGCCCGCAATCTGCTGATGTACCGCTATCACAACCTGCAAGGAGCGCGCAACAAAGCGAAGGCCAACGGTTACGAGGGGGCGATGTATCCCTGGGAAAGCACTGACACGGGCGAAGAAACCACGCCGCAGTGGTCAGACCCGCAGCCGGACGGGACGAAAATCCGCGTCTGGACGGGCGACAGCGAGCAGCACATCTCGACGGACATCGCCTACGCGGTGCTGCAATACTGGCGCTGGACGGGCGAGGATGATTTCCTGAAGCAGTACGGCGCGGAGATGGTGCTGGATACGGCGGTCTTCTGGGGCAGCCGCGTCGAGGCGAAGAACGGGCGCTACGAGATTTCGCAGCAGATTGGCCCGGACGAGTATCACGAGAACATCGACAACAGCGTCTTCGTCAACCGGATGGTGACGTGGCATTTGCAGGCGGCGCTCGATCTGCTCGACTGGCTGAAGCAGCACGCGCCCGCCGACGCGGATCGGCTGATGGCGGTACTGAAGCTGACGCCGGAACGGCTCGATCACTGGCGCGACGTGATCGTCCGAATGTACATCCCGTTCGACAGCGAGAAGCAGATACACGTTCAGTTCCCCGGCTTCTTCGAGATGGAATACATCCCGGTGCCGGATTACAACCCGCGTGTGACCAGTGTTCAGGCGATTCTCGGTCACAAGCGCACGATTCAGTCGCAGGTGATCAAGCAGGCCGATGTGGTCGCTTTGATCGCGCTGCTGGGCGATCAGTTCGACGTTCCAGCGGGGTTGGACGTGCAGCAGGTCAAAATCAACAATTGGAATACGTATTACCCACGCTGCGATCACGGCTCATCGCTCAGCCCGGCGATGCACGCCTGGGTGGCGGCGCGGCTGGGCTTAAACGATCTGGCGTATGAGTTGTTCGATCATGCTGTCCACATCGACCTGAACGACAACAAGGGCAATGTCCGCGACGGTATTCACGCGGCGGCCTGCGGCGGATCGTGGCAGGCGGTGGCGTTCGGCTTCTGCGGGCTGCACCTCGATGCCAATGGCAAACCCGCGCTCGACCCGCACCTGCCGGAACACTGGCGCAAGGTCAGCTTCAGCGTGTTCCATCACGGCAAGCGCTACGCATTGAGCGCAAGCTGATGGGGCTGCAAGACGGAATTTCAGCGCTGCGGGCGGAAGATGTCGCTCAGACTGTCGAAGTCTGGGAAGCGTCGGTACGGGCGACACACGATTTCGCCAGCGAAGCCGACATCGCCTTTTTTCGCCCGATGCTGCACGAAGAACTGCCGACGCTGCCCGTGTTCGTCGTGCGCGATGATCGGGATAAAGTGGCGGGGTTCATCGGCGTGGTGGATGGGAATGTGGAGATGCTGTTCGTCGATCCGGTCTGGCGCGGGCAGGGCATCGGGCGGCGGCTGCTGGAATACGCGATCACGTCGCTGGACGCGACGACGCTGGATGTGAACGAGGAGAATCCGCAGGCGCTGGGGTTTTATGAGCATCTGGGCTTTGAGGTGGTCGGGCGCACGGAGATCGATCCCTGGGGCAAACCGCATCCGCTGCTGCACATGCGCTTAGCCGGGAAATAATTGTTTCGTAGGGGCGACCTGCCAGGTCGCCCCTACAGCCATCCTCACCCCTTGAAGCAGGAGAGGGACAAAAACGGGCGAGGCACGACTCGCCCCTACAGAAGCGATTTCAATAATTTGGCAGCGTAATCACGGGTGCACAAGCGTGCGTCCGACGAAAAGTTTTGAGTATAGGGTTAAAGGCGAAATAAGAAATGACGACGATTAAGGATGTTGCCCGCGAGGCGGGTGTTTCGATTGCGACGGTGTCTTATGTGCTGAACAACAAGACCGAGGCGATCAGCGAAGATACGCGCAGCCGGGTATGGACAGCGGTCAATACGATTGGCTACCGCCCGAACGTGACGGCGCGCAATCTGCGCGCCAGCCGGAGCAAGCTGATCGGCTATGCGTGGCACAACATTCAGGCTGGGCAGGTGAATACGGTGCTGGATCGCTTCACGTATGCGCTGGCGGCGTCGGCGGAGCGGGCAGCGTATCACATGCTGACGTTCACGTATGCGATGGACGACCCGATCCCGGTATATGACGAACTGATTCGCACGGGACGGGTGGACGCGTTCGTGCTGGCGAGCACCGTGCGCGACGACCCGCGTGTGAGCTATCTGATGGAACGGAGCGTGCCGTTTGTCAGCTTTGGGCGCGCCAATGAAAACTGGGATTTCCTGTGGGTCGATACCGACGGCGAAGACGGCACGCGGCAGGCGGTCGATTATCTGGTGAGCCTGGGGCATCGCAAAATCGGCATGGTGGCGTGGCAGGAAGAGTCGCTGACGGGGATGTGGCGCGTCATGGGCTATCTGAATGCGCTGCGCTGCGCGGGAATCGACCAGCCGAATATTCTGCGCGGCGACAACAGCGAGCAGGCCGGACGCGACGCGCTCAAGCAGTGGTGGGATTTGCCCGCCGAAGCGCGCCCGACGGCGATTATCGCCATCAGCGATTTGATCGCGATAGGCATCATGAACGAAGCGGAGCAGCGCGGGCTGACGGTCGGCAAAGACCTGTCGGTGATCGGCTTCGACGACGCGCCGATGGCACAGTATCTGCGCCCGGCGCTGACGACACTGCGCCAGCCGATTGAACAGATCGGCGAGGTGCTGATCACGATGCTGGAAGCAGAGATTAAAGGCGTCGAGCCGGAAGTGCGGCATCTGCTGCTGCCGCCGAAATTGATCCGGCGGGCGTCGTGTGGACGTCCAGCGAACAGCTAGCCCCACCCCGAATTCAAGGAGGGGAGAAAAGCAAGGGCAGACCTGTGTAGGCTTGTCCGAAAAGTCAAAAGGGGAGGGTAACCAAATCCAGTACACTTCTTAACGACCAAGAAAAGGAGCGGAACATGGATATGGATACCCTCTTAACTACAGTATATGTGTTTGTGGATGACGGGTACAAGCAGGCGGCGGCAGGGGAGAAGTCAGCGCTGGGACATCCAGAGCAGATGAGCGATAGTGAAATCTTGACATTAGGCTTGGTGGGACAGTGGCGGGTAGGCTTTCCCTGGCGCTCGGAACGAGGGATGGTACGCTATATGTTGAGCCAAGGACGCCGGTGGTTTCCCAAGATGTTAAAGGCGAGCGGCTACAATTATCGTTTTCGTCAACTCTGGCTCTGGTTTGTGCGCTTGCAGCAAGTTCTGGCAGAGCAACTGAGAACAACACAGGACATCTATGAAGTTGTGGATAGTGTCCCCTTGCCAGCCTACAGTTGCGCCCAAGGACGCAAACGAGGACAACGCCATTGGCTCTGGAATGCCCGACTGGGCTATAGCAAGGCAGGCTGGTTCTGGGGACATCGCTGGTTGCTGCAAGCGCTCATCAGTGGGCGCGTTCGCCATGCCATTCATTTGTGGGCGCCTCGGACGTTGCATTATGTCAAACCGAAACGACGCTTGCGGGTTCCCGTCACGCCGATTGGCCCTGCGTTGGCAACCGGGCGCGGGCTGGTGCGGGCTTATCTGGCCGATGCCCGTTTCAATGGCGCGGCGTGGCAGCAGCATTGGCAGCAATACGGCGCAGCGGTCGTCACTTGTCCGCCGCAGCAATCGCCCCAAGCAAGCCACTGGTCGTCCCAAGACCGCCGTTGGTTAGCAGATCATCGTCAAATCATTGAAACGGTGTTTGCTGCTTTGACCGATGTGTTTAGCATCAAACACTTGGGCGCGCATTCGCCTTGGGGACAGTATGCTTGTTTAGCGGCTGCCGCTGCCGCTTATAATCTCGCTATTTGGCTCAATCACTCATTGGGCAGACCCGATTTGGCTTTGTCCACTTTGTTCCTTTGACTTTTCGGACAAGTCTCTACGGGTCTGCCCTTTTTCAGGGCGCACACACGGGTGCGCCCCTACAAGAGCGTCGTGAGCCGTTGAAAACCTTTTATCAAATTTGATGCGTTTGCCCTGAATATGCGGAAGAATCAGGTTGTTCTCTGGCACATTTTGCGCCAGAGAACTCCCTTCATATATCTTGATACTCAACCAGCCATCGATTGAGCATCAGTGGGCGAATATTGGTTGAGATGCTCAGCGGATCGATATTGCTAACAAGTGAAGGAATCGCTTCACGAGAAACATATTGACTGAGTTCTGGCACAGCTTCCCATTGATCTACCCACTCTGTCCCAGGGAAAGACAGGAGTGTCGATAAAACTATGCCCAAATTCGTTTTGGGGCGTTTGAGGACTTCCTCGGGCAGATCGTTGGACATCGCACGTCTTAGCAAATATTTAGACTTGAACCAATGTTGGGGAGGTAACGAGAACATAAACTTAATCAACCTTCGATCAAGAAACGGCGACGTGAATATAGGTGCCATAACTTTCGAAGGCTTCAGCGGTTCACCCACCATCTGTCGATCAGGCCAGAGGAAGGTGGCGTAACCAGCCGGATGAAAGGCGTGTCGCTGAGGGGGTTCCCACGCGCCAAGCTGCTGATAGCGCTGCTTCAGGTGAAACCGATGTTCAAAATCGGGGTTAAGCCAAGTTGGAAACGTGGGCATATTATTTGAAGCACGTTTGCGCCACGAACGGGGATCAATAAGATCAGTAAATACACGCAGGAGTGATTGGGTTCCCAAAAACTGCCGCTGCCATGAGAGTAATTCGATGACCTTTGGGAGAGACAGCCCTTTCAAAACGTCGTTGAGAATCTCAGGGAAAAGAAGCTCGTCGCCTCCGTCTCCTCTCAGCGCTGTTTTCCCTAATAGACTCGTCGTCCAAGCAACTATGTTAGGCATCTCACTTCGAAAGATCGTTGTAGGCTCTGCCGCGAGGTCGAGCGGCTCGCGCAGGCGATATTCATCGCAGGGCAGAAAAAAATGTGGGAGTCCTAATTTCCTGCCGACCAAACCCGCGTAATAGGCTTCTGGGCTAGGGTGAGTACGATCAAAAACCTGTGTAATTGCGCTCAGTTCAGCATTGATCTCTCCAGATCGAACGAGTTTGCACGCCATTACTGCAACACTCGTGGAATCCATTCCACCGCTAAGCGGTATGGCGATTCGCTTAGAGCGCATACGATCTTTGACTGCCTGCTTAAATACTTCGAGGAAGTGGTCAGTGTATTCGTCTTCGGTGCGGTAACGCAGAAGCGCATCATCAACAGATGGTAGCCAGTAACGTTTGAGCGTCGTTCCATTTCGATCACTTTGAAGGCAATGTGCAGTCGGAATGCGTGTGATGTCGGCGAAAATGGTTTGGGTTCTATCGAGCCAAGAAACATTATTTAAGACCAGATAATCGCCGACTGCCTGTTCGTTGAGCCTCGTGCTGATTGCAGGGGAGCAGCGAATAGAGCCAATTTCGCTGCTCACGATCAGCATGTTATCCACTCGAGCATAAAAAAGTGGGCGCGTTCCAACATGATCTCGTGCAGCAAAAATACTTTGCTTTTGGGCGTCCCAGAGGATGAACGCGAAATCGCCATACAGATGATTCAGGCACTGTTCCCCCCATGCGAGATATGCCTGAGTGAGAAGCTCTACATCCGGAGTATTCATTTTCGCTTCGATCCCGGCGACCTGCAAAGAATGAACCAATTCATCGCGTGAATCGATGCGGACATGAGCTGTAATCGTCACATGACCCAGTGTAAATGGCTGTTGGATATCGCCCTCGTAAGTTTTGTAGAGCGCATGTCCAAGACCGACGTTCTGTTCCATCCAAATCGTCTGCGCATCTGGGCCTCGATGCGCCATACGCTGCGTCATGCGTCTGAGCAAATCTTCTTCAATTGTCGCCCCATCAAGATGGAAAATGCCTACAATTCCGCTCATAGGAGTTTGGACAAATTGGGGGGCGCAAGTTCGTCGGAGTAAATAATTGGAAAACCCTTCCTGACGTCATAATAATCGTTCACAATACAACCGTGATGTTCGAGCCAAGCATGACCGCCAGTTGTGTTGATCCCGATTCTAATGTCGCTCGGAATACTGAACCAGCGCAGCAGCCACCATGTTGTCAGGGTACGGCGCAAACAGGTGACCTGGATTTGTGGTTCACGAGCAATTGAATTGACTATACGACTCACTGCTATAGCGGTAAGTAATTGCTCTCGTGCTGGGTTTGGCTGCGGGGAAGCGTGCAGCAATAACCAGGTTACCCGGCGATAACCAAGCGTTTTCAGACCGATGTCCATCGCTTTGAGGAGAATACGGACTGCGGTGCGCTGGAATTTAGCTTAAATTCGATTAAACATACGTCAAGCGTTGTTGACTTTGATGAGATCGTGGTCACGCAGATTTTGGATGAAATTCTCTATATCTTGACGCAGGACATCGTCGGCAATGTCGTATTCACCGCTTAAGACCTGGGCGGTTTCCTCGACCGATTTTCCGCTTGTAAGTATTTCCCAAATTCGGAAGCCAACACCATTCAAGGTGTAATATTTCTCGTTGTTAAGGTTGAGCAGAATAGCTTCATCCCCCAAGGAATGAACAAGCAAATTCTCAACTAACTCAACACGGTTCTTCATGCGTAACCTTCAGTATGGTCGAACAATGTTAACTTTACAATTATAAGGGTCAAATTTGTTCTAGGCAAGAAGATAAGTATTGGGCAGGGCTATCGCATCAAAATGAGGTGAGCGACAATCGTTGACCAAAAAGGGTCAGCGATGAATGAACAACCGTTAACGAGTTTGGAAGAATGCTTTGGGGATATGCCCGACCCGCGCGTGGAGGGACGATGTGAC
>DAOUCB010000096.1:0-21402 GCA_034432495.1 Anaerolineae bacterium | reverse complement strand
CCTCACTACGGTCAAGTGGCCGCAGCCGTGACTGCCCCCACTTGACTTTCAAGACGGTATCTCCCCGCTTGCGTGGGAGAAAGGGTCGGGGATAGAGGGGTGCTAGACAAGCGTAATGTTCGCTTTTACAAACACGCTCTCAGCACTCAGCACTCGGTACTTCTTTAGCTGAGATCAATCGTACGCCAGCGAGCATCGCTCAGATCATCCAGAAATTTCCAGTAGGCATCGTCCGCCTCAAACTCAAATTTGATCGGCGGTTCGCTGAAAAAAACGACGTGCTGCGGTTTTCCGATGCTCTTGTGGTAAGCAACATAGCGTGCGTCGAGCGTGCTGACCCCCTCGCCCGCATCCCGCTTGTTGATGATCCAGCGGTTATTGCAGGCGATCAGATCGACAAAACAGGTCTTCCCATCATCATCAAGGTAGATAATCCAGTCATGGGTGACACTCCGAACCACCTTCATCGCTGATTTACTCAGTCCTTCGTGTTTAGTCCTCGTCCCTCCGTCCCATTCTACGTGTAATCGCGCAAATAAAGAAAGTCGTGCCCGACGGTGCGCCGGCTGACTTTGGCGATATTCGGCATCGTCCGCTTATAGTGATTGATTTTCACCCGCCGCCAGACCGCTTCGACAAACGTGCGGGCGAAGCCTTCATCGACCACTTCCTCGACCGTATAGCGCTCATCGACCAGCAGAAACAGCACCTGATCCACGTCGGCGTAGCTGAAGCCCAGTTCGCCTTCGTCGGTTTGGCCTTCCCACAAATCAGCCGACGGCGCTTTCGTCTGCACCGACTGGGGCAGATCGAGCGCGGCGCTCAACTGGCGAATCTGCGTCTTGAACAGGTCGGCAATCGGCTGCAAGGCGACGCCGCTGTCGCCGTAAATCGTCGAATAGCCCAGCAGAATTTCGGTCTTGTTGCTCGTCCCCATCACCAACCCGCCCCACGCCACCGATTGATCGTACAGCACGGTCATGCGCAGGCGCGCCATGATGTTCCCCTTGCGCGTGTTGCTCATGTCGGGGAAGCGGTTGATCAGCGGATCGGCCATCTCGGTGATCGGGATCGTCGTGCTCGACAGGCCAAAAGCCGAAATCACCTCTTCGGCGTCGCCGAGGCTGTCGGCGGACGAGGTGCGATACGGCATCCGTACCGCCAGCACGTTCTCTGCACCCAACGCCTCCGCTGCCAGAAACGCCGACAGCGCCGAGTCAATCCCGCCGCTCAGGCCAATAACAGCGCGGCTGAGTCCCGTTTTAGCGATCTCGTCCTTGATGAAGCCCGTCAGCATTTTCCGCGCGATGTCGGTATTGATACGCAGGCGCTCGGTCAGGTCAGGTTTGGTTGTTGGCATCGTCATGACGGATTCTCCGTGAGAATACGGGCGAGTTCGCGCTGTACCAGCGTCGGGCGTTCGTCGCGCAGCAGCGGTAATCGGCTGCGCGTGCGGTGCAGTTGATTCAGGTCAATCGTCTGCGTCAGCAGCGCCTCGTCAAAATAGTGACCGTGCAGCAGAAATTCGCCGTCCGGGTTGACAATCGACGAGCCGCCCCAGAAATTCTTGCCGTCCTCGTAGCCGACCCGGTTGCAGTGGATCACGTAATTAGTGAACATGCTGCCATACGCCTGATTGACCAGTTCGACCCAGCGCGTGCCAGAGAGGCGGTCGCCGTCGTCCAGCCCGCGACTGGGACTGCTGCTCAGGAAAATCAGCGTATCCGCGCCGTCCATCCACAGCAGATAAGCGGGCGACATATGCCAGAAATCCTCGCAGATCAACATGCCGATCCGCCCGAAGCGCGTATCGAAGGCGCGCACGTGCTCCCCCTGATCGAAGTAGCGTGCTTCGTCAAACATATTGTAGGTCGGCAGATAGAGCTTGTGGTGAATGTGAACGATCTCGCCGCCGGAGAGATAGGCACTGGCGATGTAGAAGCGCTGACGCTCGTCCTCATGCACGAAGCCGAACACGATGTCCAGCTTTTTGCTCGCGTTGAGCAGCACCGCGAAGTTGGGGTCGTCTGCCCGCGCCTTGATTGCCACTTCTGGCACAAGGTCCTGCACCTGATAACCCGTCAGCGAGAGTTCAGGGAACACCAGCAGATCGACTTTGGCCTCGACCGCCTGATCAATATATTCGAGATGCTTCTGAAGATTGCTTTTCACATCCCCGATTTTGGGATATATCTGCGCTAGCCCGACGTTGACACGCATTGAGACTCCTTTAGCCTGCGATATTACGGTTTGAATTGGGGATATTCTTGAGATAGATGGGTTCCTGTTCAGCCATGACCATTCCCCCGGAACGATACAAACGTTGGGCAGCGAGGTTGTCGTTCCCGGTCACCAACCGGGCTTCACTTGCCCCGGCTTCTTTCAGCCAGCCGAAACCCGCCGCCAGCATTGCTTTCGCTAGCCCGCACCGCTGAAACGCTGTCGCCGTGCCGATATAGTCTATCCAACCGATGCGGCGCTCATTTTGCCCCCATTCGTGCCGGTCGATTGCGCACTCGATATACGCCACAAACTGACCATCCGGCGCTTTGACGACCAAATGCTGGTAATCCGGGCTGCGCAGAAGTTCAAGGCGATGATCGTGTGTCATGGCGGTAAAACTGTAAAGCCGCTCATAAACATCGATCTCGCCTGCCAGCAGCGGCGCAAGCGTGAAGCCACTGGGCAGATCGATAGTTTCGAGTGAGCCAGTCAGCGAGCGAGTCATGTAGAGATTGACGTTCTCCGGCGAATGTGTGTAGCCGCTGGCTTCCAGTAAGCGTAGGTCGTCAGTCGTAAATCGTTCCAATAGATTCACGCCGAGGACGACTGCTGCGTCCAGTTCAGCCGCGATGATACGTGCGCGCTCGTCTGCCCAATGGAGTTGTTCGTCGCGCAATTCAGCCTGCGCCTCAGGAGCAACAATCCGCTCTAAGCCCAGAAATCGCTCGGTTGGTTGCCGCCGCGTCAGCACCGCAAAACCGATGAGTTGTTCCGCCGAGCGTTCCCAGAGCTGAACGTCCCGCCCTGGCTCCCACACGCGCGCGGTCATTAAATTCCCCAGCCGCCAGATGGTCGGGTAGCGATTGATCCCTCCCTGCGCGCGCGAAGCATACAGCAGATCAACCACTTGCTGCCAGTCGCTCGCCTGATACGCCCTCCGCTTCATCCGACTGTCCCTAAGCCAATCCCGTCACAAAATCGCGAATTGCATTCGTCCACGTGAAAACTTCACTCGCATTGTGTGCAATGAGCAACTGCGAATCCTGAATCCGCTCATGCACGATCTCCGCCGACGACACCGGATGCCCCGGATCATCTGTCCACGCGAGAATCAGCGCGGGCGCATGAATCGCTTCCAGTGCCTCCGGCGACGGCAAATCCGTCAGTTGTGCGCCGCGCAGTGTCGTCGCCAGCGCCTTCGGGTCAAGCTTGCGGAACCGTTCGCCAAAGCTGGCAGCCGCTTCGGGGAATGCGTCCATTTGCCAGTTGGACGGCATCGCCGCCGCCTGCTGCTCCATCATCGCGAGCAGGGTGTCGATGCCTCTGGCCTCGATCAAATCGGCCATTTGCCCATAAAACCCGGCCTGCGCGGCGCGTGTCTCCCAGGCGGTCGGCACATTCATCAGCACCAGTCCCTTGATCCGCTCCGGGGCAGCCAGCGCCGCGTACATCGACGTGGCGCAGCCCATCGACTGCCCGCCTGCGATGAACGTCTCAAACCCGACCTGATCCGCCAGCGCCAGCATATCCTGTGCCAGCGCCGACCAGTGATAATCCGGCAGTGCCTCGCTCATGCCAGACTGCCCGTGTCCCCGCGCGTCGTAGCGCACCAGCTTGATCAGGTCAGACATCTGGTTCCAGCGAATCCAGGGGGCTGTGTCTTCCGCAGCCATGCTCGACATCAATCCGTGCCCCCAGATGAAAGGAATCCCCGTCTCTGCGCCGCTGATTTTGACGTTCAACTCGACGTCGTTGACATTCATATTGAGTTTTTCGCTCCTTGAGTTTCTCGATGAGAGACCTTCGTTTCACCTTTTTGATAAATCGTCAAAGCGGCACTCCACAGGAACAGGATCACGTCTAAGACCTGATCGGCGCGCAAGCCTGCAATCTCTACGGCATAATCGCCACGCAGGAAACCGATCCCGAACATGCCCGCGCTCAGCAGCGCGAGCAAGAACCAGAAGCGGCGATTTTTCAGCCAGCCCTGCCGAATCAGCACGATGATGATGACCAGCAGCGCAAACGCCAGCGCCATCCCGAAGACCTGCGTGTTGTAGCGCGGCGCGACAATCCCGTAGACATCGCGCGTTTCGGCAGCAGCCCACGTCGGAAAATGCGCCAGTGTATCGACCTCCACACCGTAAGCGCAGACCGCCGCCCAGCAGCCCAGCCAACCCGCAAAGGCCAGCAGCGGCAGTGCAGGCGACAGCGCATCCAGCAGATCGCGCAGTCTCGCTTTTCGCCACCACGCCGCCAGCGCCAGTCCAATCAGCCCGCCGATCACCGCGCCGTGCCAGTCGAGTCCGCCTGCATTCGGGTGCAGTGCTTCGCTCAGGTGGTCGCCGAAATAAGCCCAGTTGAGCAGCACATGACCGGTGCGCGCGCCAACCACACCGCCCAGGCACGCCCCCAGCCCCGCATCGAGCACCGCGCGCGGTCGCAGCGCCATCCGTCGAAAACCGATGCCCAGGCTCAGCACGATCCCCGTCACCAGCGCCAGACTGTAAATCGGGATGCTGAAAAAGGGAAAGACTGCCGTTGCTTCGGACATCACCGCTCCATCAATTTAGTGTATTTTATACACAAAGCCCTGAATTGCAAACGCTCTCCTTTATATCCACGCCATCCTGCCCTCGACACCCTTCAGCCCCCAATTAATCGGGGGGCATTAAGCAAACCTCCTTCGGCGTGTTATAATCCTCAACCGTCACACTACACATGGAAAAACGGAGTTAGATATGGGTATCAGTTCTATTTTAGGCGCACTCTCCCTGATCGGGTTTTTACTATTTTTGGGCGGAATTGCCATCGTTGTCCTCTCTGCTTCGCAGGGGAGACCTGTCCGCAACGGGATCTTGCTCGCGCTGGTGGGCGTTGTCGCGGGCGTCGTCTTCAGCGTCGTCAGCCAGGGCATTCTCATCGTTCAGCCAGACGAAGTGGCAGTCGTCTTTAATACGCTCAACGGTAATCTCGAACAGCCGCGTCGTTCGGGAACAAGCGTTATCATCCCCGTGATTCAGCAGGTCACGCTCTACCCGATTCGTCAGGTGCAGTACACCATGTCGGATACCGCCGCCGAAGGTGCGATTCAGGGGCAGGACGCTGTCGCTGCCCGGACCATCGACGGGCAGGAAGTCCGGCTTGACCTGACTATCCTCTACAGCGTCGATCCGGCGCAGGTCAATCTGGTGCATCAGCGCTGGCAGGATCGCTATACCGAAGATTTCGTTCGCCCGACGGCGCGCGGTATCGTCCGCGATGTCGTCTCGCGCTATCGTGCTGAAGATATTTATGGTCAGAAACGCAGCGAACTCGAAGACGCAATCAAGGCGCAGTTGAAAGCCCGTATGGATGAAGAAGGGCTGCTCATGAATGACGTGCTGGTGCGTGACATCACCTTCTCGCAGCAGTTCTCCGATTCAATTGAGCAGGCGCAAATCGCCCAGCAGGAAGCTCAGCGCGCCAATCTGGTCGTTCAGCAGAAGCAGTATGAAGCCGACCAGCTTCGCGCGCAGGCACAGGGTGAACGCGACGCCGCCATCACGCGCGCGCAGGGCGCGGCGCAATCGACCATCCTTCAGGCGCAGGCGCAGGCCGAAGCGCTGCGCTTGGTCAGCGAACAGCTTGCCGCCAACCCGCTGCTGATCCAGTATCAGTACATTCAAACGGTCGGGCCGCGTGTCACGACGGCGATCATCCCGTCGAACAGCCCCTTCCTCTTTGACCTGAACGGTATCACCGCGAACCCGAATTTCAATGCGCCGCCGGTTCCGCAGTCCACTGCTGAAGTGCTCTCCACACCCGCCCCAACACCGACACCTGGTGGCTAATTCGCGGCGGGCCTGAAATCCACATCGCTTTCACAACAGGGCGCGCTCATCGTTCGATGAGCGCGCCCTGACTTTTATCCTACAACAAACCCAAATTCGTAAATCGCACCGACTCAATCAACAGATGCACGTTCAGTTGAAAGAAGTCGAACGATGGCTGCAAATACAGTCGGGTCAAACAATCAGGCGCAGGCAGCGAACGGGCCGTCTACGGGCGGCATCGTCGGAGCCGTGATTTTCTGGGTCGTGGCAATAGCGCTGAGCTTCTTCACCTCCGCAGTCGAGGATCAACCTACAGGCGTCTGGGTACTGCGCGGAGCGCTGATGCTCGCTGGCGTGGCCTATACCATTTTCCTGATCATCCGCGAAGCCGGTCAGCGCCGCGCCGGTCACAGCGACAGCGACAGCAGCGCCTTCGATTTGTGGACGATTGCCCATACGACCGCCGGGTTAGTCATGGGGGCGTGGGGCGTGCCCTTCCCGCTGGTCGTCATCTTCACGATTGCCTGGGAATTCTTCGAGAAGTACGTCCCTGGCTTCGGCGAGAGCGAGATTTTCAGCAATCGCATCGTCGATATAGCCGTCGCCTGGGTCGGCTGGATTGTCGTCGCCGGACTGGTTGCGCTCACCACGCAAACCGATATGCCCTGGCTGCTGCCGCTGACAACCTCGCTCATTCGCTAACCGTTGAATCGAAACGCCGTTGTAGGGGCGCACCGGAGGCAAACTTGTTTGCACGTGCGCCCTTTTGATTCCTTTCCCCCGCGCGTTTTGTGATCATGATCCAGTTCCCTTTGCTTGAATCTGCGTCCATAATGGAAGCGACAGGGAGCAGAAGCATGACCAACAAACCATTAGCGAGGGAAACACCTTCCAAAGCGGGCGTCATCGGGGCATTTGTTTTCTGGGGAGTCGCGGGCGTACTCAGCCTGCTCACGATTGCCGTGACGCAGCTTGCGGGCTGGGAATGGGGGCTGCGCCTGCTGATGGTCATCGTCGGCGCGAGTGTGGTCTATGTTTCCCTCCGGCGCGCCAGTGATCGCCGTCATCGCGGCCTGGACGACGACCGCACACCGACGATCTTTGATCCCTGGACGATTGTCCATACGACGGCGGGGCTGGTCATGGGCGCGTGGGGCATCCCATTTCCGCTCGTCGCGCTCTTTACCGTCGGCTGGGAAGTTTACGAATATCTCGTCCCCGGCTTTGGCGATACCGAACTGGCTGCCAACCGTGCCACCGATGTGATCGTCGCCTGGGTCGGTTGGCTCATCGTCGCGGCGATTGTGGCGGCTGTCTCGCATACGCCGATTCCCTGGCTGCCGCCGCAGCAGTCCATCGTCCGCGACGCCGGGCTGCATCTCTATTAAACCAACACAAAACGCGCGTCGTTTCGCTGGAAACGACGCGCGCTTAATTCATGCTTCTGGCAGGACGCTTTAAGAGGCGTTCATCACCACGCGCTCAAGTTCGCGCGCGAAACTCGTATCATCCAGCGGTTTGGCGAAGTAAGCGTCGAAACCCGCTTCGAGCGCTTCGCTTTTGAGCTTCGACGTGTGATAGGCCGTGATCGCGATGCTCGGCAGCCCGCTCAGCGCAGGTTGTTCACGAATGTAACGCATCAGTTCCAGCCCGTCGATCCCCGGCAGGCCGAGGTCGATTACGGCGGCGGTGTAGCGGTTCTTGCCCAGCAGTTGAATCGCTTCTTCAGCCGTTGCAGCAACGTCAGTGGCGATATTGAAGTAGCTGAGGATTCCCTCAACCACTTCCTGACCATCCACTTCATCCTCGACAATCAGGACATTCCAGTTCTTGAGATTCGACATGATACGGTCTAGTTTTCCTCAGTTAACGTTTGCATGAGTTCTGGCGAGTCGGCGACCAGCTTCATCAGGTCGTTGATGAAGGTGTCCGGGCGCAGCGGTTTACTCAGATAATTGTGAAAGCCTGCCGCCAGCGCCCGTTCGCGGTCGCCCGTCATGGCGTGCGCCGTCAGCGCCACGACCGGAATATCCATCGTGCTGCGGTCGTCTTTCAGGTGATGCACCATTTCCCAGCCGCTCATCTCCGGCATCGATAGGTCAGAGATGATGAAGCGCGGCTGGTGCTTGCGCGCCTGGTCGAGTCCTTCACGACCATTGGTCGCGGTGATAACGTCTGCGCCATACATTTCCAGAAGAATCGAGGCGACTTCGAGACTGTCAGGCTCGTCTTCGACCACCAGAATCTTCTTGCCTTGCAGAAAACCCGTGAGATTTACTTCACTCATAATGCGACTCTCTCCGCGACAGCTTCAATCGGTAAGCTGACGGTAAACACGCTGCCTTGCCCCACCGTACTCTCAACCTGTATCGTCCCGCCTAGCGCGAGACACAGCTTTTGCACAATCGCCAGACCCAGACCGCTGCCGCCGTGCGCACGCTTCGACGTTCCGTCTACCTGACGGAAGCGCTCGAAGATAACCTGCTGCATGTGAAGCGGGATACCGATGCCGGTGTCCGTAACTTCGATGATCAGGTTGTCTTCCGCATGTTTCAGATCAAGCGTAATCCGGCCTTCGTCGGTGAACTTGAAGGCATTACCCAGCAGGTTGGTGATGATTTTGGTCAGCGCGTCTTCGTCGGTGCTGATGATCGTCGGAACCGAAGCATCAATCTCGACCACGAAATCCAGTTTCTTTTCGTCCGCCAGCACACTCATCTGTGTATGCAGTCGATCCACCAGGATAGCAGGTTCAATCTCGGTTTTGACAATCTGCAAACGACCGGATTCAATCCGGCTGATGTCGAGAATGTCGTTGATCAGCGTCAGCAGCCGGTTCGAATTGGCCTGCGCGCGCTGGATCATGTGCTTGCCGCGCTCGTCAAGCTGTGCACCCATCAGCATAATACCCTGAAAGCCAATAATCGCGTTGAGCGGCGTCCGCAGTTCATGGCTCATAATCGACAGGAACTCGTCTTTCAAACGGCTGGCTTCCTGTGCTTCACGGGTCGCGATGCGCAGTTCTTTGGTGCGTTCGTCGATGCGCTTTTCGAGCGTTTGGTTGATCGTATTCAAGTCGGCATCGCGCTTCTGAATGGTTTCCGCCATCGTGTTGAACGCCGTCGAAAGCTCGCCAATTTCGTCAGCACTAGTGACGGGCGTGCGCTGGGCATAATCGCCGTGCATCATCCGGTCGGTGACGTGCTGAAGCTGCAAAACCGGGCGCAGAATGCTTCGCGCTAGCAGCAGACCGAGCGCAACCGCCGCGCCAACCACCAGCACCATTGAAACGATGTAAATCGTCGTGGCAGTTTGCGCGTTTTGCTCCGCCGTCAGCAGTTCGCTCTGGAAGTCTTCCTGTTCCTTGCCAATGGCTGTCGTCAGAGCAGTATTGAAAATCGTTTCGGCGGCGTCTAGCGCATCGATCTGTGCGATCAGAACATCCGTCGCTGCGCCGTCATCGGCAAGCTGAATGAGCTTGGTTCCGGCGTTTACATAATCGTTTGCAGCGGCATCCAGCGCCTGAAACAAATCTTCTTCCGCGTCGATCTGCTGATACTGAAGCAGCGTTTTGTGCAGGTCGTCGGCGGCAGCCTGAAATTCTTCCGCCTCCACCGAAGGGGCTTGTAGCTGACGCTGTAACACATGGTGAATCGCCGTTTCGCGCATGTTGTTCGAGTCAGCGTCCGCAACGGTCAGCGCGTTAAGCGACGGGCTGGTGACTTCAACAATCGCGTTGAAGGAGTCGATGATGTGCTGTGACGAGAAAATACCGACGACGCCGATCACGAAGATCAGCGATGCGACGCCAATAAAGCTGCTGATAAGTTTGGCTCTGAGTTTCATGGGCAGTGTTCCAGTAGAGTCATGAGTGCGAAGTTCCTAACGATAATGAATCCCTACGTACCTACGTATGGGATCGATTACAAAATCACATTATAGGGGCGTTGTCGCTGATTTTTGATAATTAAGTTTCTCAATTCAGCAAAATTTCACAAGAAATCATGTTCTTCATAAAGATGAAAAGTATGAGGGTGAGTTTGCTCGCTGTATAGCACGAAGTAATAATAAACATGTAGTAAATGAGGAGATTACAACTGCACATTGCGAGCAGACGAGCAGATCATCGGAGAATCGTGCTGCTCAGCCATAAACACTCGTTAAAAGTGGTCGTCACCACTTCACCGATCATGCCCCATTTTGCGCGGCGGATCGGTGTCGCCGAACTGGTCAATCAAATCGTGCTGCTCGACCAGCCGCGCATAGCGTTCCTCGAAGTGGGCGACGTAGTAACGATTGTCGAGGTTCAGGCGCATTTCGTAGGCGTCTTCGTTATTGCTGTGATAGTAGTTGACTTTAGTCGTGACCGTCTTGAAGCCGTACTTCTGATACAGATTCTGCGCGACGATGTTGCTCACGCGCACTTCCAGCACGACGTAATTCGCCTTCAGCCGAATCGAGCGGCGGATCATGCCTGCCAGCACGATTTCGCCCCAGCCGCGCCCGCGAAAATCAGGGTGAGCGGCAATCGTGCTGATGTGCGACTCGTCCATGATATTCCACAGGCCGCCGTAGCCAACAATCTGCGTGCCATCGCTGTGCGTGCCGTTCAGCCCCGGAACCAGTTTGCGCCAGCCTGCTGCTTTGGCTTTGTCTTCGCCATATTCCAGCACAACCATATAGCTGTAGGTCGATTCGCCGACCTCGAACTGGTACGAGCGCGCCGACCACGACGGATCGAACGACGCATGATCAATCACGCTGACTTCGGGAATATCCGCCAGCCGCATGTAGCGTAAGATTAGGCTCATGGTCGCTTACACCGGGGAGTCTTTAGTCTTGACGTAAATCGGCGCGACCGCCGCCGCCGGAAACGCGCTCTTGTCATCGCTTGCGCGCAGCCGTGCCCAGGCTTCTTCCGCCAGAAAACCCGCCCGGCGCAGCCGCAGCACCGGCGCAGCAATCGTGATCGGCACGCTCGCCGCCTGCGCAGCTTCGACCGCCGCGCGTCCTTCCGGGCTGATCTCGCCAGAGAGCGTCGCCGCGCCGTCAATGCTGTTGATCAGCGTCTCCCAGTCCATATTCTGCGGTTCGCCGCGCGGCTTCCACTGACCCTTGCGCCAGTGATAGCGCGCCGTCACCACGCGTCCGCGACCTGCCCGCAGCACCAGAATCAGCGCGCCGTGTGTTTGCGGCTGTTCGGCGGCGAGCGTGTCGAGCGTCGAAACACCCACCAGCGGAATCCGCTGTGCCGACGCGATCCCTTTCGCCAGCGCCACGCCAATCCGCAGCCCGGTGTACGAGCCGGGGCCAATCGAAACCGCCAGCCCGCTCAGGTCAGCAGCCGTCAGATGTGCGCCGCTCAGCAGCGCGCGCACCGCCGGAGCCAGCTCGGCGGTGTGGTGATTTTCAGACATCCACGTCTGTTCCGCCAGCATCTGCTGCCCATCGTGCAGCGCGATGCTGATCGACTGCGTGGCGGTATCAATCGCAAGTAAGGTCATGGTTTCTAGCGGTGAGCTTTCAGCGGTGAGCCATCAGCTTTTCATGCTATAGCTGAACGCTGATTGCTGATTGCTGACAGCTTTCTTCACTTATTCACGCCGAACGAGGTATCGCGAAATTCGTCGAGCAGCGTCTCGTAACGCTTGCCCGTCGCCTCAAAGACAAAATTACGCCGCGTTGGTTCAATCACCCGCAGTTCGATCCACAGGCGTTCACGCGGCAGCGCCGCCTCGATATGCTCCGGCCATTCGACCACCACCGGGCCGCGTCCGCTCAGGATGCCCTCGATGTCAATCGTGTCTGCATCCTCGACCCCCTGCAAGCGATAGCAGTCGAGGTGAAACAGAAGCTGCCCATCGCGGTCGCGCTCGTGTTCATGAACGAGGTTGAAGGTCGGGCTGGTCAGCGGCTCATGCGCGCCCCATCCCGCGCCGATCCCGCCCGCGAAGGCCGTTTTCCCTGCGCCGAGATCGCCCGACAGGCAGATGATGTCTCCGGCTTCCAGCAGCGTGCCGAGCCGAACCCCCAGCCGCCGAGTCTGTTCGGCGCTGTGGCTGATGATGTCGAGTTCGCCTTCGCGTAAGATTGGCACGCGCATCCCCCGTGTGACAGGGATTATTATAACCCAGCCTGCGCATGACGGGAAATATATCCTATGCGGCTTCTTACAACTCCGCTCCGAATTTCTATATAAGGGATGACTGTCATCCGGTTATGAGAGCAGTTTTGCTGAAAGCTGACGGCTGATCGCTCCTCACGCTATAATCTCCGCCGACGAGATTTCTTCTTCATCCCCCAAAGGATTTCTTTTTCATGAAAACCAGAACAGGCAGCTTTCCCATCGGCGTCCGGCGCGGCTGGACAGACTGGCAAAAAGATTTATCCGGCATGATCGCCTGGGCGCAAACCTCCGGCCTCGAACTGATCGATCTCGGTCGTGACGGGGATCGACTCGGTCGGCAGGTCATCGACGCGGGGCTGCGCGTCGGCTCTGTCGATCTGCTCGAATGGCAGGGTATGATTTCCGCTGACAAGGGCAAACGCGCCGCCGCCGTCGCCAAAAACGCCGACTATCTTCAGGCCTGCGCCGCGCTCGGCGTGGTCAATCACTTCATCGTCATGCTGCCAGAGAACCCCGATCTGCCCCGTGCTGAGAATTTCGGCTACATGGTCGAGAGTTTCAACCAGCTTGCCCCCGCCTTCGAGCAGCACCATGCCCGCCTGATTATCGAGGGCTGGCCGGGGCCGGGCGCGCTTGCCTGCACGCCTGAAGGCTACCGCGCTTTCTTCCGCGAATGTCCCTCGCTGTCGATGGGCGTCAACTTCGATCCCTCGCACCTGATTCGCATGGGCATCGATCCGCTGCGCTTCCTGCGTGAATTTGTCGAGCGCGTCTATCACGTTCACGGCAAGGATACCGAACTGTTCGCCGAAAACCTCTATGAATACGGTCACGAGCAGCCGCCCACCTTCGCCAAAGAAATGTCCTTCGGTTCGATGGCCTGGCGCTACACCATCCCCGGTCACGGTATCACCAGTTGGGGGCAGATTTTCAGCATCCTGCAATCAGCGGGCTACGCGGGCGGCGTCTCGATTGAATTGGAAGACATGAATTTCAACGGTAGCGAAGCCGGCGAAAAGTTTGGCATCCTTCAGGGCGCGCGCTTCCTCGAAGGCTGCTGATTCGCTCGCACGCATCGTCGTTTGTTCTTGCCCCTCCTTGAATTCGGGGAGGGGCAGCGCCCTGTTTTTGGGCGCGGGGTGGGGTCATCTGGGCCGATGTTATCCCCTGTCTCTCCCTGCATTAGAAATTGCAAAAGAACCCTTGTCAAGCGGGTCCAGAGGGACTATACTATCTTTAAATGCGGGTGTAATTCAGCGGTAGAATGCTTCCTTGCCAAGGAAGATGTCGTGAGTTCGAATCTCATCGCCCGCTCAAGCAAACGCCAGTCACACGACTGGCGTTTTTTGTTGCCCAGAAGCGATACTTTCATGCAGAAACGACCCGTTGTTGCCCTTCTCCCCGCGTGCGTGGGAGAGGGGAAGCTGACCCTCTGTTGGTCAGCCGGGATGAGGGGGCAATTACTCACCTCGACGGCGCGGGCGGCGCGTCACGGGTGACCCCCGGTACTTGCAGCGCGACTTCGAAATAATCGCTGCCGTCCTCGAAAATCAGGTTCGAGGGCAGCGAGTGAATCGTATTCCACAGCGAACTCGCCGCGTCCCCGCTGATCCACTGCGGCGCGCCCGTGGCGCTGTTCAGGCTGATGCCCATTTGCTTGGCGTTCCAGGTCGCCACCGGTGGCTGCATACTGAACGAGACACGCTGCGCCGAAAGCCAGCCGCTCGATGGCGCAACCAGCACCGGCGCTTGACTCAGGTTCTTGCACCCTGCCAGCACACGCGGAAACCAGTCGCCATCCCAGCCGCCAAACGAGTCCGCCGTGTGCGGCAGGTCGTTGACGTTGATGACAATCGTTTCCACCACCGGGTTCACGTCCGCCTGCGCCTGAATTTCCTTCAAACGCGCCTCGTAAGTGTACACCCGCTCATTGACCGCCAGATACTGCGCGAAGGCATTGATGGCGGCATCCGGCAGGCGATCTTCCAGCACCTGAACGGTGGACGGCCCCAGTTCATTACTCCACACGACGCGATTATCGCCATAAATCGTGCAGTTGGGGATGTCGTTACGCGCCTGAAAATCGCTCTCGCCGCCCACGATGTCGGCGCGAAAGATAATGTTCTGTGGGTTGTGATCCCAGCGCACGATATTCGGCTGCTGCTCGTTAGTCGCGGCAGGCTGACACGCTGCGATCAGCAGAATCAGAGCGATGGTGAAAATCCAGCGCATGGGCGATCCTTACCAGTTGAGTCGATTCACGCTAATCGTAAGCGCGAAATCGCCCGATTGACACAAAGTGTTGACAGACATGAACAATCAGCGTCGCTGACTACGGCCTGATCGTCAGCGTCAGCGCCGGGGAAGTTCGCCCGCTCCACGAATAAGCCCCGCTCGGATCCTGCACTTCACCCGAAGCGCTCACCGTCACATCGACCGATCCGGCACTCAGCGCCCGCAGCGTAAAACGAGCGTGATACATCTCCGCCTGCATCGAAACGATCTCGAACTGTGCGTCATTCACATGGGTTTGTTCCTGATTGTCGTAGCGCACGTGTGCCGATCCGCCCGAACTGAGTGTCAGAGTATAAATCGACAGACCGATCCTGACCGGGACAGCGCTAATCGTCACCGTATCGCCGACGCGCACCGTCGTGGCGTCCGCGCTGATCTCGACACCCGGCGCGGAAACTGCGACGGTCGGCGTGAGCGTTGGCGCACGGGTTGGCATCGAATCAGGCGCGATCAACGCGAGGAACGGGCAGGACAGGAACGTCAGCAGAATCAGAATCGCGGCGCGCATCAAATCACCTCGGTCGCTCTTTTCGGTCGCTCTTTAAGGAAGTGTCGGAAAGGTGAGCGTTTGTAGGGGCAGACCTGCGTGTCTGCCCGCGCTTTTGTGGGGACACCGTGCTGCTGTGCCTTTGTCCTCGTCCTCGTAGGCGCAGACCTGAGTAGGCTTGTCCGAATAGTCGCCGCCGAGGGATTATGCTTTTTAACAAATGACTACGGAGTTTAATCCTCTCCATCACGTCGTTTTTCTCCCTTTCTCCCCGAACTTGTTCGGGCACCTGCATTGCGTAACGCGAACTTGTTCGCGCGAAAGGGAAGCTGACCTATTGCGAACTTCTTTTGTTCGCACGGTCAGCCGGGATAGAGGGGGTTTTTTAAACACCTTCATGTAAGGACCGCGTGGATGAAGCGCTTTCACACCTCAACCAGCCGCAGCCCCTGAGTATCCTCGGCTTCCCACGCGTCAAACGGATCGTTCTCCGTCGCGGCGTGCGCCAGATGAATCGATGCCAGCATTGCCTCGCGCGACTCCCACAGCGCCAGCCCTACCAGCACACCTGCCGCTTTGTCTTGCAGCGTGTGAATGCTGATCAGGCCGGGCGCGTCCTTGACCGCCGCGCCAAAACGATGCATCGAATCGATCAGCGCATCCTCTGCGCCTGCTTTCGGGTGATGAATCGACATCTGAACATACATTGGCTTGATCCTTTGCCCACCACGTAGAGCGGTCGTTAGTGACCTGCCGCTGGCGTGCGTTGCAGCAGCCCTTCGGTCAGCGACTGCACATAAATGTCCATATCCCAGGGAATCGACACGTCTGCCGTGCTCAGTTCAATATCGCGGATTTCGACGCCCGTATTGCGCACAATCACCAGCGGCGTCGCTTCGTCGCGCTCGCCCATGACCAGTTCCGCCGCCGCGCAGATCGTGTCCGCGACGCCGCGCTGCGTGACCATCATCGGGTTGCCGAACAGATCGAGCTTGCCGCGCTCATCCTGAATCGGCTGGAACCCCGCCGTCGCCAGCGCCACGCCCGTCGTGCCATAACGCCCCGGCATCAGCCAGCTATCCGTCAGAATCACACCGATTTTGACGCCGAATTCAGCCTGTAGCGCCTGACGCAGTGCCTCCGCCGAGCGATACGGGTCTGCCGGGAACAGCACCGCGAAGCCGTTGGGGATGTTCGACCGATCCAGTCCCGCATTTGGCGAAACGATCCCGTCCTTGAACGTCAGCAGAAAGCCCGGAATCCCGCCAAAAACGTGATCCGCTTCCTGAATGACCAACTGCGCGATGCGTGGGTTCATCTGATAGCGATCCGCAATCGCCTGCGCTTCCGCCGTGACCTGCACGTCATCCAGCCGAATCACCCGCCCTTCACTAATCGCCGTATACTTGCTCGAAACCGCCAGCACGTCGCCGTCCTCAAGCGTTTCGCCTTCCGCCGCCAGCGCCGCCCGAATTACCGTAACCAAATCGAACGCGCTTTGCTGCACTGGCGCGGCGACAGGAATGACCATCAAGGGTTTTCTGCTCACAACCGAGTCCCGTTTCGCTTTTAAAAAAATTCGAGAGCTTCATCCTATCACACCGCGCGCACACCAATCCAGACCAAATCAGCCTTCAGCGCTCAGCAAAACACATTTTGCTTTTGTAGGGGCGCACCTAACAGGTCGCCCCTCTTTTCCGTGTTCTCTGTCTTCTCAAGTGAGCTATCGAAAATATCTTTGAAACCCTTAACCACAGATTTCACGGCGCAGACAAGGAATTCTCTCTTACTCTCTGTGTCCTCTGTGTCCTCTGTGTCCTCTGTGGTTCAATTTCTTTCAATAGTCACTTCAGTGATCGTAGATAAGTAACTTACGAAATAGGTGACATTCGTAGGGGCGACCTGGCAGGTCGCCCCTGTTTTCTGTTTCCTCTGTGGTCTCTGTGGTCTCTGTGGTTGAATATCTTTTACTCATAGCTGACCTAAATCGATACGGTCTAATCTGTAGGGGCAGACCCGTGTGTCTGCCCTGGTTCTTGGTGGGGCGCAGCGTGCTGCGCCCTGTTTCCAAGCCACCAAAATCAGGCAGTGTCTATATCGGTTATCTATCACTTCTCAAAAAACCGTCCATCCGATCAGTCCCATGCTTCACCAATGTCGGCTATCCTGCAAACTGTGAACACAAGCGCCCGTTTTCACGTATACACAATCAAACAAGGTGGATGGGAATTCAATCATGAGCCGACGGCTGCCCCAGGCCAACCCGCTCGAACTGCTTAGCACCAAAATCACTGCGCCGCGTTTGCGCTCGCCGCTGGTCACGCGCGCCGCGCTCCTGAAACGGCTGGATCGCGGGCTGGACGGCAAGCTGACTCTGCTCTCTGCGCCTGCGGGCTTCGGCAAAACGACGCTCGTCACCACCTGGATGGCACAGCATCAATCGGCGCTGTCCTGCGCCTGGGTTTCGCTTGACGACAGCGACGACGACCCGGTGCGCTTCCTGCGCTACGTCATCGCCGCCTGCCAGAATTTCGCGCCTAACCTCGGCGAAGCCGCCATCCCCCTGCTCCATACGCCCAAGCCCGCCTTCGAGGCAGCGCTCACGCTCTGGATCAACCAACTCTCCGCCCTCGATCAGCGCTGCGTGCTCATCCTCGAAGACTATCACGTCATCACCGCGCCGCAGATTCACGAATCGGTCGCTTTCCTGCTTGACCATCTGCCCGCGTCGCTCCATCTCGTCATCACCACCCGCACCGAACCGCCGCTGCCGCTGGCGCGCCTCCGTGTCCGCGACGAACTCTGCGAACTGAGCGCCGCCGATTTGCGCTTCTCCAACGACGAAACCCGCGCCTTCGTCCAGCAGATGATCCCCTTCGCCATTTCCGCCGAAGCCATTTCGCGCTTGGAATCCCACACCGAAGGTTGGGCAGCCGGTCTGCGATTGGCATCACTCGCCTTGAACGGGCGCGACGAAGCCGAGTCGCTGCTGGCAACCTTCGACGGCAGCCATAAACACGTCATGGACTATCTGATCTCGGAAGTCTTCGCCCATCAGCCCGCCGAAATTCAGCAGTTTTTGCTGGAGACGGCCTTTCTCAGCCGCCTCAGCGCCGATTTGTGCGCCGCCGTCACCGACCGCGCCGATTCGGATCGCGTCCTCGCCACTCTCGAACACGCGAATCTGTTCCTGACCACCGGCGACGGCGAGTGGTATCGCTATCACGCCCTGTTCAGCGAAGCCATGCAGCACTACGCCGCCCGCAGCCTCGGCGCGGAGCGCGTCCGCGAGCTTCAGCGCCGCGCCAGCCACTGGTATCAATCCCATCACCTCATCTGGGAAGCCGTCGAAACCGCGCTCGACGCTGATGATTTCGAGCGCGCCGCGCGCCTGCTTGAGCATTTTGTCGAGCCGATGCAGACCAACAACGAACTTCACCGTCTGCGCCGCATGATCGAGCGCCTGCCCCAGACCATGCTGCCCGCGTACCCGGATATTTGTCTCGCCTACGGCGTCTGCGTGCTTTTCACCTCGGATCGCAGCGCTCGCTCGACCTGGACGCTGATTCAGCCATCGCTCGAATGGGCAGAGACCCGTTTCCGCGCCCAAAATCGCAGTGAAAAGCTGGGCGAAGTGCTGGCCTTCCGTTCGCTGGCGATCTGGTGGCAGGACGACCCGCGTATCGCCTTCGATCTCGCCCATCAGGCGCTGCCGCTGCTCCACGAAGATCAGCTTCAGTGGCGCGCCGTCTGCGCCATCGAACTCGGCGCGGAAGCCCTGTTCGCCGGGCGCTTCGAGACAGCGCGCCGCCAATTGGTCGAGGGGCAGGCGCTCTCGCGTGACTGTGGCAACGAGTACGGGTGGCGCGCCGCGCTGGGACTCTACGGCGACACCCTCCGCCGCGAAGGCGAACTTCAGCAGGCCGAACAGATTTACCATCAGTTGCTTGCCGAAGCCAAAGACGATCCCTCCGACCAGCACTGCGCCTACGTCGGGCTGGCGGCGCTGGCCTACGAGCACAACGATCTGCCCGCTGCCGAAACCTATGCCCGCCGCGCGCTGGCGATTGGCGAGGAATTAGGCGAAGGCGAATTCATCGCCCAGAGCGCCCTCGCCCTCATTCCCGTGCTGCTGGCTGCCGGGAACGTCACGCAGGCCGCCCACTGGATCAGCCGCGTCGAGATGATGCCAGAGGTCATGCACTGCCTGCGCGATCTCCCCGATTTATACGCCTATCAGGCGCGGCTGGCCCTGCTCTCCGGCGAACTGCCGCCGCTCCCGCCCGCCTTCGAACGCGATGATCGGCTGCGCATCGTGCAGGAAGCGCAGGCCATTCTGCGCACACGCATCGTCGGCGCGCACGGCGACACCGCGCAGGCGCTCGAACTGCTCGACCAGTGGCAGCCCCATGACGGCTCCCGCGCCGAAGTGACCATGCTGGCGCTGCGTGCGCTGCTCTATTATCGTGACGGTCAGTTGCCGCGCGCCAAACAGGCGCTGGTACGCGCCCTTCTCATCGCCCAGCCGAGCGCCTACCGCCGCCTGTTCCTCGACGAAGGCGCGCCGATGGCAGCCCTGCTTCAGGAGACGCTCTACAGCCTCAGCAGCGAATCCCTGCGTGACTACGTCCGCCTCTTACTGGCAGATTTCACCGGCGAGCAGCCTGAAGCCGAACCTGTGCCCGTCGTCGAACCGCTCAGCCCGCAGGAACACCGCGTCCTGACGCTGCTTTCCTCCGGCCTGACCAATCCCGAAATTGCGCAGGAACTCGTCGTCTCCATCAACACCGTCAAGACGCAGGTCAAAAGCATCTATCGCAAGCTCAACGTCAGCAGCCGCCAGCAGGCGTGCGCCACTCTCCGCAGCATGAACGTCTATCTCCCTCGCGCCTGATCTTCACCCGACACCATCCTCGAATGGGCGAACGGCTACCCGCCCATTCACATCAACCGAAGTCCTGTGGCTCCACGCTTTTCTCTGGATGACTCTATTCCGCTGCAAATCGTTTCGGTTCTTTCGCCCCTCCCTGAAGTCGGCTGAGGGGGCGACAGTCAATGTAGGGGCGAGGCACGCCTCGCCCGATGGCCTACGGATCAAAATCTTCAACGGGTATTTGAGCCTCCTTCAGGAGGCTTGTTTTCTCTAGCCAGACCTTTTGAAGGTCTGGCGACGCAAACAGGTGTCTCCCCCTCAGCCCTGAAGTCGGGCCGGGGTGGGGTCAAGCGATGGCTTATCTTGATGCCTATGGGAACGGACGGCTGTCCGCCCGATTTTCTCGCCTCTCCCTTTTTCTTTTCTCTGTGTCCTCCTTAAGCGAAGCGACGTTCTCTGGGGTTCAATTTCTTTTCCCTTCCCTCCGCCAGTTGACCAAATCGAATATTTGTTCTATGATACAGTTCAGCCGAACTTACACGATTTCCGAAGGAGCAGTCCATGTTCAAGGAAACGAAGGCATTCAGCGGCTTTTCCGTCGATGACATCCCCAAAGCCAAAGCCTTTTACGGCGACACCCTCGGCGTCGAGGTGACCGAGGAACACGGGATGCTGACACTGCATCTCGCCGGCGGCAATAACGTGCTCGTGTATCCCAAAGGCAGCTATCACACCCCCGCCGCCTACACCATGCTCAACTTCCCCGTCACCGATCTTGATCAGGCCGTCGCTGACCTGACCGCGCGCGGCGTCAAATTTGAAATCTACGACACGCCCGACCTCAAAACCGACGCCAACGGCATCGCGCGCGGTGAAGGCGGCCCGCCGATTGCCTGGTTCAAAGACCCGGCAGGCAACATCCTCTCCGTCATCGAACAGGGCAGTATGTAAACTCAGGCAGGGCGTTCAGGTAAACGAAGTTTGCACCGACGCCCTCCTGCCATTTCGCCTGCACCCTGTTGGATCAGAACACGAGGCTATTTCAGAATCATCCTGTTTGCATAAGAGAGTTATTCTGCGGGTAACCTGTAGGGGCGCACCCAGGCAAACTTGTTTGCACGTGTGCGCCCTTGCTTTTCTCCCCTCTCTACCGAAGCAAAGCGACGTGGAGAGGGGAAGCTGACCTGTTTTTGGTCAGCCGGGGTGAGGTAAGTTTTGTGCATTCCGCCAATTGTGAAATAGCCTCACATCCTCGCCCACGTTGCCGACTCGCGGCACACGTAGGGGCGCACGGCTGTGCGCCCTGGTCTTTGTAGGGGCACACCCGTGTAGGCTTGTCCGAATAGTCGCCGTCGAGAGATAAAGTGCTCATCTCAGTACGAGAATTTGCGCCTAACTTGATCATCTCCCCACCTCAACGGCTTGTTTTTCCCCTCCCTGAAATCGGCTGAGGGGGCGACAGTAGAAAATAAAAGGTTCCTCTGTCAAACTCAAAGGTGACCAAACCGAATGAGCAGGGACAGAGGAACCTTGAGACAACTATATCAGTGGGTGAAGCGGGAGAGCAAGACGTGGCCAGGGG
>DAOUCB010000095.1:0-20036 GCA_034432495.1 Anaerolineae bacterium | reverse complement strand
GAGAGCAGGCCTCCGGGGAAGGGAACGCCCGGACGATCCTCGACTGTCCCCGGTGCGAGGGTGCCGCTGAAGCGCAGGATATAAGGCAGCGGCCCTAAAAACCATGCCAGCGGCAGTGCTACGATAGGCACAACCAGCCCCAGCGCGATGATTTGAAGACGCTTGCGGGAGCGCGCCAGCGTATAAATAACGTAAGGAACGAGTAGGAAAGCGGTAAATATCGGGAACTGCAAATCCGTGAGCAGAATGCCCCACAACGTGATTCCCTGAAATGCTGCCCACACTACTGCCCGACCAAAACGCCGTGCTTCAACGGCGCGCACGACCTGCTGCCAGAGGAGAAGCTCGGCTGGCAACCAGAACCAGTCCATCAGGTTGATATGGGTGTTGTAGTAGAAGTAGCGCGAAATCGGCGAGATTTGCAGCGCTGCCCCTGCAATCAGCGCCAGACCGGGAGCCACGTTTTCGCGACGCAGTAGCACGAAGAACAGCCAGCCGTTCAGGACGCAGACGAGGGCAATAATCACGTTCATGACTGCCAGTGTGCCGATGAGCGGTTCGAGCAGCGCCCACAATGGAAACCAGACTGCCGTTAGTGCGTGATAGCCATAATTGGTCGTGAACGGGAACATGGCGAAATTGTTTTCGTAAACGTTCAGCCCTGGCGTCGTAAGCGCGTGGCGAATCCACCAGAAGTTCCAGTTGTAGTTGAAGAAATCGTACCCGGCAGTTTTTGTTCCGGTAGCGTACAAAATCGGGTAAAGCGTCAGGAAGGCCAGCCCGATGAAAAAAATCAGCGCCAGCGCTCGCAGGCGCGCTTCTGAACGCTTCGTCGAAAGGCGAAGTGTCAGCCGGGATGGTGATGATATCGTGCGCAAAGAAATCCCTCGTCAAAATCTGTGCTGGTATACCACAGCTTGCTCTTTACGAGTAGGTTCGGTTAAGAAGTCGTGATTGCGGTGGGAAGTCGTAGCGTGATTTTCTATGCTTTTTCTGTAAACTTAATGCGGTTTGTATCATTCGGGAAGGGAAGTTCAATGCGTCAAAAGTTTCTGCGTTTCTCGCTGCTTATACCGTTGCTTGGCGGTGTAGTTGCCTTCGCCTTGAGTGCTATGCCCACTGAGACGGCTTTCGCCTGCCTACCTTGCAACTGCACGGATCACCGCAGCGTGAATTGTTTTGGGCCGTATGCGCTCTATACGCCCACCGAAAACGATGAAACATGCAGCATCGACATATGGTCGGTGGAAGCGGATGGACAAGGCAAGCGGGCGATTAAACTGAAAGCAGCGGATCTCGCCAAATTGCCCGATGTGGAAGATATTGAGAATTACGTGACTGTCGAGAGTGCCAAAAACGACTTTATCACGCTCTATAAGCTTGATTCGGGCCAGTTTCAAATCAACGTGGGGCCGGATCGTGAAGGCAAAGTTTACGTCATCAACTTTACTGGCTGCCCCGCCAGCGATGTGACCGAAAGCACTTTCGTCGTCGAGCAGTAGCATTACATTTGGCCACGCGCCCAGTCGATTGTTGCGCTCATTCCATCTTCAACATCTACCTGCGGTGACCAGCCGAGCAGCACCTGTGCTCGGCTGATCTCGGCAGCAGAGCGGCGCATGTCGCCGGGTTGAGCAGGATGGTATTCGACCGGATACGTTGCACGCGTATGACCAAAAGCGTGCAGCACCACATCCACCAGCGTGTTGACGCTCGTTGGCTTGCCCGTGCCAATGTTGATCACCTGACCGTAGCTGGCAGGGTTGTCAATCGCATCGACCCAGGCGCGCACCACATCATCCACATGAACAAAATCGCGCGATTGCTCGCCATCGGCATGAATTTTAATCGGTTCGCCGCGCAAAACGTTGCCGATAAAGATCGCAAACACGCCTTGATAGGCGTTGGTTAAGCTTTGACCCGCTCCATAAACGTTGAACATTCGCAGCGATGTGACGTTGAAGTCAAAATTGAGGTCGCGCCGCTGCGCTGTCGTATGAACATAGCGCTCGGCGGCGTATTTGGTGATCGCATAGTATGAGACTGGATCAGGCGCGGTGATTTCAGGCGTGGGGACAATGCTGGTATTGCCGTAAATCGTCATCGAACTGGCGAAAATCAGACGGGGCACGCGATGAGCGATACATTGCTGAAGGATATTGATCGTCCCGAGCGTGTTGACGTTCAGGTCGGCGCTGGGGTCTTGAAACGACAGCCGAATCGAGGCTTGTCCGGCGATGTGCAGCACCGCATCGACGCCGTCCGCGAAGATGGGAGCAAGGTCATCGGAGTTGCGCACATCACCCGCGACGAATTCTGCGTCGGGGAGGACGTTGGCGCGTTTGCCTGTCGCTTCATTGTCGATGACCACGACCCTGAAATCACGCTCAATCAGCCTGGCGACAATGTGACTGCCGATAAAGCCAGCGCCCCCAGTGACCAGAATTCGTCGCGTCATTCCAGTTTACTCGTCGGGTCGTTAATGACAGGTTCCTCCCAGGGAACAAAAATGCCGCTGTCGGTGCGGCGGGTATCACGTTTAACCAGCAGCCATTCAAACCAGACGGTGAGCAGTGTATACAGATAGCGACTGCCTTGTTCCTTCAGCTTGAGGGAGGATTCGCCAATCGTTCGGTTACGCCACGTAATTGGGATCACTGCGTAGGAATAGCCGCGCACAAATGCCTTGAGGGGTATTTCGATGGTCAGATTGAAATGCGGCGAGACAAACGGGCGGCAGCCTTCAATCACGTTTGCGCGATAGCCTTTGAAGGCGTTGGTGGTGTCGTTGAAGGGCATGTTGAACAGCAGCCGGATTGCGAAATTGGCAATGCGATTGATGACGAGCTTGAACCTGGGATAGTCGTAGATTTTCGATCCGCGCATGAAGCGTGAGCCGAAGGCGCAGTCTGCTTTATCGCGCAGAATGGCAAAGTATTTGGCGACATCTTCCGGCGAATCAGACGAATCTGCCATCGTGATGATGACCGCTTCGCCGGTGAAGTGATCCAGCCCGCAGGCAACCGCACGCCCGAAACCGTTGCGCCCGGTATTGCGCACCACACGGATACGTTCGTCACTTGCGTGCAGCGCCATGACCACGTCGAAGGTGCGGTCGCTGCTGCCGTCGTCCACTACCAGAATTTCGAGGTCGCGAATATCCACGCTGTCGAGATAATCGCGTAGGGCCGCGACGGTTTTGCCGACGTTGCCTTCCTCGTTACGGGCAGGGATGACGACCGAAAGTTTCACCGCAGGCGCTCCCGCCAACTGACGACAATCTCTTCAAAAATATCGTCAAGCGACTTGGTGATGTCCCATCCGGGTAGACTTTCACGCAGATGAGTCAGATTCGAGATATAACAGATGTGATCGCCCGCGCGTGCCTGATCTTCGTAATGATAATGCATTGGTTTGCCTGTAAGCTGCTCGACGCGCTCAAACGCTTCCAGAATCGAGACTGCGTTTTCGCGCCCGCCGCCGAGATTAAACACCGCGCCGGACTGGGGATGCTCGTAGAAAGACTCGATGGCGCGAGCGACATCATATGCATGTATATTATCACGAACCTGCTTGCCTTTGTAACCATAGATGGTGTATTCGCGTTCCTCGACGTTGCAGCGAATCAGATAGCTCAGGAAGCCATGCAGTTCGACGCCGGAGTGATGCGGCCCGGTCAGGCATCCGCCGCGCAGACAGCAGGTTTTCAGGCCGAAGTAGCGTCCGTATTCCTGCACCAGCACGTCACCAGCGACTTTTGAGACGCCGAACAGAGAATGCTTCGATTGATCGATGCTGAAGGACTCGTCAATTCCCTCGGCATATTGAGGGTCGGCATAATCCCAGCGCGTCTCCATTTCCTTCAGGGCAATCGTATTCGGGCGGTCGCCGTAGACTTTATTGGTGGACATATGGACGAAAACCGCTTCAGGGGCAAAGCGATGCGTCGCTTCGAGCATATTCAGCGTTCCGCCCGCGTTCACATCGAAATCGTCGAATGGACGCGAAGCTGCCAGGTCGTGGCTGGGCTGCGCCGCCGCGTGAACAATCATGTCCGGCTTGATCTGCTCAATCAGCGTCAATACGCCCGTGCGGTCGCGGATGTCGAGTTCATGATGCGTGAAATGTTTACAGGTCGCCTCCAGTCGGCGCTGATTCCAGCGGGTATCGCCTTTTTCGCCGAAGAAATCACGGCGCATGTTGTTATCGACGCCAAACACCTGCCAGCCGAGTGCGTCGAAATCAGCGACAACTTCTGATCCGATCAGCCCATTCGAGCCGGTGACGAGCAGTTTCTTCAAGATGCCTGTTCCTTTTGTGTGATTGTGGCGAAAAGCTGCTCGGCAGCCAATTCGCCTGCTGCAATGCTGGGATGGGTGTCGAATCGGTTGACGATCAGGGCGGCAGTCGGTTTGCCCTGTAAAACATCCGTCATATCGACCACCTGAACATTCTGTGCGCGAAAGAAATCGCCGACGCGCTGAGTCGCTGGTCTGGACGCGTCAATGGCGGCGAGTTCCGGCCACACTAATGCAATCAGGCGTACATTGGAGCGCTTGGCCCAGTCCGTGATCTCGAACAAATGCTGCGCCTGCTGGCTCCAGAGCGCGTCGTCCATGTGAACGCTGATAAGGTCGTTCGAAAAGCTGGTCGACCGCGCGCTGGAAGTAAACTGTACTACATCATAGTAGATGTAATTGGGCAGAAAAAACGTTTGGATAAACCAGGCCGCTGCCGGATTCTTTGGGAAGATGAAATTATTGTCCGGGTTGCGGTCGGTGTCTCGGAGCAGATAATCCATGTCGTTGAGATAATACGACAGCACGACGATGTTCGGCTTGAGAGGGTACTGCTGGATATTGTACAGTTCGACGTCAGTGTCCCAGCCGGATTCGGCAATGACGTTCACGTCGTAGTCTGCACCGAGCATTTTTTCGAGGCGCTGCGGAAAGGTGTCGTCCAGGTTGTTGATGCCGTGGCCCATGACAAACGAATCGCCGACGACAGCGACCCGCGTCAGTGGGTGAGTCGGATCGTCCGGTGTGGGTTCGTAATCGCGATAGCCGACTGAATTGTTCTGGTTCCAGCCATAGTTGCGATACCACCAGTAGTTCATCGCTGTGAAACCGTAGCCGTCGGTGGTGATATAGAAAATTCGCAGATAGGCTTCGCCTGCCCAGAAAATCAGCAGCAGCGTCGTCAGCGTGACCATGACACCTGTCAGCTTGCTTTTGCCGAGCGTGCTGCCCATCGCCCGAAGCTCCGGCTCATGCGCGTCATAGGCGATTAGGTAGACAAAGCCCCACAGCGCCGCGCCGAGCAGAACGAACTCGGTCGGCGCAATCTGGCGTCCGTTGGTCGGTTGATAGGGGACGATCCACAGGGCTAGCGCCGCGCAGATATAGAGCAGCACGACGAACCAGTAGAGAATAGGACGGACGCGCAGCCAGCGCACCGGTGCGCTGAAAAAGCGGCGCGCCGGAGAAGTGAGCAGGGCGGCAGCAGTCAGCCCCCACACGGCAATCACCAGCAGGATCAGCCAGCTTTCTTCGGGAGTGGGCTGTGCCTGTGTTGCTGCGAATGTCATTCCCAGCAACAGCAGAAGCCACAATCCGCCGAAGAAGCGATTCATCACGCTATCCTTACGCATCGCGCGCACAGCGGAAGCCCAGGAACCAATCACGGTCCGTCGGCGCGAGGTGAAAGCGAATCGTCGCACTTGCCGCGTAATCGAGATAGCTGCGAATACCGCCGCGATAAACACGCGGACTGGTCGTGTCGCTGGCATCTTCTCGACCGTCGTTGGCGTCATACGGATAGTCTTTATAGATGCTGCTGACCCACTCGAAGACGTTGCCGCTCATATCGAGTGCGCCAACCCAGGATGCGCCTTCCGGTTTGCTGCCGACTTTGACTGTTTCGTTCACGGCGTTTTGATCGAAGGCCAGATTATTTGGAATGAACTCGTTCCCCCAGGGATAAATCAGATCGTCCGGGCCACGCGCCGCGAATTCCCATTCGGCTTCTGTCGGCAGATGACCGCCGCGCTGGATGCAGAAATCGTGTGCTTCTGACCAGAGTAGATTCTCACGCGGGCGATTCGCGCCGGGGAAGTGACCTTCTGAGCCAAATTCCGTGTTTGTCACCTCGGTTTTGTCAATCCAGTACGCAGTCTCAAAGCAAATCTGACTCGGCGGACGTTCATCCCGTCGACCTTTCGGATTGCCCATTGTAAAGCAGCCCGGCGGGACCAGCACCATATCGATGCTGTCAAAGGTTTCCACGACTGGCGTCCAATCTGCATTGTGGCGGATCGGCGCGACAGGGGATGGTGCTGCCGTCGCAGCGGGTGCTGCTGTCGGACTCGTCGTTGGGGGCGCTGGTGCGGAAGCACAGGCCGCCGTAGAAACGAGGAGGATACTGGTCAGGAAAAAGTGTTTCATGCTCACAGGTGAATGCCGCATCCTGTTCTGACTTCAATTGCTTGCGATTTGAGATTATGCCTGTCGCTGCCCCTGTAAGCAAGTCGCAAGTCTCGCGCCAAAGTTGTATAGTTTAAGCGGGCGTTAAAACCGGGAAGGACAACAGAATGGCGATTCTTGGCATTGATGTAGGCGGTACCGGAATTAAGGGTGCTCCTGTTGATACTGACGATGGAAGACTGCTTGAGGAGCGCTTCCGTGTGGTCACGCCGCAGCCCGCTACCGTCGAGGATGTTGTCGAATGTATCGGGCAGGTGGCTGAGCATTTTAACTGGAAATCAGAAATTGGCTGCGGATTTCCCTCGGTCGTCAAAAAAGGCACCATCTACACGGCGGCGAACATTGATAAGTCGTGGATTGGCGTGAACGCCAAAGAACAAATCGAACATAAAACACAGTGTCGCACGCACATGATCAACGATGCGGATGCGGCAGGCTTAGCCGAAATGCATTTCGGCGCTGGGAAAGACAACAAGGGTGTTGTGTTTATGATCACGATTGGCACAGGCTTAGGTACAGCCTTATTCGTCAATGGCGAGCTTGTCCCGAACACAGAACTTGGGCATTTGAGCATTCGCGGCAAAGATGCAGAAGACCGTGCCTCGAATCGGATTCGTCTGGAAAAAGAACTTTCGTGGAAACGCTGGTCGAAGCGCTTTAACGAATATCTGCTGGAGATTGAGCGACTTTTCTGGCCTGATTTGATCATTCTCGGCGGCGGTCTGAGTAAGAGCACCGCTAAATTCATGCCGCATTTGACTGTCCAGGCACCCGTTGTCCCGGCAGAAATGCTCAACGAGGCGGGTATTATCGGCGCGGCGATGGCCTTCAGCCACCCCGAAATCTAAGCTTAGCATGGATGATAAGCTGGCGCTCAGAATCAGCCAGGCGGGAATGCGCTTTATCGCGCAGATGACGATATACAATAGTGGTGATTTTGAACGCCTGCGCCAGTACATCGAGGAAAGCTATCATCCCGACCTGCTGGCGCAGGAATCAGTCGAAGATCGAGTGGCGATTTTTCGTGAACAGGCTGAAACGATTGGAAAAGTGCGCATCACTCAGGTGGTCGCAACCGGAAAACACCATGTGATCGTCGTCATGGAAACCGAGCGTGAGGAAGGCTACCTCGTCAACGAAATGAAGGTGGAGGAAGATTATCCTCACCGTATTACCGTGTTTGGCGACGTCGATTAGGAGCGGGTCAGGTCTGCCGATTCTCGACCAACCAGCGCCAGACCACGATCAGTGCTTCGACATCGGCCTGCTGATAATTAGAGGCGCGCGCCAGAGCCTCTACATCGCCCTTTGCGAGCCATAAACGATAGTCGTTATAGCAGGCGTCCCAGGCATCGTATTCCTGCCAGTTAAAACGCAAATAACGCGCGACCGTTTTTAATGAATTCCCACTCACTGGAAATTTCACACTTTTCTTGAAGGTATGATGGAGATCGTGCATCCGTTCGAGTAGCGGATCGCGCACCGCAGCCGGAGCGTGCGCGCGAGTGATACCGGAGTCAAAACCCGTCCAGTGAAAAATTAGGCTGTTCGGCTCGACTGCACTGACGGCCTCCGCGAATAAATGCCATGCATCACTCTGATGAGGCACGACAAACACCACGCGACCATCGGGCAGCCTGACCTCCGACTCCGTGTGACGCGCCGCGACGATTGCCATGTGCGGAGTACCATCGGTGTCGCACCAGCCCCACGACCAGGGCGCTTGCGTATACGGATCGGTTTCCAGGTCGAACATATAGCCCCTGGGGCAGCACACATCTGGCAGCGTGCCATACCAGATTGGTCGATTTTCGACGAAGGCGCGCGCGTGTGCATGAATACCGGGTGCAGAAGTCTTGATTCCCTTGATGCGTTGCAAATCGTCGGGAGTCAGGCTGGCGACCTGCTGAAGCGTAGTCAGCCCCGCGCGCCGCAGATTCTCCTGGGCTTGTCGGCTGAGTCCTGAGATGGCGCTGATGTCGAGCGGCATGGTCTTCTCTTTGCGTCGAAACAAATGTCCTAATTCGAATTCTAATCACGAATGGGTAACTTGTAAAATAAAAACAGTGTGGTGATTAACACCACACTGTTTTTGCTACATATACGTCAGAAATCAAAAAGTTTGCGTAAATCTCTCGCTCAACTGAATCGCGCTAAATCACAGAGTTTGGGCGATTTCATCACAAAGTTTGACATTACCTGTCCGATTTATCATAAAGTTTGAAATGGCCGAAAACGCACGCGTCTAAATTGGATCGGGAATGGCCGCGAGAAAGCTTCCGTAGTTTGGAGCATCAAGCTGCCAAGCGGCAGCTTAATGCTTTCGTTTGCTCCCGGCAAGTTTATATCCTTCCTTGCACCAGTTCGGTGGCATAAGGGCAGATTTTGATTCTGGCATGAAATTCTTATAATTGCATTATGTCTGGGCCGATCTTAACCATAAAGCTTCATATTCCTACCCCTAAGATGAGCGTTGTGCTTCGCCCGCGTCTGTTCGACCAAATGGATGAAGGCTTACAGCGCAAACTTACGCTCGTCTCCGCGCCCGCCGGTTTCGGCAAAACGACACTAGTCAGCGAATGGGTTTCGCGCTGCAACCAACGCGTCGCGTGGCTGTCACTGGATGAGGCGGACAATGGTCAATCGCGTTTTCTCATCTACCTGGTTGCTGCTTTGCAGACCCTAGAAAAGAATATTGGCGAGGGGCTTTTACCCGCGCTTCAATCGCAGCAACCACTTACTATTGAGCGGGTTGTGACGGCGCTGGTCAATGAAGTCACCTGGTTTCTCGAAGACTTCATCCTTGTCCTCGACGATTATCATGTACTGGATACGTCTGTGGCTGCCCATGCACTCGCTTTTCTGCTCGATCACATGCCACCACAGATGCATCTGGTCGTCGCCACCCGTGAAGACCCCCAGCTTCGCTTAGCTCGGCTGCGCGCACAGGATCAACTGACCGAGGTGCGCGCAGCCGACCTACGTTTTACACCCGTTGAAGCGGCAGTATTTCTCAACGATGTGATGGGGCTGAATTTACAGGCTGAGGATGTTGCTGCCCTGGAAAATCGCACCGAAGGGTGGATTGCGGGCCTCCAACTGGCGGCGCTTTCGATGCGTAAGCGCGAGGATATTCATTCGTTTGTTCAGGCTTTCGCCGGAGACCACCGCTACATCGTCGATTATCTGGTAGAAGAGGTCTTGCAGCGCCAGCCTGACCCCGTGCGAAACTTTCTGCTTCAGACTTCTATCCTCGACCGCTTCAGCGGAGCATTGTGCGATGCCGTTACAGGGAACCAGCAAAGCAGCGTCATGCTGGAAAATCTTGAGCGCAGCAACCTGTTTATCGTTCCACAGGACGACACGCGTCAATGGTTTCGCTACCATCGTCTCTTTGCCGATGTGCTCCGCGCCCATGTGGATGCAGAGCAACCGGAACAAGTGCCGATCCTGCATCGACGCGCGAGCGAGTGGTATGCCTCAAGCGGTCTTTGTGCGGATGCCGTCCACCACGCGCTCGCCGCCAAAGATTTTGAACTGGCGGCGGCGTTTGTCGAGCGCGCCTGGCCCGCGATGGATCGGAGTTTCGAGGTGGCGACCTGGCTGGGATGGGCAAGAGCGTTGCCAGACCAATTGATTCGGGCGATGCCCGTCCTGAGTGTAGATTACGCCTGGGCGTTACTGGAGCAGGGCGAGCTGGAATCTGCCGATAGTCACCTTCGGAATGCTGAAGCATGGCTCACCAGATTTTCGGACGTAGGTGAACAATCTGCCGATGCTGAAACCGAGATGATCGTCGTCGATGACGCGCAGTTTCGAACGCTTCCGGCAACCCTTGCCGCTGCGCGTGCCTATCACGCGCAGGCGCATGGAGAAGTATCGGAAACGGTGAAGTATGGTCAGCAGGCGCTCGATTTGCTGCCGGAGGATGATCATCTTCAGCGGGGGATTGCGGCTGCGCTTTTAGGAGTCGCTTATTGGACAAACGGTGAGCTGGACGCAGCCCATAGTACGCTTGCCGAAGGCATGGCACACATGCGCACCACCGGGAATTTTCTTTTTGGAATACGCGGCACTTATATTCTGGCGGATATTCGCATGGCGCAGGGGCGTCTCCGTGAAGCTATTCAGACCTACGAGCAATCCTTGCAATCAGCGGCAGAGCAAGGCGAAGATGTGCTGCGAGGCACTGCCGATCTCTATTTGCGGCTCAGCGAGTTGTATCGTGAACAAAATAATCTGACTGCCGCCGCGCAGCACCTACGCAAAAGCGAAGCGTTAGGCGAGCAGGCCGCATCTCCGCACTGGCGCTATCGTCGCTATCTTGCTCTGGCGCGTATCAAGGAAATTCATGGTGACTTCGACGGTGCGCTTGAACAGCTTGGCAAAGCGGAGCGGCACTATGTTCGAACGCCTGTCCCGGATGTCCGTCCTATCGCGGCAATAAGGGCGCGGATATGGGTGGCGCAGCACAGGTTGACCGAAGCTCAGACGTGGGTACGTACCCACAGTCTCTCCGTTGATGATGATCTGAGCTATGCCAACGAATTCGAACACGTCACCCTGGCGCGGGTGCTGATTGCCGCGTACAGGCAAGATCGGAAGACGGGTTTGATTCATGAAGCAATTCGTCTGTTGGAGCGTCTTCTGATTGCAGCCGAAGCCGCAGGGCGAATGGGAAGCGCAATCAAAATACGGGTGCTGCAAGCGCTCGCGTATGAGGCGCAGGAAGACATCTCACGCGCACTTATTCCTCTGGAGCGAGCGCTGAAACTGGCTCAACCAGAGGGCTACATACGCATGTTTGCCGATGAAGGCGCGCCGATGGCTCGGCTCCTTTCCGAAGCGGCTCCTCGTGGGATGATGCCCGACTACGTTGCACTGCTGCGCGCTGTATTCGATTCGAGCATTCATCAGAACTCGGATACTTCCTCCGACCTGGCGCTGGTCGAGCCGTTGAGCCAACGCGAACTGGACGTGCTGCGGCTGATTGCCGACGGCTGCTCGAATCAAGAAATTGCCGAGCAGCTTTTCCTCGCCCTAAGCACGATCAAGGGTCATAACCGCTCCATTTTCGATAAGCTGCATGTCCAGCGACGCACCGAAGCGGTCGCGCGCGCTCGTGAACTGAATCTGCTCTAAAGACTTGGCTCGCTGCCTGCGTCAAGCGCCGAAACAATACCCCAAAACCCTACTTTAGTAGCTCCACAACTCTACCTGTCTGCCGATATGCTGTTTCTATCTGGATGAGACTGAAAGGAAGAGCAATGGCATCTCGCAGAGTATTGATTCTCGTTATTGTGGCGCTGCTGGCGCTTTCGGTACTGCCTGCTATGGCGATGGCGCAATCAGAGGATACCGGCGCAGACACCGGCAGCACAGGCATTCGTCCTGATGCACCGCAGTATGGCGTGCGCGGCGAATACGTCGTTGGGACGCGCGATCTGGTCATCGAGGGAGAAAACCCGCTTGACATCAGGGTGTGGTATCCGGCGCTGAACGAAGATAACGCTGAAACAGTCATCAGTTATCCCTACGAAATCAAGATGGACGTGCCGCCCGGTATGACGGCCACCGTCGCAGGGCGAGCGCTGAGCGATGCGCCCTACAATCTGTCCGCGAGTCCCTATCCTCTCGTGATCCTGTCGCATGGCTTCATTATGGGAAGCACAACCTATGCTTGGCTGGGAGAGCATCTGGCTTCCTATGGATTCGTCGTGATCGCGCCGGAGCATCAGGAGTTTTACGACGAGGCGGTCAGTGACTTCTGGCGTGCCGGAATTGCGCGCCCGCAGGCCGTTCATACTGTGCTGGACTACGCCGAAGAACAGGCGAAGGCGGATGGTGTTTTCGCTGGGCTGATTGACATGGATCAGGTTGCTGTGATCGGTCATTCGTATGGCGGTTATACGTCTCTGGCGCTGGCGGGCGCGCAGTACGACATTGCCGGTTTCGAGGCGCTCTGCGCTGCTGCACGAGAAGCCAATGATCCTGAAGTCTGGTTATGTGATGTGATTCTGCCATACGTTGGCGACATGGCTGAACTGGCGGGATTGGACTCTGTGCCGGAAGGCTTGTGGCCGTCGTTGGGCGACTCGCGCGTCGATGCCATCGTGTCGATGGCGGGTGACGCCTTCTTTTTCAATCAGCCGGGATTGGCTGAAATCACCGTACCTGTCATGGCAATGGGCGGCACCGCCGACACTGGCACACCGTGGGCGTGGGGCGTTCAGCCGACCTATGATTATGTCTCTAGCGGGACGAAGGCACTGGTCGCCTTTGAAAACGCGGAACATATGATTTTCGGGAGCAAGTGTGAAGCGCTTCCATTTTTCACCGAAATCGGCTTTTACCAATTCTGCTCCGATCCTGTATGGGACATGGATCGCGCGCACGACCTGATCAACCATTTCACGACGGCATTTCTGCTGGCGGAGTTGAAACAGGATGAAGCTGCTGCTGCTGCACTTGCGCCGGAAGCAGTCAGCTTCCTCGGCATCACTTACGAGGCACAGGGATTCTAGAGCGTTCGATGAGCCGGGCGGAGATTTCATTTCTGCCTGGCTCACATTTCAACGTTTGCCACTCAATCGTGAGGAGAAAGTCATCCAAAAGCTCAACAAGACACGTGCCGTGCGAATTCTTCGAATCATCATGCCCATCGTTGCGGTCGTTTGCGCCGTGATATTCGTCCCCTGGAATGCCGTCTTTGTATGGATAACGCCTTTACCTGACACCATTCAGGAGGAACTGGATCATGCCGTTAATCGTGGGCTTGACGGGATCATCGTCTATATCGATCAACCCGGTGAAGCTCCAGCGCTTTATGCGGCTGGTTGGAAAGACAGGGCGGCGCAGATGCCTGCCGACTCGCAAGCCTTGTTCAAAATTGCCAGTATCAGCAAGTTATACATCGCTGTCGCCGCCGTCAAACTGGTTCATCAAGGGAGCCTGTCGCTGGATGGCACTCTGGCTGAGTACCTGCCTGAACTGGTTGGCAGGATTGAACATGCCGATCAGATTACCCTGAGAATGATGGTGCAGCATCGCAGCGGTATTCCCAATTTCACTGACCGTCCCGAATGGCGCTGGTTCGAACCACCGCAGGATCTCGATGCCAATCTTGAGTTTGCTTTAGATAAACCCGCAGACTTTGAACCTGACAGTCAGTATCGTTATTCCAACACGAATTATCTGTTGATCGGCAATATTCTCGACAAGGTGTTGGGTTACAGCCACCACCAATACATTGACAGAGAAATCCTTGAGCCGCTTGGTCTGAAGCATACCTTCGACTTGCTGAGTCAGGTCGATCTCGGAGAAGTCGCCAGCGGGTACCACCATGACGTTGAGCCAGACCTAAATGAGATCGATTATATCAATCCAGGGGGATCGATGGTCGCAACGGCACAGGACATTGGCATATTCCTGCGAGCGCTCAACGATGGCTCACTGCTCAACGATGCCGAGCAAGCGATTTATTCCTCGATTTACGAATATGAACATACGGGCTGGTTACCCGGCTACCAGAGTATCGCACGCTACTAGGAAGACACCGATACGGTTGTTATTCAGTTCGTGAATTCTACCGGTGGAGACACGGAGTTGACATCAAATGTCTTATTTGACCGTATTGTCCACATATTGCGCGGGTGAAGGACATTTTCCAGGCATGTCTGGAGATGGCTTCGGTCAAACCCATACAGGTTTGGCGAAGGTATTGGCAATCCAGCATCGGTTATTTTTCTAAGGAGCATTCTGATGCATTTCCGTACGGCTTTGATCTCGACACTTATGCTGGCGATTCTGCTCACCAGCTCAATCGCCACCGCCCAGGACGCGCCGCAGGCGTTCCCGCCCGACATCGCTGCGGCGATACAAGCGAAAATGGACGGTCTTACTGCCAGTGGAATGCCGCCCGGCATGGTCGTGTGGATCGACGCGCCGGCGTACCAGTTCGCGGGGGCAAGTGGGTTCGCGGACATCAAGAACAACAGCCCGTTGCAGCCAGAAGGCGCGTTTCGGATTGGCAGTATCACCAAGATGTTCACCGCGACGGTGATCATTCAGCTTGCGGAGAAGGGCGTGCTGACCCTGGACGATCCGCTGGCGAAGTGGCTGCCGGAGGTCGCGGATCAACTGCCTTATGGCGACGAGATCACGCTGCGCCACCTGCTGACGCACACCTCTGGCGTGTTTAACATCGTCGAACACGAGGCTTATTATCCCGATCTTTTCACTCAGACGGTCATCGACGAGGATACGGGGATTGTCACCCTGGACTGCGTCAAACGGGACCCCAACGACACACTCGCCCGATACGTTTATGGGAAAGATGCCCTGTTTGAGCCGGGGGCGGGATGGCACTACAGCAACACCAACTATGCGCTGCTGGGCATGGTAATCGAAAAGGCGACGGCGACGCCGCTCGCGGAGGCGTATCGCACCCACATCTACCAACCGCTCGGCATGAAATCAACCTTCCTGGACTGCTACGAAGACTCGCTGATCGATGTGGTGCATGGCTATACAGGCACTGGGGATACTACGACCGATCTGACCGAGCTGCATGAATCGATTGGGTGGTCGGCGGGCGGGCTAGTCTCGACCGCACCGGATCTGATTGCCTTCGCGCGGGGGTTGTTCGGTGGGAAGCTCTTTGACGACCCAAAGTCGCTGGCTGCGATGACGACACCCGCTCCCGGCACTACCTACGGACTGGGCATTTCGGTTCAGGCGGAATATCTGGGACATGCAGGCGTGATTGCCGGTTTCCGAACGCTGCTCGATTATGCACCTAAGACCGATACAGTCGTGGTGATGCTCTACAACAACGATGCTGCTGATCCCGAACAGGGACTGACGGAGGTGATGAAGCCAGCACTTTCACTGCTTCAAGCGGAAGACTGAGCAGCTGTTTTGAGAAACTTACCGCTCGCTCCGACAGGGGTTAAGGTCAGAGGAACACGATTCCAGAATGAAACCTGATGAATCAGCGATCTATCAAATTCGGATTAAGGGGCATCTGGGGCGCGAATTGGCGAGCCAGTTCGAGGGCATGATGATCACCGAGGCTGACGGCGATTCGCTGATCACTGGCACAGTTATCGACCAGTCGGCGCTGCACGGACTTCTCCGTAAAGTGCGTGACTTCGGCTTGCCCCTGATCTCGGTGACGCGGCTTGAACCCGACGACTCCGATGCGGCTGAATCGTAAACGGACACGAATCCACAGGAATGAGAGGAAAACCGCATGAAAACAGTTATACAGACACACTATGGATCGCCTGACATCCTGCAATTAGTCGAAGTGGAAAAACCAGTCCCTGCAAATAATGAAGTATTGGTCAAAATTTACGCTACAACCGTCACGGCAACCGAAGCTGTGTTCCGTCAGGGCAAACCCTATATTTCACGGCTGTTCACAGGCCTCAGAACGCCAAAAAATCAAACACTGGGTGAGGAATTGGCAGGCGAAGTCGTTGCTGTGGGCAAGGATGTGACCGCGTTTAAGATCGGTGACCAGGTCTTTGGCACTGCTGGCCCGAGTTTTGGTGCCAATGCTGAGTATCTCTGTATCTCTCAGGATGAAGTCATCGTCGGCAAACCGAGTAACTTAACTTACGAGGAAGCGGCAGGTAGTGTCGATGGCTTTTTGACAGCACTTCCGTTCCTGCGGGATAAGGGACATATTCAAAGTGGACAACGTGTATTGATTAACGGGGCTTCGGGTAGTGTTGGGGCGGCTGCCGTACAAATTGCGAAATACTATGGGGCAGAAGTCACTGGCGTTTGCAGTGCTGCCAATCTCGAATTGGTGAGATCACTGGGGGCCGATCATGTGATTGACTATACCACCAAAGATTTCACGACCAATGGTCAGTCATATGACATCATTTTTGACACAGTCGGCAAACTTACGTTCTTTCGTTCCAGGAAGTCACTCTCGGCAGAAGGCATCTTTCTTGAAGCTGGTATGAATATGGCGATCTGGGGTGCTGTTCTGTTGACTTCAAGATTTGCTAGCAAAAAAGCAAGGATTGCGGCTACAGGTTTGCGGCCACCCCACGAAAGAGTCAAAGACCTCAATCTGCTTAAAGAACTGATGGAAGCCAGCACGATCATCCCTGTGATTGATCGATGTTATCCATTGGAGCAAATTGCCGAGGCACATCGCTATGTCGATACTAGACACAAACGGGGAAACGTCGTCATCCGAGTCGCATAAATACAAGGAGAATGACAGTGTCGCATACCCAAACGAGCCAAAGCACCAGACAACAGATCAACCTGACCACAGTTCACCGCCTGATTTGGCTAAAGGTCAACTATTTCTGGCACTTACACGGGCATACGTCCACGTAAAACGCCAAAAGGAGAAAGCGCATGAAAGCAATCGTTTGGACAAAATATGGCTCGCCGGACGGGCTTCAGCTTCAGGAAGTCGAGACGCCGACGCCCAAAGACGGCGAAGTTCTGGTCGGAGTCCACGCGGCAACCGTCACCGCCGGTGATCTCTTCCTCGGCAGGCTCCCGCCTGCGCTGGCGCTCCTGCTGCGCCTGATCGGCGTCCGGCAGCAGAAGATTCCGGGGATCGAGTTCGCCGGAAAAATCGAGGCGGTCGGCAGAAGCGTCAGCCGCTTCAAAGCGGGCGACGCGGTGTTTGGAACCACCACCGGGCGACGCTTCGGCGCGAACGCCGAGTACGTCTGCGTGTCGGAAGCAGGCTCCGGCGTGCTGGCGGCTAAGCCCGCCAGCCTCAGCTACGAGGAAGCCGCTGCCTTACCCGTTGGCGGTATGACGGCCATGCACTTCCTGAAAAAAGCGAATATTCAGGGCGGGCAAACGGCGCTCATCTACGGTGCGTCTGGGAGCGTAGGCACGTATGCCGTCCAGCTTGCTCGGCACTTCGGCGCGAAGGTGACCGGCGTGTGCAGCAGTGCCAACGTCGATCTGGTGAAATCGCTCGGCGCGGCGATGGTCATCGACTACACCTGCGAAGCTGTTGCCAATCGCGGCGAGCAGTACGACATCATTTTCGACGCCGTCGGCAAGCTCCCGGCGTCTGACCGTAAAAACGCGCTGAAGGCCGACGGAGCCTACGTTTCGGTAAAGTCCCTGACCCGCGAATTGGCGAAAAATCTGTTTGCGCTTAAAACGCTGGCCGAAACGGGCGCAGTCCGGGCAGTTATCGACCGCTCCTACCCGCTAGCACAAACCGCCGAAGCGCACCGCTACACTCAGACCGGACATAAACGGGGAAACGTCGTCATCCGAGTCGCGTAAATACAAGGAGTATTATCATGTCACAGACACAAGCGAGCCACAGCGCCGCACAACAGATCAGCGCGCCGTTTCGTGCCAAAAGCGCTGCCGTTTCACTCGTCGTCGTCGCGCTGGTGGGCATGTACTACTTCGCCAATCTGCTCAACCTGCTTCCGGCAGATGAGGCCGTGCCTGACGGCGCTTTAAGTCTGATCATCACGACCATCCTCATGATCATCGTCGTTGAAATTGTCCTGCAAATCGTATTGTTTGTCGGCGCGGGGCAGATCCCTGAGCGAACAGACGCCGATCAGGCAGTCGCCAGCAAGGCAGCGCGAAATGCTTACTTCGCCGTCACTATCGGTATCTTTGCTGCCTTTGCAAGCATGTTCGCGGGATTTACGGCCTTCGAGATGGGCAGCATCCTGCTGCTGGGTTTCCTGCTGGCGGAAATCGTCAAGTTTGGCTCGCAGGCCATTTACTACCAGCGGGCGGCCTGACCGCAGTTCAGAAACGGAATTATCGAAAGGTCAGCCATGTCTGGCACGCAGACGGGTATACATCCACATAAAACTCCAAAAGGGCTTACACTCGCCCAGTATGTCCAGCGGCGAACTGGAATGCCGTTGGGCGCGTCCGGTTCGCTGCGACAGATGCTCTATCGTTCGTTCGGCGCGGGATCATTTGCTCAATTCTGGCAACACTGGAACCCGATCTGGGGGTACGCTTTGGGGCGCTACATCTACGCACCTTTACGAAGAATCCTTCCCGCCGCCTTTGCGCTGCTGCTCACGTTTGTGATTTCGGGAGTTGTCCATGATGGCGTGACAATACTGGTGCGGCGATCCATCACCTTTCTTTTTACTCCCTGGTTCTTCCTGATGGCAGTCGTGGTGATTATCGGGCAGGCGCTTCATCTGGATTATTCCCGGCAGTCGTGGGCAAGGCGGATGATGATTAATCTGTGCCAGATTGCAGGTTGTCTAGGCATCACGTTCACGCTCAGGCAGATGTTTTCTACACTGGCAAACTGATGATCACCAGTCATGGCAAAATTTGAGCGTAGCGGGGAATCACGAGGCGTACAAGCGGAGAAAAATTATGAAAGCGATTGTCTGGACAAAATACGGCTCACCGGATGGGCTTCAGCTTCAGGAAATCGAGAAGCCGACAATCAAGGACGGTGAAATTCTGGTCAAAGTCCATGCATCGACGGTCACGGCGGGCGACTGCGAGATGCGCAGCCTGAAATTTCCGTTCTGGCTCTCGCTGCCGATGCGGGTATGGGTCGGTTTCACAAAGCCACGTAAGAATATTCTTGGGCAGGAATTATCCGGCGAGGTCGTTGAAGTAGGCAGCAGCGTGACCCGATTCAAGCCAGGCGATCCGGTGTTCGGGACGGGCGGCTTCGGCTATGGTGCTTATGCCGAGTACATCTGTTTGCCTGAAAATCCCCAGAACGGCGCGCTGGCGGTCAAACCAGCAACGGTAACTTATGAGGCGGCGGCTACGGTCGCGGTCGGCGGGCTGGAATCCCTTCGCTTCCTGCGCAAAGCGAATATCCAGCCGGGCGAAAATGTGCTAATCAACGGCGCGGGCGGCAGCATCGGCACGTATGGCGTCCAGCTTGCCAAACACTTCGGCGCACAGGTGACGGCGGTGGACAGCACCGACAAGCTCGACATGCTGCGCTCGCTCGGTTCGGATGATGTGATCGACTATACCCGTGAAGACTTTGCGCAAGGCGGGCCGCGTTACGATGTCGTCTTCGATGTTGTCGGCAAGAGATCGTTTGCGCGGAGCATCCGCTCGCTGAAGCCAAATGGTCGCTATCTGATGGCAAATCCCCGTTTGTCCTCGATACTGCGAGGACGGCTAGTGTCGTTGACAGGAAAGAAAGTCATCGCCGGAACAGCGAGCCTGACGAGCGAAGATTTGGCGTTCCTCGCTGAACTTATCGAATCGAGAACAATTAAACCTGTGATCGACAGATGCTATTCCTTGGCGAAGACTGCCGAGGCACATCGCTATGTAGAAACCGGGCAGAAAAAGGGAAACGTGGTTATCACGATGATAGCAAACAACCTATCTTTGCCAGTGTCACCCTGCACTTTGTAAGAATTGGTAACCACCCTGATCTGCACCCCGAGACTGGCTCATGCTCATGTTGTGTGCAGTCAAGGTGAGTACAAGACACGCAACCGGAGTAAATCGAGCTTGGCGCGACCATACATCTGGCGCTTGAGCAGCTTCAGACGGTTGACTTGGCCTTCGGTTTGACCATTGCTC
>DAOUCB010000094.1:0-27140 GCA_034432495.1 Anaerolineae bacterium | reverse complement strand
GAGCAATGGTCAAACCGAAGGCCAAGTCAACCGTCTGAAGCTGCTCAAGCGCCAGATGTATGGTCGCGCCAAGCTCGATTTACTCCGGTTGCGTGTCTTGTACTCACCTTGACTGCACACAACATGAGCATGAGCCATAAAACTAGTCCAACGAGAGTGAGACTATCTGACTAAAATTAGCAGAGGAGGATAGACTCATGGCAAGCAAAGGAACGCGCTACAACGAAGAACAGATCATCCGCATCCTGAAAGAAGTGGAAACGGGCACGAGCGTGGCGGAGGTCTGCCGGAAATATGAAGTGGCGGAGCAGACGGTCTACCGCTGGCGCAGCAAATATGGCGGCCTGGGAACTAGCGAGCTGCAACGCCTGCGGGAATTGGAAGCGGAAAATAGCCGCCTGAAGAAGATCGTAGCCCAGCAAGTACTGGACATCGACACGCTCAAGGATCTGGTCTCAAAAAAGTGGTAAACCCTCGAGACCGACGCAGAGCGGTCGAACGGTTAGTGACAGAACGAGGGCTGTCGCAACGACATGCTTGTCAACTGGTGGGAATTCAACGCTGCACAGCGCGCTACGTGCGCCATACCCGCTCGGGGGAGGCCGAAACCGTCGCGCTCATCCGCGAATATGCCCATGAGCAGCCGATGTACGGCTACCGGATTATCACGGCAATGCTGAAGCACGACGGTTTTCACATCAATCGCAAGCGGGTCTACCGTATCTGGCGTCAGGAAGGGCTGCAATTGCCCCGTCGCAAGGTCGGGAAACGGCACTTTGGTGACTCGACGGGAACGTTGCGGCGAGCCATCCGACCTAACGAGGTCTGGACCTATGACTTTTTGGAGTCGCGCACCGAGCGGGGTGGCAAGCTGCGGATACTGACGATCCTCGACGAATATACCCGCGAGTGTCTCACGGTCCACGTCGCCCGCTCCATTTCCTCACGCCAGGTCGTCCAGGTTTTGGAATGGTTATTTCTGCTGCGCGGCGCACCGACTTACCTGCGCAGCGACAACGGCCCGGAGCTCATCGCCTACGCCCTTCAACAGTGGCTGCGGGATCAGCAGTGCAGCACGATATACATCACACCGGGGAGTCCTTGGGAAAATCCCTTCATCGAGAGTTTCAACGGGACGTTTCGCAGCGATTGTCTTAAGCGCTGGCTCTTTGCCGATGGACATGAAGCCCAGATCGTCATTGAACAGTGGCGGCAGGAGTACAATCATCGGCGTCCCCACAGCAGCTTAGGCTACCTGGCTCCGGTTGCTTTTGCAGAACAGGCTCGACTCTCACTCCACTTGGACTAAGTCTGGGGGGCAGATCAGAACTCGTATCACCAAGAAAGCGATTGGCAAGCGACTTGGACAAGTGGCAATACTAGAAAAAAGTCTCGACCAGCTTCGAAGGACAAAAGCTGTACTCGCTGAAGTCACCGAGACACCTGACGAATATGCGGTCCGTCGTGTGCAGCGCTGTGAGCAGACCTTTCGCGACGCTGGACTATGCCCGACACGTGCCATGATCATCGATAGCGCAGGCATTCGTTACGAAATGGCCGAACGGCCTATAGTGAAGTGGGCAATTGAAGATTTGATCGTGGAATTAAGTGATTTTTACGTCTAAAGTCAGCAATCCGCTTCAGGGGAAACATGCCGCACGATCATCCTTTTATTGAATGCATCAGGTGCTCATCGTGGAGACTATCACTTAGCAAAACGCAGTTAGCCGCCCCTTTGTTTCGACGCCATACCGCTGAAGGGATTCCCATCGCGGACGAGTTAAATTGGTGGTTCAGTAAAGTCGCCAACAGAACATCGAGGTCCCTCTATGAGGGACTTCGAGCCATCATAATTGTTGTTCGCACCATGTTCTAAATTCAAGTATTCACCCAGTCAATAAATTCTGAGGCAGTTGCCGATTTACGCAAATTGCCGACTTCATAAGCTAGTGACAAATCGCTTTCCGTGTAAACCGCATTAGGGGTACAAACGATAGCAATGATTTTGGCATAGCGACTGAAATCATAATTTTGTCCGGTGGGTAAATCCAGCAATTCAGCTTTTACAGCCTGCCATTTGAGAACAGCTTCATCCAGTCGTAGTCGCGCATTTTTAAGAGCGTAGTACTCACCGATGTCTTGTCCAACGCTAAAAATAAGAGCTTTGCATGAAACAATCAAAAGTTTGTCGCCAGATTCCCCAATGGCATCGATGTCTGTGATCCTATTGTTTTTACCATCCCCCCGGCGTTCAAGGTGTACTTGACGCATAACTCGTAGCTCATCGGATGGTTTCCACGGTGAGGCATCAATGTAACTTTGTATTGCATCCTCAAAGTGAATACCTCGCCGATTTCCGGTTCCGCCGCCCAAATTTGGAAACCGAAGCAACCGCCCTAACCTGTCTTTGACATTCGCATGATCTATGACAATCCAATGCTTATCGCCCATAATAATGCTTGGCAGTAAGGGGTGTGTACCTGTCTCTAAACTTTCCATTTGATTCAACAAATGTACGGGAGTAGCCGGTAAATCAGCATCGGGAAACAGATTTTTAATCACCAAAACTAACTCATCAAACATGGGCCAATAGTCCATTATAAAATCGCTTCGCTCATGTACGGAGTAGCCATACATCGCTATGTTGATGCTGTGTTCGGGGGCACTGGCTGAAATAGGCAGCAGCAAACCCACCAACAGCAACAAACTAAACACATCTCGACTCAGCCATTGTTCATTGCCGTTGTCTGTCAATTTATAGAGATTTGAGATGTGCTTTAAAGGTAATTGCTCAGGGAAATAATATGTCGAAACAAACGGTGGTGTCTCCCGACCACTTAATTCAAAGTAAGGCAACACGGTGGCAACAGGCTGGTAAACTCTATGTACAACTAATAGCTGCGATGGTTCAAATAACTCGGTTTGCCTCGGAATAGTCCCCGTGAGTCCAGAAATGCCGATTTCTTGACGTGCATCAAAAATCTGTCCTGCCTTCCGCTTGCCTTCTGGAACGAGTGGATCGGGAAGGCGTCCTGCACTAACGCTGAACGGTATTTCTCTGGCGGCAGCACCATATTTAATGTGCAAATCCCCCAAATCGTAGACTCCCGCGACAAATGCCAAAACATGGTTAGCGATTGATTGAGTTAGGGGAAAACTGAGCTGTGTATCGAATTGTTCTGATTTATCTCTGCGTTGTGAACGTGCTGCCAAAATTGCAGCCAGTGTCCGGCAGTAGTCTTCGAAATCGAAGTTATCCTCAGAGTGGATGTAAGGGAATCTTCGCAAATACCACATCCACTGCACGGGAGAGAACCGCTGTGCAATTTCAACCAACCCGTTTTCCACAGACTCTAAACACTGTTTGAGATAGGGCTGGGCATCTATCGGATCGATTAAGCCAGAACGAGATATTGGAGGTTCGGCAATATGCTTGCACCATATCGCACTCTGCTTCTTAGCATCTTCCAGTGCTTTTCCGATCTTTTTCTGGTCTGCATTCACCAATTCCCACATCAGGTGTTTTGATAGAATGAAATCCAATGCCCATCCTTCCTATTCAGAACGCAAAAGCCGTTGGGGCCGGCAGAAAACGATATTGACACGCGGACTGGCCTACCCCAATCTCTAGAAGTACAAATCATCGCTCTATGAGCAAGATTAGTGATTCTTACTTATACTGTACGAAAGTTTTCTCGCTATCGTCTTTTGCGACAATTTATAATTCAGGTGACCATGCGGCTATTCATCAGCTACGCTCACAAGGACCGTGCGCTCGTAGATCGACTTGTCGACGTGCTTCGCAAGGGTGGGCAGGAAGTTTGGATTGATGATGACATCCACGTCGGTGACGTTTGGAGTGAAACACTTCGCAATTCGATTGCCAACGTAGATGCTATTGTTCTAGCCATAACCCAGAATTGGATCGATTCCTCTGCCTGCCAATGGGAATTTATCACGGCAAGTGAACTCAACAAGAAATTCGTCCCAGTTTTGCTTGATCCAACGAATTTGCCCAAGCGTATCAGCCAGTATCAGTACACCGATTTTACGGCGGGATTTGTAGATCAACAGAAAGTCCAGAATTTTCTCGACGACTTGATGATCCTTGCCAAGTCTATACCCAAGGATGCGCTGCCGAATGAATCAAAAGCCGACCTCGAAAAAGCTGCCGAACAGGAGATTCGTGTTGGCAATGTGAGCGCGAGCACCCTCCGAGCTCGTCAGACACGCGGACAGAGAGGAGGAGCGGCAAGCGTACAGCGATTCGAGGCACGTGATATTACTCAAAGCACCGTCAACATTCATCAAGGAGGTGGAAGAAACTGGCCAGTCTTTGTCGCTTTGTTCGTAATTTTGATCGTGATAGCCATTGCCGTGATTATTGGTACACTACCCGAAACACAGCGAGATGACCTGCTTTACAATCTCCATATGATTCCTGCTTCTGCCACGGCGTTACCAACTGCAACGCCCACGCTACTGCCAACAGGGACCGCTACTCCCACACCGGAGCGGCTGCGTAGCGACCAATTCAACGTGGTCGTGGCCGGATTCGGTTTTCAGAACACCGACGGGAAAATCGAACAATCTTCCCTTGCGGATGATATGAGTGATGTGGTCGCTGGACAACTAAATCAGATTACACAAATCGACAATACATTGGGTTGGCGAAGTAACGGAGTCGGGCGGATTCTGGGACAAACGTCAGCCGAGCGCGAAACCGAGGCAGCGCAAATCGCTGATCTTTTGAACGCTGATGTCGTCGTCTACGGTGTTGTCAGCACAGATGGTCTCTACAATTCTTTTGAACCAGAATTCTACATTACTGCCGAGTTCGCGGCGCTGGAGCCGGAGTTAATCGGCGCAGACAGCTTGGGGACGCCCGTAGCTTTCGTAGGGAATTCCGACGACCAGATTTTAGCGGCGAACCAATTTCAACAGCGACTGACGGTTCTGCGCTATTTTCTCCGAGGCCTAGCGTTCTATCTGGCAGGAAATTTCACAGGAGCTGTCGACTCGTTTGATTCAGCGCTCGAGGTAGAATCATCCGGTCTGGAAGTCCTCGACGTGTTCGCGGGAAACGCAGCGATCCGTATCCCCGACAGCGATCGCGCGCTTGGCTACTATGATGCCGCCCTCAAGACACGCCCTGATTTTGCCCGCGCCTTGATCGGTCGAGGTATCGCTCTTTATCGAAAAGCCATAGATGTGGCCGGCACCAAGCCACCACCGTATGATGCGAGTCTCGAATCAGATACTCCACAACAGTGCCGCGATTTGATCCATGAACTACCTACCCGGGCACAGCTATTGGGAGAATTGGCACTTCGCTGTAATCAGGAAGCTGCTGTGTCCAGCGATAAGCCAGCAACGGCTGATATTGACGTCAAAGTTGCCTTTGGGATTGGTCAGACGGCTCTCTGGCTGTCGATCAACCATTATGGCGACTATTGGGATGAAGTTCAAACCAATCTGATGCTGGTGACGCAGCTCTACGACACCTCTGATCCGGCGCGGCAGGCGCGGATTCGTGCGGCAGCAGCACATGCTCATGCCTGGTTGGGGTTACGTATGGTATCACTGAATGGCAGCGATAGAAGCAGCGTTTGTGAAGCAAGCAACAATTACCGAACTGCTCTGGCACTTCTGCGTCTGGATGTCAATCGTGATTACAACCAGCGCTGGATTGACCTGTACGGACAGCAAGTCGCCGCCCTGGACGATTGGCTAAGCCAACGAAACTTCTCCTGTTCGGCTTCAACATCGTCTATTACGCAAACACCCATTGCAGCGGCAACGTCCGAAACGTGAAGATCGTTTTCAACTATCTATCGTTCTTTTTGTATTGTATGTATCCCAAAACTTCAAACGGACGGCACGACCGTAGAGGGGCTGTTCTATGATTCAGAAGTTCCGAATTCCTTTCATGCTGCTGTTCGTTCTGATCATCTACGTGTCCTATCAACCAGCAGCACATGCGCAGGCGGACTGTGGGAGCGGTGTGCCGCAACATCTCGTGATCGGTGGAGACGGCATGCTCATACCAGGGCAAGCAGCTAACCGCTTGCGATCAGCTCCTAACGGGACGCAAATTGGTGCGATCAAGGAAGGACAAATTTTCCATGTTATTGGTGGCCCCCAGTGCGCGAACGATGTGTCCTGGTGGCAGGTACAAATGGACGATGGAACGACAGGCTGGACAGGCGAGGGTGTGAGTGGACAGGTTTTTTTACAACCTGCTAGCACAAGCTCGCTCGGCGGTGGCAGCAGCGCGGGCGCACACGACTCCGTGCCGCTGGTCAACACGAACAAGGATTGCAGCGGTGTCACATCCACACTGAAAGTTGGTATGCTTGCCCAGTTGAATGAGACAACGCCACAAATTGAAGAGTTTTACGGTAACCCTATGGTGACCGGAACACTCTATCCTTTTCCGGCTCAAACAAATAAGGATGCCATCTTATGGGGGCTGTTTAACTTCAGCGCGCCAGTCCTGATTGAATCAGGACCAGTGTGCTTCAACGGTGCTTATCTCTGGAAAATCGACGGACTCCAATATAGTGACACCAATGAGCCATCGGTTTGGGTCTTCGAATCGGCGAATGGACAGGTTCAACTCACGCCTTCAAAAGAGCAGCCTCAAGTAAATCCAGCCTTCCAGCCCACACGGATTACGCTCGCGCGAAACGAAGCCCCTCCGATAATTAACGCCACGCAACAGCTCGAATTTGCCGGAGGCGGCGGCTGCGGGGACTATGGCTGCAGCGGAAATGGCCCGTGGTCGCCTGACGCGGATACCTTTAGCGCTTGCACAGTAGGATGGTTTGTAACAGCGGTGAATTATTATCAAAACGCTTGCGCCGACCTGTATCCGTTTAAACCAGGCGACAACATCGAAGTGACGGTTCGCCGCCCAGATGGCAGCATCTATTCCCAGAACAGCCGGACGGCTCAAGCCTTTACGTATACCTTGCAACCGGACTTTACCAAAATGCTGAATTTTGAGCCTGGTCAGAAGGTGCAAATGGGCGTTATTCACGTTGCAATTACCGCCGCCGTAGGTGACCCAGCAGGAATTTGGACGATTGAAGCGCGCGGCCCAAATCAAACCGTACTGCAAGCCTATTCAGTGAATGAAAACCAATTTATGGACTTGCAATGTGATGGGACGACGCCTGTCGTGGTCTTCAACGGATTCGAGCCGCTGTCGAAACACACGCTGGTTTTAGCTCAACTGGATTCGACGAACACTAATCCTGATCAACAACTAGGCGGTAATTACAGAGAAATCGATCGCTGGACGCTTCAGGTGGATCAAGCAGGAACGCTCATCGCGGTGCCAAATTTCGCCTTGATGAACGGCGTTCTTGCGCTGGATGGCCCGGAAGGTTGGCAAGGAAACGTGGATTTACGAAATGGTACCAATGAAGATGCGCTGACTCCCAAGCCCTGCTCAAGCTATTTTACACCAGCAGACGCCGCTGCCCACCCGATTAACTATAACGCTGTCGTGACAGGAAGTTTTGCCCTGGGAACCGATGTGAGCAGCATTCCTCAGCAATATCAGCTCAAGTCCCATACCTATTATGTTTTCCAAGGTCGAAAAGGCGATAAGGTCAGCATCCACATTACAGGGTTTAAGGTTGGAATTTTGAGCACGGATCAGGCTGATTTGCAGCCATCCTTTACGCTTCAGGATTCCAGTGGAACGCTCATAGCACAGGGTGATGATCAACTGGCAGACATCACACTTGTCAGCGATGGTTTGTATACGATTACCATAGGGTACAAAAATACAGACAATGTCGATTTGGCAAAAGGTATCAGCCCTTTCTCGTTGGACTACATGCTCGAACTAACGTCACCATCGCAAGGTGCCATTACAACCCTCACCACCGATTTGACTCTTGGCAGCATAGTCAACGGGCTTCTGCCAGATAAGACTAGCTGGACTTTTTCCGGAGTCAAAGATGAGCCGATTAGTATAGACGCTCAAAGCATCGACTTCGACGCGAAACTACGCCTGCTGGATGCCGAAGGTCACGTTTTGGAAGAAGATGATGATGGAGGTGATGGGATGAACGCCCGTATCACCCTCTCACTGCCGCAAACCGGACTTTACACCATTGAAGTGAGCGGCTGGAATAACAAAACAGGCTCGTATACTTTGGAGATTGAGCCGTGAAACAACTTGTTCTGACGGCTTGTTCTCTTGCATTGATCCTCAGTTTGCTGGGGCTGCGAAGCCGCGTCATAGCGCAAGGGAATAACTGCGGTAATGGACTCGTTCAGCGCCTCATTCCAGGACAGCAGGGGTGGGTGAATCCCGCGCCGCCTGCGCAAAGTGTGCGTATCAGGCAGATGCCCGGCGCGGATCAAATAGCGACGCTGAAGCCTGGAGATACATTTATCGTTATTGACGGTCCGCAATGTTTCGACCAACAGTCTTGGTTTGAAATTCAGACGACGAACGGAACAGAGGGCTGGATTGCCGAAGGGGTGGAAGCGGGCGAGTACTTTGTCGAACCGCATGGACGTGTCACTTCAGCGAGCGTAATTGAAGTCAATCATACGGGCTGCGTCAGCCCGGCGGCGCTCGCCGTTGGCAAGGACGCGTCACTCACTCTGGATACCGGAGCCGACAAACTATTCTACGGACAGCCAGATCTCCAGGGTGCATTTTTCTCGTTGGCAAATTATTTCGAAAACGGCGCAGATCAGTTTCTCAAGGAAGCGCTGCTGCCACTATCGGCTGACCATCCGTATTTAATTACTGATGGGCCGAAGTGTGTAAATGGAAACAATTACTGGCAAATCCGAGGCACATACTGGTTCTGGATTGATGAACGATATTTGCAGCTGAGTTCGAATCAGCCACTCGTAAATCCCGTGTATATGCCTCACACACTGAATTTGACGAAACCCACTGATGCTCCGCTCATTTCACCCGATATGCAAGTCGCCTATAATGGCGCGGCAGGCGGCGGCGCGATACCGAATTTCTCTCTGGTTGATGATACTTGTCAGGCGTTTGGAGATATAGTCCCAGACAGCTACTCAGCGAGCTGTTTTGCCATTTATCCGTTTGTACCGGGCGAGCAGGTGGATATTTCTATTGTCCAGACCGATGGCATGTCGATTTATAAGAGCAGCCTTGCAGCAGCGCCTATCGACCTGAAGATCGATACTGGGAATCGAACAATTACGATTCCGACCAGCGGCATCCGAATCGCAGTTCCGACAAAGCTGGGAATCACGAGCGGGATTTATGTCATCAAAGCAGTTGGCAAGTCGGAAACACGACAGTTTGCCTATGAGTTTCAAGAAAACTACACCACCAGCGCATTTGTCAATTACAACAAACAACCTGTCCTTGCGAGCTACTGCGATGGTTCACATCCCATTCTTTTGGGAACGAATCTGGAGAAAAACAGCGACAACGAACTTGTATACCTCGAAAAAGTTGCCGACAGTACGAATGATGGTGGTTTTTCCGGGACATATACCTTCAGAGAATTGTATCGCTGGAACATCGCCGCAGGAGATCATGGTGAGTTTTTAGCGACCATAGGTCTCGATCTCCCCGACGGTTATTTTGTCCTCGCCGATGAAAATGGAGACTGGCAAAGCAATTTTCAGATCAAGCCAGGTTTCTTCGGCGATTATGCGCCTCTTGCCGAGTCCCTGGCATCCAATTGTGAAAAATATGGCGCGTTCATCCCGGACTTCACCATCACCAGCGCGGTCACTGCGCCAAGCGATCGTACATTAGCGTATGCAACTCTTTACAGCGATACGCTCTCCAAAATTGCGCAGTGGACGTTCAGCGGAAATCGGGGTGACAGTGTGTCAATCGCCGTAAAAAGTGACAATTTCGATGCGATCATGGAACTGCGCGACACCGATGGCACGCTGCTCACTCAGGATGACGACAGCGGTGATCGCACCGATGCATTTTTGCAGGGATTTCAACTTCCGGCACAGGAAACTTACACCGTTATCATTCGGAGTTGGGGTGACAAACCCGGAACTTATACGATTCAGCTTGATTTGCACATGCCGCAAACTGCTGGAGAAAGTACTCCCGAAGCGAATGCATTCACACCAACGAGCATATCGGCGGCAGCGACTCCCACATCAGCCACCGAAACGACAGCCGCAGAGATTTGTGTAGGAGCACCTGCGTCGCATCTTGCGCTAAGGATGACAGCTATTCAGGCACTCAATCAGAACCCGGTGCGGGTTCGGGCTGAACCCCAGAGCGGTACTACGATTCAGTTTCTTCTCTATCCGGGACAGAGTGTAACCATCATTGATGGCCCCGTTTGTAACAAGCTGGATACGAGTGCCGCTTCTCTCCTCTGGTGGCAGATCGAAACCTCAGATGGGTTGAAAGGCTGGGTTACTGAAGGCACGCCGGATCAGTATTTTCTGACACCAAAACAATAGATGTTGTTCGTGATTGCCGCCCCTCGTTTTTACTCGGAGGCTCGTTGACATGCGAAAAATCATAGCTGTCTTATCGGTGATTGTTTTATTCCTCGGCGTCGGGCGTGGCAGAAACATCTCTGCGCAAGGAAGCAACTGCGGTAACGGTTTAGCTCCACGTTTGACGGTCGGAATGACGGGCAGAGTGATTCCTGAACCTCCGCAGCCTGTAAATGTGCGCGAGACGCCTGGGGGACGACTCATTGGCGCGCTCCAGCCGGCGAATACCTTTACGGTGCTTGACGGGCCAGAATGCAAGCAGAATTATTCCTGGTGGCAGGTCACTGGGCAGAACAATGTTCGTGGTTGGATTGTCGAAGGAACCAGCTATTACTTTATCGAGCCTGTTGCGCCAGCCTCAGCGCCTACCGCAATGGGCGGACACAGTGGCGCGGATAATCCTGCATTCGCGCAAGTAGGCGTTTGTGCGGATGCGCCGCCCACAAGGCTTCGCCCCGGCATGATCGCACAGGCCACTCAAACGATTGATTCGTTCATGGGAGAACCGCTCATTGCTAATGCATTTTTCCCTACTTATGTCGATCCAACTTTTGTGAATAGATCGTATCCGAATCTGCCCCCAAAGGCGGGGGATCTCTGGTTTGTGAGAACCGGTCCGGTTTGCATAAGCGGCATAAACTACTGGCAAGTCGTCAAAGTCAAAAGTCTACCATTTAGCCTGGACGACGTTTATGTCGGAATTGATCAAGACATGTCAATCCTGCAATGGGTCGGTGAAAATCTAGGGCAGAATTACAACCTTGAACCTCTGCCACAACAAATTATGCCCAAGCCACAATTTACTCCGGCGAAGCTCCGGTTGCTTCCAGGGAATGCCCCTCTTCTTGCGCCATCTCTCCAACTGGCTTTTTCGAGTCAAGGCGGTGGAGAGGGTCAAACTCCAGGGTGGTACGAAGAGTGTGATATTACGCCGCTGGAATATTTTGACAAACACTGTATTGACATATATCCCTTCCCGGTTGGAGAAGCCGTCGAGGTCACGATTAAGGAACCCGATGGAACAGTATTCAGCCATGACTCTTTGACCGCTCAGCCGGTTACGGCCTTTTATCTTCCCGACTATGGTGCCGAACGAAAAGCATATCCGTTCGGTGCGGTACGCATTTTTCCGCCAACAAACTTTGGCTTACCGACCGGAGCCTGGACGGTTGAGGCACAGGATCAGACAACCAAGATTGCCCAATCCTATCTCTTGTTGCCAGATACATCCAAAGCTGCCTTATTGAGCCGGTGCGATGGCGTCCGCCCGGTGTTGTACCTGACCGGATTTTCCGAAAATGCACCTGCAGAACTGGTGTTGGTCGCACCAAAAGATTATAACGACGATCCGAATCAGGTGACCCAGAGTGGCGGACATGCTGAATTCACTGCAAACCTCCAGGAGTTGGATCGTTGGAAGGTGATGACAGGATCACGTGGCGAACTTGTCATTTATCCGGGTTATATTCCCCCCGTAGGCTTTTTTGTCGCGACGACTGCGGACGGCGATTGGCGATCGCGTATTCCTTTGCAAATCTACAATTACGACACAGGACAGTTTGCCCAAAATTCCCAATGGAGCTGCGCTCCGTTCACGTCTTCGGATGGTGCTGCGAGCGACAAGATCGCCTATAACACGCTGGTTGGCGGCAATATCAGTTCCAATCAACCAGACGCCTTTTATGCCTTTGATGGTCAGGCTGGTGACAACGTCATTGTCGAAGTGCTTGCTGTGCATACTCCAGAAGAGCCTTACGACAAAGCTGAATTCTCAGGCAATATTCGAGTTGAAACATCCAATGGGACGGTCATAGCAGAGAGCGACAATGAAGCGACCTCATCTTCCAGTGACTCATCAATTCACAACTTTGTTTTGCCAGAAACAGGTTCCTACACGATGGTTATCTCCTGGCCCGCACAGGAATATGCCCATAATCAGTTTGTTTTGTTCCTGAAAGGTCCTTTATCGTCGAATGCTCATGACAATCGGCTTTCCTATAACGTCGAGATTTCAGCGGTCTTCCCTGACCAAGCCGAGTGGACATTTTCCGCGCACGCAGGCGATGACATTCAGTTAAGTGTACAAAGCAGCAAGTTTGATGCTCGCGTTCAGTTGCTTGATGGACAGGGGAATGTGCTTGCGGATAATGACGACAGCGCCGATAACATGAATCCGAATCTTGAATACGAAATCGCGGTCGATGGGGATTACACAGTGGTCGTTAGCAGCTGGAACAATAAAGGCGGCCCATATACCCTGGAGGTAAGTCGATGATCATACGTGGTCGAGTGTATGTAGTCGGAAGCTTTGAGACGCGAAAGGGTTTTTGCGAAGAGACGCTTATCTCCACTATACCCTCAGATGTTAAGCAGACGAAGCCACCAACGAATTTCCGGGCAGGCCGCTGCGTCAACGCTTTCTGTTTAATGGCTTCGCGCCGAGTTTGGAACTGCGTAGCGCGCCCGAAGTAGACATCCACCGAGGTAACATTGCCCAGCGCCTCATGGTAACGTCGGTTTTTGTAGTAATCCACAAATGCCGCAACTGCCTGCTCCAACTGCCAAGGAAAATAATAGTTCTCCAGACAGATGATGTTTTTACGAGAGCGGTGGTAACGCTCGATTTTACCCTGGGTCATGGGGTAAAACGGTTGTCTGCGCGTATGGAGCAGCCCATGAGTCTGAAGATAGTCAGCGAGATCCGCCAAATCCTTTGATGCGGCGAGCGTATCCTCACCGAGTTGTACAGCTTCCTGTCCAGCGCTTATACCCTGTATTGCGCTGCTCGATCTCGCCATAAAACGTGATGTCTTGACCCCACACCACATCGGCGGAGATGACACAACCTTTGTAGTTCATTTGCTGCACAGGGTTCTTGAAATCAGCCATTGGTTGTTCTTTCTTTGATTCGAACGCATTCAACATTTGGATATTTGTTTGTACTACTGCGCGCACTCAAGGAAAAACACCTGCTGGTTGAACTCACTCCTTTACACGTACACTCACATCCTCGACGACTGAAGTTGCTTCTCGGACGAGCGCGGTCGCCTGATAACTGCTGCGGTTCCATTGCAACGACCATCGTTCCTGACTGCCAGTATCCCGAATGACATCGGGTGCGCCCCAATAAAGAAACAGCGCATCCTGTTGCAGCCGATTGGAGGTGAGATGAAGCGATTGAACCTGTCCGTTCTCTATCGTCAAACTCAGACAGTTAAATACGCTGTCTTTTGGAGTTCCTGTGCACAGGATTGCATTCTTCGTCCATTGAGAACTTTGAGCGCTCTCTCCCATGGGCACACTCGGATATAATTTGTTAACGCAGGTCAGCGGACTCCCAGGAATTGTTCGTCGGACAATTTCTGCTGGATTTACGATAGCCTGCCCGGGCCATAGGCTTTCATACGCGACAAAAGGATTGGGATGGAGCAACCCAGTTCCAGCCCGGAAGCCGAGGATTAGCGAACATGTGAACATCGTCGCAGCGAGTAAAAGGAACATTGCCAGCCAGAACATCCATGTCGTAAATGCTCCGCTAAAGCTGATTGCATCCGTTGTCAACGCTTCCTTAGCTGTGCGTTCCATCACCAACCTCTCGCGTTCAAGACATTTCGCTTCAATCCGACCAAAGGTACGAATAGTGAACAAGTCAGTTTCAAAGGTGCTGATCACAGCACTAGGGGCACAAAATTTCGATAATGGAAGGTGCTGAGCCGACGGTTGAAATAAGCGCCTTGCGACCGAAGCGCGGAAGCTGCATTTGTTCGCCGGGTTCGAGGAGAATGTCGTTCCCCCCACAGCTGATCCAGACATTGCCTGAAATGACACGGATGGATTGACCCCTCGAACGCAGCGAAATGTGCTTCGTTTCATCCGTCGGGAGGCTGAAATTGTGCACGTCCACAGAGCCGCCAAAGGTCGCTCGTAAGACCTGGAAAATGGCGAGTTGGGAAAGCACACTCTCTCCGCCAGGGAACACAACTGTTGCCATTTCTTTTGGACCTAACTCGAACATGCTTTTCTCCTGGTTATGTCCTTAATTGCTGTTAAGCTATCTAAAGTGGACTTGAGTGGGCGCTTCATCAGCACTTTTAATCAGTTCACTTTCAATCGGGATAGCATCGGCGTTTCGTCAGCTTTCCGACGAAAGGCGATTAACCGTGCTGCTAACTTGCGCAGCAGCGCTGTTAGCCGGGACAGATAGCCTGGTCGTGCAGGAAGAAGGTGCTCGCCCCACTCACTGACGGCGGGGATCGAACGTGTCATCAGGTTGTGTTCGCTGCGCGCGATAAGATGTGCGTTGTAGTCCATCATCTTGCTCTCGTAGTCTAAAGATTGGCTGATGACTACAGGGTAGCTGAGCGTCGGGTGAACGGTCATCCACCTACAGGTGAATTGGTGTAGAGAAATGGGTGAATTTAGAGGAGGTTTAGCGAACGGGCGCGGACGAGCGCCTGCGTCCGACTTTCTACATCGAGCTTACTGAAAATGTGGTTGATGTGCTTCTTAACCGTGCTCATGCCGATGACAAGCTGCTGGGCGATCTCGCTGTTGGATGCACCATCCGCTATCAACGTCAGGATTTCCAATTCACGCTCACTCAGCGGATCTTCCAACTGTTGTGTCATGACAAGAACTTGTTTAGCTGGTTCTTTTAATTGTTTAACTTGATGAAGTGCATAAGTGATAATTTCATTTTGACTCATCGTCTTAACTTCAGCCGAAGCTTTCGCCCAGGCGCTTGCACCAACGCGCGTGCAGAGCAATGCAAGGTCAGCGTCATATTCTGCTGCGGGGTAGAGAGGCAAATCAAACCAATTATCCCACTTTGCTGCGATGAACAAGCGAGCCGCGACTTCCAGTTTGCCATTGAGTTCGATTAAAGTTCCCAGCCCAGCTAAACAGTACCTATACATATTTCTCATATACGAGCCTGTTTCATGCATCAAAGTCATTGCCTCTTCATACAACGCCTGAGCGCGAGACTGGTCACCTGCAAGCTGCGCTATTCTACCTAACAACGTTATCGACCAAGTCACGCCGTTTCGGTCTTTGAACTCGCGGAAGAGTAATAAGCTTTCGTCAAACAGGGGGGCAACAGTAGCAGGATTACGTCCCTCACGTAACAATGCGTCGCCTAGTATTTGCAACGACCAAGCGATTGCTTGTTTATCTTCTACATCACGTGCTTGAGTTAAAGCTTCGTTGATGAGAGCAATAGCATAGAGATAGTCCTGGAGTGCATTTGCCACACCAGCGCGTCGGCGTAGTGCATGGCTCAAACCGTAAGGGTCATCGATTTCGCGGAACAATGATAGGCTTTCTTCCAGCATTGGTACTGTAGTTGGGTTCGCTTCACGTACAGGCTCCGTCCAGCACGCGACAGCCGAGAGTGTCCAAGCAATGAGCCATTTATCGTTGATTTGACGAGCAATATCGAGAGCTTCTGTACAAAGAGTTAATGCGCGGTCGAAAATATATAGCTGCCCCGCCAGTTCTCCAGCACGATATAAGGCTTTCGCTCGCAGTGAGGAGGGAAATCCTCGTGTCATTGCCAAGAGTTCCTCAGACCAACTCAGCCCTTCTTGCATGTGACCGCGATACTCCCAAAACGAACGCATTGCTGCAACGATACGCAAACCACTCTCTGCAGCCCATCCATTCAGCGACCACGTCAGTGCCGTTCGCACGTTATCCAATTCAATTTCAAGGCGGTCGAACCATAGGGTATGGTCACGACCGAACTCATGTTTCTCTACCTCTTCAACCAAGTTGAGGAAATAGGCAAGGTGGCGATCCGCCGTGGCGCTCACCTGATCCGCTGTCAGCTTGTCAGCGGCATATTGGCGCAGAAGTTCGTGGAGGTCGTAGCGTCCATCTGTCTTCACCCTAATCAGCGATTTATCCGCTAGGCTCAGCAGAATCGGTAGGGTCGCCCCGGTGACTTGCTCGGCAGCTTCCAGGTTGAACCCGCCGCAAAAGACGGACAGTCGCATCAGCACAGCCTGTTCGGCCGACAAGAGCAAGTTCCAGGATTGATCGAAGACGGTTCGCAAGCTGCGATGTCGTTCATCGACATTGCGCAGAGGCGTGGTCAGAAAACTGTAGTTGGCCCCTACATGCTCTGCAATCTGCTCACAGGACATGACGCGTAACCAGGTCGCAGCCAGTTCTAGACTGAGCGGCATACCCTCAACCTGCTGACAAATGCGCTTGACCGCTTCCAGATTTCCGCTCAGAACAAATTGAGTATTTGCCTGACGCGCTCGCTGAACGAATAACTGTACAGCGCTATAGCTTTCCAACGAGGCAGAGGTAGAGGAATGCTCATCAGGAAATGCCAAACCGTCTACCGTGAGCGCCCATTCCTCAAGCAGGTTGAGTCGTTCGCGTGACGTGACCAGCAGTTTCACTTCAGGGGCAGCTTGCAGAATATTCGTCAGCAGATCGACACCATTGAGGAGATGCTCGAAATTATCGAGCACCAGCAACATCTGTTTCTCGCGGAGATAGCTGGCAAGCTGAAGACGCGGATCGCTGGCGTCGTAAAAAGCGATCTGGAGCGCGCTGGCGATGGTCGAAGGGATTAGTTCAGGTGAACTAATGGACGTAAGCGAAATAAAATAAACGCCGTCCCTGAAGCTTTCGCGTTGCTCAGCGATGCTCTGAAGTGCCAACCGTGTTTTGCCGATGCCGCCGGGGCCGACCAATGTCAGCAAGCGGCACTGACGATCATCAAGTAAGGCCGCAATACTCGCCAATTCCGCATCACGCCCAACAAATGAAGTCGAAGGGACGGATGGAGAAGTTGCGAACATTAGGATAGTCCTTAGACCATAGGAACAACCCGCGACAACCTATCGATTAGTATTATAACTATTTCTATATATTCGACGCACACTTATACAGTTTTGCCCTCTTGGAGTGAAATTCAGTCCAAACGAACACAACAACTCCAAATTCCTTGACTGTTTTCGTATTGTTAAACTCATCTTCTAGATGAACAAATTTACGTCGCCTTATTTGAGAAGTGATATGGTATGTTCTACACGTGGTGAGATTAATTTGAATGTAGACAATCTCAACAAGTGTGTCTAGTTTCCAACTTTATTCCCTAATCATTTTCACTGTTCACAGGAAAAACTGTGGAAAGTTTCCAACTTAAATTAATTCAGGGTAGATCGCCTTGCAGATTGCTGAGGGAAAATCTGGAGAGTTCAGTTTCCAACTTTATTCCCGTTCTACACTAATTTGTAGAGATTAAAGCTAAGTGACTTGCTATGCAACTTAAGACTGACAACCTTTTCCACTGTGTCAACTACTCGCTACGCTGGCTCTGTAACCGAAATCTTCATTCACAACATTATTTCTTATGCAACCCTGCTTTCTAAGGATTATGGACACTGATCTGAGTCAAGAGCAGTCCCAAGCGCTTTTTCGGAGGAAGGCGGCCAGACACTCGCGAGCGAATAGATTTCGAGATGGACGAGTTTCGCGTCGCCCTGATCGGCAAAAAGTGCGACGCCATCGGACTGCGAACTGCCGTAGGTCTGGGCGCTGAGGGTGATTAGGCCATCCTGGGAAAAAGTCTCGACGGAGGAGTCATCGACGTAGAGATGCAGGCGGAGGTGACCGTTATCGAGCGGGGTCGGCGCACCGAAAGCGGTGGTGAAACTGGGGATCGTGCCAGCTTCTGAACCATCGGGTCGGCTGACGAGAAGCTGAGACTGGGCGGCGTTGTAGACAATGCGCGTCCGGTCGTTCGGCGCGCTGTCCGCGCCGCGATGCACGTCAATGCCGAAGCGTTTAGCCGTTCCAGCGTCGAACTCAGCGATGATTTCCAACATACGCCCATGTACATCGTCGAGGGGCAAGTCGCCGGAGAGATCGACGTTATCCCATGTACCGAGCGGAATGCGCAACTGATCGAACGAGTTGATGGGCATCTGTGCGAGGCGAATACCGTCGGATGTGTTGACGAGGCGAAGGTCACGCGGGAGGGTGGCTGCGCCGCGCCAGTTGGGAGTCGGCAGTGCGAAAGCCGTCTGCCAGTTGCTGAGCCAGCCGATGTAAATGCGCTGGTCGTTGGGAGCGTTGTCCCAGGTCGTCCCGGCGTAATTGTCCGCGCCATAGTCGAGCCAGAGGATGGTACTGGCGGGATTATCGTTGGTGAAGGTGTCGCCATCAAAGCCGCCGATGAAATACTGGATACCGTTGCCGCCTGCGGGAGCCATTCCGCTGAGGCTGATGAGCAGTACCCATTTGGTCTGACCGTCGATTTGCAGGGGGAATAAATCGGGGACTTCCCAGATGGGCTGCACCTGCCCCTGGCTGAACTTGCTGCGGAGCGTCCAGTCGAGCAGATTGGGCGAGGTGTAAAGCTGCATCTCGTGTCCGGCGGCAAGCACCATCACCCAGCGCGAACGCGGCTCATCCCAGAAAACTTTCGGGTCGCGGAAATCCTTCGCCAGCGCCGGGATGACGGGATTGCCTGCGTATTTCGTCCAAGTGCGTCCGCGATCCGTGCTGTAGGCGATACCCTGCGATTGATTCTCATAGGAGAAAATGGCGATCAAGCCACCACCGGGGACGAGGCTGCTGGTATTGTCGGCATCGACGACGGCGCTGCCTGACCAGATAGGGCCGCCGACCTCATCAGGATAGAGGGCAATCGGCAGATTTTGCCAGTGGACGAGATCAGGGCTGACGGCGTGTCCCCAGTGCATCGCACCCCGGCTGACCTGCGGGCTGAATTGATAGAAGAAGTGGTATTCGCCCTGATAGTAAACCAGGCCGTTCGGGTCGTTCATCCAGCCGCAGGGCGGGCTGAAATGATATTGCGGACGATAGGGTTCGTGGTACAAGGGAGGGGTATCCTGAGCCATTGTTGTACTCACAGCGAGAGAAAGAGCCAGTAAAAGAAGGTGCAAAATTACCCGTTTTGTCATGTAAATGTTTCCCTCTCACCTCTAGCCAGACCTTTCGAGTGTCTGACGGCAAAAACGGGCGCGCACTTACAATGGCATATCGTAGACGGATCAAGGCATGTGGAGCAGATCGCCATTGGCGCAGCCGACGAGCACGCCGCCTGAATAGGGCAGCAGGGCGATGCCGACTTTGCCCACCGGAATGAGGTCGTGCTGCAACCATGAAATGCCATCGGAGGACGAGAACAGACGATCCTCGATGAGCGTCCAGGTCTGGGCTGCTGTCGTTTGAACGGCATTTACTCCGGCTGAGGCGAACTCAGCATTGACCTGCCGCCAGCCTGCGCCGAAGTCGTCAGAGACAAAGAGGCCGTGCGCTTCGGTTCCAGCATAGATCAGGCTGTCGGCTGAAATGGCGAGGCTGAGCACGGGCGCGACGTCCATCGGGAAAGAGGTTTCGCGCCATGAGCGCCCGCCATTGAGCGACTGGAAAATGCCGCTGACTGTTCCGGCGAAAATCGTTTGATCGCGGGCGAAATCGGGCGATATGGCTAGCGCGTAGACATTGAGATCGATGAGGCCGAAGTTCCAGGGTGTAAAGCTTGCGCCCCGGTCGGTAGAGACGAAAATCCCATCTTCTGGCGTTGCGGCGACGACGAGATTATCGCTTGCGAAATTGGGTGAGATCACGAGCGCGGTCACCTGCGGCGGCGGCGATGACAAGGCGACAATTTGCCAGCTTTCGCCGCTGTCTTCAGAGCAAAGGACTGCCCCATTAACGCCTGCGAATACGGTACTGCCTTCGACTGCGAGGGCGGTCGTTGAGAGCGGAACAAGGCGGTTGAGCGAGGCGAAGGTGTTGTGCCAGTTGACGCCGCCGTCATCGGAGCGATAGAGGCCGGAGGCGCGGGCGGCGTAAAGCAGATTGCCGGAAGCGGTTAAGGCGTAAACGGTGTCTTGCTGAAGATCGAAGGTCATTCGGGTTTACCTACCATTTCCGGCTTGGCGAGATGGACGAGCGAGTCAATCGTCAGGGCGAGGGCGGCGGTGCTGACGGCGTTGCGGATGCTGGTCTTGAGGACGAGCGCACTATCGAGGATGCCTGATTCGCAGAGATTGACCAAACGACTGGAGACCACATCGAAGCCAGTGTCGAGGCTCTCGTGGAGCAACTGCCCCATCACGTCGCCGGGATCGTAGCCCGCGTTGCGAAGAATCGCCTGCAAGGGTGCGGCTAAGGCTTCGATCAGGATGCGGTAGGCGGCGCGTTCGTCGGGATCAGTGGCGCAGAGCAGGCGCTTTTCAAGGGCGTGACGGCAGTTCAGAAAGACGATGCCGCCCCCGGGAAGGACGCCTTCCTCTAGCGCGGCACGCATGGTGAGGGCGGCACGTTCGGCAAGGCTCTTACGGGCGGCGATCTCGGTTTTGGTGAAGCCGCCGATCCAGAGGGTGACCGAACTGCCGAGCAGATTGGCGATGCGTGTCTGCATCCGTTTGTGCAGATCAGCGTCGGTGGTGGTGTGATAGACAGTCTTCAGGGCGTGCAGATGCTGACGCAGTTTCACAGGATCGCCTGCCCCACCGACGATGCCGAAGGTTTTCATATCCGCCCACAGACGGCGCGCATGACCGAAGTCAGCAGCGGTGACGTTTTCGAGCGACTGCCCCGCGACCTGAATGAAAGAGGTCGCGCCTGTGAGCTTGCTCAAATCATCAAGCGCGTCCATGCGGTCGGTCGGGTTCAGGCCGGGTAGCTTGACGGCAATCGCCTTGAACTTGTCCATCTTGTTGTTGGCGACAAGCAGCGAGACGGCCTTATCGGACAGGTTACGGGCGACGATCACGAGCGATTTGATGCCCGCCGCGTGGGCGGTCTGCATGACGGGAAACAAGGCTTTGTGATCGTCAATCTCGAAATCGCAGAGGAAGATGGCGGGATTTTCGAGAGTCAGCTTATTTTCGATTTCGGCTGCGCTTGAACCGGGAAGTAAAGAGCGAGAGAAGACTCCGGTGTAAAAATAGCAGCCTTCGACGTAATCCCGCCGCAGGCCGCGCCCGTAATCCTCGCGGATTTCGAGACGCCCATACGCACCAATCAGATCGAAGGCTTCGCCGAGGAGGGCCGCCATGTCATCGTCGTGGCAGAGAGAACGCGCCATATTGGTGAGCGCGGCCTGCCCTTCCACCTGAAAAACTATGCGATCCATTTCGGAGAGGATGAGCGGGAGAGCGTTTTCGAGATAGCGGCGCACGGGCATGGCATTGCCGCCAGCGGCGAGATAGCGCACGCCAGCGTTGAAGATCGCTTCCAGCAGCACTGCCGCTGTCGCCGTGCCGTCACCGACGCGCTCGTACTGGCGCAGCACCATCGAGCGCACCAGCATCGCGCCCATATCCTCGTCTCGGTTAGGCAGTTGAATGATGCGCCGCGCGATCACGCCGCCGTCATCGAGAAATTCCGGCAGCTTGATCGATTTGTTGATATGGTCGATGGCGACACCGCCGGAGAGCGGCCCCAGCGTCGGCGCGATGGCGCTGACCATCGTCTGCATTCCGCGCTGAAGCCTGCGCTGCACCTGCGGCTGGAAAACAACGCCCGGTCTCTGGCTAGCTTTCATCTATTACCCCTTCAGGCCACCGACCATCAAACCTTCGATCAGGTAGCGCTGACCAAGGAGGTAGATGATAACAACCGGGATAGTCGAGAGGACAATTCCTGCCAGCACCACCGAGATGCTGCCTGTTCCCATGTAGCCCTGAAGGTCAACGATACCGAGCGTGATCGGGAAGCGTGACTGGGTATTCATGAAAATCAGCGGCGTGAAATAGTCGTTCCATTTCCCGTTAAAGGTTAGGATTGAGAGAATCGCCATCCCCGGCGCAGCCAGCGGCAGGTAAATCTTGTAGAAGATTTGCCACTGGTTCGCGCCTTCGACCAACCCCGCTTCTTCGTAGTCGTCTGGGATGCCCATGAAATACTGGCGCAGCAGGAACGTACCGAATGCGGTAGGAATACTGGGAATGATCAGCGCCCAGAGCGTATCGTTGATGTGTAAGCCACGCGAAATCAGAATGAACAGCGGGATGATTGTCGCCATAGCAGGAATCATCATCGTCGCCAGCACAATCCAGAAGATGACGGTGCGTCCCGGAAATTTCAGGCGTGCAAAGGCATAGCCTGCCAGCGCCGCCGTAATCACCTGTCCCGCAACCACGCTCAGCGTGATGACGAAGCTGTTGAGAATCTGGTTCCAGAAAGGTATCTGCGTGAAGACCTGGTCGTAGTTTTCGAAGGCCAGGTCGGTAGGAATCCATTTGGGCGGCAGCGTGAACGACTGTGCAGGCGTGCGTAGTGAAGTCGATACTACCCACAGGAAGGGCAGCAGCGCAATCGCCGCGAACAGGAACAGAAACGCCATCGTCAGCCAGTGGTTCAGCCTGCCGCGAAAAAAGCTTCCCCCCTGGACAGCCGTTTGGGTTGGATTTGCCGTAAACGTAGCCATCGTTTGTTTTCCCCTAACGTCTATATCTATTTATAGAAGACCCAGCGACGGCTCATGTAAAACTGGAATAGCGTCACCAGCATGATCACCGTGAACAGTGCCAGCGCAATCGCCGACCCATAACCAAAATCCTGCGCCCCAAACGCCGTATCACGCATCAGCATGACGACGGTTCGGCTGGCATCGCCGGGGCCGCCGTGTGTCATGATGTTCGGCTCATCGAAAAATTGCAGCATCTTGATGACATCGGTCACGCTGGCGAAAAGGATCGTCGGGCTGAGCAGCGGGAGCGTAATTCTCAGGAATTTTTGAAACCCGGTTGCACCGTCAACTTCTGCGGCTTCCAGCACCTCGCTCGGCAGGCTGGTCAGCCCACCCAGGTAGATGATGAACGTGAAGCCCACGTTACGCCAGACGGTGGTCACAGCGATGGTAAACAACACCGTGTTGGTCGAAGTCAGCCAGGCAACTTTTGGAATACCGATTAAACCTAAGTAATAGTTGATGATGCCAAAATCTTGATGGAACAGATAGCCAAGCGTGACCGCCACCGCCGCGCCGGAGAGCAGGACGGGCAGGAAATAAGCGGTACGGAAAAAAGTTGATAGCAGGCGATTAGTCAGCCGGTACACGCCAAGCGCCAGCCCCAGCCCCAGCACTTCGAGCATGGCAATCGTCATAATCACCAGAACAAAAGTGTTCCTGAAGACAATCCCAACGCGCGGGTCGGCAAACAAGCGCGTGAAATTGTCGATCCCCACATACGTCGGCGGCTTGAACACATTCCACTTGAAGAAGCTCAGCGCAAACGCGCCAATCATAGGCCCGAACACGAACACAATCAGCCCGACAACCGCCGGGAGGATAAACAGAAAACCCAGCAGCGCCTTCTGCCGCTGGATGCCCGCTAGCGTGTCTGCGGCAAACCAGGCTTGCAGTCGGTTTCGGTGGGGCGCGGTTAAACGAGCAGTATTTGAAGCCATAAGCGATTCCTCAATAAAGCACTAATGGGGGAGCCGTGGCTGGCTCCCCCGTATTTTGAGCGCTGAATTACGGATTAGCGGCGTAAAGTGCTTCGAGTTCGGTCTGCATCCCGTCGAGCGCATCTTTCGGCGTGCTTTGTCCCGTGACGGCCAGCGCCGTATAGCGCGTGTAAATGTCGGTTTCCTGAATCGAGAACTTCGGCGCAGGAATCGGGCCGGTATCCGGCAGCTTGTCCAGCGTGTCATAAAAGACGTGCCAGTTCGCGGGTCCGGAGGTCGCATAGCGCTTCTCGTCGTTCATCGAACGGCGCACTGGCGTTGTGCCCGTCAATTCGCCGAAGAAGCTCATCTTTTCCATGATTTCCTTCTGCGTGCAGAACTTGACGAACTCCCAGGCCTGGTCGGAATTATCGCCGCCGTCCAGCAGCCAGGCAGCGCCGACGCCAAGCTGATGGCGTTGGCTGGCCCACTTCGGCCAGAACTGCACATCGAAGTCACCCTTCTGCATACCCGCATTGATCAAACCGCCCGACCAGAAACCGCCCGCCGGGGTCATGCCGAGCTTGCCGCTCGTAAAAAAGCCCTGGAGTGTGCTGCCGCCGCCCATATCGACCGCCGGCGTGTATTTATTGGTGGTCAGCGAAACGACGAATTCGAGCGCTTCCAGCATCTTCGGGTTGTTGGCTTGCGGTGCAGGCCACAGCGGGCCGCCCTTGCGTCCGGAGGCATTCGGGTCGTCGGCGTAGAAGGTTGACCACAGCCATTCACCGCCGTCAGCCTGCGCTTCAGTCAGCAGGTTCGTGTCGTTGACGAAGAACCAGGGCGTCCAACTGCCCCACAGACGATTCGTCCAGCCGTAGCCATAGGAATCTTTGTCCGGGCCAATCCCCGTCATGGCTTTGGCGTATTCTTCAAAGTCGTCCTTCGTCCAGTCCTCAGCCGGCATTTCCAGGCCAGCTTCCTTCAACAGCCCCGTATTGAAGTACATATTGGCGGCGTTGAAGTCGCGCGGAAGCTGATACAGGTCGCCGTTGTACAAATCGGTATCGACCAGCACCGGGCTGACGTCAGAGAAATACTCTTTCAGGTCGGCAGCGCTGTCCTGAACGCGCTGGGTCAGCGAGGCCGCCAGCCCTTCACCTGCATACAACTGCGTCGCTTCAGTCGCGGCGTAGCCGATGTTGACCGGCTGGCCTGCGGCGAGCATCGCCAGAATCTTGGTGGCGACTTCCGCGTGGTCAACCCCTGTCACGTTGATGTACTGAATCGCGACATTCGGGTTTTTTTCGTTCCATGCTGCCGTCACGTCGGCATATTGCGTCTCATCCTGCTGAACGGTCAGCGTCACGGTATCCTGCCCGGCGGGTGCTGCGAAAATCCGCATCCCCGGAACCAACCCACTCCCCGCGACGGCTGCACCAGCAGCTACGACCTTGAGCAAGTCCCGTCGGCTTAACTGTGTAGACATATCGACCTCCGTAATAAACATTCATAAAATGTGCCAACCAACTTCAACAGCTTCCGCTCTCCAAACATGCTTCAGTGCGCTTCAACCTCCCATCGATTCCACTGGCTTTATGACCAGATTGACGGCATTTTCCAAATATCGAGCGTGTCCAGGCGAGCATTCGTCCCGGTGAGCCGAACCCCATCACTGTCGGCATAGAGAGGGTAGACGCGGCTGGTCAGGCTGGTGCGCTGGTTGGCAATAATTTCGATCACCGAGCCGTCGAGCAGGATGCGCAAGGTGAGCGCTTCGCCTACCAAAAGGTCGTGCGGAACTTCGCGCAGATGGGTAACGAGCGCGCCAGCATCTTCTGGCGTGATTTTGCGGACAATCAGATGGCGGGTTGCGGCATCGAAGACGATTTCGGTGCGTTCTTTCTGATCAGCGGAGCAAGCGAGCGTGATACCGCAGCTTTCGCTTGCTTCGAGTTCGAACGTGGCTTCAATGTCGAGCGCCAGCCCATGCACGTCGAGCGGAATATCACCGCTGAGTTCCTGCGCCTCCATGTGGAAATGCTCGCCGCGAATCGATTCGATTTCAGAGGCGGGCTTCATGTGAAGGCGATGCTGTTTATCCAGCGTAAGTACGCGCGGAATCGACTGTACACCTGACCAACCCGCGTTGCGCTGGTCGATCTCGGAGCGAGCTTCGCGCAGCCAGCCAAACAGTAAACGGCGCTTCTGGTCATCGAGGAAGGTCAGCGGCGCGTAGAGGGTGCCATAATCGAGGACACCTTCGTAGACGGGCGTGAACTGGTGATTTTCGTAGCTACCGACAAAGTAGATCACGGTCCCAGTGGCGCTCCCTGTGTGGTCAGAGATGATCAGCACCCATTCATCGCCCAACTGAAAGAAATTGGGACATTCCCAGATGCCCGCGCCGTGTCCGGCTTTGCTGATTAGGATCGGGTGGAGGTATTCCCAGTCGGTGAGGGTGTGCGAGCGATAGAGAAAGACCGCGCCGCCCACATCGAGAATGCGCGAGCCGACGACCATATACCAGGCATCAGCCTCTTTCCAGACGTAGGGATCACGGAAATCGCGGTTCTGGTTGGCTTCGGCGGGAGGGGCAGACAGGATGGGATTGCCGGGGTATTTCTCCCAGGTGACCAGATCATCGCGGCTGGTAGCGAGGCACTGTGTCTGAATCTCGTTGCGTTGACCGCGCGTCCCGGTGTAAAAAGCTGTCGGAACGCCGTTGTCGTTGACGCAGCAGCCGGAGAAAATTCCCGCTTCATCAGAGCTGCCGGGAGTCGGCGCGATGGCGAGGGATAAATCCGTCCAATGCACGAGATCGGGGCTGACGGCGTGTCCCCAATGCATATTACCCCAGAGCGGGCCAAAGGGATTGTGCTGGTAAAAGATGTGGTATTTGCCCTTCCACTGAATCAGACCATTGGGGTCGTTCATCCAGTTGGAGGGCGGCAGGAAATGATATTGAGGACGATGCGGATCAGCAGCGAGTCGCTGACGAAGGGCTAAGGCATCATAGGTTGTCATAATATTATTCAACTCAGCAATTTGATAAACGACGACTGGGATCGATCCCAATGGCTAATTTTTTATGGTGTGATCGATCCCAATTATATATTTTTAGGATGTGATCGATCCCACAGCTTCGCTGACTATAGCATTCATTTTTTTCGTGTGCAACTATTACGTTCGATGAAAAAGTGGCTATGAGGGATATGATACAATTTAGTTCATTCTTGAACTGAAGCCTACGCAAT
>DAOUCB010000093.1:0-5680 GCA_034432495.1 Anaerolineae bacterium | reverse complement strand
CCCGCCGTCAGTGCGCCGACTGAGGTCTTCTTTCCCGGTTATCAGTATCCTCGCGGCGGCGTCGTCGAAGTTTCCGACGGAACCTACAGCTTCGACCACGAGACGCAGATTTTGACCTATCACCACACCAGCGACCGCCCGACTCATACCATCAGGGTGACACCCCGACCGTCATGAGCCTGACTGCTGCTGAAGTGCTGGAAGCGCTGTTCGAGACTACAGATCATCCGCTCTATAGCACACTTGAGGAGTGGGTGAAGTCAGATCGGCGCTTCCGCACCTTTGCGGAACAGTATCGCGGCAAAATCCGCCGCAAACTGCGCACGGTGACAGACCCCGCCGCCCGCGCCGATCTCCAATTCGAATTGGAGATCGGTCGCTGGCTGTTGCAGGAAGCGCGCTTCGAAGTCGCTTACGAAACGTTTGATGCGCGCGCAGGCGGCCCCGATTACACACTCGCGTTTCGCGTCAATACCCGCTTCAACGTCGAAGTTCGCCGTATTCGCACCCTCGAAGTCGGCGAGGAGCGCGTGCGCAAGCTCACTGAAACTCTTGTCGATAAAACCCGCCAGATGCCGCCCAATGCCATCAACGTACTGGTTATGAGCGATGGCGGCGCTCCTGATGGCGATCTTGAGGCGGCGGCGACGATTCTGCGTGGCCTGGCGGAGCGCAAGGTTGAGGACTATTTCATGCATCGCGGCTACAAAAACGCCGCCGATTTTCTGCGCCGCTATCGCCAGTTAAGCGCTGTCTTTTTCAAGATGGGTGAGGGTGCCCTCTGGACGAATTCGCTGGCGAAGCATCCGCTCCCCAAAGAAATCGGCCTTGCCCTCGAACGCCTGCCGAACGAATAAGGAGGCGGAGAATTGAGAATGTTTGCAAGCATTTTGAAAATTGCCTTTCTCACTTTAGGTCTCTCCCTTTCTCCAGCTTTAATCCATACTCAAGCAGAAGAAATACAAGCCCTGCGTTCGATTTATCTGTCTCGGAACGAGCAAATCTTTCGCTTGGATGTCGTAACTGGGCAGTTGACCTCTGTGATTTCGCTGGGAACACATTTTGTCGGCGCGAATGCTGCGCAAGAGAAAGCGCAGCAAATCAGTGTACGCCAGATTACCTTTGATGCCGCACATCATGACGTATTTCACATCGATTCTACAGGCGGAAATGATCGCGAACGTATTATCTATACTCGTCTTGTGCGCATGGATCTCACAACGAACAGAGAATTTGTCCTGTTCGAACATACGAACATTATGCAGATTTCAGTATCACCATCAGGAAATAAGGTTCTCGTATTTTACTATGAAGGCGTTGCCGAACGCAGTGATTTTATCCCCTGCCTGTTAGATGTTGCTTCGGGAGACTGTCCCAGGTTGCCAATTTCGGCCTGGACAACAAGTTATCCCGTCTGGCTCGATGATCAGACACTCGTTATGCTGACCGGAGCGCGAAAAGTGACTCTCATCAACGCTGCGTCGCTGCAAATAACGACGCTGAACACCCTTAACAACTTCGGCATCAATTCGTTTGCTTCTATTCCGAATACGCGCCAATTCATTCTCGGCGTTAATCGCTATGATGCGCAGCCGGGAACGCCGATTGAGTTCTATACGTTAGATCGCGATACGCAGGAATTGAATTCATTTTATTGGGGAACCATTTTTGATCCGCGAACGATTGACGGTTACACCGTCACATATTGGCTGTTCTCACCCGACGGTCATTATCTGGTCTATGGAAATCTGGGGTTATACACTAAAGTTGCAGTTGTTGACTTTGAAACTGGGCGTGCCATCGAGGAAATCGACGCGGTAACTGGCGCTATCTGGCTGGATAACCGAAACCTGCTCTTTATTCAAGGTCTGGCTGCTCCCGCACCTCTGATTGAACTTGACGTTACAAGTAAAGCTGAGAAAGTTCTTGTCCCGGATGTTTCTGGAATGGGCATTATCAATTAGCATGAATCGCGATTCCAAATTTGCAGCTTCGCTATCCCTCGCGCACGGGACGTTTGAATTCCCGATCTTCCTGCCCGATGCGACGCGCGGCGTCGTCCGCGCTGTTGACAGTGCCGATCTCGAAACCTCCGGCGTGACCGGGCTGGTCATGAGCACCTTTCACCTCATGCAGCATCCCGGCTCGTCGGTGATCCAGGCACATGGCGGCTTGCATCGCTTCACCAACTGGCAGCACCCAATTGTCACCGATTCGGGCGGCTTTCAGGTCTATTCACTCGTGCGCCAGAACCCGAAATCCGGCAGCCTGACCGAGAAAGGGATGCTTTATCGCGCTGAAGACGGCTCGAAGTACAACCTCACGCCGCAAAAGAGCATTCAGCTTCAGGTCAGCTACGGCGCGGATATTATTTTCTGCCTCGATGACTGTACCCACGTCGATGATGCCGAAGGTGAGCAGGTCGATTCAGTGCGCCGTACCATCAAGTGGGCGAAGCAGTGTCGTGACGAATTTGATCATCTGATGGATCAGAAGAAGATTCCGGTGGATCAGCGTCCGCTGCTGTTCGGGGTGGTGCAGGGTGGCGGCGTGAAGGAATTACGCAAAGCGTGCGCCGAAGCGCTGCTTGAAATCGGCTTCGACGGCTATGGTTATGGCGGCTATCCGCTCGACGGTGACGGCAATCTCATGACCGAGATCATCGACTACGTCCGTGAATTGATCCCGCCGCAGTATCCGATTCACGCGCTTGGGATTGGGCATCCGCAAAGCGTGGTCGATTGCACCCGCCTCGGCTACAGCATCTTCGATAGTGCGTTGCCGACGCGCGATGCGCGCAAGGGGCGGCTTTATCGCTTCAAAAGCGATCCCGGTGTGACTGATTTCAGCGGCAAATGGTTTGATTATCTCTATATCGAAGATAAGAAGCACATCCGCGACACCCGACCGATCTCGTCCTACTGCAACTGTGCGGCCTGCTCTGGTTACTCCGTCGCCTATTTGCAGCATCTCTATCATGTCGGCGATTCACTCTTCATGCGCCTCGCCACCATTCACAACCTGACCTTCATGAATCAGGTGATTCAGCGGCTGCGCGTCAATGGCTGATCTCGAAACTATCACTGCTGCGGTGCTGGAGAGCGCCAAATATCGCACCATCGCACCGGAATTTGTGCGCAAAATCGCCGCCGAAGAACTGCGAAAATTCCCCAAAGCCAAAGAAGCCGTCAAAGCGACCAAAAATAAGCTGCATCAGGTGGCGGGCGCGTATCTGACTTCGCCGCCAAATTACGGCTCGTGGCTCGAACGGTTGACCGCAGCGGAGCATTTGGACGAGCGCCGCGAAGTCTGCCGCGCTCTGATGCAGACTCACGCCTCGACGCGCGAACGTCTGCCGATTATCGATGAGTTTTATCGGGCGGCGTTGGCGGAGATTTCGCCCGTACATACCGTGCTCGATCTGGCCTGTGGGCTGAATCCGCTGGCGATCCCTTTCATGCCGCTGGCTGACCAAGCAGCCTACTACGCCTGCGATCTCTACACCGATCAGGCGGCGTTTTTCAATGCGGCCTTTCCGCTTCTTGGCGTGAAAGGGGAAGCCTGGGCGCTCGACATCACGCAAACGATTCCGCAGCAGCAGGTCGATCTGGCGCTGATCATCAAAGCGATTCCCTGTTTGCAGCAGATCGACAAAGGGATCGGTATGCGCTTACTGGAAAGCGTTCAGGCGAATCACATTCTCGTATCGTATCCGGTGCAGAGTCTCGGCGGAAAAGGGAAGGGGATGCGCGCCACCTACGAAGCGCAGTTCAACGAACTCATTGAGGGGAAGGGCTGGACAGTTCGCAAATATGATTTTGCGACGGAACTGGCGTTCTTGATCATGAAATAGCGCTTATAAGTTTGAGCTTTCCTGAATAGTTTTTAGCCTCTATCGCTCGAACGAGAGAAGTAGTCACAACCGTCATGCTCGAACATCAGTCTGCTATCCAGTGGTGAAAGCGGATTTGAGCAAACGCCCCAATCTGTTTCCAAGTAGCCAGTGAGTTTTATATAGAATTGGCACTGAAAACACTGCTCAGATCTCCACTCATCTTTATAGTCTGGCAAACTGTAGTCTCGATTCAGCGGGATTTTGCTTATCCATCGATAATGTGTTTCTTGTGCACGTCGTGCATCCTCGGACAGAAGCTCTCTCTTTTGCGACATGCCTTAATTCCTTTTACCGCCTACCAACAGCGTGACCTCACCGCGAATCGGTGCGCGCTCGAAATGGGCGATCAATTCGCTCAATGTCCCGCGCGCGAATTCCTCGAACAGTTTGGTCAGTTCCAGACCTACCACCGCTTGACGATCCCCCAGAACTTCGCGCATCACGCCCAGTGTCTTGATCAGTCGATTCGGGCTTTCGTAGAAGATCAGCGTTTCGGGGAATTCAGCACGCTCGCTGAGATAAGCGCGCAGCTCACCGTCCTTGCGCGGCGGAAACCCGTAGAAGCGCCAAGAATCGGTCGGCAATCCCGACGCACTCAGCGAGGTTGTGATCGCGTTTGCACCCGGCACAGCGATCACCCGAATGCCCGCCTCTAGCGCCGTAGCAATCAACTCATAGCCGGGGTCGGAAATCCCCGGTGTTCCCGCGTCGGTGATGACCGCGACATTGCCCGCTGCCAGCGCCTCAATCAGCGCAGCGGTTTTCGACAGCTTGTTGTGTTCGTGATAACTGGTTAGGCGTGTGTGGATATTGAAGTGGGTGAGCAGCTTCAGCGAGTGGCGTGTATCCTCTGCGGCAATCAAACTGACGCTTTGCAGAATGCGCAGCGCTCGTACTGTAATGTCTTCGAGGTTGCCAATCGGTGTCGCGACGACGTACAGATCGCCCACTTACTGACCGGCGTTGATGACGTAGACGATTCCCGCCAACCCCATCTGAGTGCGAATCACCCCTTTGGATTTGAGGCGATCCAGTAATTTTTTGGTGCGTGATCCCGCAGTAGCATCTTTTCCAAATAAGATTTCTTTGGCCTGGTCAATCGACAGCCCGCGTGACCCGGCAAGGCGAAATGCATCCAACAATAATCTGAAATTCTCCTCTTGGCTTCGGTTTCTCATGGTATCCTGTTTAAATCATAAAAGTATTATGTGTAATGATAAGATAACGGATTGCACGCGAGATGTAAAGTAGTCAATTTGAGGCAAAAATGAGCGACTCTATCCCTCAGAACGATTTTGTCATTATTCACCCCAGTGCCACCGTCAACAAGTCGGATCACGGCCTGATTCGCGAGTTTGGCATCTCCTCCGGCACGACCGGCAGCCAGTATCTCAGCATGGCCTTTGGCATGGTTCCGGCAGGCTCGAAATCCAAGCGCCATTACCACCCGTTCGAGACCGCCGTTTATGTCATCTCCGGTCACGCACGCGCTTATTTTGGCCCCAACGACGAACGCTGGGAAGATGTTTCCACTGGCGATTTCCTGTATATCCCGGCAGGCATGATCCACAGCACGGAGAATATCGGCGAAGGCGACATCCAATACATTCTGGCGCGGGCTGCGCCGGAAGACATCGCCATTTCAGCCGAATGACCGGGTAGGGGCGACTCGATACGAACCTGACGCTGTCTGGTCGCCCCTACCAACGGACTAATCGTCATCCTCTTCTTCATTGGCTTCCAGCAGCCGCGAAATGTCGGCAGCCTGGAGCCGCGCGTCGAGTT
>DAOUCB010000092.1:0-21339 GCA_034432495.1 Anaerolineae bacterium | reverse complement strand
AAGTTTTATTACACCCCTCTCCCCCGACCCCTCTCCCACGCAAGCGGGGAGAGGGGAGAAAACGGCGCTTTTCTTTGCGCTGTTCTCGGATTTAGGAGAGCAATTAAGCGTAATACTGTTTTAAACGGTAATGCTCTGAGCGCTGAGTACTGAGTAAAAACAGGACTGAGGACTGAGGACTGAGTAAAAAGCAATCGGCTGATGCAAATTTCTGCTTAAGTGAAACCCACTTGTTAGACATTTTTTAGCGAACTCATCCCCATTTGCGGTACTGTTCCTTCGTTTGAATAATGCTTCAATATCAGGAGTTTTTATGCCGCCATCTGATCTTGCCGCACTGCGCGGTGAACCGAGCTACGTCTGGCGGGCAGGGCAGGAACGCCGTTTGCAGATGATTGCGAAGTGGACGAGGCTCGAAAACGCGCATGTGCTCGACGCGGGCTGCGGCGTGGGCATGTACACGTCGAAATTCCGCGAACGCTACACGCCCTACGTTGAGGGCATCGAGTACGAATTCGAGCGCGCGCTGGAAGCGCAGAGCAACACGCCTCATGCTGTTGTCGCGGCGAACGAAGCGCTCCCTTACGTGTCGAACTACTTCGATACGATCCTGTCGCATGAGACGCTCGAACACGTCGCAGACGATACTGCTTCAGCGCGGGAACTGGTGCGCGTCCTCAAGCCGGGGGGAAGATTGGTGATTTTCGTGCCGAATCGCTGGTACTTTTTCGAGACGCACGGGCATTACTGGCGCGGGGAGTATCACTTCGGGAATACGCCGCTGATCAACTACCTGCCGGACGTATGGCGGAACCAACTCGCGCCGCATGTGCGAGCGTACACGGGACGGGGATTGCTCAAGCTGTTTGATGGGCTTCCCGTGAAGGTGGTGACGCACCAGCGGATTTACGGGGCGTATGACAACCTGATTGCGCGGTTCGGGGGCGCGGGGAAGGTGCTGCGCGGGGTGCTTCAGGGCGTCGAAGGGACGCCGCTGGATACGTTTGGGCTGTCGCATTTTCTGGTGCTGGAAAAGACGGAAGAGAAGTACTGAGTACCGAGTACTGAGTGCTGAGTAAAAAGATAAAAGCAGCGGTGCGTCGGTTACGTCTTCAAAATGGCGGCGGTGACTTCCTTGAGTTCGCGCTGTTTGCCGCGCTCGACGGCGGAGTCAAAGTCGGCTTTCGGGAGTTCGGACTGCAAATCGGCGATGACTCGTTCGGCGATCAGGCGGGTTTGTCCATCGCAGGCGGGGTGATTGAGCGCCAGCGCTGCGTATTCGAGGGCAACCGTTTTATCCCCGGCTTTCGCCAGCAGACCCGCCATTGCCGCCAATGAGGTAACGGCGACTTGCAGCGCGCGGGCTTCCATCGAGATTTGCAGGGCTTCGATGAGGGCGGCAGCGGCGCGGGGATAATCCTGCTTTTCGGCGGCGAGCATTCCAATGCGGTTGAGGGTCGCGGCGATTCCCCAGCGATACCCCACTTCGCGGTAGAGCGTCAGACTTTCACTGAACAGGGTTTCCGCAGCGTCTTTCTGACCGACTTCGCGGGTGGCGTCGCCCAACTGCTGCTTGAGCAGGGCTTCCTTACGTTTCGTGCTTTCGACCTGAGTTTGGAGTTCGAGGGCGCGGCGGAGAAAAACCTGCGCGACCTGCCAGGCGCTGCTGTGGAGCGCCTGCTCTCCGGCGAGGGCGGCGAAATGCTCTTCGCGCTCGACATCCCCCGCCATGCGCCAGTGATAGGCGAGCACAGCGGCGGTCTGTTTAGCAGAGTAAAGGCTGGTGGCTTCAATGCCGAGGGCGACCTGACGATGTAGGTCGCTGAGCAGCGGCGGCTTGAGTTCGCTGAGGACGCCATCGCGCAGCTTGTTGTGGGCGAAGCGCCAGTGGCCTTCCTGCACTTCGAGGACAGCGGCGTCGCTGCAATCTGAGAGCCAGTGATCGAGATAGGGGGCGTTCTCTTTGCCCATGACTTCGCGGATGACTGCCATATCCAACTGGCGTCCGGCGACGGCGGCGACCTGAAGCAGCGGACGGGCAGCAGGTGGAACACGGTTGAGGCGGCGCTGGACAACGCCCTGCACGCCGCCAGTCAGGACGCGCGGCGGCAGTGGGCTGCTGCCGATTTCGTTGAGCTGACCGCTTTCTTCGGCGAGGGCGCGCACGACTTCGACCAGAAAGAAAGCGTTGCCTTCGGTTTCGTGCTGGAGGAGCTTGAGCAGGTTGGCGCTGCGCCCGACTGAGCCGAGCATGGCTTCCGCCAACTGTCCGGTTTCTTCGACGGTCAGGCGGTTGAGCGGCATGACTGCCGCGCCGGGCAGGAGCACAGGCAGATTCGGCGTTTCGTCGCCACGATAGCTGCCGACGATCAGGAGTGGCAGGTTCTGCGTGAGGCCGATGATACGAGCCAGCACCGTGAGACTTTCGCTGTCTGCCCAGTGTAAGTCTTCGAGGATGAGCAGGGTTGGCTGCTGGACGGTTTGAAACAGTCCCTCGATTGCCAGCAGCAGACGTGTGTAGGCGGCCTGCGGCGCGACTTCAGGCGCGTCGGGAACGGTGGTGCGGTTGAGCAGGGTGGCGATGTCTGGCACGAGGGTTTTGAGGATGCTGGCCTGACGGTCGTCGGGGTTGGCGAGGACAATCAGCCAGCGAATGGCGTCGCGCCAGAGGTCATAGGGCGAACTGCCTTCGCTGACGGCCTGCCCGCGCAGGACGAGCGCACCGTTGACGAGGGCGCGGGTGCGCAGCTCTTCGAGCAGGCGCGATTTGCCAACGCCGCTTTCGCCAGCGATCAGGACGGTGCTGCCCGGCCCGGAGAGAATCTGGGTGAGCAGGATGGTCAACTGGGCGAGTTCAGGCTCACGCCCGACGAAGGAGGCGGCTTGCAGAAAGCTTTCGCGAGTGGCGGCGGTTTCGGTGGTGAACTTCTGTTTCGACGCCTGATTGAACATCATCATGACGCGCCCGGCGTCGCTGAGGCGTTCAGCGGGGTCTTTCGTGAGCAGCCGCCCGATGACGAATTTAAGCATTTCGTTGTCGCCGAGCACATCCAGGTCGGGCGCTTTGTTCTGCACCTCCTGATAGAGGCGCTGAATGCTGCTGGCGTTGTAGGGAAGCTGACCGGAGATGAGGCGGTAGGCGATGACCCCGAAGGCGTAAAGGTCGGACTGTTTGGTGGCGGCATCGCCGAACCACAATTCGGGAGCCATATAATTGGGTGTTCCGGCGACTTCGCCTGCTGGTGCTTGTTCGTTCATGACCGACAGGCCGAAATCGAGCACCTTGACGACACCGTCCTGGACGAGCACATTCGATGGCTTAAGGTCACGGTGGAGCGCACCACGCCGATGCAGATAGGTGAGTGCCTGAAGCATCTGCACCAACAGATCGAGGCGTGCCTGGAGCGGCTGGCCTTCGCCCGCTTCGAGGACGCTGACGGCGTGGTCGAGCAGTTCCATTGTCACGTAGGGCTGGCGGGCTTCGTCGAAGCCGTAGTCGAGCACGCTGATGATATTGGGATGGCGCAGCGAAGCGAGAATGCGGAATTCCTGAGCAAGCGTCAGGTGCGGGTCGCTGCCGACGCTGCGCGAGGCGTAATTGAGTTTGTCGGCAGGGATAACGACCTGTTTGAGCGCGACGGGCTGCCCGGTCAGGCGATCCAGGGCGCGAAAGACCACGCCCATGCTGCCCGTTCCCAGTTCTGCGATAATCTCATAGCGCTTACCGACCCTCCGGTCTGCCATGCTGCCCCTTCTTTGTGGTCGTGTTTCGGTTGACTCCGTTTATTTATTATAGACTTCTCTGGGTAAATGGGCGTGAAGAAATTAAAAATGCCCCGGTTGGGGCGGTAGTCAGTAAAGGGCGCACGGGCAAACAAGTTTGCCTGGGTGCACCCCTACAACCCCTCACCCCTGGCGAACCAAAAGCGGGTGCGCCTTGCCCTTTCGCGCGAACAAGTTCGCATTACGTAAGCGGGGAGAGAGGAGAAAAGCGCGTTCTCGACGCCCTATTGGTTACATCAGTCGGGCAGGGAACCGACTTCAGGGATAGGTTAAACAAAAACGCCCCATTCAGGGGTGTAGCGGAGAAACAAGGGCGACCAGTCTGGTCGCCCCTACAGATCATCGGTTCCAATCATTTGGTTGGGTCGGAGACACGGGCGATACATGTATCGCCCCTACAAATGATCCGCCTTGCTGCACGCTTAGGCGCGTTTGAGCGTGATCTGGCGACCGCGCAGCATCCGCTTCTGCATCTGCTTGAGGACGCGATCCACATGAATGTCCTTGACATCAACGAAGGTTTCGTCGGCGTGAATGTCGATTGCGCCGATGGCACGACCGGGGATGCCGGTTTCGCCAGCAATCGCGCCGACAACATCACCGGGCTGAATGCCGTGTGAGCGCCCCGCGTTGAGGCTGAGGCGCACCATGCCTGGCTCGTTGCGGCTGTGCGGACGCTTGCCGCGTGACCATTCGCTGCTGCGTTCGCGTTCGCGCTCGACTCGTTCGCGCGGCTCGCGGATTTCCTCGACCGGGCGATTCGCTTCGCCTGCACGGGCATAGCGGATGGCAGCGGCGGCGATTTGCGTGGCGTCGAAGCCCGCGTCGAGCAGGGTGTTGACGACCGAGAGTTCACGTCCCAAATCCGGCTCGGCGAGCAGGTTCTCCAACTGAGCGGAGAAGCGGGCATCACGGCGGGCGTAGACATCTGCCGGAGTCGGGAGCTTGGACTGGGTCATGCGCTGTCCGGTGAAGGATTCGATGGTGCGCAGCCAGCGGCGTTCGCGCGGCGTGACCAGCGTAATCGCGACACCTGTGCGTCCGGCGCGACCCGTGCGCCCGATGCGGTGGACGTAATCTTCGGCGTCGTAAGGGACGTCATAGTTGATGACGTGCGACATATCTTCAATGTCGAGGCCGCGCGCGGCGACATCGGTGGCGACGAGCGTGCTGATCTGACCCCGACGGAAGCGCTTCATGACGGTTTCGCGGGCGTCCTGCGCCATATCACCGTGCAGTGCTTCAACGGCGAAGTTGCGGCTGAGGAGTTCGTCGGCAAGCTGGGCTGCGCCGAGCTTGGTGCGGACGAAGATCAACGCGCTGGTGATGTCCTCGACTTCAAGCAAGCGAGCGACGGCGGGCAGCTTGGAATTATCGTCGAGCAGATAGTAGCGCTGCTCGATCTGCGGGACGGTGAGGGTTTTGACTTCAATGGCGACCGTTTCGGGGTCGTGCATGTATTTTTTGGCAAGGCGACGAATATCGTTGGAAAGCGTCGCGGAAAAGAGCGCGGTCTGGCGCGTTTCGGGCGTGCGGTTGAGGATGGTCTCGACATCGTCGATGAAACCCATCTTGAGCATTTCGTCGGCTTCGTCGAGGACGAGGTAGCGCACTTCGCTTAAGTCGAGCGAGCCTTTGTCGATGAGGTCGATGACGCGACCGGGCGTGCCGACGACGATGTGAATACCGCCCTCCAGCCGCTTAATCTGGCGGGTATAGGACGAGCCGCCGTAAATTGCCAGGACACGCGCACCGAGATGTTTGCCGTACTCGTGAATTGCTTCCGCAACCTGGCTGGCAAGTTCGCGGGTGGGGGCAAGGACGAGTCCCTGCACGGTTCGCCGCGAGAAATCCATATTTTCCAGCATGGGGAAGGCAAACGCGGCGGTTTTACCCGTCCCCGTCTGCGCCTGACCGAGCACGTCCCGTCCGGCAATCAATGCCGGGATCGCCCGCTCTTGAATTGGCGTTGGGTTCTCATAACCCAGTTCTTTTACCGCCTGCATCAATTCAGGGCGCAGATCAAGACTATCGAAATTCATTCAACCAACCTCAAACAGCGGAGAGCCGCTGTACACTCAAAACACTTCAGAAGATAGATTAACAACGGGGTGTGGAAGAGGATGACTTTTCGCACCACTTACTAGAGGTTAGTATAGCATAATTTCTTACGTGTTCAACGGTGGATTGCTGAAAAATGGATTGGCAATGGTTTCGTATGGGTGTTGAACAGACGCTGGAACCTGTACTGGAAACGTATGGGTTACATCGGCTGACGGGTAGAGCATATGAACCGGATGAAAACTGGGAGACACACGATGTCTTCTTTTACGCCCGATCAACGGATGACAGCGTGTTTCTGACCGTGGATATTCTTCGGTGGATGGTCTTCCCGGAAGGAAAAAGGCGGGATTTTTACTGGCTGCGTGTGGAAACACGCGAAGGCTATCTGCATCGGCGTGTGACGGGCGATCCTGATCTGGAAATGTACCAGGGCTGGATTGTGCATCAGCCTGAGGAATTGGATGAAAATCTGGACGATGCCGCTGTCGTTCTGGAAGCGTATCTGAGTTCGCAGTAAGCAAAATCGCAAAGACAAAAAAGGGCGCACCCACGTGTGCGCCCCTACGAAAATTCTGCGCGAATTTAAGGAGGCGTTGCGCTTATTCGACCAACGGAGCTGCGGGGACGAGCGTTTCAAGCTGGACGTGCTGGCGTGGTTCGCGCATGACAAACAGCAGGGTGAGCGTCGTCAATACACTGCTGACCGCCGCGACGCCGAACATCGCTTCATAGCTGATGGCGTCCGCGAGCGCGCCGCCGAGAATGGGCGCGAGCAGCGTCGCAGGCGAAACAAGCGTGTTGGCGAGGCCGATATAGTAGGGACGCTCGGCTTCGGTGCCGAATTCGAGCGTCAGGGCGTAGATGGTGGGCCAGAGTCCGGCATTGGCGACACCTGCCAGCGCAAAGACGAGATAGAACCAGCCGAGACTTGGGGCGAAGATGGCAATGGCCGCGCCCGCGCCTGCCGTCAGGACGCCGAGGGCGAACATCAGGCGATGGCTGTAGCGATCACCAAGCCAGCCGAACAAGGGGCTGGCGATCAACTGACCGATGAGCAGCACGCCAGTCATGATTCCGGCGGTTCCGGGATCCATATTAAAGCGGCGCACGGCGTAGATGGTGTAGAAAGCAACGCCGACTGCCGCGACCTGCGAGAACATACGCGTGAAGATGAACATGCGAAAATTCGCGTCGCGGCGCATGATGGCGACCAACGCGTGCCAGAGTTCGCGCGGGGTGTGCGACGTTTCGCGGGCGGGCGTGCCTTCAGGTTCGCGGGTAGCGTAGAGGAAGCCGAAACCGATCATCATGGCGATGGCAGCGAGCAGAAAGCAGATAGCGAAGTTGGCGGGGGTCTGCCCACTCTGGAGGATTAGCCCGGCGATGACCGCGCCGATGCTGCTGAGCAGGTTAGCGAAGGCCGACTGCGCGCCGTAAAAGCGCCCGCGTAAAGTTGACGGGATAATCTTGGCGATCATGCTCTGCCAGGCGGTTCCGGTGAGGCCGCCGCCCATCGTTTGCCAGACGACGAGGATGGAGGTCAAAATCAGGGCGGCGTCTTTGCCCAGTACCGGGAGCGCGAGCGCGACCAGCACCAGGCCGAAGAAGGGCAGGCGCTCGTTGAGCGTCATCAGCAGCGACATGGGCTTATAGCGGCGAATGCGCGCGACACGATTGGAGGTGAGCAACTGGGGCAACTGCCAGCCAACAGCACGCATGGCAGCGATCAGGCCGATGAGGATGCTCGACTCAGTCAGGCGCGCCATGAACAAGGGGATCACGGTCACGTAAGAGGCGAAGCCCAATCCCAGACCGAACAATCCACCTTCGAGCAGGTTCAGGGTGAAATTGAAGCGGACATTTTTGTCGATGAAGGCGGCTGCGCTTGGGGCTTCTGCCAGTTTATCGGTCACGGCTGCTCAACGTAGGGCGACATAGGAACGAGAGTCTCAAGTTCAACCTGTTTACGTGGGTCGCGCATGGCGGTGACCAGCAGCACGGTGATGACGGCGCAGATGGCAGCGACGGCGAAGGTGGCCTGATAGCTGATTCCGTCTGCCAGCACGCCGCCGATCAGCGGGGCAATAATTGTTGCCGGAGCGATGAGCGTATTGGCGAGGCCGATGTAATACGGGCGTTCTTCTTCCGTGCCGAATTCGACGGTCATTGCCATCGCGGTTGTCCAGAGGCTGGCATTGGCAAAGCCCGCCAGCGCAAAGACGAGATAGAACCATTCGAGGCTGGGCGCAAAGAGCGCCACTGCTGCCCCCGCGCCTGCCAGCAAAATGCCGAGCGCAAACATCAGACGATGGCTGGTGTGGTCACCGAGCCAGCCGAGCAGCGGGTTCGAGATCGACTGACCGAGCAGGAGCACGCCGGTCATAATACCCGCAGTTCCGGCGTCCATGCCGAATTGACGGACGGCATAGACCGTGAAGAAAGCAGAACCGACCGAGGCGACCTGCGACAACATGCGCACACCGAGGAAAATGCGGAAGCTGTGATCGCGGCGGAGAATGTCTTTCAGCGCTTTCCAGAAGTCGCGCGTGCTGCGTCGCTCTTCGTGTGCCGCCGGGGCTTCGGGTTCGCGAGTCAGGCTCATGCAGGCGAACGAAATCGCCATGAAGGCGGCGGTGATGATGAAGCAGAGGGCGAAATTGTTGGGCGCGAGGACGCGCGACAGAATGACGCCACCGATGACGGCGCTGGCGCTGCTGGCGAGGTTGGCGGCGGCGGACTGCGTGCCGTAGAACGTCCCGCGAATTTCTGGCGGGAAGATTTTGGCGATCATGCTCTGCCAGGCGGTTCCCGTGAGGCCGCCGCCCATCGCCTGCCAGATAATGGCAAGCAGGCTGAGAATGAGGGCGACGTTTTTGCCAAGAACAGGGATCGCAAAGGCAATGATGGCAAGCAGCACGAAGGGAACGCGCTCGTTGAGCGTCATCAGCAGCGACATGGGCTTATAGCGGCGCAGGCGGGCGACGCGGTTGGCGGTGAACAACTGCGGCAACTGCCAGCCGATGCCATGCATGGCGGCGACCAGCCCGATGACGACACTCGAATCGGTCAGCGTCGAAATGAAGAGCGGAATGACCGTTACATACGAGGCGAAGCCTAAGGCGAAACCGAAAAAAGCACCGTCAAGGACATTGACGGTGAAGTTGAAGCGAACGTTTTTTTGAATGTCGGCGCGCAAAGTAAAACCTCACAAGATACACAGCGATTCTATCATGCGCTTTGCATCTTGTGATGAGTCCAGTTGGTTAAGGGCAGGCTAAGGCCACTGATCTATTCTGCTGCGCTAGGCGCGGCTTCGCGCTGGCTGCGGAACTGGGTTTCATACAACTGAGCATAGAGGCCGCCAAGTTGCAGCAAATCTTCGTGCGTGCCACGCTCGACGATTTGCCCGCGATTTATCACGAGGATCTGATCCGCTGCCAGAATGGTACTGAGGCGGTGGGCGATCACAATGCTGGTGCGCTTCTCCATGATGGTTTCGAGCGCGTCCTGAATCAGCGCTTCGGACTGGCTGTCGAGGCTGCTGGTGGCTTCGTCGAGCACGAGGACACGCGGATCTTTGAGGATGACGCGGGCGATGGCGAGGCGCTGCTTTTCGCCGCCGCTCAAGCGATAACCACGCTCGCCGACAATCGTGTTGTAGCCATCGGGCAAGTCCATGATGAAATCGTGGATGTTGGCGGCGCGGCAGGCAGTCTCGACCTGTTCACGGGTAGCGTCCATGCGGGCGTAAACGAGGTTGGTGAGGATGGTATCGTGAAAAAGGTAGGTTTCCTGCGTGACCATGCCGACGGCATCGTTGAGCGAATCGAGCGTGAGGTCGCGCAGATTATGTCCGTCGATGAGGATACTGCCGTCGTCGGGATCGTAGAGGCGCGGAATCATGTAGCTGAGGGTGGTTTTGCCCGCGCCGCTGGGGCCGACCAGCGCGACTAACTGTCCCGGCTCGATCACGAATGACAGGTGTTCGAGCGCGAGTTCGCGCGCCTGGGAGGATTTGCCGCCTTCTCCGTCCATGACGATGGCGGGTTTATCGCTGCTGGAGAAGACGCCGCGATCCGAATCCATGCCGCCGCGATGATAACGCTTGACTTCGCTGAGCAGGCCGGATTCGCTTTTGGGATAGCGGAAGCTGACATCTTCAAAGAGGATGCGACCTTTGACATTTTCCAGCTTGAGGGCGTCCGGCTTTTCGACGATTTCGACGGGCAGATCGACGATCTCGAAGACGCGTTCGAAGCTGACCATTGAAGCAGAGAATTCAATCGGCACGTCGATTAAGTACTGCATGGGGCCGTAAAGCTGACCGAGATAGGCGGCAAAGGCGACAATCGTGCCGATGGAAAAAACGCCATCCAGCACCAGATGTCCGCCGACCCAGTAGACGATGGCTGTACCGATGACGCCGACACCGCCGAGCAGCGCCCAGAACTGGCTGCCAAGTACCGCACGCTGGACGCCAATATCACGCACACGGGCGGCGCGGCTCGAAAAGCGATCCACTTCCATTGAACGCCGACCGAAGAGCTTGACCAGCAGCGCACCGCTGATATTGAGTGTTTCGGCAATCATGGCGTTCATTTCGGCGTTCAGGTTCATGGCTTCGCGGGCGATGACGCGCAGCTTTGAGCCAATGGCACGGGCGGCGAAGATGAAGAGCGGAAAGACGATAATGCCGAGGATGGTCAAACGCCATTCGAGGGCGAACATGACGCCGAGCGTGGCGATGAGCTGGACTGATTGCGTAATGATGCCGACAATCGTGTCGCTGATAGCGGTCTGGGCGTTGACGACATCGTTGTTGAGGCGGCTCATCAGTTCGCCCGATTTGGTATTGGTGAAGAAGCGCAGGGACATGCGCTGCAAGTGGGTGAACAGTGTCACGCGCAGGTCGTAGATGACGCCTTCGCCGATACGGGCATTGACGCGGCGAATGACGATGCCGATGAGACTCGAAAAGATGGGGATCAGGATCAGTCCAAAGGCGAGCACGTTGAGCCGCGAGGTATCGCCATTGGGCAGGGTGTGATCGATCAGGTCGCGGAAAATCAGGGGGGTCAGCAAGCCGAGACCCGACTGGATCAAAATCAGAATCAGCCCGATGGCGATGAGCAGGCGATACGGCCCAGCATAGCTGAGGACGCGCCGCACGAGCGCCCAGGTAATGCGGGGTTTTTCGTCTTCATCGGACATATACGCATAACGCCACATACTGCTTTTCCCTGTCTCTGATGGTCTGCTGATTTATGTCATTGCAGAAGTTGAAAGTGAAAAATCGTCTGCGAATGAATTGCAATCGATATTCAAGGGCACGATCATGCATTTTAACTATTAAAGACGGAGAAAAGGGCGCACACACGGGTGCGCCCCTACAGCCCCTCTATCCCCGACCCTGTGCAAACAAGTTTGCCATCCCACGCAAGGCGTGTGTCTCAACACGTTGAGATTCGAACAAGTTCGGGGAGAAAGGGAGTAAAACGACGCGATGGAGAGGATTAAACTCCGTATTCATTGGTTAAAAAGCATTATCGTGCCCCTACTTTAAAATCGCCCCTGTGGTCAGAACACTATAGCGGATTTTGAATCGATGCGGAACTGGACAAAGGTTGAGGTCAGCCGCCTGAACCAGCCGTCAAATCGATCTGGTTGGGCACATCACTGGTGATGCTGAAGGGGATGGGTGAGCCGACAGCGGCTCCGTTGAGCGTGAGCGCGACCGACCAGTTTCCCGGCGTGTACTCAACATCGCTCGGGGGCATGTGAAACCAGATACAGGCTCCATGAATGGCGAAGTCGGGCGACCACGAGTAACTCTTGATGGTCTGCCCATTGACGGAGAAATCGGCAGTCAGGGTGTCGCCCTGACCGACATTGTTGGCGACCGCCGTTATATAAATGTCGGTGGCACTGGTGCTGAAGCTGGTGGTCGGGTTGAGAGGACAGTCGTCGCTGCCCACCTTTTCAGACAGCGCAATCTGGGTGAGGCTGGGGCCGTTCGGGTCGAAGGTTGGCTGGACGACGGCCTGCTGGTCGGCAGGCGGCGCAGTTGGCACGAGTGCGGCATCGCCCTGCGCGCTGCCCTGCCCGCTGACCTGCGGCGCGCCGGGTGTGAGCAGGGGGTTGGCGATTTGCGGGATGGGGCTGCCGGTATCGGACTGGGGCGCGAGCGTCGGCAGCACAGGCGTGATGACACTGCCATCGACAAAGAGCGTCCCCTGCGCGATCAGGGTGGCGACGATGCGGGTACTTTGCTGATCGACCTCACCGACGGCGGTTTGCGCGCTGCTGAGCGTGACAATCATGCGATCCGCGTTGCCGGTGGCGGTCGCACGCACCGCCGCGATCTGGGTTCCGGCCTGCTCGTTCTGGAGATTTTCCGTTTGCAAATCGACGGGCTGGGAGAAGAAATTGCAAGCGCTGAGGAAGATCAGCGCGCTGATGAGCAAAATTTTTGGTGTGAAGCGTTTCATAGACCACTATCTCTATGTCCGTTACAGCGGTTCCAGTGTACCAGACCAGCCAGAATTCTTCACGGGTATAGGAATCGACGCCTGAGCATAAATTGGTCAAGTGCGCTGTCGCGCAGCCGTCACAATCCTGTCACGGGTGATTTCTATACTGAGTTTAGCGGATCTGTATGAGCGGCGCATGTATCTGCAACTCATACCAGCGAAGGAGGGTACGGTGGACGCGAGTCGAAAACTGGCCTACACAGCGGGGTTTATCGGTGCGGGGATACTGAGCTTCGGTCTGGCGATCACAGGGAATGCGTATACGGGTGTGAATGGAGAACCTTATTCGATCTTCAATCACCTGATCAGTGAACTGGGCGTGACGAACGTTTCGAGATTCTGGTGGCTGTTCAGTTTCTCGCTCGTCGTGGGCGGAATTTGTTTCGGTTTGCACATGATCGGCGTCGGCTTGCAGTTCAATGGTTGGTTCCGCTGGCTGACGATGATTGGGGGCGCGCTGGTCGGAATATTTGGCGCGCTGGTGGGCTTTTTCCCTCTCGACAAGAATGTGGTTGTGCATTCAACGGTTGCCACCATTTTCTTCCTGTCCGGGATGATTGTGGTTACCGCTTTCACGATCTATGTGGCAACCAGCAAACAGACCGCATTCCCGAAGTGGATGGCAATTCCGGGCATCCCAGTGGTGCTTTGCGCGGGTGGATTCCTGCTGGCAACGCTGGTTACGGTTGCCAGCGGTGGGGATGCGATCAACCCGCCGGTTTCGACGCGGAGTTCATTTGAACCGATTATGGCATCCGAATGGGGCGTGATCATTTTTCTGCTGGTTTGGGGTGGGCTGGTCTCGATTCATCTGGCACGACGCCAGAGCCAGAGCGCACGGGCGCTGAACGTCAGCAGTGGGCGAACCGTCGTTTCCTGAAAAGCAAAACGACCCCATTCATTCATTGAGTGGGGTCGTTTTTGTTTGGAGGTGGCGGTCTCTGCCAACCGCGTCCGCAAGAATCGAGGCAATGCGTCTACAGGCTTAGTTGACTATTCAGTTTCGCAGAACGTAGCCCTAGTCAACGTGGTAGGCGTTCGGCTAGCTCGATAGTTCTTAGGTCGCCGGTTATCGGCGTGACAGCGACAGCACCCCGTCTTTAGTGACGCCCGCCAAACCACCCGGACGAGGACGGATGGGACGGACGGCATGGGCTACTATGGCCCAGCACCTTCACTTAGACAGTTTTAGGCTGCGAAAGCGAAAGCAGTTTCGTTGTTCTTGGCATTTATAGCCTTGCCCATGTTACGGAGTTGGGCGCTCCGGCCTGCAACACGGTCTCAGCCTCAAACGTCGAATCTAGTTCACCCCCGTGTCACAGAAATAATTATAGCAGATCACACTGCCACCGTAAATGGAGTGTTGAGATTACGAGTCGCTTTCTTGAATGAGCCGGGCAGCGAGCTTCTCATCAAGATCCCAGAGCACATCCCCATTCATTATTTTGTCACCGATTGCATTGAATTCAGTGTGCAAGGACTCATGTAAATTCCAATGAATCAAATTCCAATCCGCATCATAGATGTCATTTGCTTTCAGGAGCGCTAGCGCCTGCTCTAGTAACGCCGCTATATTCGTTAAATTCAATTCTTTGAGATAGGTGATTGTTTCCAGGAGTTCGGTGACAGACATGGAGTCGATGAATATGGATGAAAAGCCTTCCATATCCAGATCGACTCTGAGAATAATCAAAAACCAGATCATTCGTTCAACTCGCGTAAAAGTGGATTTATCTTTTCGTCCCGCGAGTTCGTTCCACTTATCAGCAACGATCTGATAGTCTTCCTTCATGCGATTTCTGTCCTTTGCGGGAATGAAAAGAGGCGTTCAATGAACGCCTCTCAATGTTACTTCAGACAGGAAATGTGTTACTTGCCGAGCCGCTTCCTGAGTTCCGCCGTCAGCGCCGGGACAATCTGGTAGAGATCACCGACCAAGCCGTAGCGCGCCATCTTGAAGATCGGGGCGTCCTTGTCCTTGTTGATGGCGACGATGATCTGGCTGGTGCGCATCCCGGCCTGATGTTGAATCGCGCCGGAAATGCCGCAGGCGATGTACAAATCCGGCGAGACGGTTTTGCCTGTTTGCCCGACCTGATGAGCGTAGGGGATATAGCCAGCATCGACGGCTGCGCGGCTTGCGCCGACCGCTGCACCGAGCGCGTCCGCCAGCGGCTGGATCACGTTCTCGAAGCCGTCTTTCGCTTTCCAGACCGCCTTTGCGTCGCCATCGACTCCGGCAGGGGCATCCTTCGGGTTGTTCGCCATGCCGCGCCCGCCTGACACGATGATGGCGGCGTCGGTCAGGCTGACCGTACCTGCTTCTTCCTCGAACGACTCGATTTTGGTGGCGATTTGGTCTTCGCTGAGCGCGGGGGTAACGGTGCTTATTTCGGCGGTCGCGCTGGCATTGGGATCGGCGGCTTTGAAAGCGCGTGAGCGCACGCTGATGAACTGCGTTCCGGCAGAAACGACTTCGTTTTCGCTGAGGACTTTGCCCGAATAAACAGAGCGTTCGGCTTTGATCATGCCGCCATCACTCGCGCTTAGGCTAAGCACGTCTGCCAGCAGCGGGCTATCGGTGTCGGCGGCGGAGGCTGCCAACAGTTCGCGCCCGCGACTGGTCGCCGCCGCCACGACGGCTTTGGGACTCTGTTCCTGCACGAGCTTGGTGAGCAGGGCGGCATAGGGTTCGAGGCGATAATCCTTGAGGGTCGCGTCTTCGCAGACGATGGCTTTGGCAGCGCCATAGTGTGCCGCTTCAGCCGCAATCGACTGCCCGCCTTCGCCGAAGACCAGCGCCGTCAGCGGCACGCCGAACGTGTCCGCCAGCACTTTGCCTGCCGCCAGCGCCTCCCAGCTTGCCGGGATCGCCTTGCCATGTAAGGTCTCAATCCATGCGAAAACGGTCATAATACTTTGTCCTCCAGGAGATGATCGACCAGTTTCGCGGCCTGTTCTTCGGGCGTGCCTTCGATCAATTCGGATTTGCTGTCACGCGGTGGCAGATTCTTGAAGGCCGTGACCTTCGTATGCGCTGTCGGTGCGCTGATGCCGAGATCACCCAGCGACCAGACCGGAATCGCGGCTTTCGACGCCTTGCGGATGCCGATGAACGACGGATAACGCGGCTCGTTGATGTCCTTCATGACGCTGATGACGGCGGGGAGCTTGCTGGTGACGGTTTGTTTGCCTTCTTCGAGCAGCCGCTCGACCTTGATGGTCTGGGCGGCGTGGTCGATAGCGAGGATTTTCGAGACGGCACTCAGCAGCGTCCAGCCGAGCTTGCGTGCCAGTTGGTAATTGTGCTGATCGGTGCCGACATCGACGCTTTCCTTGCCGAGGATGACCAGATCGACATCGCCGATTTTCTGGACAGCAGCAGCGGCAGCCGTGGCGTAGACGAGCGAGTCCTGAATTGACTCATCCCAGACGCGCGCGGCCTCATCCAGTCCCATCGCCAGGCTGTGCTTGAGGGCTTCGTTATGTAGTTTCTGCCCAATCGCGACGACGACGGCTTTCGTGCCTGCCGCCTTCGCCTGAAGAATGGCTTCTTCGAGCGCGTATTCGTCCCAGGGATTGACGACGGTCGCGGCGTCGCCCCAGGTCACGCTGCCGCTGCCGTCCACCTCAACTTTGGCGGCGGTGTCGGGCGTGCTTCTCGTAAACACGACGATAGTCACGTATTAAACCTCCATTTAAAATGAGAATTGTGACGAAGATTGTACCGCAGTCGCGAGGAACTAATCAAACCCCGATTCGATTAATTGGCGTGCCGATACAAGGAGTTGGAGCGTTTTGTGGGTTTGGGCTACGCCTGAGCATTCGCGGCGACGCGGGGACTCAAAAACCCCTCAGAGAGATCGAGGGGTTTCATAGGAACGAGGCCCAGCCTCACCCGACTAATGCGTCGCCTGATAGTTGAGCAGCAGCGCTGCGATCACGCCCGGAATCCAACCAGCCGCTGTCAGCACCAGCACGAGCAGAAACGTCCCGCAGCCCCGGTCAATCACAGCCAGCGGCGGAAAGATGATACACACAATTGCGCGACCCAATCCCATCGAGATTTGCTCCCTGTCTAATGTTACGTCGCTATACTTATGAATACGTGAAATGGGACGGAAAGTTGCTGATGGGCGAAATCGACAAACGCGGCGTGCTGGATGAAGACATCTTTTCCTATCGTGCGCTCAAGAATGGCAACGTGTTGATTTACTGGCACGAGAAGCACGTCACGACGCTGGCAGGCAAATCCGCCGAGAAATTTCTTGCCAGGATAGAGGGACTCGATGGCAAGGCGGCACAGCTTGTCATGGCGAAAGCGACCGGAAATTTCAAGCACGGCAACGAGCGTTAGTCTCAATTGGCTTTGATAAATGCCGCCACCAGTTCCGCGACCTGCTTCGCGGTTTCCGGCGTCAGATGCAGGCCATCGAAGGTGAATTGATAGCCGCCTGCTTTTTGCGCTTCTTCGTAGGCCGTCCAGCCGCGCTTTTCGCGTGCGCCAATCGTCAGGATGTACTCGACGCCGAGGGTAGGGCGATCCGGCACAGCAACGGGTGGAAACGACTCCGCTAGATCGAGGACGGGCAAATTGAAACTGCGCGCAATCGTTTTGATGCGCGCGTTATAGTCGCGGAAGGCTGCAACGACTGTTGGGTTGTATTCGCAGGGTTCCAGACCAATCCAGACAACCACATGGGCAAGCTGAAGTTTGGTCAGCAGTTCGCGGTAGGCGGTTTCGAACTGCTCCGGCGTAACCACGCCGTCCGGGATTTCCTGTTTCTGGCGATAATAAGAGCGCGTTTTCGGCTGGCTAAAGGAGATGGCATCGTTGCCGCCGATCATCAGAAAAACGGCATCGGGCGCATGACTGAGCACGTCGTCTTCGACACGGCGCAGCAGATTGACGACGGTATTGCCGCCTTCGCCCGCGTTGATGAACTCGTGTTCCGGCAGCAGCTTAACCAGTTCCTGAACATAGCTGCCGCCGTAACCCGTCCAAGTCAGGCTGTCGCCAAAGCAAACAATTTTCACTCGTATGGACTCCTTGCGAACGAACATCGCTTCATGGGAATGTCGAAATAAGTGAGCATTTGTAGAGGCAGTCCGATGTGTCTGCCCAAAGCCAGGGCGAACACGTGGGTTCGCCCCTACAAAAATACCCACAGAATTAGGTAATCCCCGTTTCATTGTAGCAGTTCCGAAGCAGTTTCATGGCCCCGCTTGCAGCAAAACGTGGTATTCTTGACCGCCGTGCTCGCAAATCATTAGATCGACAAAGGGCTGAATCGTGTTCAAAGACAGAACCACCACGACGATTGTCGTCGTCGCCGTCGTCGCTATCGTCATTATGGTTGTCGTAACGCTTACCTCAACGCCGCAGACCAATCCGGCGCTCTCAAATGGCACGCCGTCAGCGACGACCCAAGCAGTCGTCCCCGCTTCTGGCAACGCGCTCGAACAGGGCGCGGCTTTCTTAGCGAATAACGCCAAAGACCCGGATGTGCATACCACCCCCAGCGGACTCCAATATAAGGTGATCAAAGAGGGAACTGGGCCTAAACCCACGTCCACCGACACCGTAACCGTCAACTACAAAGGCACGCTGATCGACGGGACGCAGTTCGATAGTTCGTATGATCGGGGTCAGCCTGCGACCTTCGCGCTGAATCAGGTGATCCCCGGTTGGACGGAAGGCTTGCAATATATGTCCGTCGGCTCGACCTATATGTTCTACATTCCATCGAGCCTGGGCTATGGAGCGCAGTCTCAGGGCGATAAGCTCCCTGCCAATTCAACGCTGATCTTTCAGGTCGATCTGATCAGCATTCAAGGGAAATAAGTTCACTTAACAAAGGAGAAAGATTGTGGCGGATGTAACGACAACAGCGAGCGGCCTGCAATATGAGGTCATCACCGAAGGCACGGGCAAGAAGCCCAAAGCGACCGATACGGTCGTCGTTCACTATCGCGGCACGCTGATGGACGGCAAGGAGTTCGACAGTTCCTACAAGCGGATGGAGCCGATCAGCTTTCCGCTCAACGGCGTGATCGCAGGCTGGACGGAAGGCTTACAATTGATGCCGATTGGCTCGAAATATCGCTTCACCATCCCGCCGGAACTTGCTTATGGGAAACGCGGCGCGCCCGGTGTTATTCCGCCGAACGCTACGCTGATCTTCGAAGTCGAGCTGATCGACATCGACTAAGCTGCTCTATTCAACGGGCGTACAAGTGAACAGGTTTGTCTGTACGCCCGTTTTCACCTAATCCCCAACTACTTCTGCTTCGCTCTGCCAGAAATCGGCGTCGTAGGCGGGGAGTTCGCAGCGGAGCGGGCGGTCTTCGCGGAAACCGAGCGCGTAATCGGCCTGCATCAACTGGTGAATTTCGCTGGTTCCCTCGTAAATCACGCCGCCCTTACTGTTACGCAGGTAGCGCTCGACCGGATATTCGTCGCTGAAGCCGTAGGCTCCGTGTACCTGCACCGCTTCGAGCGCCGCCTGGACGCTGTGATCAGTCGCGTACCATTTGGCGAGGCCAGTGGCTTGCGTGTTGCGGATGCCCTGATTCTTCATCCAGCCTGCTTGCAGGCACAACAGGCGTGCCGCTTCGTACCACTGACGCATGTAGCCAATCTTCTGCTTGATGAGTTGATGATCAGCAATCGGCACGCCGAAGGTTTTGCGCTCTTTGGCATAGCTGATGCTTTCTTCGAGGCAAGCGCGGATTAGCCCGGCTGCTCCGGTCGCGACGGTGAAACGTCCATTGTCGAGCGCTGCCATCGCCACCCGGAAGCCTTCACCTTCTTCGCCGAGCCGATTGGCGAGCGGGACTTCGACATCCTGCATCGCTACCCAACCGGTTGATCCGGCACGCACGCCGAGCTTGCCATGAATGTCGCCGGTAGTCACCCCTGGCATGTCGCGCGTGATGATGAAAGCTGTCAGGCCGCGATGCCCCGCTTCTGGATCGGTTTTGGCGACGACCAGAAAATGATGTGCTTTGGTCGCGAGGCTGATCCACATCTTTTCGCCGTTGAGGATGTAAGTATCGCCGACACGCCGCGCCGTTGAACTCATGTTCACCACATCGCTGCCAACGCCTGACTCGGTCAGACCGAACGCGCCGTATTTTTCGCCGCGCGCCTGCGGGACGAGGAAACGCTGTTTCTGATCTTCTGTCCCCCACTGCAAGAGCGACAGGCTGTTGAGGCCGACATGCACCGACATGACCACGCGCAGGGTGGTATCGGCGCGTTCCAGTTCCTCGCAGACCAGCCCCAGCGTGATATAGTCGAAGCCCTGACCTCCGTAGCGCACCGGGATGCAGATGCCGAGGATGCCGAGTTCCGCCATGCGCGGCAGAAAGGCAGGATTCATCTCCTGCTTGCGATCCCATTCGCCGATGACGGGGATGACTTCTTTGGCGGCAAAATCGCGCACCATCTTTTGTGCCTGCTGGTGTTCTTCACTAAGCGAGAAATCCATGAGTGTGCCTTTTTCGTCTTTCTGGAGATTTTTGTGGAAATCTACTATGCTTCGCGGGTATTTTCTGAGTGAGAAATGCTCTCCAGTGGAGGCAGCGTTTCTCTGACAATAACCTTATTCGCGACAATTATAGCAAATTGCTGAAGGGATTGGCGATGACCGCTGTTCAGTCTGAGGTGCCAGAGGTGCTGGTGACAACTTATCTGCAAATGACCCGCCGCGCGCAGTTTTGCCCGGCTTACAGTCCGCGCGAAGGCGTCACTGTGAAAACGCTGACCAACCCGGACATCGCCTTTTATAAGTCACTCTACAGCGGGGTGGGTGAGCATCTGCACTGGCGGGATCGGCTGCTGATGCCTGAAGCGGAACTCAAAGCCGCGCTCAGTAAACCCGGCACGACCATCTATGTCCTGTACGTGGCGGATAGTCCGGCAGGGTACGTCGAACTGGTCAAAGAGGAGCGCGAGGTTGAGATTAACTACTTTGGCCTGTTTCCTGCCTATCATGGGATGGGTTTAGGCAAACATCTGCTGAGTTATGCGATTGAGCAAGCGTGGGCGCAGGATGTGGATCGGGTTTGGCTGCACACCTGCAACCTGGACAGCCCGCACGCGCTCGACAACTATCTGAAGCGCGGTTTCCAGATTTACAAAGTGCATCGCTATCCAATGCCAGAGCGGTACTACTAAAGCGTGGTTAACTGTTTTCGAGGCGAAACAGCGCTTCGCTGTAGGCAGCATTGATTTCGACCGCCACCGGAGAAAGTTCAAGTTCAGGCTGACTATCCCAGCAGACGCTGATCTTGCGCGGCAGCATCAATTCGCCGATGACTTCCTGACCTTCGGATAGTTGAATCGAGAAATTCTGGAGTTTGCCGGTCGAGGGGTTGATACACTCGGTCGCCGTCGATTCGAGGGTATGATCTTCGTTCAGGGTCAGGCAGGTCGTGGTGTGCGCGTCTATATGGGTCGCATCAAGCTGGCGTTCGCCCCGTATGCTCAGTTCAACGTAGTGCTCTGCCAGCGGCATGAGCAGGATTGCTCCTGCCGTCCAGACGCGTGCCTGGGAGATTACAACCTGCTCGGCATCACTCACGACGCTAATCGCTTCATGATTGTGACGTGTGCGGCAAACTGCGCCATCGAAGGCTGCTTCGTCGCTGCTGAGTGAGACGCCTGCCGGGCGCAGGGTGAAATTCCAGCGCATCGAGAAGGGAAACCTGAAGTAAGCTGTGCCCTCAACCGGAACCCAGGTAGCAACCGGGCCGATTTTCGCACGGGTACGCCCTTTAAGCTGCACCATGAGGGTTTCGATAGCTGGGGGGCCGAGGCCATAGCGCGCCTCAATCGCGTGGCGCAGTAGTGATTTGCTGTCCTGGTCGCCACGTGCCAACAGTAAGACGGGCATAAATACAATCCAATCTGCTGGTCATTCGATGGGTAGTCTAACCACAAAAAGAAGGTTGCCCA
>DAOUCB010000091.1:0-68121 GCA_034432495.1 Anaerolineae bacterium | reverse complement strand
GCATATTACGCCTATCGCGTCTGGACCATGCCATCCGTGCGATTCGAAATTCGGGCGAGGCGTGCCTCGCCCCTACAGAATACCCGCTCGCAACGGTTGATCGCGTTTATCGCGGGCGTGGCAATCTTCGGGCTGATTTCGTTTGGGCTGGCAGCGGTGCAGTTTTTACCGAGTGTCGAATATTTGCTGCGGACGACGCGAGCAGATTTCGGCTATGACGCCAAAAGCAACGGCTTCCCGCTCCAGGACGTGCTGCAATTTTTTATCCCCGGGGTTGTCAGTCAATGGTCGCCGCTGTGGATTGGCATCAGCGGCCTGACGCTGGCGCTGATCGCCTTATGGCGCAAACTCACACAGACTCGCTTCTGGGGCGCGGTTGCCCTGCTGGCACTGCTGTGGAGCTTTGGGGCGAACAGCATGGTGTATCCCCTGCTCTACAATATCCTGCCGGGGCTGAGCTTCTTTCGCGGGCAGGAACGAGCCGCCTATCTGGTCGTCGATAGTCTGGCGATTCTGGCGGGCATCGGCGCAGCCTGGTTGATGCAGTGGGACGCCATGCGTGATCACATCGCAGGGCTGCGCCTGCGGGTCGCACTCAACCGCGCGTTTTACGTATTACTGGCCTTCGGCGCGCTCATCTTCGTGAGCTGGGTGGGCAATCCTGAAGCCTTCGGCAAGGTGATCCGTCCGCTGGCACTTGCGCTGATTATAATGGGCGCGCTCACCCTGATTCTTTCGCTGCTGGCGCGCAATCCGCAGCGAACCCTGTGGGCATTGGCGGCGCTGCTGGTTTTCGAGTTGTTCAGCTTCAACATGGACAGCCCCTATGTTTACGACCATGTATCGCCGTCACAGCAGATCAGCCTGACGACCCCGCCCTTTCTGGCGCAGACGGTCGCGCCGCCAACCGATCCGTTTCTGGTGGATGGCACGCGTGGACTGACCGATAATTTCGGCAGCCTCTATGGCGTGATGGATATTCATGGCATCAGCCCACTGTTCCTTGAGGGGATGCACAACCTGATCGAAACGGATTTACCTGATGCGGTCAAGTGGACACTTTTGAGTGTGCGTTATGTGTATACAGATTGGCAGGAGCTTCCCGTGCCGTCGCATATCATCGCAACAGGAACGGATCGCTATGGCGCGGTCAATCTGCATCAACTCGATTACCCGCGTCCATTCGCGACCATCCTCTATCGGACAGCCATCGTCAGCAGCGACGACGCGGCCTATGCCCTGCTGCGCGACACGAATTTCGATTACCGGCGTGTCGCCCTTCTCGACCGCGAAACCGAAATCAATAATTCGGCAGCCCCAGATGAAACACCCGCTTCGGTCGTATCCTTTGCGCCAGAGAGCATCACCATTGACGCGCACCCGCTCAGTGACGGCATTCTGACACTGGCGCTGCCGCAGTATCCCGGCTGGTACGCGACCGTTGATGAGCAGCCCGCCGAAATCATGCGAGCGTATGGCGCACTGGCGGCAATCCAATTGAAACAGGGCGATCATCTGGTGCGGCTGGTCTATAATCCGCTCAGCTATCGCATCGGCGCATCATTGAGTGTGTTCACCTGGATCGGCACGATCCTATTTGGAGTTCTTGCGCTCATGCAGGCGATGACAAGAAAAAATGCAGCGCCAACTCATCAAGGTGAGCTTTAATGCAACCGATTAACGGGGTGCAAAGCTGGGTCGCGCGGCTGGATCGGCGGGTGTATGCCATCCTGATCGGCATCGCCATCGGTGGAATCGGCGGTTTGGTCGGGCTGCTGATCGCTCTGTTTGATCCGCTGCTGGCAACGGGCATGGTGCTAGGTGTGTTGATAGGACTGTACATCCTGACCAGTGTCTCCGGCGCACTTTACGCCATGATCGCGGTTGTGGCGCTGCTGCCGTTCGGCACGCTGCCCGTAAAAATCGGTTTCACACCAACGTTGATCGACGGTGCGATGGGCGCGTTCCTGATGGTCTATCTGTTCCAGTGGATGACAGGACGACGACAGGTGTCCCAGAGTTCGTTCGGGATTCGACTGACACCGGCTCACGCGCCGCTGCTGCTCTATATCGGTTGGCTGATCTGGAGCTTCGTTTTCGGCCTGCGTTATGCCGCGCCGACCAGCCAAACGCTGCGCCAGTTCGCGGAAACACTGTTGAGCATCAGCATGGTGTTTGTGCTGGTCGATTTGCTGCGCGATCCGGTCAGCTTGCGGAGGCTGGTACTGGTCGTGATGGTGATCGCCGGGACAGAAGCCGTGATCGCGCTGATTTTGTATGTACTGCCCGATCCCCTTGCAGAGCGCACCTTGATCCGTCTCGCCCGCGTCGGTTACCCCAATGGTGGCGTCATTCGTTACGTAGAGGACAATCCCGCTCTGGCGGAGCGCGCCATTGGCACTTGGGTCGATCCGAATGCACTGGGCGGCTTTCTGGCAGTTACAGCGACGATGATCGCGCCGCAGGTATTCTCGCGCAAACCCGTTTTACGCTGGCGCATTGTGTCGTGGGGTGTGTTCGGCGTCACAGCACTGACGACCTTTCTAAGCTATTCACGCGCGTCGATGCTGGCGCTGGCGCTTGCGGTTGGCTTCATCAGCCTGTTTCGCGGCTATCGCAAATTTCTTGCGCTGATTGTTTTGGGGTTGATCGCCATTATGATTCTGCCGCAAACCCGTGATTACGTCGTGCGCTTCGTGGAGGCGTTCACGGGCGGCGACCTTTCAACACAGATGCGACTCGGCGAATATGGCGACGCGCTGCGGCTTATCCGCCAGTATCCGGTGACAGGCGTTGGCTTCACCGGAACGCCAAGCATCGACCTGTATACCAATGCCGCCAGCATGTACCTGATTATGGCAAACCAGATCGGGCTGGTGGGCGTGGGGATTTTCGCGACCACGATGATGGCAATATTCGCTTATGGCTGGCGCGCATGGAAGCACGTGCAGCAGAACGTCGAACTGCGCTCGATTCTGCTCGGCTACCATGCAGCACTGCTGGCTGCCCTGCTCAACGGCGCAGCAGATTTGTATTTTTTCCGGCTCGACTTTCAGGGGTCGATCACGCTGTTCTGGCTGACGGCTGCACTGGCGCTGGCGAGTTCGCGGCTGGCGATGGAAGATGCCAACAGAGAATCGAAAACTCTGATTAGCGAACCAGCATCAGTACCAGGATGATAAACAAGGTAATCGCGCTGATGGGCAGCAGTTCTCGAAGAAAACGATAGAGATAAAAGGACATCATCCACGTCGCCCGACAATGTTACACATTTGTAACCATTATAAGGTGATTAGCAGCCGCGAAAGAATCGAGATTTAGGGGTTTTCGGGCGTCGTAGTACCTTCGGATGTGATCTCGACGGTCGCTTGCATCGTGCTACGCATTTCGGCGGTCTGAGTCAGGCGTACACGCACAATTGCATCGACGGTTTGCTGCTGCTCGGTTGGGTTGATTTGCTTGAGTGCGCCGTCTGACAGCGATAGGATCGCGATCAGTCCTAGTGCGCTTATCACCGCCAGAATTCCGGCTACCCCAACCTGCGAAATTCGCCTGAGTTTCATACGATTCCTTGCCTGTTTAAGCCGTATCAAATTCTAACGGACGACGCAGCGGACAGCAATAGAATCGACCGTTGTCAAAGCGGAACGAATCGTGTAGTATGGCCTGACTGTTTACCCATTGTAAGAACTTTCCGCTCTGCATAGGCGCTCCCGCGCCGCAGCAGGGCAATCCCAGGGAAGGGGACAACCGAACTACTCATGAAACGAGCTTACGAACTCACTTTTATTGTGCGCCTGGATGGTGTGGATGAAGCGCTGCTGAACACCACCATCGAACAGGTGCGTGCCTGGGTCGAAACCGATGAACTCGGTCAGATCACCAAGATTGATCGCTGGGGACGTCGCAAGATGGCCTACCAGATCGACAATCAGCGCGAGGGCTACTACGTCCTGTTCGAGTCAAAAATCGAACCGCGCGCGATTGCCGAGGTTGAGCGCAATCTCAATCTATCGCCCTATGTCTTGCGCTATCTCTTCGTTCGCACCGACGAGTAAAGTCCAGCATTTCGTCGGTTTCGCGAGTAAAAATGCTTATGGGACGCGGTCTGAACAAAGTGATTATTATCGGGGTCTTGGGACGAGACCCGGAAATGCGTTATACACCCAGTGGTCGCCCGGTGACAAGTTTCAGCGTCGCGACCAGCCGAACGTGGGTTTCGGCCGAAGGTGAACGCCGCGAAGAAACCGAATGGTTCAACGTGGTGGCCTGGGGAAATCTCGCCGAAATTTGCAAGGCACACCTGACGAAGAACCAGCAGGTTTACGTCGAAGGCCGTCTGCAAACACGTGGGTGGGAAGATGAAACAGGCAAAAAGCATTTTCGGACAGAACTCGTTGCCAACGAAATGATCCTCCTTGGCGAACGCCGCACCCAGCACAGTGATTTCGATTACATTAACGATGATGGCGAGAATGGGGATTACGCCTTCTAAGCCTTGCATGGAGAGGTGAATAACATGTCAAATGAAGATATCAAGCGACGTTTTCGTGACGAAGCGAACGACGATAGTGAAGATGAAGAACCCCGTCGCGGTCGCAGCAGCGACCGGGGTGATCGTGATGACCGACGCAGCCGCAGCCCGCGTGGTTTTGGGCGACGCTACCGTCAGGGGACGTACTGCCCGAAGGGACGCTGCTTCAACTACAAGGATGTCGATACACTGAAGCGCTACGTCACCGAAACCGGCAAGATCAAGCCGCGCCGTCAAACTGGAAACTGCTCACGCTGCCAGCGCGAACTCGCCCGCGAAATCAAACGCGCACGGCATTTGGCGCTTCTGCCGTTCGTCATCGTTCAGGATTAGGCGCTGCACACGTAGAGATACTTGCAGGTTGAAGCAAAGGCGGTCAAAGATTACCTTTGCTTCAAGTTCTATGCATTAGGGAGCCAAGATGTCGAAGCGCAGCACCACCGGGCAGCCAAAGCCCGGTCAACCGAAATCTGAAGCTGAAGCGTCCAAAAGCCGGCTTCAACCGAAACTCCTTCACGAATACCGCTCGAAGCACGAGCGCGAGACGGAAATTCAGCGCCTGGTGATTCTGGGGACAGGCGCTGCGGTCGCCATCGCCGTGATCATTCTGTTGGGAGCGATTCTCAACGAGCAACTGATTGTGCCAAATCAGGCAGTTGCCAACGTCAACGGCACCACAATTACAGTTTCTCAATTCAAGACGCGCGCCCGCATTGAACGGGCGCTCCTCATTCAGCAATTGAACAATGCGATTAGCCTGTTTCAGGGCTTCGGCTACACAGGTGATCAGCTTAGCCAGGTACTGACAAGCCAGCAGCCCTACAGCACCTGGTATGGCGAACTACAGGTTCCTGATCAGTTGGGCAACAGCGTCCTGAATACGATGGTTGAGGACGAGTTGATTCGGCAAAAAGCTGAAACGCTGAATATCACGGTCAGCGATGCTGATATTGACGCGCAAATTGACAAGCTGTTTGGCTATGACCCGGCAACCGCAGGTCAAACGCCGACACCTTCGCCGACTCCGACCGAATCGCCGACTCCGCTGGTGTCGCCAACCCCTTCCCCAGTTCCAACGGCGAGTTCGACACCCGACTTAACCACGATTACGCCGACCACAACACCACTTCCGTCGGCGACACCGACCTCAACGCCCAACGCCACTGAAGAGGCAACACAGGTGCAGAAGCAGCAGAATGATTTCTTCGCGAGTATGCGCAGCAGCGCCGGCGTCAGTGATGCCGATATTCGCCTGTATTTCAGAACGCTGGCGCTGCGCGACAAAGTGCGTGATGCCGAAATTACCGATGTCGCTCACACCGCGCCCTTCGTCGATGCACGGCACATCCTGGTCGCAGACGAAGCGACTGCCAACACGGTACTCGCGGATCTGCAAGGGGGCGAATCATTTGCCAGCCTCGCAAAAGCGATGTCCACTGATAATTCATCATCAACGGGCGGTGAACTTGGCTGGGCACCCGTGACCAATTACGTCAAGGAATTCGCCGACGCCGCTAAGACCGCCGAAATTGGCGCGCTGGTTGGCCCGGTGAAGAGCCAATTCGGATACCACATCATTCAGGTCAGGGCACGTGAAGATCGGCCTTTGAGTGACTCAGATTATCAGACTGCGCTCAACAACGAATTCACGACGTACCTGAAGAATCTGCGCGCCGACGCATCGACCAACGTCCAGATTTTCGATGCCTGGACGGATAACGTGCCGACACAACCACAGTTTATTCCGAACCTTTAGCACATCCATGATGAGCGGGCGACTGGCAATCTCTAGTCACCCGCTCATTTTTGTTCTTACGGGAAAGTATTCCCGTAGGAGCGCCTTTCCCCGTAGGGTAAGCGTTCGTTGCCGTCCACAGAGCGCCGGGCTATAATGCGCGCCATGAACGATCAAGCGATTGCACGATTAGAAGCGAAGCTGGAACACCTGATAGAAGGGGCTTTCGCTCAACTGTTCAGTAAAACGATTCGCGCACAGGACATCGCACTGCATCTGGCGCGCACAATGGAAGATGGCATTCAACCCGCCAGCGATGGCGACCCGCGTCCTTATGCACCTGATCACTACATCATTCGCGTCAACCTAGACGTTTACGATCATCTGATGACACGCCAGCCGCTGCTCACGAAAATTCTCGCAGAGCATCTGGTTGAACTCGCTTCGACGGTGGGCTATCGCCTGAGCGATGTCCCGACGATTGAACTGATCGCCGCAACCGATATTGAGCCGAATGAGTTGATCGTCGATGCGCGCCATCACAACGACGTCGTGACGGGAACGGCAGTTATGCAGCGGATCGAGATCCCGGAAACACACGCGCCGCAAAACCCTCAGTTGATAATCAATGGCAAGACGATCATTCTGCTCACAGAGGCGGTGATCAATATTGGGCGCAGCCGCGACAATGAGGTCGTTTTGAACGATCCTTACGCCTCGCGCCACCATGCTCAGCTTCGCCTGCGCTTCGGCGTGTATACCTTATTTGATACCCAAAGCCAGGGCGGTATCCTCGTGAATGATGTGATCGTCCGCGAGCACCGCTTACAAGCCGGGGATGTCATCAAGCTGGGCAAAACGCAAATGGTTTATCTTGAGGACCAGACACACTGGCAGACCGAGCCTGGTGAGCCTGTCGATTTGTAGCACCGGGGAGCCGCAGTGAATACTGAACTGACGCTTTTTTTACTGCGCTTGATTTCGGGTTCGCTGCTCGTCTCGGTGCTGATTTTGCTGTTTCTAGTGATGTGGCGTGATTACCGCAGCGCCGTCGTGCAGGTAGAAGCCAGTCGCCGCGCATACGGTCGCCTGGTTGAAATGCGCGAACTCGAAGAAGGCTACGCGCCAACGGGTCAAAGCTACCCCCTCCTGCCCCTCACGAGCCTCGGACGTTCCCCAACCAACACCATCCCGATTTTGAATGACTATGCCAGCGGCGAACACGCGCTGGTCGCCCTGCGCAGCGGTCAGTGGTGGCTGGAAGATCGCCAGAGCCGCAACGGAACCATGATTAACGGGATGCCGATCCGCCAGCCAGTGATCATCACGGATGGTGATATTATCGGGGTCGGCAGCGTATACTTTCGGCTGGAACTGGAGCAATGAACGCATGGACTTAGGCTTACGCAATGCGAAAGTGCTCGTCACCGCTGCCAGTCAGGGATTGGGTGCAGCCACCGCGCGTCAATTCAGCCTGGAAGGCGCGCTCGTGGTGATTAACAGCCGGACTCTAGGAGAACTTCAAGAAACTGCTGCGAAGATCAATGCTGAAACTGGCAATCCTGTTTATACGCTGGCGTCGGACTTAACAGACGCGGAAGCGGTAGCAAAGCTGGTCAGGAATGCCGCCGAAATGCTGGGCGGGCTGGACATTCTGGTCACAAACGCGGGCGGGCCGCCCAACGGCATGTTTGAGGATTTTGATATAGAGGCGTGGCAGAAGGCAGCGCAGCTTTCGCTGCTCAGCGCCGTTGGGCTGGTGCGCGCTGCCCTGCCCTACCTGCGCAAATCGAAGCGGGCAGCGATTTTGGCGGTGGTGTCAGCATCGGCGAAGCAGCCAAGCAAGAACAATACGCTGACGAATGCAATCCGACCAGCGGTAGTGGGGTTGATGAAGACGCTTTCGCAGGAACTGGCGCGTGATGGCATTCGGGCGAACAGCATCCTGCCGGGGTCGATCAGTACGGGAAGACAGACCGAAATCATGGAGGCACGAGCGAAGAAAAACAGCTCAACGCCTGATGAAGAATGGGAGCGCGCTGCCGCTGACATTCCGATGGGGCGCTTTGGGACGCCCGAAGAATTCGCCAATGCCGCCGTATTTCTGTGCTCTCCTGCCGGGGGCTTCATCAATGGGGTGGCGCTGCCGGTCGATGGTGGGCGCATTCGCGCGACGATGTAAAATCCGGCAAGAAACGGCCAAAAGTAAGCAAAAACAAACGCAGTAGACAACCAAATCTTCACCGTTTTATAGCTCAAATCCAACGCATTTTGAGAGAGTCTGTTGATGGCTGAAATAATCGACATTGGGGTGATTGGCGGTTCGGGGCTGTACCAGATGCCCGAACTCACGGATGTGACGACTCGACCGATGGACACGCCGTTTGGCAAGCCGAGCGCCGACGTGGTGATTGGGATGTTGGGCGGCAAACGGGTCGCTTTCATTCCGCGTCACGGAATCGGGCATGTATACACGCCCTCGACGGTGCCGTATCGCGCCAATATCTGCGCATTGAAGATGATTGGCGTCAAGTTCGTCTTCGCGGTGAATGCCTGCGGCTCACTGCGTGAGGATTATGCACCGGGTCATATCGTGATCCCCGATCAACTCGTTGACTACACGAAAGCAGATCGCGGGAGGACGTTCTTCGATACCGGGTTGGTAGCGCATGTCTCGGTAGCGGATCCGTTTTGCAGCGCCCTGAACAGGATTGCGGCGCAGGCGGTTCGCGATGTTGGCGGAACAGTGCATGAAGGCGGAAGCTACATCACGATTGAGGGGCCGCGTTTCAGTACACGTGGCGAAAGCCAGATTTTTCGCCAGTGGGGATGCAGTATCATCGGCATGACGACCTGCCCGGAAGCGTTTCTAGCGCGCGAAGCCGAGATAAGCTACACAACCATGTCGCATATCACCGACTATGATGTGTGGCACGAGGAACCCGTCAGCACCGAAATGGTCATGGCGACGTTTGCCAACAATTTACGCACCGCGCAGAAAGCACTGGCGCGGGCGGTCGAACTGCTCGACGTAACGATGGATACGCCCAGCCATCATGCGCTGGATAACGCAGTGATGACAGATCGGGCGAAATTACAGATCGGGAAGCTCAAACCGATTGTTGGGCGGCTGTTTCGTGATGCGTAGCGCGATATTATCCCTTTCCCCCTACTCCACTCGTCCGAGTTCGTCGGCTGCACATGCGGGCAAGATAAGCGAGCGAGATATGCCTCGCCTCTACAGACGATCATTTCTGTCGGGCGTGGGGGCAAACGGGTAATGGATACCACACGCAGCATGACGACGCTGCCAGAACGGGAATCTGCGCCGATTCACTGGGCAGAGGTCTTCCTGTTCGTGCTTGGGGGCGGCTTCATCTTCGTCAATCTGCTGGCGCTCACGGTGGAACGAGGAACATTTCAGCTAAGCCTGTGGATTCCACTGGCCGTATGGATCGCCTGCATAATCATTGGCAGCCGTTTGCTCAATCGCAAGCTGCCAAAACGCGACCGCCTGCTTTTCCCACTGGCGTTGCTGATGAGCGGCTGGGGATTAGTGTTAATCGAGCGCCTTGCGCCGAATTTCGCTGACCGTCAGGTTGTGTGGCTGGCGGTGTCGGTGGTGGCGCTGCTGGTGATCGTCTACACGCCGCGCATTTTGCGTATGCTGCGCGGCTACCGCTACATCCTGCTGCTGATCGGCCTCGGACTGCTGGTAGCGACGATTGTACTGGGCACGAATCCGTCAGGATTGCGCGGAGCACCCGAATTGTGGCTGGGCTTCGGAGCATTCTTCTTTCAGCCATCCGAAGCGCTCAAGGTGATTCTGGTGGTGTTTCTGGCAAGCTATCTGGCAGAACAATACCCGGCGATGCGCGCGTCGGAAGTCGCGCTGAAGCAAGGATCCGCTATCGACCCGCGACGATTTTCGCCGCGCATCGTCGGCCCAGTCGTGCTGATGTGGGGACTGTCGGTCGTGATTCTGATCTGGCAGCGTGACCTGGGGACAGCAATCCTGTTTTTCATGGTGTTTCTGGTGCTGCTGTACGTCGCCAGCGGCTACACGCCGCTGCTGCTGGTCGGGGCGCTGCTGATTGTCGCCGCTGGATTTGTGGCATACCACTTATTCGATGTGGTGTCACTGCGAGTGGACATCTGGCTGAATCCCTGGCCGGAGGCTGACAATCGCGCCTTCCAAATCGTACAAAGCCTGCTGGCGTTCGCGGCGGGTGGTGTGTTCGGGCAGGGCGTGGGGCAGGGATCACCCTACTATATTCCAGTGGTTCACTCCGATTTCGTGTTCGCGGCGCTGGCCGAGGAATGGGGGCTGCTCGGTGTGGTAGCGGTGATCGCGCTGATTACGGTGTTCGTAGTGCGGGGGCTGCGGATCGCGGTGATCCAGCAGACGCGACCGTTTCATGCACTGCTGGCGGTGGGGCTGAGTATCATGCTGGCGACACAAAGTCTGCTGATTATGGGAGGCGTCCTCAAACTGATTCCGCTGACGGGCGTCACCCTGCCCTATTTCAGCTACGGCGGCAGTTCGCTGCTGGTCAACTTTGTCATGGTCGGGCTGCTGCTGCGGCTCTCGGCGGGAGAGAACTAGCGTGCAGTTCATGCGCGAAATCAACCGACTGGTGCTGGGGTTGGTGGTGCTGTTCAGCATCGTCACGCTGGCCGCAGCGTACTGGGCAGTGATTGGGCCGGACACAATTCTGAAACGCGAGGACAATCCCCGTCTGGTCGAAGCAGAAGCTTCAATCCTGCGTGGCGCAATGGTAGATCGCGATGGCAATGTGCTGGTCGACTCAAAGCGGCTGGAGAATGGACAGGTCAAGCGCGAATACCTGTTCCCGGAAATGTACAGCGCATTGGGTTACTACAGCCTGCGCTATGGTGCAAGTGGCGCGGAAGGCGCATTCGACGCAACGCTCAGCGGCAGCGGCAGCGCAGGCGATACGGTTTCGACACTGACGAACAGTTTGCTGCATCGTCCCCAGGAAGGCGCAGACGTGCAGCTCACGTTTGACCTCAATGTGCAGCAAAAAATTGCCGACGCGATGCAGGGTCAGCGCGGGGCAGCGGTCGTGCTGAGCGTGCCGGATGGCGCAGTGCTGGCAATGATCAGCCTGCCGACCTACGACCCGAATACGCTCGATCAGAACTGGGACGCGCTGGTTAAAGCAGATGGAAACCCGTTTTTCAACCGCGTCTTGCAGGGCAAGTATCAACCGGGGGGTGCGCTGGAAACGCCGCTGATGGCGACAGCGTTTCTGGTCAATCATTCCCTTGACGACACCTTCGCGCAGGCGAGTGATGCGGTGACGCTGGACAAGTTGCAACTTGGCTGCGCAGTGCGCCTGCCATCGATGACGCTCAGTTTGCGCGAAGCCTACACCTTCGCCTGCCCGCGCCCCTTCGAAGTACTGGCGCAGGATTTGGGCGTCGAAACGATTCGCGCCACCATCGACACCTTCCGGCTTGATCAAGAACCGACTCTCAACGGCTTCCTGCCCGCGCCCGTCACATCTGCGTTGACGCCGACATTAGACTTAACCGAGGCGCTCGATCAGTCCAGCCTGACCCAGCTTGCGCTGGGTCAAGGGGCGATGACGGTCAGCCCGCTGAGCATGGCGATGATGGCGGCAGCGATTGTCAACGACGGAAATACGCCACAGCCGTATATCCTGATGAATACACGGGCGCAAAATACAGCGGCGTGGACACCGGTTCAGGCGGTGCGCCCCAGTATTCCGCTGGCGACTTCCAGGACAGCGCGGCAATTGCAAGACCTGATGCGAAACGCCGTCGCGAACGGCGCGGCGCAGAATGCAGGACGGCCTGACATCGACATTGGCGGACACGCCGCGCTGGCCTACACGGGCAACGGATCGCTGGCATGGTTTGTCGGCTTTGCGACATTCGCGGGGCGGAAAGGCGCGGCAGTGGCGATTGTTCTGGAAAATAGCGACGATCCGGGCTTAGCTGCGGATATTGGCGGGACGGCGCTGGCAGCAGCACAAGTCGCGCTGACGGTGAATAAATAACCCCTCACCTCTGCTGACCAAGAACGGGTCAGCTTCCTCTCTCCACTGCGTGGCTGAGGAGAGAAAAACGAGAAAGGAGCCTCATGGGCGACGAAGCAGACAAGATTCTGGAAGAATCGCGGGCAATCTGGGATCAGAATGCGGCAGCCTGGGACGAACGCATCGGTGGGGGCGGCGGCTTCCAGTCAATTCTGATGGCACCCGCAGTCGAGAAGATGCTGGCTGTTCAGGCGGGCGAAAGCGTGCTGGACATCGCCTGCGGCAACGGGATTTTCTCGCGACGGTTGGCGGAACTGGGCGCGTCGGTAGTGGCGTCGGACTTCAGCGCGAAGCTGATCGAACTGGCGAAGCAGCGGACAAGCGAGGCCACCAAAACAGTCGAATATCATGTCGTGGATGCGACTGACGAGGAACAGTTACTGGCGCTCGCAGGCGAACAGGGTCGGCGCTTCGATGCGGCAGTGTGCCTGAACGCGCTGATGGATATGCCAGAAATCGAGCCTCTGTTTCGCGCGGTGGCAAAACTGCTCAAACCCAACGGGCGCTTCGTCTTTTCGGTCATGCATCCGTGTTTCAATGGGCTGTCCATCGCGATGCTGGCGGAACTGCCGGATTACGCACAGGAACCCACCTACTCAATCAAAGTCTCGCGCTATCTTTCGTGGGAAGTGACAAAGGGAACAGCGATTTCAACGCAGCCCGCACAGCAGTATTACTGGCATCGACCGCTGCACCAACTCTTGAACAGCGCGTTTGCCAGTGGGCTGGTGCTGGATCGGCTGGAAGAACCAGCGCTGACAGACAAAATGGGCGCGAAATCGCTGTTTGACTGGTCGAATTACGACATGCCGCCGCTGTTGTTCGCGCGTCTGCGCCCAAACCCACTGATGATCAACTGAAGGAGAAATCGAAATGCCGAACGACTATTCGAAATCCCCGCTGGTGAAGAAGCTGGCGATCAAGCCAAAGATGCGGATCACGGTCATCAACGCGCCGGAGGGCTATCGCGAGCTGCTCGGCGAGCTGCCAGAAGGCACAACCTTCGAACCCAAGTTCGAGGGGATGTTCGACTGGAATTCAGGTATTCGTGAAAAATCAGGCGGAACTCGACGCGCAGCTTCCCAAAATGAAAGAAAAACTCGCGCCGACAGGCATCCTCTGGATCACCATACCGCGCGACCGCAAGGTGACTGATCTGAGCCGGAATTCAATTCTTCCCACCTCTGTTCAGGGGAAATATGGCCTCTCGCCCGTCGCGAACGCAGTCGTCAACGATGAGTGGTCGGGGTATCGGCTGAAGCATTGGACAGAGTGACCTTTATTCAGGGCAAGCCAGACCTCACATGGACGCTAGCGCTCATCGCTTAACCACCTTCCCACTGACGCGGGCGCAGGCCAAGTCGCTTTGACAACTTGGCGGTATTGCTATTGATGTGAACAAACCACGAGCTGTAGCGATTAAGCTGCTGGGCGGCGCGCAGCGAAAGCAGAAAATCGGACGCGCCTTCGAAGGGCTGCATCCGGTTGAGCGACCGTCCATATTCGACACGCGAGTGGGCGTCGGAGCCAACCGTACCCGTCAAGTGGTGTTTCTCGGCGAAAGCCTGCGCTTTGAGGTTATCTTCGCCATACATACAGCGCGAGTTGAACACTTCAATCGCATCGACTTTGTCGATGATTTTGAGTAAATCTTCCTCGTGCCACGCCCCTTTGCGCAGGCGATCAAAGGGATGCGAAACGCTAATGACCGCGCCCTGGTCACGCAGGCGGCGAATGGTCTCGTCGGGTGTCAGGCCGCGCGGAACCGATTCCTGCATGAAATAGCCGAGAATTTCGCCCCGGTCGGTCATGATTTCTTCGCCGACGATCACGAGATCCGGCGCGATTTTCTGCATGGCGATGGCCCCGTCGGCAGTGTTATGGTCGGTAATGGCGATACGATCCACGCCGCGCTGCTCACATAGCTGGATAATCGTCTCAAAATGGACAACACAGTCTTTCGACCAGAGGGTGTGACTGTGGAGTTCTACCTGCCAGAGTTCTTCATTCATGATTGCGATCCGCATCCGCAAAACTAATACCGATGCGCCCGATTGTAACAGCCGACGCCCTGTACGCACAGCCTCTTAGGCTTTGCAGTCACTGGACGCTGTATCCGACCTTGACGCGGATTAGGGGAGCGGATGAGTCTGGCTGTCAGTCGGTTCACTATCGCCGGGAAGCGCAACGCTCGGCTCAACCTCAGCGTCCGTAATGCCAGCAATCAAATCGCCCGCCAGTGTTTTCACCGTATAGCTGCCATCAGCCGCAACAGCAGCGATCTGGGCTTTCTCATCGACGTTGACAACGCGATCCGGGTTCCTTCGCGTCACCTCACGCACAAACTGAACTTCTTCACCGACCTCATATTTCGCCATGTGCGACTCCTTTTGCCAGTAAACTCGCCTCGATCATATCATCCTGCTCAATTGCACCCGGCGACACGACGTAAATAATGCGAATTGGCGGTCTGTCTTCAAACGTATGGATAGCGTCGGCGTAGCCCACCAGGCGCGTGTGTTATAATCCGCGCTCGTGATTCGACTAAGCGATGTATTGTACGGTTCGTTGGTGAAGCGTCAGGTGCAATTTTTAATGTTTTGTGGCAGACTGACGCACTACGGAGTTGGAATTTGGAAATGTCAGAGATGAATCGACCCTCTGAGACGCTGGACGCCCCACCGCGTTTTCTGCTGTGGCTGGTCATTGTCATATTCTTCCTGCTGATTGTCGGCGTTCTGGCGGGGTTCAGCTATTTCAGCGGCGGTCAGCGGCTCTTGTCGCTAGTTCCGTTCGTCGGCATCGCCATCGCCGGGTTGATCGTCGCAGTGATCGGCGGCACGGTGGTGTTTCGACGCACGCTGCCGCGCCTGATGTGGCTGTGGGTAACGATCATTCTGGTGATTCTGGTCGCGGGGCTGGGCGTGGGCGGATTGTATGCCTACCAAAATATTCTGCCGCCGCGTTATCAGGAGCAGATGATTACGGAAGTGCCGTTCATGCGCGCCTTCATGCGCCCGACGCCGGAAGGCGGCACGATTCCAACCGTCGCGCCGCCAGAGGGCGGTTTCTCGCCGGATGATCTGCTTGCTCTGCCCCCTCTGGATGGTACGGATACCAGTGCCGCGCAGACCGACAACCCCGTTGCGCAGGTTATGACCACAGACGAGGCCACGACCGCGCCGATTGTTGCGCCGCCGACGCAAACCCCCATCGCGTCGCCGACGCCCACTCCGACCATGCTTCCGCCAACCGTCGCACCAACTGTTGTGAACCCACCGACGGCTGCTGCTCAGGATGCCCCGACGCCGCAAACTGTGAGCGCCATCAGCCGACCTGCCGCGCAGCGGATGTACGGCTTCACCTACGTCCGCGAAACCTGGAATAACTGCGGCCCGGCCAATATCACGATGGTGCTGAGCCATTACGGCTGGCGAGAAACGCAGGAATACGCGGCAAGCTATCTCAAACCGAACCCGGAAGATAAAAATGTGTCGCCAGCGGAAATGGTCAATTTCGTGCGTGACCAGACGCAGGTCAGCGCGATCACGCGTATCGGCGGCGATATGGAACTGCTTAAGCAGTTGATTGCTGCCAATATCCCGGTGATCATCGAGACAGGCTATTCGCTGGAAGGCGAGTCATGGCTCGGTCATTACCAGACGATTGTCGGCTATGATGACGCGCAGAACGTCTTCTATATTTATGATAGCTGGCTGGGAACCGGAACGGGTGATGCCGGGATGACCGAGCATTACGGCGATTTCGACTCGCGCTGGCAAGCCTTCAACCGTACTTTCATCGTCGTTTACGAAAAATCTCGCGAAAACGCCGTCATTCAGATTCTAGGCGACCGCGCCGACGTGACTAAAGCCGACCAGCACGCGCTGGAAGTTGCCGTTGCCGAAGCCAAAGCCGACCCACAGAATGGGTTCGCCTGGTTCAACATTGGCACGGCTTACGACAAGCTCGGTCAGTACGACAAAGCAGCCTCCGCTTACGATCAGGCCTTTCGCTTACAGGTGCTGCCCTTCCGAATGCTCTGGTATCAATTCGGGCCATTTGACGCCTATTTCCAAACGGGACGCTACAGCGATGTTCTGGCGCTGGCAAACAACAATATCAGCAGCGCGGGGCAGTACGTCGAGGAAAGCTTCTACTGGCAGGGGAAGGTGTATCAGGCGCAGGGGAAGAAAGGCGACGCGATTGCCGCTTACCAGAAGGCGCTGGCGCAAAACCCGAATATGCAGGCGGCACGTGACGCCCTTAACGCCATCAATACTTAACCGTCAGCGAGGGTAAAGCGGTATGACCGTCGAAAAACCGACCCGACAGACTTCCCGGCAGATCGCGCGCTCGACGGCGGTCGTGATCGTCGCTTTCGGCGCTGCCAAAGCGATCAGCCTGCTGCAAACATTCATCGTGGCGCGGACGTTCGGCGTCGGCAGCCAGTGGGACGCCTTCGTGAGCGCGAACAGCATCCCCGAACTGATCTTCACGCTGATCGCAGGCGGCGCGCTGGCCTATGCCTTCATCCCCGTCTTCGGCGGCTTTCTGGCGCGCGACGATCAAGCCGGGGCATGGCGCACCGCTTCCCACGTGATCAACACGATCTTCGGCGCGAGTCTGCTCGTGAGCATCGTCGCCTTCATCCTCGCGCCCTGGCTGGTCGCGCACGTCACCGCGCCCGGTTTCCCACCCGATCAGCAGGCGCAGACGGTTCAACTGATGCGGATCCTGCTGCTAAGCACCGTAATTTTCTCGGTCAGCGGAATCTGCATGGGCATTCTGCAAAGCTTCAACCGCTTTCTGCTGCCCGCGCTCGCCCCCATCATGTACGACCTCGGCATTCTGTTCGGGGTGATCTTTCTGCTCCGGCGCTTTGGCATCGCCGGCGTAGCGATTGGCGCGGTCATCGGCGCGGCATTGCATTTCGCCGTGCAAGTTCCCGGTTTAATTCAGGTACGCGCGCACTGGTATCCCGAACTCGGCTGGCGTGATCCCAATTTGTGGCGCATTTTACGGCTGATGCTGCCACGCATCGGTGGGCTGGGCGTGTTCAGCTTCAATTTCATCGTGATGGGCAATATCGCTTCGCGGCTGGGAACAGGTTCGGTCAGCGCGCTGAACTGGGGCTGGCGGCTGATGCAAATCCCCGAAACACTGATCGGCACGGCGATGGGAACGGTGATTTTCCCGACGCTGGCGGCGCTGAGCGAACTCAATGATAACGACGGCAAGCGCACGGCGATGTCGGGGGCGCTGCGTTTCATCCTGATCGCAACGATTCCGTCGGCAGTTGGGCTGATCCTGATCGGGCAGCCGCTGATCAGTTTGCTGGAAGGCGGCGCGTTCGATAGCTCGGCCTCAGCGCTGGTCTACAGCACGCTGCAATTCTTCACATTGGGGCTGGTGGTCCATTCGCTGCTCGAAATCATCGCGCGCAGCTTCTACGCCGACAAAGATACACTGACCCCCTTCTGGGCGGCGTTGGGCGGCGCAGCCATCAATCTGGTGCTGTCGATTGTGCTGAGCGGCGTCACGACCATTCACACCTCAGCCTTGCCGCAATATACTTCGGCGCACCTCGCACTTTCGCGGCTTTACCCGTATTTTTACGCGGATCAGGGTCACGTTGCGGGGTTGGCATTGGCGAATTCGCTCGGCGTGACCTTTGAAGTGCTAACGCTGCTGTTCATCCTGCGGCGGCGCTGGAACGGGATCGGTGAGTCAGCGATTGCCCGCACGCTGGCAAAAACACTGGCGGCGAGTCTGGTGATGGGGCTGGCGCTGGTGATCATTAATACCGTGTGGACAGTGACTGGTCTGGCAGAACGCGGCAAGGTGTTCACTATCGCGCAGGTGGCGGTCGAGGTCGGTGTCGGCGGGCTGGCCTTCGCTGGAACAGCCTTCGCGCTCAAAATGGACGAACTCCAAACGCTAATCACGACGGTGCTGCGCCGCCGAACAACCTGAATATGAAATACAGGCATTAACCGCGCGGCACTCCATCATTCACGACAGAGGTTTTGACATGACCATCAAGATCAACTATGTGACGCTCGGACTCGCCGCCACCAATGCCTATCTGGTCGGTGACGATGAAACGAAGGAAGCGATACTGATCGATCCGGTCGATCAGGCGGATGTGCTCAAAGCGATGGCGGACGAGGCGGGCTGGACGATCAAGCTGATTCTAGCGACGCACGCCCATTTCGATCACGTGCTGGCGAGCAAGGCGCTCAAGGAAATGACGGGAGCGCCCTTTTATCTGCACAGCGAAGCGGCAGACAAACTGAAGGATTTGCCGGAAACGGGCTTACGCTTCACCGGGAGCCTGTATCCCGAAGCCGCAGCGCCGGATCGACTGCTAACGACCGAACCGGAGACGATTGAACTCGGCGCGATCAAGCTGGAGACGCTGTATACGCCGGGCCACGCACCGGGGCATCTGGCCTTCTATATGCGCGACCACGATCTCGTTTTCAGCGGCGACTCGCTGTTTCAGGGGACGATTGGACGCACCGATTTACCCGGTGGCGATCATGCGCTGCTGATCAGGATGATCCGTGAAAAACTGTTGACGCTGCCGGATGAGACGACGGTTCTGCCCGGTCATGGTGGCGCGACGACTATTGGTGAGGAACGCGAAACGAATCCGTTTTTGAGGTAAGTCCATAACATAACGTAACAAATCCAACGATCAGCCTGTCAGTGTTCTACTTTTTTCAGCAAGCACAAGAAACGTACCCCATGAAACACATTCTGATGATCTTCCTCGACGGGATCGGGCTGGGCGACGACGATGCCGCGATGAACCCGTTCGCGGCGGGCGACTACCCTACCCTGCTTTCACTGACGAACGGCAAGCGCTGGGTGCGCGAGACAGGACGGGTCGAGAGCGAACGGGCGATCCTCGTGCCCACCGATCCACGCATGGGCGTCCCCGGCAGGCCGCAAAGCGCTAGCGGTCAGGCGGCAATTTTGACCGGGCTGAACGTGCCACAGATAATTGGCGAGCATTATGGCCCGCGTCCAAACCCACCGATTCGGGCGATTTTAAATGAAGATAACTTCTTCAAGCAGGTGGTCGCGCACGGGATGAACGCCGCCCTACTCGAAGCCTATCCGCCGCGCTTCCACGACGGTATTCACAGCGGCAAACGGCTGCCCGCCAGTTACCAGCAGGCAGTGCTGTCCGCCGGACTGCCACTATTCACCGAAAAAGAAATCTACAGTGGCGACGCGTTGGCAGTCGATTGGACGAACGCAGGCTGGCGCAGCGATCTCGGCTACAGCGATACGCCCGTCTATACGCCAGCCGAAGGCGGGCGCAAGATGGTCGAACTGTCGCGGCGCTACGAATTCGCGTTCTTCTCGCACTGGGTCACCGACACAATTGGACATCGCGGCAAGGTCGAGGACGGAGTGAAAATCCTCGAATTGTTCGATGGTGTGATGGCAGGCGCGCTGGCTGAATGGGACGACCGCGAAGGACTGATCGTCATTACGAGTGATCACGGCAACATGGAAGACCTGAGTCACGGCAAGCATACCGAAAACGACGTACCGACGATAATCATCGGCGACGGCAAGGAACGGTTCGCCGAAGGACTGAATACTCTGGCGGATCTGGTTCCCCGAATGGCGAATTACCTGTTTTCACCCCAGGCTCCCGCCCCCTAGATTTGTGGGGGATTAGAAAGTCCTGCAACTCCGCTTACGATTGCGCGTATAATAATTATCGTAAGCTACAATACGAGATTCATCTGGGAGGCCAGAATGTACGGAAGACGAGGCGGCGGTTGGGGTCGCGGTGGCGGCTACGGTCGCGGTGGTTGGGGCGGACGACGTGGATTAGGCTTTGGCGGCGGCTACGGTCGCGGTTGGGGTGGTGGCTGGGGCGGCTGGCGGATTCGACCCGGTTTTGGTTGGGGCTGGCGGCGTCCATATTACGGCGGAGGCTGCTGCGGACTGTTCGTCCTGCTGTTCGGCCTCATCTTCACGAGCGCGCTGATTTTCGGAGCGTCACGACTGTTCGTGTAAATTTCGCGGCAAACTAGGGAATTTCTGAGGAGCGAATTCAATATGATTCGCTCCTTTGCATTGAGAACGAAAAGTTTACAGTTCGCTAAAACGACGGCTACATCTCGCTCGTATAGTAGATTGTAAATCGAGTAAAGGAGCGAGTGATGTACAGGCGAGGTTGGGGTTGGCGACGCCGTCCCTACTGGGGCGGTGGCTGGGGTTGGGGCTGGCGACGCCCGATATTTGGCTTTGGCGCTTTTCCGGGCTGCGGCTGTCTGTTTTTCGTGCTGGCGCTGCTCGGCTTGTGTGCGTTGTTCGGAACGAGCTTTTTCCGCGTCCCCTTCTGGTTTTACCGCTAAACAGAGCGACCAATACGCCATCAGGCAAAATCTGAATTCCTCAGGGACTGATCGAATGATCAGTCCCTTTCACCGCGTCTGAGCTATAGTGAATTCCATTTACCGTAATTTCAAAGACTACAGGTGCAGGATGGCTGTAAATCAGAGCACTTTGCGCGACACGCTGCGTTTTTGGGGCAGCGGCGTCGCGGTGGTTGCGACCTTGAGCGATGGCGCGCAGGATTTCAAGTACGCTGGGATGACGCTCAGCTCATTCACATCGCTGTCGCTGGAACCGCCGCAAATCCTCATCTGTATCGACAAGAACAGTGCCACGACAGGCTTTCTCCTCAACGCAGGCGTGTTCACAATTTCAATTCTGAGCGGCGACCAGGCCGAACTGAGCGACCGCTTTGCCGGACGGACTCCCCTGCCCTCACACGGCGACCGTTTTGTGGGCGTTGAGTACGAAACGGCTGTAACAGGCGCGCCCATTCTGCACGACGCGCTGGCCTGGCTCGACTGCCGGGTGCAGACCGTTCACGATGGCAGCACCCATTGGATTGTGATCGGTTCGGTCGTTGCCAGTGGGCATCAACCTGAAGCGGGCGATCCGCTCATTTACTTCAATCGCAGCTATTCGGCGCTTGCCCCAGAACCCGCCCGCTCATCTCGGTAGGCCGCCAGTTTCGCGGCGACTTCTCCGGCGGAGAGCGTGCTGTTGTCGATGCTCAGGTCGAAATCGGTCAGGGCAAGCTGCGCGTCATACGTCCAGCGAGCTTCGCTGTCGCTGATACTCGGCGGGCGTCCGTGCAGGCGTTTAAGCGCGGCCTCCCACGACGGCAGCAGACGCACGATGCGCAGCGGATAACCATCGAGTTCTTCCCGATAGCGCGCCGCCAAATCCGACCACAGTACGTCCAGAATCACGACTTCGCAGCCATCTTCGGCAAACGATTTCGCCAGCAGGCAGTTGTTATGAACGCCCAACCGATGCTGCGCCAGTCCTTCGGGTTCGTCCCAGGGCGCAGCATGAGGTTGCCGCAGCATCTGCCGCACCACATCACCATCAATGACGGCGCAGCGCTCGCAGGAGTGGCTGGCGTAGACGTTGGCGATGGTGTTTTTGCCGGATGCCGCTGGCCCGGTCAAAATAATAATCGGTTTCATTCCGAATTTTCCTATCGGCGCTGATGTAAATCTTGCACAGTATACGCTATGCTGTGCTCGGTCGGGATTTAGCGTCTGGCTTAACGGAAGGGAAGTCTCAGCGAGCGCACCCGACCGGATCGAACCGGAAGGGAACAACGGAAGAACTCTCGACAATTTCCGGAAGGGAACACCAGACGCAAGAGTCGCCCCAACCATAGGATCGGGATGGTTCCGCTTCAGGCGAAGGTTAATCCTACTCTCCGCTTGACGTAGCCGCCCTCCTCCACTACAATGACCGATGCTATTTCGGTAGGATCACGCGATGTTTGAACAACTCACAGACCGTTTACAAAGCGTTTTCGACGGCTTAGGGCGCGTCGGCAAGCTGACTGAAGCGGACGTCGATAAGGCGATGCGCGAAGTGCGCATGGCACTGCTCGAAGCAGACGTGGCACTGCCTGTCGTCAAGGATTTCATCAAGCGCGTCAAAGAGCGCGCGATTGGCACAGACATCGGCAAAAGCCTCAGGCCAGGACAGCAGGTCGTCAAGATTGTTCACGAGGAACTGCTGAATACACTTGGCGAAGGCGCGAAGCTGAACTTTTCCGGCAGCACCAAGCCGCACGTGATCATGCTGGTCGGGTTGCAGGGCGCAGGCAAGACGACAACGGCTGCCAAGCTCGCGCTTGAACTGCGCCGCGACGGGCGTGCGCCATTCCTAATCGCGGCGGACACCTATCGTCCGGCAGCGGTTGATCAGTTGGTGACGCTTGCGAAGCAGATTCAAGCGCCCTACTTTGAAGAAGGCACGAAGGTCAAGCCGCAGGACATCGTTGTACACGGGCTGAAAGTCGCCAAAGACCAGAACGCCGCTGTCGTGATTATAGACACGGCGGGTCGTCTGCAAATCAACGAACAGTTGATGGACGAACTGGCGGAGATCAAGAAGCGGACGAGTCCGGCGGAAATTCTGCTGGTCGCAGACTCGATGACCGGACAGGAAGCCGTCAATATCGCGCAGGGCTTTAACGAGCGCCTCGGCATCACCGGGCTAATCCTGACGAAAGTCGATGGTGATGCGCGCGGTGGCGCTGCCCTTTCAATGCGCGCAGTGACAGGCGTGCCGATCAAGTTTCTGGCGACGGGTGAAAAGCTGGACGGCTTCGAGCCGTTCTACCCGGATCGTCTGGCGCAGCGTATTCTCGGCATGGGCGATGTCATGACGCTCATCGAGAAAGCGGAAGCCGAATTCGACGAGAAAGAGGCCGAAAAGCTTCAGAAGAAACTGATGCAGAATCAGTTCACACTGCAAGATTTTCTTGAGCAGCTAAAAAAGATCAAGAAGATGGGGCCGATTACTCAGCTACTCGACATGGTTCCGGGCATGAGCCGCTTCCGCGACCAGATCGACCAGAAAGACATGGAGAAGCGCATCAGCCGAGTTGAAGCGATTATCAACTCGATGACGATGAAAGAACGTCAGAACCCGAAGATTCTCAATGCCAGCCGCCGCAAACGCATCGCGACGGGCAGTGGAGTGCAGGTTCGTGACGTGAACGAAGTCCTGAAGCAGTTTCAGGACATGCAGAAACTCATGAGTCAGATGGGCAAGGGGGGTCGTGGGATCCCCGGAATGCCACGTCTGCCGCGCTAAGGCTCTGGCGAAACAAGTTTCGCTTAGACCTTTCCGCAACTGAGTGCATTTTTCTCAGTGGCTCCCCGGCAGCGACACAGGGTCGCGCCGCATGGGAGCGTATAGAACAGGAGCTTTGCAACATGGTACGTATCCGTTTTCGCCGCGTTGGCGGCAAAAAGCAGGCCAGCTATCGTCTGGTGGTCGCCGATCAACACGCCGCCCGTAATGGTGGGATCATTGAAGCAGTTGGTTTTCATAACCCGCGCACACGGCCTACCACCGATATTGTCGATGAAGCCCGCGTCCTCTATTGGCTGAGCGTTGGCGCGCAGCCGAGCGAGGCCGTTGTGCCGATGCTCAAGCGTGCGGGAACATGGGCGCGTTTTGAGCGTCTGAAGAAGGGTGAATCGATGGAGGCACTGGTCGCCGAAGCCGATGCCGCGCGCGCTGCCGCTGAACCTGTCAGCCCGCGCACACGCTACGATGCGCCGGAAGCTGGTCACGGCACGTTCAAGCCCAAAGAAGGCTGATCTTTAGCCAAGATTATATGTTCTGAAGGGGCACGGTGCGCCATACCCCTTCAGTTTCACCGCTCCTATAATTGATTTTTAGGGGACAAAAAAACGTCATGGAAGAATTAATCGAATACGTCGCAAAAAGTCTGGTTGATGACCCCACACAGGTCAAGGTAAGACGCAAGGACACAGGATCGTCATTGATTCTAGAGCTGCGCGTCGCTCAACACGATACGGGACGCATTATCGGCAAAGGCGGACGAGTTGCAAATGCACTGCGAACGCTGCTGCGCGCATCGGATAATCCCAAAGCCAAACGGGTCATTCTGAAGATCAGCTAAAAAGAAGTGCTGCAACGCTGCTAGGAAAACACTCCTGAACAAACCTGCTTATCTGCTGCTTGGTGAAATTATGCGACCGCACGGGGTTCGTGGAGAACTTCGCGTGCGCATGATGACGGACTATCCCGAACGGATTGCCAAGCTGGAAACGATCTATCTGGCAGACAAGCCCGAACCCAAAGTCGCCAAGCCCTACAAGGTGCAGGGAATGCGTATGAACGGCGATTTTGGGCTGCTCAAGCTGCGTGAAATCCCGGATCGCACCGCCGCAGAGAAATATCGCGGGCTGTTTGTGCTGGTCGATATGGAGCACGCCGTCCCACTGGAAGAAGGCGAATTCTACCTCTACCAGTTGATTGGCGTGAAAGTCGAAACAGCCGATGGCGAAACACTGGGAATGCTGACTGAGGTGCTTGAAACGGGCGCGAACGATGTCTACATCGTCAAGAGCGAACGTTACGGCGAAATTCTGATCCCGGTGACGCCCGAAACTATCCTCAAGACGGACGTCGATGCGGGGGTTATGATCGTCAAGCTGCCGGAAGGTCTGCTGGCCGACGAAGCCATCAGCGACGACGATTAGCGAAATTTGCACAGGCTGCACCGCTAAAATTAAGGGATAACCGCGTCCGTCCCCCCTTGACAGCATCCGTAGCTGACTATATGCTGTGCGCAATGTGCCTTTAATCTCCCGGTCGCTACAGTGAACGAACGTCAGTATTGGCTCGGGTTCAGTCTTGTACCCGGCATTGGGCCAAAGCGCCTGCTCCTCCTGGCGCGCGCGTTCGGCACGCTGCAAAGCGCCTGGGAAGCCGGGGAAAAACCTCTGCGCGAAGCCGGGCTGGATGGCGAGGCGAGTGCGAATCTGCTGCGAATGCGCAGTCAGGTCGATCTCGACCGTGAAATGGCAAAAATTGAGCGTGCAGGCGCAAGGTTGTTGACGCCTGAAGACGCAGAATTTCCCTCACTGCTCAAGAACCTCCCCGACCCGCCGCTGGCGCTCTATGTGCGCGGAACCCTCACCGCTCAGGATGATCTGGCGCTCAGTATCGTCGGGACGCGCAAGGCGACTCCGTATGGGCGGGATGCCTCTGCCTATTTTGCACGCCAACTGGCGCAGCAGGGTGTGACGATAATCAGCGGGCTGGCGCACGGCATCGACAGCGCCGCGCACCGAGGAGCGCTCGACGTTGGAGGACGAACACTGGCGGTCATGGGGTGCGGTATCGACCGCATCTATCCGTCTGATAATGCCGAACTGGCACGACAGATTATCGAGCACGGCGCATTGATCAGCGAATTCCCGGTGGGAAGCAAGCCGGAAGCGCGGCATTTTCCGCGTCGCAACCGGATCATCAGTGGATTATCGCTGGGGGTACTGGTGGTCGAAGCACCAGAGCAAAGCGGCGCGATGATCACAGCGACGCTGGCGGCAGAACAAGGGCGCGACGTATTCGCTGTGCCAGGGAGTATATTCAGCGGTGCAAGCGGCGGCACGAATCGTCTGATTCAGGATGGCGCGAAGTTGGTGCTGACGGTCGATGATATTCTGGATGAATTGAATATTGCTCATCGCAAAGTGGAAGCACGTGTTATTACGAAGCGTATCGCCCCGTCAGGCGAAAAAGAAGCGGCGCTGCTGCGCTATTTGGGCGCAGACCCGCTGCCGATTGACGATCTGGTGCGGCAGAGCGGCCTGTCCGCCGCCGAAGCTCTGGGCATACTGACGCTGTTGGAACTTCAGGGTTATGTCGAAAACGACGGACGCGGCAAGTACCGTCGAATTAGTGTTGGATAGAGGGTATAGCCGATGGAACATTATTATGCGGTGATCCTTGCGGGAGGCGGTGGGACGCGACTGTGGCCGATGAGCCGCGCTGATTTCCCCAAGCAGATGCTGCCACTCGTCGAAGAAAGTTCGATGTTCGCCGTAAGCGTCGAGCGGCTTGCGCCCCTGTTCACACCTGACCAGATTTACGTCGTCACGGGCAGCCGCTTCGCTGAGGCCATGCACGCTCAGTCGCCGGAAATCCCGAAGGAAAACTTTCTGATCGAGCCATATGGGAAGAACACTGGGCCGGCAGCAGCCCTCGCCGCCGCCGTGATCTACAAGCGCGATCCGCAAGCGACGATTGTGCTGCTGACAGCCGACCACCATATAGCCGACAAAGAACGCTTCCGGGCGGTGCTGGCAGCCGGTTATACGCTAGCCCAGGACGATTACATCGTCACACTGGGGATTTCCGCATCCGTTCCATCAACCGGCTTTGGCTATATTCAGCGCGGCGAAAAACTGCGCGAGGTTGAAGGCTTTGCCTGTTATCAGTCGCGCGGGTTCACCGAGAAGCCCGATATGATGACGGCGATGCGCTTCATCGCCAGCGGCGACTATAGCTGGAATTCGGGCATGTTCATCTGGCGGGCAGACCGCGCCCTGCATGAATTCGAACAGCATCAGCCAGAAATTTATCGGGCAATGATGGCGCTTCAACCCAGCGTCGATACACCAGACTATAACGCCAAACTGAAGGAAGTTTGGGAGCAGATTCCCAAAGTGCAGATCGACGCTGGCCTGATGGAAAAAACAGATCGCATCGTCGTGATTCCAGTCGATATAGGCTGGAGCGACGTGGGAAGCTGGGAAGCGTTGTATGAAGTGCTTGATCTTGATAAGGACGGGAACTGCTTCAAAGGCAACTCCCCTAACCGGATTGTGATTGACACAAAGAACACACTGGTTTACAGTGACAAGCTGACCGTCACCATCGGTGTGGAAGATGTGGTGGTGGTCGAAACCCCAGATGCATTGATGATTTGTAAGAAAGAACGCACGCAGGATGTCAAGAAGGTCGTGGACATGCTGCGTGAAATGAAGCATGAAATCTATCTGTAGAAGTGTTGGGACCAGGCATGACTCTTGAAGCATATTGCGTAAAGTGCAAGACCAAGCGGGAGATTGCAAACCCGCAGGCCGTTTATACCTCCCGGGGAGCGCCTGGAACAAAAGGTACCTGTCCCGTGTGCGGGACAGCGCTGTTTCGGATGGGTGTAACTGACGCCCACGCTAATGTTCCGAAGCCGGAAATTGTCGCCCAGCCAAGCGTCAAAGCGAAGATGACAAAGGCGAAAGCAGCAACGAAGACAAAAGCAAAAACAACGAAAGCAAAAGCGTCGGCAAAGGCGAAAGCTGCCCCGGCGAAAAGCGAGAAAAAAGTGTCAAGCAAGAGTAATCATGTCGGGAAACTGGTGATCGTCGAATCGCCCGCCAAAGCGCGGAGCGTCGGTCAGTTTCTGGGCAAAGGCTATACCGTCAAGGCGTCGAAGGGACACGTCCGCGATCTGCTGGTTTCGCAGATTTCGGTCGATGTGAAGAACAACTTCGAGCCGAAATACCGCGTCATGAACGACAAGCGCGATACTGTCAAAGACCTGAAGAACGCGGTCGATCACGCGAAAGAGATTTACCTCGCAACCGACCCCGACCGCGAAGGCGAGGCGATTGCGTGGCATCTGTTGGCGGCGACTGAACTGGACGAAGCCAGCGCATCTAAAGTCAAGCGCGTCGAGTTCCATGAAATCACCAAGCCCGCGATTCAGGATGCGTTCAGCCACCCGCGCGAGATTGACATGAACCTCGTCAACGCACAGCAGGCGCGGCGCATTCTCGACCGACTGGTAGGGTATCAGGTGACCGAACTGCTGTGGGAAAAGGTGCGCAACCGCCTGTCCGCCGGGCGGGTACAGAGCATCGCCACCAGGCTGATCGTGGATCGTGAGCGAGAAGTCGAAGCGTTTGTGCAGCAGGAATACTGGACAGTCGATGCCAAACTCCAGAAGCAGCAGCGCAACGGTAAGGACACTAACAAGCCATTTCTTGCGCGGTTGCTCAAGATTGGTGATGCGGATGTCAACTTCAGCACACAGGCCGAGGTTCAGCCCCATCTCGACATCCTGAATAAGAGCCAGTTTGGCGTCGCTGATGTCAAACGCGGCGAGCGCGTGCGCAAGCCGTCCGCACCGTTCACGACGAGCACGCTCCAACAGGAAGCGTCGCGACGTTTGGGCTTCACTGCCAAGCGGACGATGGCGGTCGCACAGCAATTGTACGAAGGCATCGAAGTCGGCGCGGATGGCTCGGTCGGGCTGATCACGTACATGCGTACCGACAGCCTGTCGATCTCGCCTCAGGCGCAAAAGGACGCGCGCGACTATATCGCCAACCGCTTTGGCAAGGAATTCATGCCGAAACGCGCGCCAGTCTATAAAACGAAGTCCAAAGGCGCACAGGAAGCCCATGAGGCGATTCGGCCTACGGGCGTGATGCGCGAACCGGACGCAATCAAGAAGGCGCTTTCGAGCGACCAGTATCGCCTGTATAACCTGATCTGGCAGCGATTTGTCGCCAGCCAGATGGAAAACGCGGTCTACAACACACTGCGCGTTGATATTGACGCAGGACTAACGGCGAAGAATCGCCCATACCACCTGCGTGTCAGCGGCAGCACGATCAAGTTCAGCGGCTTTCTGGCGCTCTACGAGGACGCGCACGACGAAGACATCGCCAACGATGAGGATGAGGGGCGCATTCTGCCGGAAATGACGGTCGGCGAAGTGCTGGATCTGCTCGACCTACTGCCAGAACAGCACTTCACGCAGCCGCCGCCGCGTTATACCGAAGCAAGTCTCGTGCGGACGCTGGAAGAATATGGCATCGGTCGTCCAAGCACCTACGCGCCAACGGTCGCCGTGATTCAGGATCGCGAGTACGTAACCAAAGAAGACAAGCGCCTGATGCCTACGGAAACGGGCAGGATCGTCAACGATCTGTTGGTCAAGTACTTCCCGGAAATTCTGGATTTCCAGTTCACCGCGCACATGGAAGACGAACTCGACGAAATTTCTGAGGGACGGCGCGAATGGCGTCCGATGCTCAAGGAATTCTACGAGCCGTTTGATGCCCAGCTCAAAGTGGCGCATCAGGTGATTGAGCCGATCAATCACGTCGAGGAAATTGGGCGTGCCTGTCCGGTCTCCGGTCACCCGCTGGTGATCAAGTACGGACGCTTTGGCAAGTTTATCGGCTGCTCGGATTACCCGAACTGCCGCTACACCGAGCCGTTTCTGGAACGGCTCGGTGTTTCCTGCCCGCTGTGCGGCACGGAACACGGCGGCGAGATTATCGAGCGCCGTTCGAAGCGAGGCCGCACGTTCTACGGCTGCTCACGCTACCCTGAGTGTGAATTCACGAGTTGGAAACGCCCACTGCCCCAGCCCTGCCCCAACTGCGGCGGTCTGCTGGTCGAGCAAAGCAAGGGCAAAGCGGTCTGCACGGTCTGTAAACACACTTATCAGATCGACAAGCTGCCTGCTCAAACGAGCGAAAGCCCGGAACCTGTGTAAAATAGCCACCCATGTCGGGGCAAGTCTGAGACTTGCCCCGACACATTTTACGCGACGCCCAGTGTTTGCATTTTCTAACAATCAGCGATAGCCTAATTCTATTATTGTCGCTCTGTAGTTATTTCCATTACAATCATAGGAAGTGGGGCGTCGGACGAAAGGCGTAAAGGATGAAGTTTCTCAAAGATAGTTATAACGGCCTGTTTGTAGTGCTGCTGAAACCGTACATGCCCAAAGGCAAAACACTGGCGGTTCTGGTAGGCGGCGTACTGATCGGGCTATTGTGGGCTTACGCAATTTCGCCAACCGTCTACTATGATGCCGATCCGCGCGCGCTGCACCAAAGCTGGCAGGATGAGTGGGTCAAGCTGCTGGCAGATCGTTATGCAGGCGCTACCAATACCGACATCAGCTCGAACATCACCGATTTGCTGACGCGGATTGACGATCCACTGGGCGTGGTTGATCGCCTGATCGCGACACCCGGCGAAGAAGCAAATCAGGCTAAGCTTCAGGCCATTCGTCCGCTGGCAGAGCAAGCCGAACCAAACGCCGTCCAGGCACCACAACCGAATCCTATTGGTCAGATTCTGCCTTATATCATCGCGCCGATTGTAGTGGTTGTGATTGGCACGATTGTCGCAATTCTGTGGGGCATGTTCATTTACCCCAACCTGATCGAACCGCTGGTCAAGCGCGGTCAGAAAGCCAGCCCGGAAATGCTTCAGGCACGGCAGGCACGCGCCGACAGCGCCAAGCTGATGGAAAGCAAGAAAACTGACTTCACGGCGACGAGCAACTTAGGCCCGCCGCTGATGCAGAAGATGTCTACCTATACACCCGGTTTCGGGACGTATGACGAGTCGTACACGATCGAGGATGAGCAGGAACGCTTCCTCGGCGAATGCGGCGCACTGATTTCCGAGACGGTCGGCACAGGCGACCCCGCCAAAGCCGCTGCGATTGAAGTGTGGCTGTTCGACAAAGACGACTTCGTGCGCACGGTGACGAAGGTTTTCGTATCCGAATACGCCTTCAACGATCCGGCACTGCGTTCAAAACTGGAAGCCAAAGGTGATTTGGTACTGGCGCAGCCCGGCGCGATGGTGACGATGGAGACGAACACGCTGCGTTTGCAGGCGCGGATCGTCGATATGCAGTACGGAACCGGCCCGCTGCCGCCGAACAGTTATTTTGAGAAGATGACGATTGAACTTGCTGCATGGCGCAAAGACCCGGCAGCGGTCGGCGTGGGCGCACCTGCTCCCGCGATGCAAATGCCGCAGGCCAATATGGCAGCCGCGCCGATTCCGCAGCAACCGCGCCCGCAGCCTGTGACGCAGCCTATCGCGCCACAGCCCACCTATCAGCCGCCCACGCCGCAGCCGCCACAACCCCGGCAGCCGACGTATCAACCGCCTGCGCCACAGCAGCCATCGGTCATTCCACCAGAGCCGCTGCCGCCCGCTTCGACGCCCAGCCCCTTTAACAATCCATCGCCGGCGCGTCCGGCAAATTCGCCACCTCGCCCACCCGCGCCGAATCCCGACGACGATCCGTTCGGCGGCACAGGTGATTTCACACCGATTACCTGAGCGCGAAACGTCGCTAAAATAAAAACTGGGGAACGATCTGAACGATCATTCCCCTGTTTTTTTGTTGTCAAAGGTTAATTGATCTTCTTGACCTTGAACGTGATCGTCCCGCTGGGTGTGGTGACGCGGACTTTCTCGCCCTTCTTCGCGCCGATCAGGGCTGAACCAATCGGGCTGAGGTGCGAAATCTTGCCTTCGCTGGGGTTGGCTTCGGCAGCGCCAACGATGCTGTAGATTTCCTCGTCATCAGTGCCATCTTCGACAATCGTGACCTTCGAACCTACAGCAACAACATCACTTGGCCCATCATTGGCGATAATCGTCGCGGAACGAATGACATTCTCAAGATATTGAATTCGCCCTTCAACGAAGGCCAACTGCTCTTTGGCATCGTGATAATTGGCGTTTTCCTTGAGGTCTCCTTCCGCCACTGCCTCGGTCAATTTGGTTGCGAGTTCAGGGCGGCGCACTTCAATCAAAAGATTTAGTTCGCGCTGGAGTTCTTCTGCGCCTTCGGCAGTCAAATATACTTTGTCGGACATCCTGGGTAACCCTTTTTCAATCTGATTAAGCTGCGCCAAGCTAGGGGCATAACTTCTACTATTCTACCATGCCCAAACAAACCAGATGCAAAATGGCATCCAAATTGTCATTAGAGTTGGTGATTTACAGGGAGTATATTGTCAGAAAATTCGAAAATCAAGATTCGACCCGCATTTTTCTAGCGAAATGATATATAATAACTTTCGTAATAACATTGAAGCATTTATGATGAGGTGAACTATGGGTCAACGAGACAGATCAAAACACTGGCTATTCCTCAGCGTGATCGGATTGCTGCTGCTGACGCTGCACAGCGTGAGCGCCCAGGATCTACCCGTTTTACACGTCGGCGTGCTCGATAATGAGCGCGGTTCGATCAGTAATGGTGCACGGCTGGCGGTACGGGAAATTAACGCGGCTGGCGGTGTACGCGGCGCAGATGGAACGATGTTCCAGCTCGACCTCGTGATTGAGCCATCGAATGAAGGCTCGACGCTCGACCAGGCCATTTCAGATTTGAAAACTGCGAATGTGGAAGCCGTCCTCGGCCCGGAGACAACGGATGAAGTCGTCAACAATCTGACTGAACTGCAAAGCCTCGGCGTGCCAGTGATTACGCCCGCGACGGGCGACACACTGATCACATCCGACACGAGCGGGCTGCTATTCCAGTCACGCGCGGCAGATGCATTACAGGGACAGGCACTCGCCAGCTATCTGATCAGCGATTACAAACTCAGCCCGGTGGCAACGGTGCAGCTTGATGTCGCCAGCACGGCGAGTGTGGTTGGCTTCTCGACTGCCGCTTCGACACTGGGCGTGACTCCTGACCCGGCGTTGATCCTGCGCGATCCAAGCGAACTGGCAGACACTGTCGCTACGCTGATCAATGCTGATCCAGCGGTTGTCGTCGCCTTCGGCAGCCCGGAGTCGGCATCAGCGCTATATAACGGTCTGCGCACTGGCGCGTGGAAAGGTTTATTTGCCTACAATGATGCTTTCGATCCGGCCTTCAGCGACACGGTTCCGTTCGATCAACTGAATGGGATTGTTGCTGTGACAACCTGGCCGTTCACGGCAGACGACCTGTCAAGCACGACGTATCTGAACAGCTATATCCACGCCTACGGCGACCTTCCCGATGCAGTGACTGCCGCAAGCTACGATTCGATCAAGGTGATTGCGATGGCGCTGGGCGAGCCGGGCAATCTGCGCGACAACCTCGCCAATGCGGCGACAATGCCCGGTGTTCAGGGAACTCTGCGAGCACAGGACATCGGCACGAATGAGCTGAGCAACAACGTCAGCATTGTGCGCCTGGGCGACCTGGGTGCACCGATGGTGCTGGCACGCTATCAGGGCAACCAACGCCTGCCAGCAGTCGGCATCGTCACGCCAGTGGGGAATGCCACCGCCACCCTGATCCCAACGCTGATTCCGCCCACTGCAACGCCACAAGGTGTCGTGCTGACGATTAAGCAGCCGAAGCAAAACGTCCGCACCGGCCCCGGCGACAATTACGAAATTCTGGGTCAACTCAACCAGGGCGAACAGGCTGCTGTAATTGGCGCAAACCTTGATTACACGTATGTGGTTATCAATTTCCGAGGCACGCAAGGCTGGCTCGCCGCCTATCTGGTCGATATATCGGGCGACCTGCGCAGCGTCCCGGTCATTCCGACGCCACCCACGCCGGTTCCGGTCGTCACGGCGACGCCTGACGTTCCGCAAACAACCGATCTGATTATCGTTTCGGCCTCAATTGCGCCATCGCCCGTGCTGCCCAACCAAACGTTTACAGTGACAATCACGGTGGGTAACATCGGGAATGTCGCTGCGGGGCCATTCGTGGTCGCCGGAACTTTCGCGCCGAACAATTTGTATCTGGTCGGCTCGCTGCCCGGTTTGGGCGCGGGACAAAGCGCGACAGTGCAGTTGTCCGGCGTGTTGACGGGTTCAGGGACATATACCGTCGGCCTGCAAATGGACGCCAACAACCAGGTCAACGAAGGTACAGTTGGGGAGCAGAATAACCTCTACAACCTGACCTATACCGTCGGTGTCTCTGTGCTCAACCAGGGATCGCAAACGCTCAATCTTGGACAGACACTTGACCTGGAAGGTAATGCAGCGCAGGGTGACGTGAACTGGAATTCTGACGGCGGCACGACGGGATTGAAGGCGATCTTCGGCGCGCATCTGGCAATCATCGGTGGCGCGGATTTCAATACCATCACCTATGATCAGCTTAATCCTGGCAGCATCACGCGCGATTCGATCCCGCGCAGCGAATTAAGCAACGGCACGGTGATCGGCATCATCACGGCTGACGGGCATCGCGGCGTGATGCAGGTCAGTAATGTCACCGACACGCAGATTTCGCTCAACTATCGCGTCTATAACGGCTAACAACAAACACTTCGCAGCAACAAAATCACGAGGCGCGAAATCATTTCGCGCCTCGTTTGCTTTCATGAATGCCCGAAGAAAAAGCACGTCAGGGCGAAAGCTGAATTGTCAACCAGGTGAGTCGATTGGGGTAAACATAAACGGTGCGGGCAAAACGCTGGATGCCGTCGAGGTTGACCAGTACGACATAATAATCAGGCGGCAGATTGCCCAGCACGTAGTTTTCCCCTAAAGTGGGGTCAGATCGAACTGACCCGTCGCCATAACTAAAGGCGGAGCGTAGTGCGTCGCTGGATTGGAGCGTGATGGTCAGGTCATAGACAGGCTGCCCCGCCGCATCGACGACACGCCCGACCAACACTCCGGCATTCGCCAGCGGCTGCAACCATAATTCAGGATTGCGTGTCGCATTAAAATCGAAGGGATTGCCGACGCGCACCTCGACATGAAGATGCGGCCCCAACGCAATCCCGGTCGAACCCACGGTACCGATGACATCGCCGAGATGCACCGTTTGCCCCGCCGTCACTCCAAGTTGATCCATGTGCCCGTAGAGGGTGAATACGGGTAGCCCTTCCGGTGACAGAAAATTGTGCTGGATGACGACCAGATGCCCGTAGTAGTTGTTGTCCGGCCCAAAGCGCGTCGTTAAATCATCGCCCGCGTAAATCACCGTGCCATCCCCGGCAGCGTGAATCGGCGTGCCAATGGGGTTGACCAGATCATCGCCATGATGCACCTGCAAACGATCCTGATCCGTTCCGCCATAAGGATAGCGGCGATTGAAAGTGGCAACACGGACAGGCCACTGGAGTAGGAAATGTTCAGGCACACGAATATCAGCATCAGGCGGCGGTGGCGTCCAGGTCGGCGGTGGCGTCCAGGTCGGCACGCCTGTGACTGAAACCTGTGTTGCAAAAGTGATCAAGGGCAGTGTCGGTATGGTTGTTGCGGTTGGCGGCGGCAGCGTTAGGGTTGGCAAAGCTGTGACCGAGCGAGTCGCCCAGATCGAGCGTGGAGTCTGGGTCGGAAAAGGCGTGCTAAGCTGAGCCTGTTTCGCAGCGACATGAAGAGTCGCCAACACTTGATGAGCAGATGGAATGAAAGAAGCAGCGAACTGGCACGCGACCAGCAGCAGTGCCAGCGCGATGAGCCGTCTCACTCGAATCTGACCTCACGATAGTCGCCTAGCTCGCTGCCAAGCCGAACCTCCAATATCTTATCGCGTGTTGCGACAGGCAGTTGCAGACTCGCTAGTGCCACATCAATCAGCGCTTTCTGCGGAATCAGGCCGACGAGTTCAGTATGCGTAATCGCCGCGCCGTGCTTACGGACTTCGGCGCGGAGGGTCTCCATAATCGTGAAAAGCGGCATCTGGCGAAAGTCGATCACATTCATCGAGACCTGTGCTTGTCCACCAACCAGCAGACCAAGCGCCTTCAGGTAAGGGAGTCCGCCACCCGATGCACGAATCGCGAGCGCAACGGCCTGCGCCACTGCCACATCATCAGTATCGAGGAAGGCATTGAAGGCGATTAAAGGCGCGCGCGCGCCAACCGCTACGGCTCCCGCTGAGCCGAGCCGTGCCGGGCCGAAATCGGGGGCGCGCTCCGGTGTCAGGATTTCGGTCTGGAGCAGTTCATAGCCGCCGCGCCGCACATCCGCGAGATTGACTCGTTCGGGATGCAGCGCCGCTGCTTCATAGAGATAAACGGGGATGCCAAGTTCATTCCCGACACGTGCCCCAAAACTGCGCGCGAGTTCGGCGCAATCCTCCAGTGAAATGTCGCGCAGCGGGATAAACGGGATGACATCGACCGCGCCCATACGGGGGTGAACACCGCTGTGCTGTGTCACATCGATGTGCTCAGCGGCAACCTGTGCAGCGCGAAACATCGCTTCCGAAACATCGTTCGGCTCCCCCGCGAAGGTTATCACGGTGCGGTTGTGATCAGGATCGCTGCTGACGTCGAGGAAAGCAGCAGGCGTCGAGCGCACCGCCTCAACCAGGGCTGCAATCACCTCGGCGCGCCGCCCCTCGCTGAAATTGGGAACACATTCAACTAGAGGCACGCTTAATCCTCGTCGTCGATGAAGGTTGGTGGCTTGCTCGGCGGACGGACGCCCGAAGGCGCTGGAGGAGCCTGACGCTCTAACGCTTCAAGCGTCGCTTCATCGACCTCACGTCCATTGAACTGGGTGTAAAGCGCTGGGTTCGCCGTGCGATCAATGGCGTAGCGCCAGCGATGACGACCCACTTCGCGCAGCACCGAGCGACAGTTATCACAACGAACGGTGGTTCGCGGGCGCGGGATGCCCAACACGCGCCCAGGCCGTGTCTCGACGGTCAGATGCCCCTGTTTGCACACGGGACAGGTATCGATCACAAAACCCGCTTCATAGCGATCCGTTGCCGCAAGGCCGCGCCAGTAAAAGGCCACGTAAATCAGCAGCAGAACCAGCAGCGCACCGCCCACCAGCGCTTCGGGTGGAATTTGCGGGGATGACGCTGGCGGCGTTGTCTCGACAGGAAGCGGCGTCGGGGGTGGATTGGTCAGAATAATCGAAGCGGGCAGCGGAGTGCGTGTCGCCGTCGCTGTTTCAGTTGGCGATGTCGTCACCGTCGCGGTATGGGTGATGGTGCTGGTCGAAGTCGCACTCGGATTCAGCGTTGGGCTGGAGGTCAGTGTAAAAGTCTGAGTCGCCGTCGCAGTGTCGCTGCTGGTCGGCGACGCCGTAACACTCGATGTCATCGTAACCGACGGAATGACAGTAGGGGATTCCGTCAGCGTTGGCGTCGTGCTATCGGTTATAGTGACTGTTGGCGTATTCGACGATGTCGGCGTCTCGGTGAACGTTGCCGTGCTGCTCGGCGTCGGCGAGACGGTATTCGTGCTCGTTGGTGCAACCGTCTCCGTTGAAACCGCGAGTGCGTTCAGCGCGGGCGTATCCGTAACAGTGCTGGACACTGTTGAAGTCGCCGTATCCGTTGCGGTCGCCGTCATCGTTGGGCTGGATGTTGCGGTTGCAGTCTGCGTAGCACTCGGCGAGGGCGTGGGTGAAAGAGTCGAAGTGCTGGTGGCGTTTGCCGTGCTGCTTGGCGTTGCCGTCGCTGTATTGGTGGGCGTAGCGGTTGATGTAGCACTCGGCAGCAGCGTGGCGGTATCGGTCTTCGTTGGAGTCAGGGTCGAAGTCGCCGTAGCACTCGATGTGGAACTTGAGGTTGCGCTGGGCGTAAACGTATTCGTGTCGGTATTCGTCGGTGTCAGAGTTGGTGTATCACTGGGGACAGGCGTCGAAGTGTCACTCGGCAGCAAAGTAGCGGTATCGGTATTCGTTGGCGTCGACGCTATCGTTTCAGTGAGCGATGCAGTCGCGCTGGGCGTGAATGTGTCCGTATCGGTTGGGAGAGGCGTAACTGTGTCCGTCGGCAGCAGCGTTGAGGTTTGTGTGTTTGTAGGCGATGCCGTGTCCGTTGATATGGGCGTCGCAGAATCGGTATCTGTCGGGGCAACTGTCAGCGTAAACGGCGTATTGGTCGGCGGTGGGAATGTAGTTGACGAAGGTGTCCAGGTTGCGGATGAAGTTTCACTCGGCGTCGGCGTTGAAGACACGGTAAATGTGGCTGACGGGGTAAAGGTCGCCGAAGGCGTGAGTGCATCGGGCAGCAAAACGGGGAGCGTGTTCAGGTCGAGCGTACGCTCGATTAAATCACGCGCAATCCAGCCAAAGCCATCACGAAAGCGAATGAGAATCCAGTCACCGTCTACGTTTCGCCCAACGGGTTCGACATAATCGCCCGTGACGACCGCCCCAATATAGGGAAACGTGCCGCCGGGGCCAAAACGCACGTATGCCCCGGATTCACCAGCATTGACCTGAACGCCTGTCGGAACCGGAGTCACCGTGACCGTCAGATACAGAGAGGTTGGCGTTAGGTTAGTTTGATCGAGTGGCGGCAGCGTATCGACATCGAAATCCCAGTAGGCAAGATCGCGCCGAATCCAGCCGAAGCTTTTGTAGTAGCGGATCATCACCCAACGGCCGTCATCGCTGCGATTAATCGGCAACAGCGGGTCGTTCGCCACCAAGCGCCCAACGGGCAGGTACGCTTCGCCAGGGCCGCCACGCACATAAATATCCTGCGCAGTGACATAGCTGCCAATCGGCGTCGCGGTAGGCGTCAAGATGGGCGTCGCAATCGTCTGCGCGCTCACGGGCAGGATGATGACCACGTAAATGATCAATGCGAGAAGCAGCAGGCGAACTTTCAAGACCCCCCCAAGGGCAGACGAGCGAGACGACCTGCCCTTAATTTAACACGAGAGCTTCTGGCGCACCAATAGAGTGAGCGACGCTGGTTATGAGCCAACGGTGAAATCGACCGATGGCGGGTCGGTTGGTTGATTATTGGCAAAAAGGCTGACCGACCAGTTGCCGCTCGAAAGTGCGTTGTCGGTAGGCTCCAGCGAAAACCAGAGGCAGAAATCGTTATCGTCCTGCTTCACGGTAAAAGACTCGGAATGATTCAACTGGCCTTCGTAATACCATTCGACGCGCATCTCAGTCCCCGCTTTAATGTTGAGTGCACGCGATGTAATGTAAATCTGCTGAACATCGGCTGGAAACGAATACACTAGCGAGACGGCGCAACCGTCGGTGTCGCGGACACTCGCTGCCGTCCCGACCTGCGTAAACTGCATATCGCCAAGCGCGTTGGTATTGTCAGAAGGCGACGAACCGCTGCTCTGTGTCGGTGCAAGCATGGCATCCCCCACTGATCCGGCTGGCGCAGGTGAAGCCATCTGACCAGGCGTACTTGGCCCAGCGTTTTCGACCAGCGCCTGCGTGGGCGGATAGGCGATTGCCATTGTCGCGAGCAACTGCTGATTACGTCCATCAATTTGCGCGACATAAGTTTGGGCAGCGACCGCTGTTCCCATAACCTGTGTTGACTGCACTTGAGCGGCCTGAGCAATGCTGGTGGCTTCATCGACGAAGCCCTGCCGCTGCGCCTGTAAAGTCGCCGCTGGATTTTCTGGCGTCAGGGCACTGCAAGCACTTATCAGCAAAAGGAGTGCAAGGCCAACGATGCCATGCCGAATAGATACGTTTCGAACTCTCATCTTCACTGCCCATCAATGACCAAAACACGCGCACATTACCAGATTTTCGCGGGCTTTGCCAGAGCAGGAGGCTTGCGTTGGAATCGGTTGACTGCTAAAATAAATTTATCCGCCCCCATAGCTCAGCGGATAGAGCGTCGCCCTCCGGAGGCGAAGGCGCAGATTCGATTTCTGCTGGGGGCACCTGAAGGGACACAGAAAATTTCTGTGTCCCTTTTTATTTCCGTAGCTACTTCAATCCGCGTGAGGGTTAACTTTCGAACTACTGAATCGCTTCTCAAAATCTGCAGGGCAATGCCATCGAAGCAACCAGCCTCGACATTATGCCTTGTTATTGAAGTAGTGACCCTGCTCAAGATCCTCAATCAGGCCAGGCTGTGCCGGCTGCCAGCCCAGCAAATCGCGGGTCAGCCCACTTGAAGCCGGGCTATCGAGTCCGATAAAGCCGGCCATCCAGCCAAAGTGCTCGCCTGCGTTCTCAGGAGCAATGGAAGCGACTGGCACGTTGAGATGCCGACCAAAAACTTCGGCAATGTCTCGGAGCGACACGCCCTCATCGGCGACCGCGTGCAGGGTTGTACCTGCGGGAGCTTTTTCCAGCGCAAGACAGAACAGTTGCGCAGAATCGAGACGATGGACGGCAGGCCAGCGATTGCTGCCGTCACCAACGTAGCCAGCAACACCTTTGTCGTGGGCGATGCCAACAAGAGACTTCATGAAGCCGTTATCGCCGTCGCCGTGATTGGTCGGAGGAAGCCGCACAATCGACGAACGGACGCCGCGCGAGGCGAAGGACAGCGCAAGCTCTGCAGTCGCCAGACGAGTCCCTGGCCCACCGCCTACAGCCGCATCGAGGCCATGCCCGTCCACTTCAGTCACGCTCCGCCCCGGCATGACTCCAAGCAAACCGGACGCCATCACCAACGGTCGGTCGGAACCCGCCAGCACGTCGCCGAAGGTCTCGACAGCGCGGCGCTCAGAGTCAGCGGCGGTCTGGAAGCCCCCTGAGAAGGCGATGTCGTGATTGAAGGCAAGGTTGATAACGCCATCAGACGCGGCAGTCGCGCTCCGCAAGACCTCAAGATCATCCAGTGTGCCGCGCTCTACCTGCGCCCCGGCGGCGATGAGCGCATCAGCCGTCGCGTCCGAGCGGGCGAGGCCAACGACCTGATGTCCTGCGCCGATCAGTTCGGAAACAACGGCGGAGCCGATCCAGCCGGACGCGCCAGTGACGAAAACTTTCATGGGGATCTCCTCCAATTTACTCAGGGTTGGGATTTGTGGGTGGACTAGTATCACTTTCGTGATGGAGCAGCTCACTGCACCCAGCACTAAGGTATAATGAGAGGGATGTTTTAACGAGACGAGCGTTTATCCTAGAACTGGCACTTCCAGGCTGCGGCTGCGTCCCTGAGTGGAGAATGTTGCGTGTCGATGAACCCAATGGAGATAGATCGTCATCACGAGTTAGCGGAATTTCTGCGCAGCCGCCGCGCCCGCTTAGCCCCGGAACAGGTTGGATTACCGAGAGGAACGCGCAGGCGGACACCGGGTTTACGGCGTGAAGAAGTTGCGACGCTCGCCGGAGTCAGCCCGGAGTGGTATACCTGGCTTGAGCAGGGACGGGATATTAGCGTTTCTGGGCAACTGTTGGAAAGTCTGGTGCGAGTCTTACAGCTCGATGCGAGCGAACGCGAACATCTATTTCTACTCGCCCTTCGTCAGCCGCCGCCTGTGGAGACGTTTTCGCCCCCGACGATCACCCCGACCCTCCACCAGTTTCTCGATCAGCTTGGAACCACCCCGGCCTGTATCATTGATGCGCGCACAAATGTCTTAGCCTGGAATGCAGCCCACTGCGTCGTTTTTAGCCATGATGATGACGCAACAGGATCTGAGCGAGAACGAAACCTGATCTGGCGCTTATTTACGGCTCCTTTGGCGCAGCAATTAAATGAGGGATGGGAAGAAATTGCACGGGTCTATCTGGCGCAGTTTCGGGCAGGCTATGGTCGTTTCATCAATGATCCCTGGTGGGCCGAACAGATCGCTGCATTGAACGAAGTCAGCCCCCAGTTTCGGAAATTATGGGCGCGTCATGATGTGCTCAACCTGTCAGAAAGCCGAAAAACATTCCATCACCCGGTTGCTGGCGTACTAACCTTTGATATTCTCCTGCTCCAAACAGTGGATTCCGTCGATCTACGCCTCCTGATTCACACGCCGCGCGTCAACACAGGAACCGTCGAAAAAATCGGACTGCTTCTAGAGGGTCTGTTGGAAGAAAACACGCAAAGCGTGTAACGGATGGGTTCTCGCGCCGAGTCTGAGAGATATGAAAACAATCACTGGAACCTCAGCCTGAAACCGATTTGTCGATAAACGTTTGCGCAAATTGCAGATATTTGTAGACATCTGCAAAGTTGGTGACCAAACCCACTGAAGCACGAAGTGCTCCTGTAGTTTTGCCATCAATTCCCTGTAGAAACTGCTCAAAGCTGAGGCTGTCTTTGTCTCTGAAACACGCCACCAACTCATCCTGAGTGAAGCCAAGCGCCATTTCACGCGCCCCCGGATTACAGTGGCAGCCCGCACGCAGCGAGATTCGAACCTCATTCGCCATGCGTTCGACGTCGTTACAGTCGAATAGATTGCCGTCAGGGTCGAAGAAATTGACCTGAACCGTTCCACCGCGCCGCTCAATGATGGGCGGGCCATACAAATGAATCACAGGATTGCCATTGTGATGGCGCAATGCAGTCAATTGACTGATGAGCCATCCCGTTAGACACTTCACGCGCGTGTGGATCAGATCAATCCCAATCGATTCGATGTATTTGAGGCCAAACTCGACGGCAGGCAGGCTGAGATAATTGACGGTGCCATCTTCAAAACTCGCCGCGCCGGGAGTCAGATAATGGTCAAAAGCCAGCACCGAGGAAAATGTTATCGTGCCGCCGGAATACCAGGGACGACGCAATTTGCGCAGTGCTGGCTTACGGACGATCAGACAACCTGTACCAGTCGGATAACCAAAGATTTTGTAAAACGAAATTGCAACGAAGTCGGGATGCCAGTGTCCGAGATCAAGGCGGTTGGAAGGCGTGAACGAGGCTGCATCCAGAAGGACGTCCCAGCCCTGCTCCTGAGCCTGCGCGATCCACTCCAATGGATGCTGCACACCGGAGAAATTCGACTGCGCCGGAAAAGCGAACAGATTATTCGCGCCAGCGCGAGCGAGTGCCAGCCCATGCGCCAGGTCGCCCGCATCTACGCGCAAATCGGGCGCGACAACAGGAATATAGGTGACATCCGCGCCCTTGGAACGCGCAAACTCACGGATACCATTGACTGAGTTGTGATTGTCGAACGTCAGCAGATACTGATCACCCGGCGCGAACGGGTAGGACTCCCCCACCAGTTTGAGCGCGCCGGTCGAATTTGCGGTGAAAATAACAATGTATTCGTCAGGCGAAGCATTGAAGTATTTAAGCACGTAGGCACGTGCCTGCTCGACGCGTTCCGTCATCGCCATCGACGTCAGATTTTTTGAGTGGGGATTGCCATAAACTTCTTCACTGAGCAGCGCCATGTGGTCGCGCAACTGCGATTCCGCGTACAGGCCGCCTCCGGTGTAATCCAGATAAACATGATCATTGCGATCCAACCGTGCATACTCGGTTGCGCGCAGGTCGTCCAGCTTGCTTGTCGAAGCATAATCGGGGTAGGCGTTCTGAAACGCCTCAAATGCAGCAGCAAATTGTGATGAATGGGCGTCGTTCAATGGTTGAATATGCAGTCTATCAGAGAGCAGTCTTTGGAACCGCATAGGTTTCTCCTTTGCTATGACAGTCTTGGGATTGTTCTGGCTTGCTGCGGAACCGATTGAGGCAAGCTCGTAACCATGTCTTTGTCCGCGACTGCTGTGGAGGACGCTCAAGGATTTCAAAGTGTTCGCCCGGTCTGGGGGTTCGGCGTATTTTCCCGCCCGCGATTAGATTGACCGTATCCTGCCAGGGTTCAAACGTTTTCATCGATCCTGCTCCTATCGAGTCAAGGGGAGGCGACGAGGCAGCGGTGAAAGTGGGATGAATGTCAGAGTCGTGTTATGAATAGATATGAGTAGTATAGAAATCAAGCGCGACCAGAGCGTGACAGGTGCGTGACAGAAGGATGCGGCAGATGGATGAACTACGGCTATATCTGTTCGGCCTACCTCGAATTGAATTTCAGGGCACGCTGATCAGGGCGGATCGTCGTAAGGCGCTGGCGCTCGCTGCTTACCTTGCCTTGTCTGACCGGAGACAAAGCCGTGACACAGTGGCGAACCTGCTCTGGCCCGAACTCGACCGCGATCATGGGCGTTCCGCCTTGCGCAGCACACTTCGCACCCTGACGACGCCCCTCCCGTTCGAGTGGATTGAAGCTGACCGAAGCGCTCTGATGCTCAAGCGAAAAGTAACCTGGGTAGATGTTCACGAGTTCAGCGCACACCTCGCAGAGAGCGAAGCACACGGACACGACGTTGATCTGCTGTGTGAGCGGTGTATTCCGCTTTACTTGCGGGCGCTGGAATTGTATCAGGCAGATTTTATGAGTGGGTTTAGCCTGCCGGACAGTGTAGATTACGACGACTGGCAACTATCGCAGCGAGAATGGCTGCGCCAGGAATTTTCTGATATTCAGCGCCGCCTTTCGACGTATTACGCGAATATCCAGCACTATCCGCAGGCCATCAAATTTGCGCAGCAGTGGCTGACAGTTGATCCGTTTCAGGAAGCGGCACAGCGTCAATTGATGCGTCTGTATGCGGCGAATGGTCAGCGTTCAGAAGCCCTGCGACAATACAATGCGGCGGTTGAGCTGCTGGAAGCGGAGCTGGCAACGACTCCTGAAGATGAAACTACTCGGCTCTACGAGACGATACTGAATGGCCTGATGACACCCGTACAGACTGAGCCTGTGCTGGCGTCATCAGCAAACGCGTCGAGCGTGCTGCCGCCGCTGCCTGCGCTGGTGATGGGGCGCGACGAAGCCTTCCGTGAGATCAAGCAGCGTCTGGGGATTGAAGGCGGTGAAAAGCACCCGATTACCGTGATTCAAGGCTGGCCGGGTGTCGGAAAAAGTACGACTGTCGCGATGCTCGCCCATGATCAGGAAGTAGCGCAGCAGTTCCCAGATGGCATCCTATGGACTTCCTTAGGCGAAAACCCCGGCATTCTCAGCGCCCTGCTCACCTGGGCAGATGCACTGAAGCTGAGTGAACCCGGTCGCGTTCGCAAAATCGAAGAGATCAGCGCTCAACTGACGGCTGTGCTGCGCGACAAACGCTTCCTGCTGATCGTGGATGATGTTTGGCAGGCAGAAGACGCGCTGCCTTTCCGTGTCGGTGGGCAGCTCTGCGCGCTGGTCATTACCAGCCGACTGAACGATGTCGCGCTGGCGTTGGCACCTTCGGCTGCCGACCTTTACCGCCTGCCACTTTTGACCGATCAGGCGGCGCTGGAATTGCTCGCGCAGCTTACTCCCGAAACGGTTCAGGAATTTCCCACCGAAGCGCGTGAACTTGTGCGTGATCTGGAAGGGCTGCCGCTGGCGATTCATGTGGCAGGACGACTGCTGCACAGCGAGTCACATCTCGGTTGGGGAGTTCGTGAACTGCTGAGTGAACTGCGCACGGGCGCAGGTTTGCTCCAGGCGCAAATTCCGACCGATATGCTTGCCGCAGCGAGAGACACGTCACCGACTGTCGCCGCGCTCCTGAAGCGCAGCACTGATTTACTGGACGCCGAAACTCGCCGCCGCTTTGCTTATCTTGGCCTGTTCGTACCCAAGCCCGCGACATTTGATCTGGAAGCGATGGCTGTCGCCTGGGAAGTTGACAATCCGCGCCCCATCGCGCGGATGCTGGTCAATCGTGGTCTGCTCGAACCCATGAGCGGGGGCCGCTTTCAGATGCACGCCGTTCTCGTCCTGCACGCACGCTCGCTGTTAGGGGAAGAAAGTACCCCCCTATGACAACGACACCTGCCCTTTTACAGACTCAATACCGCCTTGCGCGCCACTATCTCAACAAGCTGCGCACCGCCGACGCCGCCGTTCGGCGCGGACAAAGCGGTACTGCCTTTTTCGACCAGGAATGGGAGCAGATTCGGCACTGGCAGACGTGGGCGGCGAGTCGCTGGTCAAGTGACACAATTTCAGCGAGGCTGTGCAAGGAGTTTCCGCTTGCTGGCTTGGAGGTCTTGTCAAATCGCAACAATTTCGCTGAACACGCAGCGTGGTTAGAAAGTGGCCTGAAGGCCACGCGGCAGCTTGGCGATACACAAGCAGAATGTGTTTTGTTAAACGAACTCCATAAGACTTATTTTCGCCTCGGCGCGCTTGAGCAGGCGGAACAACAATCGCTGCAATTGCGGCAGGTCGCTGAAAACATTCACGACCGTTTATCATTGGGCCGCGCATTTGAGGGATTGGGAACTATTGCTGAGGAGCGTGGACACTATAGTGATGCCGAACAATATTACCATAAGTCCCTTCAAATCTTCGCCGAACTCGGCACAGAATTCGATACAGAATTCGATACAGGACTCGCGTATCATGGGCTTGGCGCAATCGCACTCTATGTCGGTGATTTCGAGAAAGCGTACCATTACTTCACACATTCTCTGGAACTGATGGAAGTCGCGGGTAGAAAGGCGGAGATATGCGATGGATTACTGGCGGTCTCAGAAGCCCTGCTTTCATTAGAAAACAACAACCTTGAAGCCAGGCAGTACATTCAGCGCGCCATCAATCTGTCCAGGACGCTTAGTCTCCGCCGGACGCTGTCGGCAGCATTAATGAGCATGGGATCGGCAGCAGTCGAGGACAACCAGTTCGAAATGGCCTGCACCTCTTATAGCGAAGGCATAGCGGTTGCGCGTTCCATCGGCAGCCAGCGCAACGTCATCTACGGGTTGTCCAACCTGGGTTATACACAAATGCGGCTGGGAAATTACAACGAAGCGCTCGCGCAGCTCCAAGAGGGGTTAAGCCTGGCACGCGAGGCTGGAATGCCGCGCTATATATGCAACCTGCAACGTAACCTGGCGAACACCTATCTGGCAGTGGGCGACCTCGAATCTACGCGGGGGGCACTGCGAGAGGCGCTGACCATCGCTGTAAGCCTGGAGGCCACTTATCAGAAAGTCAGGACACTGGCGGGCGTCATCGCTTTGTATACAGCGCTTCATTATGTTGAACAGGCCGCAGTCTGGGCCGGCCTTATCTGGGAAGACCCCATAGTCGATCAACCTTTATTTGAACCTATCTGCGTTCAATTAGAGGAAGCGCTCGGCGAAGAACACTATCATGCGGCACTCGACACAGGGAAAGCGCTGTCGCTGGACGATGTAATCCTTGAAGTCATCATATTACTTGACCGGCTTGAACTCCCACAAATATCATGACCATGGTGATGGCTCTCCAAAGGACGCAATATCGCCTTGCGCGCCACTATCTCAACAAGCTGCGCACTGCCAACGCCGCCGTTCAACGCGGACAAAGCAGCGCCGCTTTTGGCACTGCCCTCTTTGACCAGGAATGGGAGCAGATTCGGCACTGGCAGTCGTGGGCAGCGAGTCGCTGGTCACAAGATAGAATTTCTGCCAGGCTGTGCAAAGAATTTCCGCTGGCGGGGCTGGAAATCCTGGCAAGTCGCAACAATGCGACAGATCAAGCAGCGTGGTTTCTAAGCGCATTCGAAGCAGCACAGCAGCTTCACGACCATGAAGCCGAACGCACGCTGTGTTACAAGCTGCTCATGATCTCGTATCGACTCGGATTAGCTGACCAGATCGAAGCTTATGCCAGCCAGCTTTTACAATTGGGGGAAGCGGCAAAAGACGATTTGTCCGTCCAGCGAGCGTTGTTTGGCTTTGGCCTGGTCGCTGAAGAGCGTGAGCTGTACGCCGAAGCGGAATCGTACTATCAGCAGGCACTGCAACTTGCGCTGGAACTTGGCGACGATAACGAAACGGGGCAGGCGCTCAACGGTCTCGGCACGGTTGCCACCTATCTGGGTGACTATCAGAAAGCCTATCCCTACTTCTTACGCCAGCTTGAACTCATGGAAACAACGGGAAGCAAAAGTGATATGTGTCATGCGCTGCTGTCGATGGGCGGGCTTTTGCTCTGGATGAAGGACTACGCTCACGCGGATGATTATCTTGAGCGGGCTGTGACTATGAGCCGAACCCTCGGTTTACGACGCCTGCTCGGCGTGAGTCTGATTCATCTGGGCGCATCGGCACTTGAGCAGAATCATCTCGAAAGCGCCTTTCGCAATTTGACTGAAGGGTTGGAGATGGTGCGCAGTGTCGGCGTCGTGCGCCAGATTTCGACGGGGCTTTCGCTGCTTGGATATACCTGGCTGCGACTGGGCGACCCCCAGTCGGCACTCACCCACTTAAACGAAGGATTGGCGTTGGCGCGCGAAACCAACAGTCCGCGCAACATCTTCAATTTACAAGCAAATCTGGCAAAGACCTATCTTGTTCTGAACGATCTGGACTCGGTTCGCAGTGTGCTGCTGGAAATACTGTCTCACGCGCAAACGACAGGTGGGTATCCACAAATGGTCGAAGCGATTTCCATCGCCGCTGCTTATTTTCAATGTCTGGGGCAGGATCAACAGGCAGCGGTCTGGATAGGAACCATCCTGGGGGATAACGAGCTTGATCAGGCGTTTGTCACGCCGCTTTACGCCAACCTGGAAGCAGCACTGGGTGCGGAACGTTATCAGGCAGCACTGCAAACCGGGAAAACACGCGTGCCCGACGATGTGGCAGCCGAAATTCTAAACTTGCTCGCTTAGGCCAGCTACGGAGTACAGCCAACGAAATGATCCCTTCGGGTGAAGCTTCGAAAGCGCTGGATTCACAACCGAATCGACTCAGCGGGGGCGTTTTGTTTCCCGTAGCTTTCCCCTACAAACAACCTCCTGCTTTTCTCCCAATTACTCAAAAAAAGTACTAGATTTTTTAAAAAACCGTAGTAACATTTATATTGCAATGTGGATGTTAAAAGGACAATAAAGTCTGACGCCACATCGATGCTGTGGTTGGGCATCGATACAGCCAAAGAGAAGAGATTGCAGCTTTTGCCTTTTCGTGCAAATTTTTGCGCTCCTCTCACGAGTACCGCATGCGTCTCCTGATTTGTTTGGATGAGTGTGAGTACAAAAGGCTATCGCAAAACCGATCAGTCAGGAGTCTAAGAAATGGCACAGCGCGTTCGCGGTACAGTGAAGTGGTTCAACGGTGAAAAAGGCTACGGCTTTATCACCCAGGAAAATGGCCCCGACCTTTTTGTTCATTATTCGGAAATTCAGAGCAGCGGTTTTCGTTCGTTAAACGAAGGCGAAACCGTCGAATTTGAAATCACAGAAGGCAAGAAGGGCAAGCAGGCCAGCTCCGTCGTCGTCGTTAAATAACTGAGCACTTAAAATTCCCGATTGAACCAAACCCGCCAAAAATTTTGGCGGGTTTTTTTGTTGCGACACTCTCACCGATTCAGCCCAAACCGACGATCTTGCAAAATAGTTGCGCACCTGCACAGGATTGGTTAGAATACTGATACAACATCCTATTGATATTATTACTTGATCTGACCGTAGCAAGATGTTACGTTTTACAAAGATTTAGGGCGATATAATTTTCCCTCAGTCTTAGAATATTTGACCAAGGCCATCTCGATGCTCTTTGATCACAACGCATTAGACGGTCAAATTCCTCAACTGCCTGCTGTGGTGAAACGCCGTCGCCTCTTACAGCGCCTGGAGAGTGTTCTCCAGTATAAGCTGACTCTTGTCTGCGCCCCGCCGGGTTACGGAAAAACAACCCTCGCAGCGCAGTTCGCACAGACGCTTTCCTGCCCCGTCGTCTGGCACTCGATAGAAGAACACGAACGCGACGTACCCAACCTGCACGCAAAATCCATCGCTGCACTCGACGACCTGCTGCCCGGCATTCAATCACTCGCTTTCACCAAAAGTAAGAGTGTCAGCGAACTCTCCGCCTCCGTCGCCAATTATCTGCGCGGGACGTTGAAGCAGGACATCGTTTATATTTTGGACGACATTCAGTTTTTGTCCGGGTCGTCAGCAGCCGAAATCTGGCTGCGCACATTTGCCACACAAATCCCGTCGAACTGCCATCTTATTCTGATTAGCCGTACCCTGCCCGACCTGCCGCTCACTGAACTGATCGCCAAGCGCGAACTTCTGGCAATTGGTCAGGATGCGCTGCGCTTTACGTCTGAAGAGGTCACTGAACTGGCGCAGACGGTCTTCGGTCTCGATTTACCGGCGACCCAGACCGAAGAAATGGTCGCCAAGCTGGAAGGCTGGGCAGCGGGCATCGTGCTGGCACTTCAACCGCTCCCGCGTGACCTCGCTCAGTCGATGCTTAGCGGTGGCAGTGGGCCGGAAGCACTGTTTGACGCACTGGCAGATCTCATGCTGAAGGCTCAGCCGCCGGGGCTGCGCGATTTCCTGTTCGATTCCTCGACGCTCACGCGCCTGACACCTGAACTCGCCAGTGTGGTGCTCGAAATTCCGCACGCCGCCAACTGGCTTGCTGAAGCGCTCAACCGCAATCTGTTCCTGACGCGCATCGCCAGCGGACTGGTTTATCACCGTCTGTTCCGCGATTTCCTACAGCGAAGGCTGTCGAGCGAGAATCACGACCGCTTCGTCGAACTTCACGTGAAGGCGGCGCGCTGGTTTGAACAGAATTTCCAAATCGACGAAGCCTTCGATCATTACATCAGCGCCGGCCTGGCTGAGCCTGCCGACGCCCTGATCAATCAGATTGCTCAGTCCTACTATGTCGAAGGGCGCGTCGAAATTCTACTGCGCTGGAACGAACAGCTCAAGTACAGTGGCATTGCCAACGCCAAACTTTCAGACATCTGCGCGGCGATTCTGATCGACCGCTATCAATACGACGCCGCAGAAATCGAAATCGACAAAGCGCAGCGGCTCTACGAAGAACAGGGCGACAACTACGGTTTGGCTTCGGTGCGCCTCTACCGTGCGCGTATCGAACTTCAGCGAGGCCATTTCCATAAAGCTGTTGAAGATGCGTCGCCGCTGCTGGAAGTCGAGCAAATTCAGGTGCGCGGAACGGCGCTGCGTGTGATTGGCTTCGCACACCTCAAGCTCGGCAAAACCAGCGAGGCCATCGGCTATTTTGAAGAAGCCATCCCTCTTTATAAGGCGAACGGCGACCAGCTTTCAGTATCGAAGCTGCTGCTCGACCTGGAAATTGCCTACCGTCAATCCGGTCGCTTGAGCGATGCCGCTGCCTGCTTGCAGGAAGTCGTTGCCATCCGCCGTACGCTTCAGAACGCCGACGATCTTGCGCAAGCGCTCAATAATCTTGGTTATCACTATCACCAGAACGGCGATTATCTCGAAGCTCTGGCGACCTTCGAGGAAGGTCTGAGTGTCATCGCACGTGTGCAAAGCCATCGTACCGAAAGTTACCTCCTCTGGAGCCTCGGCGATCTTCAGCGTGATCGTGGCGGCTTCGAGGAAGCGGTGGGCAGCTACAACCTGTCGCTCGAATTGATCGGCGCGAACGAACCCAGCGCGCGCTGCAATGTACTGACCAGCCTCTCCGTCCTGCGGCGCTGGCAGGGCAATTACTATGATGCTGGACTGCTCGCCAATGAAGCGCTGATTTTGGCAACCGCGCACAATCTGGTGTTTGAAGAACTCAATGCGCGGACGGCGCTCTGGGCCGCGCGCGCGCATATGGGCGAAGTCGTCAGCGCTTCGAAGGAACTTGATAAAGTTCTTTACGACCTACAATGTCTCAACGCCAAGACAGAAGCGGCGACCGCGCGCATGGTCTGCGCGCACCTCGCCCTGCTCCGCTTTGACAAATCGGGCGCGGAACAATACATTCACGACGCCCTCAAGCTCGTTCGCGATGGTGCAAGTATGCAGGGCAGCGTCGCGGAAATCATGCACACCTCACTCCTCGAAAACTATATTGGGCACAACACCAGCAAATATGCCGACTTGCTGCATGGCATTGGTCGGCTGCGCAAAGTACAGCTCAAGCCCACCAATATCATCACGCTGCGCGACAAGATCGAAGTCAATTCGGTCTATAGTCTGCGGGTGCAAACGCTCGGCAAGGAAATCATCGAACGCGATGGTGTGCTGGTACTTTCGACGGAATGGCGCGCTGCCGCCGCCCGCGAACTGTTTTTCTACCTGCTGTTCGGGGGGTCACAGAGCCGTGAGCGCATCAGCCTCGATTTCTGGCCCGACAGCACTCCAGCCCGCGTGCGCTCGAACTTCCACACAACCCTCTATCGCGTCCGGCAGGCACTAGGCGAGAACATCATCGTTTATAAGGATGAAAATTACGCTGTCAACCCTGACCTTGACATCTGGTGCGATGCCCATGAATTCGAGTCACTGGTCAAAAAAGCGCGTCCGCTGCCCTACCGCGACGCCCGCACCGAAGATTTGTGGTTTCACGCGGTAACACTCTATCAGGGTGATTTCCTGCCCCAGCTTGAAGGCGAGTGGGTATCCGACTATCGCGAGATGCTCAACGAATACTATCTGGAAGCGCTGGTCGCTCTGGGCGAATGCGCTCGCGCCCGCCGCGATCTCGGTGAGGCAATCAAGATGTACAAGCAGGCGCTGAAAGTCGATCCCTATCGCGAAGAAGTCCATCGCAGCCTGATTACCTGCTATGCCGAACGCGGTGAACGCCGCAAGATTTTCCTCCATTATCGCGACCTGCAAGACCTCTTTTCCAAAGAACTCGGCGTCGAACCTTCGCGCGAAACTGTCGCGCTGGTGAAGTCACTGCTCAAGTAAACGCCACGCAATTTTTTAGCATCAACAAACCGCCGAAACAGGCGGTTTTTTATTACCACACGCGAAAAACTGCATTGTCCTTATCAAATTAACACCTCAATTTTCTAGTTTTCCCCAATTGTGAAAAACGTCCATTTTTGGTAAGCAGTTTGTTGCACTGCGTCAACTATAAATATTGTCAACAAACGAATTCAGTATATGAAACGCACCTCAGGGGGAACACACAACATGAATACCAGTTTCGCACACGCTTTCAACGGTTTTGCACGCGGCCCTATCCCTGGCGGTACGGATGTGATTGCTCCGAATGGTCGTGGCCCCATCCCCGGCGGAACTGATGTGATTGCCCCTACTGGTCGCGGCCCCATTCCTGGTGGCACGGACGTTATCTAATTTCTCGCGCATAAAACTAGGATTAAGGGGAAAACCTGATGAATACCAATTTTGCTCTCACCTCCAACACAATTGCGCGTGGCCCCATCCCCGGCGGAACTGATGTGATTGCCCCCAACGGACGCGGCCCGATTCCCGGTGGTACAGATGTGATCGCTCCGACCGGTCGCGGCCCCATTCCCGGCGGTACGGACGTTATCTAGTCGCTCAGGCACAGGATAGGATTACAGAACATGGTCTTAAGAGAACTGCAACGCTCAGTGGTGCGCGAACGGCTGTACAAACGCAGTGAACTTTGGCATGGTTTCCTCCTCAGCAACGATGAGAAGCGCCGCATCGATCAACTGATGGGCAGCGCTCTGCTCGACGAAAGCCTGTGCGAACTGCTCGTCAACCAGCGCGACACGTCGGTCATGGCACAATTTGGACTGTCACTCGATACGCAAAAGTGGCTGCGCAGCATTGAAGCGACAAGCCTTGAGGAACTTGCTCAGGAAATCGCGCTCGTTGCGTAAGAACACTTGATAAAATTTGATCATCGAAGAAGCCATAGCTGGGTTAAGATAGAATCAATGCTTCTCCAGCTACGTCTTTGAGGACATCTTTATGCCACCAACGATAATGATTGTCGATGACGATGACCAAATTTTGACGCTCGTTGAAATTTTGCTTCGCCGTCAGGGGTATCATGTGCTAAAAGCGCCAAATCCGTATATCGCGTTGGAGTTGCTCGACTCCGACATGCCGGATCTCGCGCTCCTCGATTACATGATGCCCGGAATGAATGGCCTTGAACTGTGTGCGCAAATCAGACTGCATCCTCAGGCGAACAAAATACCTGTGCTGATGCTGTCGGCAGTGGACAGCGAGGAATTCATTCGGTTGAGTGAAGTCGCTGGGGCAAATGGGCATATTCCAAAGTCGGAAATGCACCGCCGTCTGCTTCACGAAGTCAATCAGTATCTGCCCATCGCACAGTCAAAATAACCTTATGTTCCCCTACTCCACTGACAAGTCACTTCGTGATCTTGCATATTTGCGTCCCCGAATTATGCCGATTTCTGTGCCACCAGTCCCAGCATCATCGGAATCTGAGGCATTCCTTCGGGTACGATAAAGCGCCCTCCCGAAATTTCGCGCATGTCGCCAAAGCGCTTGAAACCATTCGAGTACGGATATTCGCGCAGTACGCGCAGCAGCAGCCCCGCTTCCAGCAGCGGCGACACAATATCAGCAATGCCCCAGGTAAACTCGTGTGATGGATGCGGATTCGTGAATTCGACAATCCCATCTTCGTAACCGGACGGAGTCAATACATCACCCGACATCGCCACGTAATCGCCAACGCCGCCAAAATGAAGATGTGTGCCGCCCATGTAGTCATACGTCAGTTTCCAGTCGTCTTCGAAAATGCCGAAAACCGGGTGAAATTCCAGCAGCACCAGGCGACCGCCCGGTTTCAGCACACGCGCGATACCCTGTCCCCAGGCTTTGAGATCAGACAACCAGACCAATGCGCCGTAAGACACAAATACGACATCGTAATGCATCGAATCCTGCGCCAGCCAGTCGTAAATGTCAGCGCGTTCGAAGGTCGCCGCGATGCCAGAGTCGGTAGCAAGCTGGCGCGCGAAGTCAATCGCTGTATCGCTGATGTCCACGCCCGTTACGGTCGCGCCTAGCTGAGCCAGACTGAGCGTGTCCTGTCCAGCATTGCATTGAAGATGCAGCAGCGTTTTCCCCTGCAAATCGCCAAGCAGTTCGATTTCATCGGGAAATAGGGTGCTTCCACCCGCGCGAAAAAAGCTGGCCTGATCACGTTTATGACTGTTGTGCGCCTCGGTTGCCAGGTTCCACGAGACGCGGTTGGCTTCATGAAAGTCTTTCTGGGGCATAGCTCAACTCCTTACTGACCCTGAGAAGACCATTTTAAACCAGAAGGGCGGGGAGAAGCAATTGGGCGCAGCGTGCCGATTTGGGCTACACTGGAAGCATGGACAGGATTTACAGAAAGCGATTCTGATGAATACCGACCAAGCTACACGCAACCATGTGATCGCCCTGCTCGAAGGGCGACAGGCACATATGACCTTCGAGGATGCCGTTGCCGATTTCCCAGAGGATAAAATCAATGCCAACCCGCCGAATGTTCCTTACACCTTCTGGCATCTGATCGAGCATCTGCGTATCACCCAGTGGGATATTCTCGATTACACACGTAACCCCAACTACAAGGAAATCAACTGGCCGGTCGATTACTGGCCTGCCCGCGATGCCAAAACCGATCTCGCTGGCTGGCAGAAGACGATTGATCAATTTCTGGCGAATTTAGCCGAGATGCGCGCGCTGGTCGCCGACCCGAACACGGATCTGTATGCGCCGATCCCGCACGGTTATGGGGGACACACCATTTTGCGCGAAGCGCTGCTGCTGGCGGATCACAACGCCTATCACATTGGCGAATTGGGGATTCTGCGTCAGGTGACGGACGCCTGGCCTAAATAACCAGCTTTTGCAGCGCTGTCACATTGATTTTTGAAAAATGGGCAGAGGCACGCTCAAAAGTGTTCAAAATAGTCCAGTCACGGGAGCCGATTCTGCTCAATATGTGACCGATATATGCCGGATAGACAGCTAACGCGGGGTTAACGGGCAAGAAACGAACATGGACAGGACGGGCGAGGCGTCCGCGCCCCTACAAATTGCCTTTACTGTAGGGGTATTTAGCGTTTGTGTGTGACTCGTTCGAAAATCTCGACATAAGCGCGTTTGACTGGCTCCGGCGACAGCGCTGTCTCAGCGTAAACGCGACCAGCCGCCGACATTTGCGCCACCAGTGCGGGCGACTCCTGGAGCGTGCGCAGCGCCTCGATCATGGCGGCGCTGTCGCCAATCGGCACGACGATCCCGGCTTGCGCTTCCTCAATTAGCGCTGCGCCTTCGCCGCGAATCGCCGCGACAACGGGCGTTCCCGTCGCCAGCGCTTCGTAGAGCTTGGCAGGTCGCGTTCCACCCGCGACCGAGTGATCGCCGAGGGCGATCAACGCTACATCGCCCGCCGCCCAGATACCCGGCATCTGCTCGTGAGGCAGCACACCCGCAAGCTGCACATTCGTCAGGCCGCGCTCCTGAATTTGCGCTTCAATTCGCGCCGCCTGCGACCCACCCCCGGCGAACAGGAAAGCGACCTGCGGCAATGCCGCCGCCGCATCCAGCAGAATGTCAAAGTCATAGGTCAGGCTCATGTTGCCGATGTGAACCGCTGTGAAGCGATCCCCCAGCCCATAGCGAGCACGCACTTCCGCCCGTAGATCGGCCTGACCAGGGCGAAAACTCGCCAGATCGACAGCGTTTTTGATCAGGGTGACGTGCTGCTGGTCAGGCAAAACGTTGAGAATGCCTGCCTGTACACCTTCGGTCATGCCGACGATGTGCGCTGCATCGCCATACGCCCATTTTTCGACGGGCAGCGCCAGTTTGACCAGTGGACTATCCGCCCGCAGCGCCCCCGTCGCCACTGCCGATTCAGGCCACAAGTCCGAGACATTCAGGACGACTGGCGCATTCTTGACTCGGCGCAGCCAGCCGCCGGTCAGCGTGACAAACAGCGGGTGCGACTCGACCAGAATCACGTCAGGGCGGCTGAGAAACGTGCCGCGCAGTGCCGCCATGCCCATAAAACTGAATTGGTTGAGCAGACGCGCCCGCGCCCGTTTGCTCGGTGACGCATAGACCCATACCCGTTCCACGTTCACGCCGTCGAGCGTTTCGCGGCAGAAGACGCGCCCGCGATATTCGGGCGGAATCACACCTGCGGGGTAATTCGGCATTCCGGTCAGCACGGTAACGGCGTGCCCATCGGCAGCCAGCAGACGCGCTAAGCGGCTTAAGCGAATCGCCGCTGCGCCAAACTCCGGCGGATAAAATTGGGTGAGAATCCAGATACGCATAGAACAGCTTTCAGCACTCAGCTTTCAGCGCTCAGCAAAAACGCGCATCCTGCCGAACATTCAAAAGATCAGGCAATCGGATTCTTTTCAGGCGATCAGCAGCGTTTAGCTCACCACGTCGACAAAAATCCGATGAGAATCACGGTCTGCATCTTCACTATACAGCGACGCGCGAGCCTGTTACGATACTAACAGCGTATTGATGAGGCGTCGAGGTAAGAAACGATGTGCGGTATTTGCGGCATGGTGCATCTCCGTCACGGCAGAATTGAGGCCAACAGCGTCTTGCAGGCGAACCACAGTATCCGGCATCGCGGGCCAGATGACGAAGGCTATCTGCTGCTGAATACGGTGACAGGTGAAGCCAGTCTCCGCAATGGGCCAGATACCCCCGCTGAAATTCATCATCCTCAGGTGTCCGACTCCGCGCCCTTCACGCCCGACCTGATCTTCGGGCACCGCCGCCTTGCCATCATCGACGTGTCTCCCGGTGGTCACGAGCCGATGACCGCTGCGGGCGAGACGCTCTGGATCACCTTTAACGGCGAAATCTACAACTATCTCGAAATCCGCGACGAACTGCGCGCCAAAGGCTACACCTTCAAGACCGAATCGGACGTGGAGGTGCTGCTGCAAGCCTACGACGCCTGGGGTATCGACTGCCTGAGCAAGCTGCTCGGCATGTTCGCTTTCGCCCTCTGGGATCAAAAGCGCCAGCGCCTCTGGTGCGTGCGCGACCGCCTCGGCATCAAGCCGTTTTACTACGCTGCCACTCACGAAACCTTCGCCTTTTCCAGCGAGATCAAGGCGCTGCGCCTCCTCTCGCCCGAAGCTTATCAGCCCGATATGACCCAGTTGTCCTGGTTCCTGAACTACGGGCGCGTCTACAATCCGCCGCACACCTTCTTCGAGGGCGTGCGCGAACTCCCCGGCGGCTGCTACCTGCTGGTCGAGCATGGCAGCGTCGGCGAAGCGGTGCGCTGGTGGGATGTGGACGTAGAGAAAGCACGCGCCACCTACAATTACAATGACATCGACGGCGAATTCCTGCGCCTGCTGCGTTCCTCGGTCGCGCTCCGCCTGCGCAGCGACGTGCCGGTTGGCACATGTCTGAGCGGCGGCCTCGACTCCAGCACGATTGTCGCGCTGGCGACCGAAGGACTCAACGGCGGACGCATGAACAGCTTTTCGGCGGTCTACCCGGTGAAGGGGCTGGATGAAAGCCGCTATGTTGATATTGTTGCTCAGCGTTTCAATACGATTGGACACCGCATCACGCCGGAACCCGCGCATTTTCTGGACAGGTTGAAGGTGATCACCTGGCATCAGGACATCCCAACGGGGACATCCGGCGTCTACACGCAGAACTTTGTCATGAAGCTGGCGCACGGCAACGTGACTGTGCTGCTCGATGGACAAGGGGCAGACGAATTGATGGCGGGCTACCTGAGCTACGTCGTCTATCACCTGAACGACCTGCGCAAGCGCGATCTGGGGCGCTGGGTTGGTGAGCAGGCCGCCTTTGCAGCAGGAGTCTGGCCTCGTTTCAATGCGGCACTCAATTTCAGGGAGTTCTCGTATCGCGTGCGCGATCACCTCCTCGGATCGCGGTCGCTCTTAAACCCTCAAGTTGTCGCAACAGCCCAGCAGCGTGAAGCCGAAGCGCTGCCGCTGACGCCGAAAGGCAGCGACAACCTCAACCGCCACCTCTACAAAGCGCTGCTGCGCGACAGCATCCCGGCGCTGCTGCACTATGAAGACCGCAACAGCATGGCCTATGCCATCGAGGCGCGCGTCCCCTTCCTCGATCACCGCATGGTCGAATTTGCACTCGGCGTCCCGGCAGAGCAGAAAATTCAGGGCGCGGATACGAAGGTCTTCATGCGACGGGCATTGAAGGACGTGCTGCCCCACGAAATCAGCGAGCGGAAAGATAAGCTGGGCTACCCGACGCCCTTCGCCCAATGGCTGCGCGGCCCGCTGCGCAGCGAAGTCGATGCCTTCCTCAATGAGCGGGTCTTCAAGCGGGAATGGTACGATACGGCGCAGGTCAAGGCGCTGTGGCAGTCCCATCTCAACGAGGAGCGCAACGCCGAGCGCCTGATTTACTCGATGATCACCGCCGACCTGTGGTACGAGCAGGTCACGGAGTCGCAGCCCATTCCCGCCGCCGTCTGACCTCTGATTACTCTGCGGAGACATGCTGTGTCATGTCTCCGCCACTGTTTCAGGTATAATCGCCATTTTTTAGCGCAACTCAGGTTTGCCCTTTGACGACGACTGAACAATCGACTTTCACTATCCACCGCCGCGCCCGCTTTCGACGCATCGGCTTCTCGGTCATCGCCTCGCTCATCGCGCGCGGTCTGAGTCTCGTCATCACCATCGTCACTACCCCGCTGACGCTCAAATATCTGGGGCCGGAGCGCTATGCCATGTGGGTCACGCTCAGCTCGATCACGGCGCTGCTGGCTTTCGCCGACCTGGGCATCGGCAACGGGCTGATCAATTCGATTGCGGCGGCGAACGGCAAAGACGACCGCGAAGCCGCCCATAAATCGCTCTCGAATGCCTTCCTGATGCTGACTGCGCTCGCGCTGCTGATCGGCAGCGTCCTGATCGCGATTTACCCGCTTGTCCCCTGGGATAAGATTTACAATGTCTCGTCGGCGCTGGCGAAATCTGAAGCGGGGCCAGTGACCGCCGTCTTCGTCGTTTGCTTCCTGATCAATATGCCGTTGGGAATCGTCCAGAAAGCCCTGATGGGCTATCAGGAAGTCTACATCGACAACGCCTGGTCGATGGTTGCCCGCATCGGCAGCCTGATCGGGATTTTTCTGGCGGTCAGGCTGGACGCAGGCTTGATCTGGCTGGTGATTGCGCTGGTTGGTGTGCCAATACTCACGACGGCGCTGGAATGGGTGCAGTTGTTCTGGTTCCGCCGTCCCTGGCTGCGCCCCTCCCTGCGCCAGATCGATCCCAAGATCATCTGGTTTCTGATGCGGCTCGGCTGGATGTTCTTCGCGCTGCAAATCGCCGGGAGCCTGGCCTACAACATCGACAATCTGGTCATCGCTCAGGTCATTTCGCCCGAAGCCGTCACCAACTACTCGATTCCGTCGCAGTTGTTCAAGCTCTCGACGGTCGTCATCAGCCTGGTTTCGCTGCCCCTGTGGCCTGCCTATGGCGAAGCCATCGCCCGCCACGACCTGAACTGGGTCAAAAAGACCTTCAAACTCTCGCTGCTGGTCAATTTTGCCAGCAGCGCCCTGCTCTCGCTGGTGCTGGTGATCGGCGGCAAGCCGATTATTCATCTGTGGGTCGGGCAAATCATTACCCCGGATCCGACGCTGATGATCGCGCTGGCGGGCTGGACAATCATCTACAACGTCAGCAGCGCGCTCTCGATGCTCTTCAACGCCGCCAGTGTAATTCGCTTCCAGGTCATCTGGGCGACCGTCATGGCGCTCGTCAATCTCGGACTGAGCATCATATTGACGCATCAGTTCGGCGCGATTGGCGTCGTGCTGGGGTCGATTATTTCGTACCTGATCTGCATCTTTCCGGTCTATTTCTGGAAAGTACCACGCCTGTTCGCCGAGCTTGAGGCGCAGCAAACCCCCTCCGTGGCAGCCAGCGTTGAGCAAGCGTAGCCCAACGCCCGCCGATTCGCGCTACTATCTGCGCCTATGCGTGTAAAAGCTGTCCTCCTGACCCTGCGCCGCCTGCTGCCCTGGGCGATCCGTGCTCTGATCGTCTACTGGGTGATCGGCGCACTCGTCCCGGCACAGCCGCGCGCACCGCTTGGCCCGGTTCAGACGGTCGAGACCACCAAGCCGGAAGTCTGTATTCATACCCGGCTGATCGATGAAGTCGAGGCGTGGAAAATCCAGCGCTCGCTGGTACTGGTGCGCGAAATGGGCGCAGGCACAATTGTCGAATTCTTCCCCTGGGCTTACATTGAAGGCAGCGACAATCATTTCGACTGGTCAAGCGCGGATCGCATCGTCAATCAGGCGCGCAATCAGGGGCTGCACATCATTGCGCGGCTGGGTTTTGTGCCGGAATGGGCGCGCAAGAAAGGCGATAACAGCGCTGAGTTTTCGACGCTCAACACCCTGCCGCAGATCGCCTATCCCGACTTCGCCCGCTTTGTCGCTGCCTTCGCGGCGCGCTACGCCGGGGTGATTGACGATCTGATCATCTGGAACGAGCCAAATATTTCGTTCGAGTGGGGCTACCAGAATGTCGATCCAGCGGGCTATGCGCGCCTGCTGCAAGCCGTCTACGCCCCGGCGCACAACGCCAACCCTAACGTCCGCATTCTCGCGGCGGGGCTTGCGCCGACGCTCGAACCTGTCGGCAGTGCCGCCGGACTGAACGACATCACCTATCTGGACGAACTCTACGACGCGGGCGCAAAACCCTATTTCGATGCTTTAGCCATTCACACCTACGGCTTCACCTACCCGTTTGACGACCCGCCCGCCTTCGACAAACTCAACTTTCGCCGCGCCGAACTCCTGCGTGCAGTGATGGTCAAACACGGCGACAGCGCCAAACCTGCCGTCATCACCGAAACCGGCTGGAATGATAATCCGCGCTGGACACTGGCGGTCAGTCCCTCGCAGCGCATCGGCGACACGATTGGCGCACTCGAATACGCCGAAACAAACTGGAGTTGGCTCGGCAAAATGTGCCTGTGGGTGCTGCGCTATCCCGTACCCACGCTCAGCTATCCCGATAACTACACCTTCGTGACCACGACCTTTCAACGCAAGCCGATTTATTATGCCGTGCAGGCTTACGCGCGCGGCTTTCCTCAGGATCAAGCCTTATGGCTGCCCGCTCCCGTCTCCGCTCCCTGACTCTGCTGCTGCTCGTGGTCGCGGCAGTCGCTGCTTTGGTACTGATTCGCCATCTCCGCGACGGCGCGCCGCCACCGCCGCGCGATTTGTTCCCAACCGGAGAACTGCTCATCGGCATCGATCCGAGTAACCCGCCTTTCGCCGCTGCCACTGCCAATGATTTGTACGGTTTAGACATCGACCTCAGCCGCGAACTGGGCAGGCGGCTCGACCTGCCTGTACGCTTTGTCTATCTCGGCTATGACGGCTTGTATGATGCGCTCAAAACCGATCAGGTCGATGCGCTGGTTGCGGGTCTGCTCATCGACCTGACGCGCCTGAATGATGTGCATTATTCACAGCCCTATTTCAACGCCGGGCTGGTGCTGGTCAGCGACAAGGGACTGACACGGATGGAAGATTTGCCCGGTCACAGCCTGGCGTATGAATTCGGCTCGGAAGCGGATACGCAGGCGCGCACCTGGCTGCGGCGAATTTTGCCCTTCGAGACGCGCCCCTATGAACTGGCACGCTACGCCCTCGACGCCGCGCGCTTGGGCGACAGCGACGCCGCGTTGGTCGATGCCGTCAGCGCGCACCTTTATCTACGCGACCATCCCGATTGGCAGCCCAGGTTGAATCAGGTCACCGATAACCTTTACGCGATTGCCACGCAAAGCCGCCGCCCCGAAATCAGTGCTGCCGTCAATCAGGCGCTGCAAAGCATTATCGACGATGGCACGCTCGCCACAATCCTCAAGCGCTGGCTGTAAATCTGCACAAAGCTATCCCTGAGTGTCATGTAGGCACAGAAGCAGACATTTGGAGTAATGGCATCGTGATTGAAGTTGCACAACATCTCACGCTGGACGACCAGCGTGACCTGCTGGAAGCCTGTCGCGCAGTGGTACGGCAGGCTCCGCTCTTTCAGAAAACCATGCCTAGCGGGGCAAAATTTCGTTATTTGTGTACTTCTGCGGGACGTTATGGCTGGATGAGCGACCGCAAAGGCTATCGTTATGAGACAAACCATCCGCAAACCCAGACAGCTTTTCCGCCGATGCCCGAAATTATGCATCGTATCGCAGTCGAAACCGCCGCGCGTTATGGACTCACAATCCGGCCTGAAAGCGCCTTGATCAACTGGTATGGCGCGGATGGCAGCTTAGGGTTACATCAGGACAAAACGGAGCAGTGCCTCGCACCCGTGATCAGCATCAGCCTCGGTGACGACTGCATCTTCACGATTGGCGGGCTGGAACGGACGGATCGGAAACACAATATTGTGCTGCAATCAGGGGATGTCCTGATCATGGCAGAGGAACATCGGCTGGTGTATCACGGCGTCAAGCGGATTGTGGGTGGCACTGCGCCGCCTGAACTGAAGCTCCAGCAACCCGGTCGCATCAACGTGACCGTGCGCCAGGTTTTCGCCTAAAAAAGAACCCGCGCCAGTGGTGGCGCGGGTTCTTGATTGAACTACTTCTTTTCGAGGGCGTATTTGCCCTTGTCCCAGTCGGCTTTGCTGACAAACTTGGTCAGCATCCGACCATCAGCGGTTTTACCGCGAAGACCGTATCGCGTCTGGCCGTTCTTGGTGGTGAAGGTCGTCTTCATGACTTGCTTGTCTTCGATCTTGACCTTTTGCCGAGTCTTGACATCATAAAATTCGACGCTCATCTTGAAACCCCTTTGTATATAAGCGATCAAAATATGTTTCGCTATACAAGGAGTTATTCTACCACAATTATTAAATTTTATGCTAGTTATTTGAGGGGAAAATTTACACTTTCTACCATTACGTCGGTAAAGTAGCCAAAACGCGCTGAATTTTCAGCGCCAAATGCAGAATCAGGCGGTTTTCCGGGTCTTCCAAATTCAGTCCGGTCAGCTCACTAATCCGCTCCAGACGATAAACCAGCGTGTTGCGATGCACGTTGAGATCGGTCGCCGCTTTGGCGAGATTCCCGTTCGCTTCGAAGAAACCGCTCAGCGTGCGAATCAAATCGCCCTGCTTGCGGTCGTCATGTTCGACCAGCGGGCCAAGCGTGTCGAAGTAGAAGCGGCGCATCTGCTCAAGGTTACGTTCCTTGAGCGCCAGCAGCAGTTGAAACAACTTGAGGTCGCCGTAAAACGTCGTCTGTTCGCGGTCGCCAAGTTCGTTCGAAATGCTCACGGCGTCCTTCGCTTCGCGATAAGCTTCACGCAGCGCCGATAAGCCGCTGGCGGGGCGGCTGATACCTGCTGCGACCAATCCGCTGGGGCTGCGCGTCGCCAGTTGACCACGCACATCCTCGACCAATTGGCGCACCCGCAGGGTCTGCGTCGCATTTTCCAGCGGATAGAGCGCCACAATCACATCGACGTACTGCCCGACCGCTCCCGCGACCTGCCGCCGCACCATATCGTCGCGCACCAGCGGAATCAGCGATTCGAGCGGCAGCCCGGTGCTTTGCTCGGTCGTCGCTCGAAAGACGACCACCAGATAGGTCGTTTCCGGGCTGAAACCGGCCTGCTGGGCGCGAGTGGACATCAGATCGTCGTCGGCAGGCGTGCCGCTCAGCCACATTTGCACCCAGTCGCCGCGTGCCTGCTCGACCGCGAAAGCAATCGCGCGGTTTTTCGCCAGTTCAATCGCGCAGACGTCCGCGCCGTAGCTCAGCACCATCCGGTCGAAATCTTCAAGGGCATCGTGGCTGTCTACCAGGGAGAGATAGCCTGCAACCCGCTTTTCGACTTTCAACACCGTCGTGTGACCAAGCGGGCTGGGCACAATCACGCCTTCGCCGCTGGGCGCTTCCCGTCCCAGCCAGTTCTGAAACGAACCATAGGGCAAACTTTGCATCAGCGAGCGTCCGCTGCGCCGCGCGACGTTTGGGTAGACCTGCGCCATCAGCACCCCCGCATCGTCGTGAACGACAATCGGCTTGGCAGTGGCACGCGCCAGAATTTGCAATAAGCTGTTGAGATCGCGGTTTTCGGCGGCGAGGCGCGTCAGTTGGCGCTGAATTTCCATCGCCCGCTGCGCCATCTGCGCCTTCTGGTTGACGATAAAGGTATTCACCGCGCGCTCGATGCGCGGCATACTGCTGTCTTCGGGCAGCGCCAGCAGCGCGACGTTGCACTCCGTCGCAACCGCCACCGCCGCGCTGGAATTATCAATATTCGCCGCAACCGCGCAGACACCAACGCCTGCCAGTCCGCGCACGACATCCGATAGCGTAAGGCGGCTGTCGTAAGAACGCAGCACATCCATCGACACCAGCGCCAGTTCACCGCCATAGACATCGGGGAAAGCGGGCGGCTGTGCCTGCACCATGACTGACCATGTGATCAATGTCTCCGGCATACCAGAGACAAGCTGCGTACCGAGGGGCAGCGCAAATTGCAGAAGGGCTTGAATGGTCGCGCTGTGATTTTCTGACATATGGTCGCTTGTGTGCTCATGTTCCAAGTGTTTTTTGATTATATTCACCAAACGACTCCCTCGGTTATAACGATTTCTCACAACGGGCAGCGCAGCTTTTTGTCATCTTTCGCTAAGTATTCTATCCATTCACGACAAAATAAAACAGAGCAGGCCAAAAATTGCGCCTGCTCTGTTTGTCACACTTGGCTAGTGAAACGTTTAGATGCGCTTCACGCCCACCAACAGCGACTCACCGTCGATGTCAAATTTTTCACTGTGGAAGCCGTCACCGGGTTCGCCGACTTCAAGCGTCGCCAGCGTTTCGCCGCCGATATAATCGGCGAACTGCTGAATCGCCTGACCGAGTTTGTCGCTGACCTGATACTTCAGGACAATCCGGTCGTTCAGTTCGAAATCGGCGTCCTTACGGAGCGACTGCACCCGGCGCACGACTTCACGCGCCAGTCCTTCGCGCAGCAGTTCTTCGCTCAATGTCGTGTCGAGCGCCACCAGATAGCCGCCATCTTCCGCGACCGCGTAGCCCTCGCCCGCTTCACGCAGCACCTGAACTTCTGCCGGAGTCGCCTCGAACACTTGACCATCGAGCGTCACACTGATGTTTTCACCGCTCGCCAGCGTTTCCGCCCAGCGTCGCACGTCTTCCGGCGCGCCTTCGCGCAGCGCTTTCTGCACACGCGGGAAGTCCTTGCCAAACTTCTTCCCCAACGCGCTCGGCAGCGGATTCAGCTTGTACTTAACCACGTTGGCGGCGTTGTCCAGCACCGTGATTTCCTTGACGTTCAATTCGGCGGCGATCAGGTCAGCGTGGCGCTTGACGGTTGCGGCCTCTTTCGGCTCTCGCACGGCGAAGCGCGCCCGTGCCAGCGGCTGCCGGATGCCCAGCTTGACCGTCTCACGAGCGGCGCGCCCCAGGCTCACCAACCGTTGAACAGCCCGCATATCATCGATCAGCGCCTTGTCGATCAACGCCTCGTCATATTCCGGCCACAGCGCCAGATGCACGCTCGGAGCCACATTACTGTCGTTGTCCGCAACCAGGTTGCGATAAAGTGAGTCCGCGACAAATGGCATGGTCGGCGCGATCAGCTTGGCGACGGTCGTCAGGCACTCGTAAAGCGTCGCGTAGGCGCTCAGCTTGTCGGTGTCGCTCTCACTCTTCCAGAAGCGGCGGCGGCTCAGACGCACGTACCAGTTGCTCAGCATTTCGATGAACGCCTGCACCGGACGGGTTGCGCCGGGGACGTCGTAACTGTCTAACGACTCCGTCACCTGTTTGACCAGTTGATTCAGTTCAGCCAAAACGAAGCGATCCATTTCATCGCGTTCGCTCACCGGCGGGATCACGCTGTTCGGCGACCACTGGTCGATATTGGCATAGGTCACGAAGAAGCTGTAGGTATTCCACAACGTCAGCCAAACCTTGCTGACGACTTCGCCGACCAAATCCTTCGAGAAGCGGCGCGGCTCACCGGGAGGCCCCGACGTGAACAGATACCAGCGGAAAGCGTCCGCCCCGTGCGCGTTGAGGACGTCCCAGGGGTCAACGATGTTGCCCCGGCTCTTGGACATCTTCTGCCCCTCGCCGTCGAGGATTAAACCCAGGCAGATCACATTCTTGTAGGCCACCTGCTCGTTCAGCATCGTGCTGATGGCGTGCAGCGTATAGAACCACCCGCGTGTCTGATCAACCGCTTCGCAGATGTAGTCCGCCGGATACTGCTCCGCGAACATTTCCTGATTGTGAGCGGGATAGCCCCACTGCGACAGCGGCATCGAACCGCTGTCGAACCACACGTCGATTACTTCCGGCACGCGACGCATCACCCCGCCCGTCCCTTTCGGGTTCGGGAAGCCGATGTCATCCACATACGGACGGTGCAAATCAAGTTCTGTCAGGTCACGTCCAGACAACTGGCTCAGTTCCGCGACGCTGCCGATGCACATCATTTCGCCCGTGCGATCATCGACCCAGATGGGCAGCGGCGTCCCCCAGTAACGTTCACGACCGAGCGCCCAGTCCTTGAGATCCGCTAACCAGTTGCCGAAACGCCCATCCTTGACATGCTCTGGCACCCAGTTGATCGTCTGGTTCAATTCGATCATCTTGTCGCGATAAGCCGTCGTTCGCAGGAACCATGAATCGCGCGCGAAATAGATCAGCGGCGTGCCGCAGCGCCAGCAGAAGGGATAGGTATGTTCGTGCCGCTCTGACTTGTAAAGCAGGCCGCGCTTGCGCAGGTCACGCGTGATTTCGGGGTCGGCATCCTTGACCCACGTCCCGCGCCAATCGGTCACGGCGTCGATAAACGCGCCTTCGGCGTTAACGGTTTGCAACACAGGCAGCTTGTTGGCCTGCGCGACATTCATGTCATCAACGCCAAACGCCGGAGCAATGTGAACGATCCCGGAGCCATCTTCGGTGCTGACAAAATCACCCGCGACGACGTAGGCATACTTGCCCTCGACCGGCAGGTAGGTATAGAGCGGGTTGTAGCTCATGCCAAGCAGGTCTTTACCCTTGTAGCGCTTGACCACTCTGTATTCTTCAGGGTGAGTCAGCGCGCTCTTGAGCAAATCTGCCGCCAGGATTAACTGTTCGGTGCCTTCGCCGTTCGGGACGGGACCTTCGACCTGGACATAATCGACCTTTTCACCAACCGCCAGCGCGACATTCGCTGGAAGCGTCCAGGGCGTCGTCGTCCAGACCAGAAAATAAACACCGGGCTTATCGCGCAGCGGGAAACGTACGAAAACACTGGGGTCTTGTACATCCTGGTAGCCGAGCGCAACTTCATGACTGCTCAGCGGCGTGCCACAGCGCGCGCAGTAAGGAACAACCTTCAATCCCTTATAGAGCAGGTCTTTCTCCCAGAACTGCTTGAGGATCCACCATTCGCTTTCGATAAAGTCGTTGGTGAAAGTCACATAAGGATTATCGAGATCTGTCCAGTACGCAATGCGCTCGGTGAAACGTTCCCACGCACCGATGTTGCGCAGCACGCTGGCGCGGCATTTCTCGTTGAAGGCCGCAACGCCGTAGTCCTCGATGTCACGCTTGTGCTTGAAACCGAGTTCCTTCTCGATAGCGAGTTCGACTGGCAGGCCCTGCGTGTCCCAGCCGCCCTTGCGCAGTGCGTAATAGCCGCGCATCGTCTTGTAGCGCGGAAAAATGTCCTT
>DAOUCB010000090.1:0-33218 GCA_034432495.1 Anaerolineae bacterium | reverse complement strand
AATGTGTGGTGTATAAGCGTATGCTTGCAGTGATGAACAAGGACGAACTCCGTAATCAGCTAGTTGAAAAAGCGCGTCGGACGGGGAATATCAGCTATGATGACATTCTGGCTGTTTTCCCGGATGCCGAACGCGATATTGCGCTCCTGGACGACCTCATGGACGAACTGCTCGACGCAGGCGTCGAAGTGGTGTCCCACGGGGAGCACAACGAAACGCTGTTTGATTCCTCTCCTCGCGATGTTGACGCCGAGTTTGACGCGGAAATGGTCGAAGATGAGGACGTTGACTTTGCCTGGATGCTCAACGACGAACTGATTGAAGATGCCGGTTATCAGCAGGCGCTCGACAGCGACGACGTCGTTGGTCTGTACCTGAAGGAAGCCGGGCGTGTTCCGCTCTTGAAGGCGGAAGAAGAAGTTTCGCTGGCGAAGCGCATGGAAGCAGCGGAAGAAGCCCGTGTGCTGCTCGAAAGCCAGGGCGAATTGCTGCCATTGGACGATGTGTATACCTTGCGCGATACCATCTACGATGGCGAACTGGCGCAGACGCACCTGATCCGTGCCAATGCCCGTCTGGTCATCAGCGTGGCGAAGAAGTACATCGGGCGCGGCGTTCCCTTCCTTGACCTGATTCAGGAAGGCAACATCGGCCTGATCCGCGCGACCAACAAGTTCGAGTATCGTCGCGGTCACAAATTCAGCACCTACGCGACCTGGTGGATTCGACAGGCTGTCAGCCGCGCCGTCGCCGATCAGGGCCGCACGATCCGCGTGCCGGTTCACATGGGCGACCAGCTCAACCGGATGCGCCGTGTGCAGATGCGTCTGACTCAGGATTTAGGACGTGAACCAACGATGGATGAACTCGCCATCGGCATGGAAACCACGCCCGACAAGGTCGAGAACCTGCTCGAAATTGCGCGCCGCCCGGTCAGCCTGGAAACGCCGATTGATGACGAAGGCGACAGCACCTTTGGCGATTTCGTCGAAGACGTCAACAGCCCCGCCCCCGCCGAAGAAGTAGCGACCAACCTGCTCCACGAGCAGTTGAAGGGCGCGCTGGATCGACTGCCGCCGCGTGAAGCGCAGATTTTGCGCCTGCGTTACGGTCTCGAAGACGGGCGTGTCTACACACTCGAAGAAGTTGGGCAGGCCATCGGCGTCACCCGCGAGCGCGTCCGCCAGCTTGAAGCACAGGCGCTCAATCGCTTGCGCCAATCGTCCGCGAACGTTATCCTTCGTGATTATCTATACGAGGAGTAACGTCGGTGCGTGCGACGCGCGGTCTGCTGCTCTGGTCACTGGCGCTCACCGCGCTTGGGATCGTCCTCCTACTCAATAATTTTCTCCTGCTCAGCGGCTTCAACGCAGGTGCGTTGTGGCCGCTGCTGCTGGTCGTTATCGGCGGCGTGATTCTGCTGCGCGGTGATTTCGTGCCGAGCGCCGAAGCGCGTTCGTTCGGAATCACGCGCGGCAGTGTCGAATCAGCGGCACTCGAAATCAGCGCTGGCGAAATCGACGTCCACGCTTACGCCTTGCAGCGCGAAGGCCGCTTAATCGCCGGACAATACGCCGCCAATTCCCGCCCCTCGCTTGACGTGCAGGACACCCATGCCAACCTGAAGATGGATCGCGCGGCGACGCCCTGGCTCTCGTTTGCTGATTGGCGTGTCGCGCTCACCCGTGACCTGCCCTGGAGCCTGTTCGTGACGACCAGTCTCGGTCAGGTGCAGCTTGATCTGACAGGCATGGTCATGCAGCGCGCCGTTATTGCGACGGGATTTGGTGACGTGCGCCTCGTCTGCCCGGAAGAAGCCTTCGAACCGCTCTATGTGCGCTCGGCATTGGGAAATATCCACATCATTGTGCCGCCCGGTTATCGCGTTCAGGTGAAAACCTCCGGCTCCGTCATGTTTCGCGTTCACGCTGACGAAACCCGCTTTGATAAGCAGGAAGATGGCGTTTATTTCGCTCGCGATGCTGAAGGCCAGCGCTCTCTGATCGAAATTGACATCAGCGGGACGTTTGGCGACGCTTACCTCGCCTGATCTGCCATGTCATCGACTGTAAATTTTGTCATCCGCGACGGACTGTCCACTGACATTCCTGACTGCCTGCTCCTTGATCACGGTTACGAGACCGATTACGTCTGGCAGATGCAGGTCAACCACGATGAAGGCTGGCGCATCGACTTCAAGACCGAGCGCCTGCCGCGCGCCCTCCAAATCAGCTACCCATCGAGTGAAGAACGACTCCGTGCCGTAATCGCGCCGGAGCAGTGTTTTCTGGTTGCCACCACCCGCGACGAAGAACCCGAAGTTATCGGCTATCTTTCGATGCGCGGCGACCATGCCTATCGCATCGGCTTAGTCCAGGATATTGTCGTCTCACGCACCTATCGCCGTCACCAGATCGCCACACGCCTGACCAAAATCGCCGGGTTATGGGCGCGTGAGCATGATCTCACCAGCCTGATGATCGAAACGCAAACCAAGAATTACCCCGCCATTCGTTTCTGCGAGGGAGCAGGTTTCAGCTTTTGCGGTTTCAATGACCGCTATTTCCCCAACCGGGATATTGCGGTTTTCTTCAGCCAGTCAGTGCGCTAAAGCATGGACGCGGCGATTGCTTCATTTCTCGATCTGATCAACGAGACGCTGGCAGCGGCGATTGTCGTCGTCGCCGCTTCGATCCTGCTCTACAACCTCACGCGTAACCTGCGTGACCGTATTGCCCGCACCTCCGCGATTTTGCTCGGCTGCCTGACGGCTGCCTACATCTGTGACGTATTTCTCTCGCTTGGCCCCGGCGTCGGAACCTATATCGCCACGCTGCGTTTGCAGTGGTTGGGCATCGCCTTCATGCCAGCCGCCATGTTCCATCTGTCTGACGCACTGCTGGCGACGACCGGCCTGCCTTCGCGTGGTCGCCGCCGCCGTGTGATCCGCATCCTCTATCTGATCAGCGCTGTTTTTCTGCTGCTGGCGGCGTTCACTGATCTGCTCGTCACGCCGGAAATCGTTGACCCAATCTATTTCAATAACGGTGTCTACGTTAGTTTGCGCGCCGCGCCCGCTTTCTGGATCTACGTGATTTTCTTTCTGATCGCGACCGGCGTTGCCTTCCTGAATGTCCAGCGCGCCCGCAGCCGCTGCCTGACGCGCGATACGCGCCGTCGCATGGGCTATCTCCAAGTCGCCATGCTGACGCCTGCCTTCGGCATTTTTCCATTTTCGGTGCTGCTGGGGCCAGGTCAGGAATACACCCTGCTGGGGTTGTTTCTGGTCAACCTGACCAACGTCGTCGTCATCTTCATGCTGCTCTTTCTGGCCTACCCGCTTTCATTTTTCGGTTCGCGCATCCCCGACCGCGTCGTCAAGACCGAACTGCTGCGCTTTGTCCTGCGCGGCCCCGCGACCGGACTGCTGGCGCTGGTGGCGATTGTTTTTATCACACCAACCTCGCGCATTTTCGGCCTGTTGGGGCAGAGTTTCATGCCGTTTGCCGTCGTCGCGGTGATTCTTCTGTGGCAGTGGACAGTCGCGCTGGCGCTCCCCTACCTGGAGCGACGGCTCGTCTACAATGGGGAAGAAGCCGACCAGCTTGAAAAGCTCGGCACGCTGAGCGAACGTCTGCTGGCACGGGGCGACCTGCTGCAACTCCTCGAAGCGATCCTTTCCTCCACCTGCGATTATCTGCGCGTCAACAGCGCCTTTGTCGCCTCGCTCAACGAGGTCTCGACCGAATTAATCAGCTTCGCAGGGTCTATTCGTCCGACTGCGACGCTCCTGAATGAAGAACGTCCCACACTGCTCAAACTGCTCGATCACGATGAGCATGATCACCACATCGAGCAGTGGCAAACCTACTGGATCATGCCGCTCTACGGCAGGCATCGCGGAGCCAACGGCAAAGCCACGCCGATTGGTTTCATGGGCATTCAGGCGCGCTCCGGCGAACTTGACCTGATGCCCGACGAACTCCACATGCTCGAAACCTTCACACATCGCGCCGCGCAGGCGCTCGACGACATCACCCTGCAAGGCGAAATCTTCGCGGCGCTCGAAGGGCTGCTGCCCCAGATCAACATCACGCGCAGCAGCGCCGCCGAACTCGAATACCTGCCGCGCCGCGACGTGAATACCGCGCAAGGCACACCCACCCCGGAAGTCGAGTCCGAACAGTTCAAGGAACAGGTCTGGTCAGCGCTCAAGCATTTCTGGGGCGGCCCCGGCCTGACCAACAGCCGCCTGCTTGAACTGCACATTGTTCAGGAAGCGCTCCCTGAAAACGACAACAATCCACCCCGCGCCCTGCGCGCCGTGCTGGTCAAGGCCATCGAACAGCAGAAGCCCGAAGGCGAACGCAAGCTGCTCAGCCCCGAATGGACGCTCTATAACATCCTCGATCTGCGTTTTCTTCAGAAAGCCAAAATCCGCGATGTCGCCCAGCGCCTCGCACTGAGCGAACCCGACCTCTATCGCAAGCAGCGTGTCGCCGTCAACGCCGTCGCCGATACCCTGTGGGGTATGGAAAGCGAAGGATTTGACAGCAACACCCCGTCGCAGCCCGAAAAATAAGCCTCACCTATCGACGCAGCAGAGAGTACAATGCGCTTCAAAAACAGAACGCCCGTTCCCCGAAACTGCTTGTGTAATTCTGGGGCGTAGTGATATACTAATCGTGGGGTCTCGGCTAAAAAATCTTGTTTATCGTAATTCGTAGAGGGATGGGGAATGACTACGAATGTGCAGCGGCGCGAACATACGCCGCCTCCGCCACTGGATGAGGGGTATTGGGCGGCACTTCTGCGCGAGGGGGAATTTGCAGAGCCTGTACCGCCAGAGCAGGCACACACAGGGGACACCGAAGCCGACGATGAAATGCCGGATGAGGTGATTCAGCAGCAGAGCGAACCAGCCGCGCAGTCAGACTGGATCGAAATTCAGCGGATTATGGAGAACGACGAGGTCGTGGAACTTCAGGCCATCGGTTACAACCGGGGTGGCTTGCTGGTCGAATGGCGTTCACTGCGCGGTTTTGTTCCAGCGAGCCAGTTGGTCGATTTTCCGTCCACGTCGAACGATTTCACGCGCAAGCGCATGTTGATGTCACGCATCGGCACGTCAATGGTGCTGCGCGTAATCGAATTGAGCGAAGAACAGAATCGCCTGATTCTCTCCGAGCGCGCTGCACAGGCTCAGCCTGGTGAACGTGCCGACATTCTGACCCGGCTGCGCTCTGGCGACTACGTCGAAGGCGTCGTCACCAACCTGTGCGATTTCGGCGCGTTTGTCGATCTCGGCGGTCTGGAGGGGCTGATCCACATCAGCGAACTGAGCTGGGGACGCGTCGGTCATCCGGCTGAAATTCTCGAACGAGGCGCGGAGGTTAGAGCCTACGTTCTCGAAGTCAACCGTGATGCCGGACGCATCGCGCTCAGCCTGAAACGCCTGCATCCTGATCCGTGGGAGACCGTTCAGCAGCGCTATCAGATTGGCGAGATGGTTGAAGGCGTGATCACCAATGTCGTCGATTTCGGAGCCTTTGCCCGCATCGAAGAAGGGCTAGAGGGGCTGATCCACGTTTCAGAACTGGCGGAAGGCCATTTCCTGCATCCGCGCAACGTCGTCTCGGAAGGCCAGCAGGTCAGCGCGCGCATCCTCAGCATCGATGGTCATGCGCGCCGCCTGGGACTAAGCCTGCGCGAACCAACCTGAGGTCGTGCATCGCCACTTACAAATTCTGAAATAACTTGTTTTCAATCATCAGGCAGTGAATGGTTTGCTGGCAGCAAGCGTCACCAGCGAACCATTCACGACGAATAGCTAAGAGGGACGTGTGGCGCAGCGTAAACCACAGGCAAAAAATAAAAAACCCGTCGAACCGAAACCCACCGAACGCTATACCGTCAAACCGGAGCGCTGGGATTCGCTGCTCGACACCTTGCCCCCCTGGGGCGATGAAATCGCTGCGATTGTCCTGATTGTCTTCAGTGTTGTGTCATTCCTGTCGCTGCTCAATGTCTCCGGTGACGCGACCATCTCGGCAGCCTGGTCGAAAGCGCTGACCGGACTGTTCGGCTACGGCAGTGCGATTGTCTGCGCCGGGATTTTTGGCCTCGGCGTGATTATTCTGCTGCCCAAGCTCGGCATCGTCATTCGCTTTCCAACGCGGCGCATTCTCTCCATCGAGATCGGTTTTCTTTCGCTGCTGGCGCTCATGCACCTCACTGCTGGCGACCCTGAGCTGCGCAATCTGGCGCGCGCGGGTAAAGGCGGCGGTCAGGTGGGCTGGGCGCTCAGTTCGTTCGTGAGCGGTCTCTTCGGCTCCACAGTCGCGCTGATTTTTTTCGCCATCGTTTTCGTGATCAGCGTCGCGGTCGTGCTCGGCGTCCGGCGCGAACATATCGCGCGCTGGCTCAGCCAGGCCAGCAGCAGCCTGAATGATTACGCGCTGCGCTATAAACCTGCGCCGCGCCCCAAAGCCGAGCGCATCTCGCTCGATGAAAAATTGCAAACCACCGTCGTGATCGACGCCAGCGGCGCGCCGTCGCTGCAAAAAGTCAGCGTCATCGATGCTCAGCGCGTTAAAGCCCACTCGATCATGCACATTCGTCCCGATTTCGACAACATGCCGCCTTCGATGCGCCCCGGTGCGACGCCCGCCGAAGCCAGTATCGAGAGCGAAGACCTGCCCATTGACGCTTCAGAACATCCGCTTTTCAGGCGCACCGAAAACGTGATTGGCGTCGTCCAGAGCGCGCGTAAGGGCGCGCCGCAGATGGTCGAACGTCCCGACGGTCGGCTGAAGCGCTATTTCACCGTCGCCGGGATGAAGGAACCCAAGCAAATCGCCAAGCGCGACACCACCCTGCCGACCCTCAACCTGCTGATCGACACCGATCTGGTGCTGCCCAACGAACAGGAAATCAACACCAACGTCCTGCTGATCGAAAACACGCTCCTCGAATTTGACATCGACGTAGACGTGGTCGATGTGCGTGTTGGCCCCACCGTCACCCAGTACGCGGTGCAGCCGTTCCGCGAAAAGACCGACGACGCCGGTGAATCGAGCTTCAGCCGCACGCGCATCAGCAAAATCGCATCGCTGTCAAGCGACCTGGCGCTCTCGCTGTCGGCCAAGCGTCTCCGCCTCGAAACGCCTGTCCCCGGTCACAACTATATCGGCATCGAAGTGCCAAACCGCAATCCGAGTGTGGTCGCGCTGCGTTCCGTCTACGAGAGCAAAGGCTATTACGATCAGGCTGCCAAGAAAAAATCGCCGCTCATGATCCCGTTGGGGCGCGACGTGGCGGGCGATCCGGTCGGCATCGATCTGTCGCAGATGCCGCATCTCCTGATTGCCGGAACGACCGGATCGGGCAAATCGGTCTGTATCGCGGCGATGGCAGCAGCGCTCGTTCTCGAAAACACACCCGATGCCATTAAGCTGGTCATGCTCGACCCGAAAATGGTCGAGTTAAGCCGCTATAACGGCCTGCCTCATCTGCTCGGCCCCGTCGAAACCGACCCGGAGCGCATTATCGGCGTGCTGCGCTGGTGTACCCGTGAGATGGATCGGCGTTACAAGCTGCTCGAAGAAAACGCCGCTCGCAACATCGAAATCTACAACGCCCGCCTCGGTCGCCGCCGCCGTGACGAGTACCTGCCCTACATCGTCATCATGATTGACGAAGTGGGCGACCTGATGATGACGCACCCCGACGAAACCGAGAAGACCATCACCCGCCTCGCGCAGATGGCGCGCGCCGTCGGGATGCACCTGATTGTTGCCACGCAGCGCCCCAGCGTCGATGTCATCACGGGCTTGATCAAGGCAAATTTCCCTTCGCGCATCGCCTTTGCGGTCGCGTCAGGGACGGACTCGCGCGTCATTCTCGACAGCATCGGCGCGGAAACGCTGATGGGGCGCGGCGACATGCTCTATCAGGCCGCCGACGCGATGGCTCCGCGCCGCTTGCAAGGCTGCTTCGTCTCCGACGATGAGGTGCGCCTGATTGTCCATCACTGGAAAACGTGGGCTGAAGCGCAGGGCATCAATACCGAGCACGTCAGCGCACCCTGGCAGCGCGGCCTGACCCGGCGCGAATTCCTCTCGGAAACCGATCCCATGCTCGAACAGGCAATTGAGTTGGTCATCGCCGAGCAGGAAGCCTCCGCCTCGCTGATTCAGCGGCGGCTTGGTCTCGGTTATCCGCGTGCCGCCCGCATGATGGACCTGCTCGAACAGCTTGGCGTCGTCGGGCCGCAGCAGCCCGGTGCGCGCAACCGCGATGTGCTGATCAAGCAGGGGCAAGACCCGTTCAAGGACTTGATTGATCGCAAGATGAACGCGCCTACCTCCAGCGGAACCATCCCCGATCTCGACGATGAACTCGATGGGAGCGAGTAGTAAAATACTATCTTATCACCTAAAACCAGGTGAAAATTCGAGCGAAACATTTATGAACATAAGAAGAATACATGTTACCAGATTCATGGCGTTATTTGTGCGATTCGTAATAACTATTATTTTAATATTGATTGTTTTTCTTCACATTTTCAAGATTGTTTCTATCGATATAACCGATGTTGTTGTGTTCGGCATTATTGTACTGCTTTGGTTCGGCTCCAATTTTTCAAGGTACTTCGATTCGATTGAACTTGGAGATGCCAAATTCACATTCGCCAAACAACTTAATGATATTAGGGAGCAAATAGATAAAGTTGATTTGAAAGCTGAGCCTAAACCAGATGATTCAAAACCTTCTTACTTGCAAATCGCAGACCAAGATCCAACATTAGCACTTGCAGGATTACGAATAGAGATAGAAAAAGAGTTACGCACAATTATCTCTGGGCAAGGAATTACTAGCTCACGAGGTATGCCTTTGACAATTTATGAAATGATACCTCAGCTATCAAAGGTTGGTATTATTTCAAGAGAACAGGGAAGGGTCCTTGAGAAATTGGTTAGATTGCTGAATCAAGCCGTTCATGGAGCAGAGGTAAGCAAAGAAGATGCAATGTGGGCCTTCGACGAAGGCCCACAAATCATCGCTGCGCTAAAAGAAAAACACAGTGCGTTCGGCGATGAAAAATCGACACACTGAAGGCTTACGCCACTAGCTGAATCAGATCAGGCTCGTCAATCGACAGCTAATTCATCACTCGCGAAGCGCGTTTACCCCTTCCCGCCTGCGAGTTTGGCTTTCGCGGGAGAGCACAGCAGCGTGTTCATCGCCCACACGCCGACCATCGGCCCCAGCGCCAGAAACGCGAACGCCCATTGCCAGCCGACCAGCGCCTGAATCGCGGGCAGCGAGCGAATGGTCACCAGCGTCAGCAGAAAGCCCATGCTCGTTTGCAGCGTCAGCGCTGTGCCCATGTAGCGCTTGTCCACAAGTTCGCTCACGCTCGCCGAAAACTGCGCCGAGTCCGCCACGACGGCGAATCCCCAGACGAGCGCAGCCGCCGTCACCAGCAGCGGACTTGCACCGAACAACTGTCCAATCAGCAGTGAACACGCACCGCTGACGGCCATCGAGACAATCGTGATCCGCGTCCGCCCAAAGCGATCCGCCAGCTTTCCCGCCAGAATACTCCCGGCGCTGCCGACGCCAATCACCGCGAACGCCGCCAGACTCGCCCACTGTTTCTCGACGCCTGCCGCCGCAAAACTTGCCAGCAGGAAGGCAGGAATCCACGTCCACATGGCGTAAAGTTCCCACATATGACCGAGATAGCCAACATTCGCCAGCATCACATCGCGTTCGCGCAAGATGGTGCGGATATAGCGCAGGTTGAAGGGCGGCGACGGCGAACGGTAGGGTCCCTCCTGCACGAACAAAGCCCCCAGAATACTCCCGACCAGCGCCAGACCAGCGGCAAAGTACAACACGGGCTGCCACGCCCCAACGCCACCGAGCGCATTGATCACATGCGGAGCCGCCGAGCCAAGCACCAGAGCGCCAACCAGCAGGCCGATCCCCAGTCCGCGATCCGCCTTCGTCCAGGTTGACATAATCTTCATGCCGACCGGATATACGCCTGCCAGGAAAATCCCCGTGAGAAAGCGCAGGACAAGCGCGGCAGGTAGCCCAGTCGCCGCTGCCGGGATCAGGGCAGTCGCCCCCGCTGCCAGCAGCGCAGAAATCGCGAATAAGCGCTGCGGCGCGATGCGATCCGCCAGCGTCAGCACCGACGACCCGAACGCGCCAACCACAAAGCCAATCTGCACCGAAATCGTCAGCCATGACTGCCCGGACGGATCAAGCTGCCAGCTTTGCGTCAGCGCTGGCACGACTGCCGACGCCGAAAACCAGACCGCCATCGCCAGCAGTTCCGCCAACGCCAAAATCAGCAGGGTGCGCCATTTTCCAGTGAGCGCTCCAGACTCCTCTAAAGTGGACAATGCCACGTCCGCCATGATTTACTTCCTTTCATGAAAGCATTTCCGGCAAACAATGACGAGTCAGCCGTGACAATTCTTTCGCGATCAAAATGAGGACGACTGGTGCCGTCCTCATTTTCAGCCAGAAAATCAAGCCGCCGAACTGCTCACTCCGGCTTGATCTTCATGCGTCATCAAGTAGACTTGCCCGCAACTGATCAAACGCCGTCGGCTTCTGCCCAAGCGCCGCTTTAACCTGCTCCACCGCTTCCCGAACGCTGAGCCGCGAGGTATCCACCGTCAGGTCGTAAACACCATGCTGATGAATGTGCATAGCCTGTCCACGTGCCTGCCCCACCGTCCGATCCCCTCGCGCGCGTTCTCGCGCCTCCAGCACCTCCAGCGGGCAGTAAACCTGCACGAACCACACCTCGAAATCGCGCAGTACGCGCAGATAATCCAGCAGCCAACGCCGTTCGAGCAGTACATCGTCAATGATCAGGTTGAAGCCCTGCGCCGCGCTCGCCGCAACCGTGTGATGCATCACTTCCAGCATCAGCCGATTGCCAAACACACCGGGAATCACCTGAAGATAAGTCCCCTGTTCATCTTCATGCGTCTGCCACGTAAAACCCTGTTCACTGTCCTCTGTCGCCAGTGGGTTGACGCTGAAATAGCGCCCCGGCAGCATCTGAAAGAACATATCCAGGCTCATATAGAGAAAGGGTTCAGCGAGGCGATTTTGCAGCGCCCGCGCGATGGTCGTTTTCCCCGCGCTCGATGCCCCGTTCAGCAGCACAATCTGTCCCTTTGCCACCGCGACTTCTCCCTGTGCAGACTGCGTTTGTGTAACTTGACCGAGAAATAAAAAGGAGCGCCAGTGAGCGCCCCAATCATTGACTTTTGTCGCCTGTTCAACCGACAGTTTACGCCACAGGCTGTATTAAATCCGGCTCGTCAATCGACGGCGTATTCACCGCCCGCGAGACTTCGTAGGCGGTCATCTTGTCCGCCTCAAACGGCTTGAGCAGCGGCAGCAGCGTATCCGCCTTGACTTCCTTCGGCTCCAGCCACAGATCGTAATCCGACGGATGCAGAATCACCGGCATCCGATTGTGAATCGGAGCCATGAACTCGTTGGCGTCGGTCGTGATAATCGTGAAGCTGTGAACCTCGTCTCCATGCGGGCTGTTCCAGACTTCCCACAACCCCGCCAGCGCGAACACTTCCTGATTTTTCAGGTGAATGTACATCGGCGTCTTGGTCTTGCCCTCGCCCTTTTGCCATTCATAGAAGCCGCTCGCCGGGACGATGCAGCGCCGCCGCTTGAAGGCGTTGCGGAACGATGGTTTCTCCGCGATACCGTCCGCACGTGCGTTAATCATCTTGTTGCCGATGGCTTCTTCCTTCGCCCACGAGGGCACTAACCCCCATTTGAGCAGCGAAAGCTGTTTCGGCTGCTCGTTGGTGATCACGGGAACATACTGCGTGGGCGCAATGTTATAACGCGGCGCAAAATTGATCACGCCGGACGGATCGAGATTGAAGGACTGCTGAATCACGTTTGGATCGGCAACCAGCACGAATCGACCACACATGAGGGCTACTCCTTGCTATCGGTCTTCGAGCTTCTGAACTGCGTTACTTGCGCCGCCCTTTTTTCGGCTCCGGGCCACGCCCCATTTCCGTCACCTGCCGGATAATTCCCAGCAGCGCCAGCCCCAGCCCCAGCACCTCACCCGTCTGGACGCGGTTCTGCCCGTCCGACGGGCCGTAGTCGCTGGCGGCGCGGTTATACAGATAGGCCGAGAGCAGGCCGAACAGAATGCCTGCCGCCGCCCCGATGATGTAAGTCTGCGTTTTCCAGCTCGATGATTGATTTTGCTGCGGAATCAGATTGCTCATTATTCAGGATCATCCTCGTTAGGCTTTGGACGGTCAAATACGCTGAAAATCAGCCTGTCCAGTGGAGCGAATCGGGCATTCAGATTAATCGACGTGCGCGCCGCTCGATCAGACAGGCTGTAGGTGCGGTCGCGCAGTTGAAGCGAAAGTTCTTGCAATTGGCGCAGCGGTTTTGCCAGCAGGTCATAAACCCGATTCATGCCGAAAACCGCCATCACCAGCAGCAGATAAATCGGCAGCAGACACAATGCCATCGGGCAGAGGAGCAGCACGGTCAGCATCGTGTTGGCAACGCCCGAAGTCGGCGTTTTGCCAGCCACTGCCGCAATCACGACCAGCAGAATGATCAGGAGCAGTCCGCCCACAAAGGGCAGAAGAATTTCCAGCCGAACGGCACGGCGGTGGAGCTTCTGTGATTCTAACCTCTCCGGGTTATTTTGCTTGTCAATCGCCATGAGCCGCCCGTCGCCTGTATGATTTGTAACAAATTACATTATACCCGCTCGCAGCATGACAGGCAATAGTCGCGGCGAAAACTATCCAGTAGAATAGATCGCTATATGACAAATCAGGACACTTTCATGAATTCCAACCTCACCCTTGCCCCTGCCGTCGAAGCGGCGCTGAACGAAAAACGCGCCGTCGTCGCGCTCGAATCGACGCTCATCACACACGGCTTGCCCTACCCCGCCAATGTCGAAACCGCGCTGGCGATGGAAGCCGCTGTCCGCGATGCGGGCGCGACTCCCGCGACCATTGCCATTCTCAAAGGCCAGATTACCGTCGGTCTCTCAGCGGATCAGGTCGAGGCGCTCGGCAAAGCCAGGAACGTCCGCAAATGCAGCCGCCGTGACCTCGCGCTGGCGGTCGGCCTCAGCGAAGACGGCGCGACCACCGTCGCCGGGACGATGATTGTCGCTCACATGGCGGGGATTCACGTGTTTGCGACTGGCGGGATCGGCGGCGTGCATCGAGGTCATCCCTTCGATGTCTCTGCCGACCTCATCGAACTCGGTCGCACGCCCGTTGCAGTCGTGTGCTCCGGCGCAAAATCGATCCTCGACCTGCCGCTGACGCTCGAAGTGCTGGAAACGCAGGGCGTGCCGATCATCGGCATTGGCACCGACACGCTGCCTGCCTTCTACAGCCGCAGCAGCGGCCTGCCGATTGACGCCTGCATCGAAACGCCGGAACAGGCCGCGCCGATCATCGCCGCCGCGCAGCGCCTTGGCATGACACATGGACTGTTGTTCACTGTACCCGTGCCACAGCAGCACGAACTCGCCCAAGCAACCGCCGAAGCTGCCATTCAGCAGGCGACCGACGAAGCCGAAGCCGATGGTGTTCACGGTAAAGCAGTATCGCCTTATGTGCTGGCGCGCGTCGCCGAACTCACCGATGGCGAATCGCGCAGCGCCAACACGGCCCTGCTCGTCAACAATGCCCGCGTCGCAGCCCGGATTGCATTGGCGCTGGCGGACTTGTCGGCTTAGCTCGGCTGATCGTCCAGCCCCCAGACGTAGCGAATGAAATCCTGCATCACCGTTTTGCCCCCCTGCTGGTGAATCAGTTGCAGAATTTGCGACCGATGATCCGCCGCGTGCGTGACGATGTAGCTCAGCGCTTCCCAGGTGGTACTCATGGGCGGCGGATCCATCAGCGGTTGAAAGACGTAGCGGCTGAGTTGTTCATCCGTCGCTGTTGCCACGAACTCACGCAGCAGCGGTTCGAGCGCAGCCCAGGCTGCCCGTAGTTGATCGCGCGTCTGCAAATCAATGGGTTAAGGCCCTCGCGCGTTTTGGGGACGTCGTGAATACAGCAGCGATACCACATCCATTCCACAATATACATATGAACAAGCTGCGCGTGGATCGACCCGCGTGAGTAATGCGGGTCAAATTCCATTTGTTCGTCGCTGAGCGGCAGCACGCACTCCCACAGCTTGTTTTGCGCCCAGTAGTGATAATCGATCATCCGCTGAAGATATTCGTTCTGCATTCGCCATCCTTTTAGTCTCTGGGTTTATCCTGCTATAATCGACCTGTTTTGCTCGCAGGACAAGGAACTCACTGATGCCGATGACCCTTCACGTCGAAGGACGTGCGCCGCTCAGCGGAATCTACCGACCGTCCGGCAACGCCAACGCTGCCCAGGCGCTGCTGGCTGCCGCACTTCTGACCGAAGCGCCTGTCACGCTGCGCAACATGCCGCGCACACTCAGCCTGGAGGCCATGCTCGAAATCGCGGCGCAGTTGGGTGCAGCCCAAACCTGGGACGGGGATACTCTGCATCTGGAAGGCGCACAGGTCACGCGCCGCATCCTTTCGCAGGCCGATACCGATGCCTCAGTGGGCGCGCTCCTGTTCGTTGCGCCGATGTTGATCCGCCGTCAGCACGTTCGTCTGGAAATCGACTTCCCCATCAATCGCATTCGTACGCATCTCGAAGCCCTGCGCGATCTCGGCATCGACATCGTCAGCACAGGCAGCGCCGTCGAGTTCAAATCATCGTTGTGGGATTGCAAAGACATTGTGCTAACGCAGGCCAGCGTCACCGCGACCGCGCTCGTCATGATGCTGGCGACACGCCTCGGCAGCAAGACGACGGTTCATAATGCCGCCTGTGAGCCACACATTCAAGAACTCGGTCACATGCTCAACGCGATGGGCGCGCAGATTGAGGGGATCGGCTCAAACGTGCTGTGCATCACGGGCGTCGCTGAACTCGGCGGCGCAGATGTGACCGTCGGCCCCGATCACATCGAAGCCGCCAGCGTCGCCGCAATTGCCGCGATGTCCGGCGGACGCATCCAGATCGACGGCATTCGCATGTCCGACATGCGTGTCATCACCAAAATATATTGGCGGCTCGGCATCCAGCTGGACATTGACGAAGCCGCGATCTTTGTCCCCAAACACGAAACGCTGACCGTCTCCAATCGCGAAGAAGATGTCGATTCGTCGATTGAGACCGCGCCCTGGCCCGGTTTCCCGTCCGATCTGGTTGCCGTCGCCACCGTGATTGCGACGCAGGCGCGCGGCACATCATTGATCCACGAGAAATTATTCGCCAACCGGCTGCTCTTTGTCGATAAGCTCAAGGCGATGGGCGCGCAGATTGTCCTCTGCGATCCACACCGGGCGATTGTCGTCGGCCCAACACCGCTGCGCGGCATCTACATGGACTCGCCTGACGTGCGCGCAGGTCTGGGGATGCTGGCTGCTGCTTTGGTTGCCGAAGGCGAGTCGGTCATCGACAACGCACAGGTCATTGACCATACCTTCGCGGGCGTGCTCGCGAAACTGCAATCCATCAACGCCAAAATCACCATCGAATGATGCCGCCCGAAGTCACAGTCGCCACGATCAGCGGAATCAAAACCGCCGAATTGATTTTGCCGGGTTCGTTGAATCCAGCAATCCGTGCGCCCGTTTTGCTGCTGCATGGCTGGGGTGTCAATCTCAAAACGATGCAGCCGCTCGGTGAAAAACTGTCTGCGCTCGGCTACACCGCTTACATCCCTGATATGCCCGGTTTTGGAGAAAGCGCGCCTCCTGCAAACGTCTGGGGAGTACCTGACTACGCGAAATTCGTCGTCGATTATCTCGATGCACACCAACTGGATCGCGTCTTTCTGATTGGGCATTCCTTCGGCGGACGGATCGGCCTTGTCCTCGGCGCAGACTACGCGGATCGCTTCGTCAAATTCGCCCTCGCTGATGCAGCGGGGGTTCCGCCGAAACCGTCATCCAGCGGCAATCTCCGCCTAAGCACCTACAAAACTGTCCGCGACGGCCTCTACAAAATCGGCGCGAAAAGTCTCGCCGATAATCTGCGCACAAAGTACAACGCCCGCTACGGCTCCGCCGATTTTCAGGCCGCGCAGGGCGTTATGCGCGAAGTCTTCGTCAAGGTCGTCAATCAGGATTTGCGCCCTTATGCTCAGCGCGTCAAGCCTTCGACGCTGCTCTTTTGGGGCGACAAAGACGAAGATACGCCGCTCTGGATGGGGCAAGAACTTGAAAAGCTGATCCCCGACGCCGGGTTGATCGTCTACGAAGGCGCAGGCCATTACAGCTATCTGGAGCGGCTGAGCGAAACCGTCAAAACCGTCGATTATTTTTTTAGGCAGGAGAAGTCGTAGCGATCAGCCGTCAGCTTTCCGCTTTCAGCTAATCACAAAACGCTAACCGCTATGGACAACGTTCTCATCTTCATCATCACCCTGATCTGGCTCGGCGGAACCTGCCTGCGCATCTATCGACAGGCGCGCTTCTACCAGATCGAAGAATACATGAGCCTCCGCTATCTGCGCTGGCTCTTTGCCGATCAGTCGCGCTGGCTGCCGACTCGTCCAACCTTCGCAGGCGTGATCGGCACGCTGATGGCGATTGTCCTCTCTGAAGGCGGCAGCCTCGTCCCCGCTGTGATTGCTATCCTCGCCGCCCTTGCCGCCTCCTATCCGCCCGACGAAGGCGAAATCAAGAAGAAATTCCGCGCCACGATCCGCGCTAAACGGCTGCTTGGCGCATCGTTCCTCATCGCCGCGCTGATCGCTCTGCTCGCTTTCCTGATCGTCAGCCGCCTCTCGCTCGATAATCTCGCGCCAGCGATCATGGGGGCAATCGGCTTAGTCCTGTTCCTGATCGCCCCGCTGATCCTCGTGATTGGCAACCTCGTCATGACCCCAGTCGAAGCCTTTTTCCGCCGCCGCTTCGTCAACCGCGCGCGGCAGGCGCTTCAGGAAGTCAACCCGGTCGTGGTCGGCATCACAGGCAGTTACGGCAAAACCAGCACCAAAACCTATCTCGCTCACATCCTCAACGGGCGCTACCACGCCTACCCCACGCCCAAAAGCTATAACACGCTTATGGGCGTCTGCATCGCCATCAACAATGACATCGCCGGGCATCACAATATCGACTATTTCATCTGCGAGATGGGTGCCTACGTCCCCGGCGAAATCCGTCAGATTTGCGATCTGGTGCATCCGTCGATCAGCCTTGTTGTCGAAGTCGGGCCACAGCATCTCGAACGCTTCGGCACGCTCGAAAATATTGCGACCGCCAAGTACGAGATCATCAAAGCCCTGCCGCAGGATGGAGTCGGTGTCTTCAATGTGGACAACCCGCACATCCGCGCGATGGCGCAGCGCGGCTACCCTGATACCCGCCTGACCATCGGCATCGATCCGTCCAGCGATGCTCGTTTCGTCGCCAGCGACATTACCGAATCACTCGCCGGACTGACCTTCACCGTCAGCGATCATCAGACCAATCTAACCGAACTTTTCACGACCCCGCTCCTCGGTCAGCACAACGTCACCAACATACTGCTGGCGACCGCCGTCGCCGTGCAGGAAGGCATGTCGCTGCGCGAGATCGCCCTGCGCGTCCGCACCCTTCAGCCTGCCGAAAGCCGCCTCACCCGTCAGGTATCCGCACAGGGGATTACCATTATCAACGATGCCTACAGCGCTAATCCCGTCGGCATCGTTCATGCCCTGCGCGTCCTCTCGCTCCACGAGCAGGGACGCCGACTACTCATCACCCCCGGCATGGTCGAACTCGGCGCGTTGATGGACTCGGAGAATCGCAAGCTCGGTGAAATCGCCGCCAATCACGCCACCGACGTGATCCTCGTCGGCAAGCAGACCACACCGATCAAGGACGGACTGCTCAGCGCAGGCTTTCCGCCGGATCACCTGCAAACAGTCGATACATTGGGTGAGTCGGTACAGTGGTATCAGACCAACCTCAAATCCGGCGATACCGTCCTCTTCCTCAACGATTTGCCTGACACTTATTCATCGTGATTTGCGTATAACGTTATATCGCGCTGAATTGAGGGTGAACTATGGGTATTGCGGAGTCGGGGTTGATGGTGATCGCCGGAGTCTTGATGGTGATCGCATTGTTTGCGTCGTTATTGCCATTCTTACCAGGGCCATTCATGCTCTGGGTCATTAGCCTCGTCTACGGCATCCTGACCGGCTTTCAACACCTCACGGTACTGTCAGCCATTGTCATTACACTGCTGATGATTATTGCCACGACGAAGGACATCTGGATGCCGATTGTCGGTATGAAAACCTACGGCGTCTCGTGCAGCAGCGCAATAGGCATGTTCGTCGGCGGCATTATTGGCACGTTCGCTGTTCCGATCCCCATTCTCGGTACGCTGATCGGCGCAATCGCCGGCGCGATTTTGCTCGAACTGCTCAACCTCGGCGATTTGCAAAAGGCACTCAAAGCAGGCGGGTTCGCTTTCAAATCATTTCTTCTCGGCATGGCAACCGAGTTCGGCTTCAATATCCTGATTGTCGCGGTCTTCTTCGGCAGTCTGCTGGTCACACGCTCATAAATTAGACAACAAAAAAGACCCCAAAAGGGTCTTTCGCTTTACATGGCGACGACTGGGCTCGAACCAGTGACCTTACGATTATGAGTCGTACGCTCTAACCAGCTGAGCTACGTCGCCGTCTCTTATGGAGTTATGAAATAGCGGGGGTAGGATTCGAACCTACGACCTCCGGGTTATGAGCCCGACGAGCTGCCACTGCTCTACCCCGCAACATGCTGAGAATAATATCACGCACCTGAAGGGGTGTAAAGGGTCAGTTAAGCGAATTCAGCGTTTGCTCGGAGACACTTATCGCTCAAATCAGCCATCACACCCACCCCACCGAACGACATATATAATACAACTCCAACGCAACAATCAGCCTCTCAACCGTGATTTGCACTGTCAATTCGGCTATAATATACGAACCGACGTTCGATCAGAAAGCATAATCCATGCCCCAGTTTGAACTCGTCTCCGACTTCCAACCCACCGGCGACCAGCCAGAAGCCATTGGCAAATTGGTCGAGGGGATCAACAGTGGTTTACGTAATCAGGTGCTGCTCGGCGCGACTGGCACAGGCAAAACCTTTGCTATCGCTCAGGTCATCCAGAAAACTCAGAAACCCACCCTGATTCTGGCGCATAACAAAACACTTGCCGCGCAGCTCTACGCCGAGTTTAAAGAGTTCTTTCCGCGCAACGCCGTTGAATACTATGTCAGCTACTACGACTACTATCAGCCAGAGTCATATGTTCCGCGCCACGATCTCTACATCGAGAAGCAGACCGACATCAACGAACAGATCGAGCGCCTGCGCATCGCCGCCAAAGCCGCCCTGCTCTCCCGAAAAGACGTGATCATCGTCGCCTCGGTCTCGTGCATTTACGGCACGGGCGATCCACAAACCTGGGGCAAGTCGATCCTCGAAATCCGCAAGGGCGATGAAGTCCGCCGCGAAGCGATGCTCCGTCGCCTGGTGCAGATTCAGTATGCCCGCAACGACCTTGACCTCGGCCCCGGCATGTTCCGCGCGCGCGGCGATGTCCTCGAAATCTATCCGCCCTACGAGAACAGCGCTTTCCGCGTGACTCTCTTCGGCGACGAGATCGAGCGCATCGTCCAGTTCGATCCGCTCACTGGCGAGCTGCTCGCCCAGCATGAGACCATCGTCATCTTCCCGGCGGCGCAGTTCATGCCCGACGAAGAAAAGCTCCGTCAGGCCATCCATGACATCGAAGTCGAACTCGAAGACCAGATCGCCTATTTCAAACGTGAAGGCAAGCTGCTCGAAGCGCAGCGCATCGAGCAGCGCACCCGTTACGATCTCGAAATGCTGCGCGAAATGGGCTTCACCTCCGGCATCGAGAATTATTCGCGCCATCTCGATCAGCGCGCGGCGGGGACACCGCCCTGGACGATGGTCGATTACTTCCCGAAAGACTATATGCTCGTCATTGACGAGAGCCACATGACCATCCCGCAGTTGCGCGGCATGTACAACGGCGACCGCACCCGTAAAGAGACGCTGGTCGAGTACGGTTTCCGCCTGCCCAGCGCCGTCGATAACCGCCCTTTACGGTTTGACGAGTTCGAGCCGCGCATGGGTCAGACCATCTATACCAGCGCCACTCCCGGCCCTTACGAGCGTGGAATCGCCGATGCGATTGTTCAGCAGGTCATCCGCCCGACTGGAATTGTCGATCCACAGGTCAGTGTCCGTCCCACCAAAGGCCAGATTGACGACATGCTGCAAGAGCTTGCCCGTCGCGTCAAGAATGGGCAGCGCGCGCTCGTGACGACCTTCACCCAGCGCATGGCAGAAGAACTTGCGGGATACATCAACGAGATCGGCATCAAAGCGCATCATCTCCACGCCGAAATCGAGACGCTCGAACGTATCGAAATCCTGCGCGACCTGCGCCTCGGCGTCTACGATGTCATCGTCGGCATCAACCTGCTCCGTGAAGGCATCGACCTGCCCGAAGTTTCGCTGGTCGTCATCCTCGACGCCGACAAGGAAGGCTTCCTCCGCTCGGAGCAGGCGCTTATCCAGAACATCGGACGTGCCGCCCGTCACATCGAAGGTCAGGTCATTATGTACGCCGACACCATGACCGACTCGATGAAGCGCGCCATCGAGGAAACGGATCGCCGCCGTGCCATTCAGGAAGCCTACAACCAAGCACATGGCATCACGCCCAAGAGCATCGTCAAGCAGGTGCGCGACCTGACCGACCGCGTGCGCGCGCAAATCTCCGAGGAGGAGATGCCCGCCACTGGCGAGATTAGTGCCGCCTCGCTGCCGAAGGACGAACTTCATCGCATGATCAAGGAACTCGAAGCCGAAATGAAAGCGGCAGCGAAGTCGCTCGAATTCGAGAAAGCCGCCTTGCTCCGCGATCAGGTGGTCGAACTCAAGCAGGTGCTTGCCGAGAAAGATCCCGCCGGAATGCTGATCGGATAGAATAATAAAATGGGGGCGGATATAACATTCGCCCCATCCGAAATTTCTAGCGAAAGCTCAGACTATGCTTACCCGCCTACGGCTCAAGAACTGGCGCAGCGTCAAAGAAGAAACAATCCACTTCACGACGCCGATTACAGTATTTATCGGTGCAAATTCATCTGGGAAAACGAATATCGTTGATGCACTTTATTTTCTAAGGGAAAGTAGTGAAGATGGAGTACGGCAAGCAGTCATTAATCGTGGTGGTGCGGAAAAAGTTCACTCGATTGACTCAGAACTTGATGACCCCCTCGAAATTGGATTCTCCTTCAATAATCCTCTATTTGAGACTGATACAGAATTAACATATATACTCAGTATTTTCTTCTCCCATTTCAATAAAATTATTCCTGAAGTAGGAGAACAACTTAAAGATGAACAATCCATCTGGCTTGATGCGATATCCAACGATAGAGTTCAAGTCAGAATTTCACGACAAGAAGATCTACGTTTCCTACCTGACCCTCCATTCGGATGGGAGCAGACAGTTTTAGCCTCACTAGGCGACGCTCCTTCATACCCTGCGTTGTATTACACTCACCAATTTATTACCCGACGTTGGCAACTCCTCGACGAAAATTTTATGCCTCCCCTAAGTGTCGCATCGCGGAGTTATGGCGATGTGACAATGGTAGATCGGTGCGCCGATAACGTTCCTAACATGCTTGATTATTTTAGGAGCGTTAAGCCCCAAATCTACGATCAACTACAAGAAGATTTAGCATGGCTATTACCGCATATAGAGACACTGAAAACTCTTAGTAATGAACGCGAAACCCGAATCGAAATATATGAAAAAAATCACCTTGACCGAGAAGCTCCAACAATTTCAGCAGGTAGCGCACGCCTCATTGCAATTCTCGCCGCATATTATGGTCTTGACTTTATACAACGTCCAGAATTTCCGGGGCTTGTCGTAATTGAAGAAGCTGATACAGCGCTTAATCCCGGCTTATTGCAAAAGTTTGTAGGACAGCTTCGTAATTACACAGAGCGCGAAGGTCAGGCGCGTCAGTTCATACTTACGACCCACAATCCAGCATTTCTAGACTTCTTCGAGCCAGAGGAGGTTCGCGTGGTCGAACGCGACGATCAAGGGTATACGCACGTTCGTCATATCCCCGATTACATCAAAGACATTTGGCTTGACAAATATGCGCTTGGCGAAGTCTGGACAACCAACTCGTTTGGGGGTTTGCCAAAATGAGTGGAAGGATTATTTTGATTGTCGAAGGGCAAAATGACGGCGCTATCGCCAAAGCGCTCATCGAACGGAAATACCCAAACGCAAAAGTAGAAATTCGGAAGCCCACAGGGAATAAACCCAACTTATCGCGTCTTGCCGAACAAATCTCAGAACTTGTTGACGCAGCAATGAAGAGTCGGCAAAACCAAGATTGTATTGCGGTACTTCACGATGCTGACCGCTTAACTCGTCCACACGATCGCCAAGATTATGAAAAAATAGAGCGATACTGCACCGAAAAGCATATAACTCATATCGAAGCGCAAGATGAAATCGAATCGTGGCTTCTTGCCGATCACGGATTCTGTCAATGGGTTGGAACGAACGCTGAAAATTGGGACAATCAGCGTAAGCCTTCTGAAGAAGTTGCACGAAGGCTAAACAATTCACGAAAAGCCAAATATCGCCTTGAAAACATTCCACAGATCGTGAAGCATCTTGACGGATCAAATAAAGGCAATAGTGAATCGCTTAATAATGCACTTCGTCATCTCGAAAACGCGCCCTGTATCCGCGCCTAAGAGGGGCATTTCCGCCTCTCTAATCCCACACAACGGACTAAAAGGCGATCTGGTCAGCAGTCGAACACAAACCAGCAGTACTGATTGCGCAGACGCTCGTCATCCAGCACAAGTTCTCGGATTTCGTCGGGAAGCTGTGCCCGCTGCCATTGACATTCCAGCCGACCCACCGCGTCACGCTCACTCTTCGGAGCCGCCGCCCTAACTGCCCGAATCGCGTAGGCCGCCGCCCCCAGTTGGTGAGCGGCGACATGCGCTACGCACGCAGCTTGTCCGGCGGCGAAAGCCGCTTCTCTTGCCTCGCCTTTCAATGCTCTCGCCGCGCCCATCGCGTGACCACCAGCGGCACGCGCTTGCATCATCGGAATTTCTCCACGTACCCAGGCGTGCGCCTGCTCAATCGCCCAACGTGGACGATCATCATCGGCCTGCGCTTCCTCGAAGAAATGGAGTACATGCTCCGCGCAATCCGCCGCCCAAATTGCCAGCAACCGGTGATCCTCATCAGTCAGCGTGCCGCCGCGCCGCACCGTAATCAATCGAGGATCACGGATTTCACCAAAAATCATGTGTTGACCCCTTGTGCCTTTAACCAGGTTAATACATGCCGCGTTTTTCTTGGATCGTGAACCCGCTCCAATAAAAAAGCCTGCTTTACACAGGCTTTTCTCCCTTTCTCCCCACTTGTGTGGGAGAAAGGGAAGCTGACCCGCTTCTGGTCAGCCGGGATAGAGGGGCTATCTTCTAAATCACAAACTGCCCATCTTTATAGAACAGTTCTCCATCGACATGAATTTCGCTGTCCTTCCGCATGTCGCAGATCATATCCCAGTGGATCGTACTCTTGTTCTTGCTTCCGGTATCGGGATAGCCCGCGCCGAGCGCAACATGCACCGTCCCGCCGATCTTCTCGTCGAACAGGATGCTCCCCGTGAAGCGGTCGATCCCGAAGTTCGTGCCAATCGCGAACTCGCCCAAATAGCGTGACCGCGCATCCGCGTCCAGCATCGAGTACAGCAAATCCTGATTCTTCTGTGCCGTCGCGTTGATCACTTTGCCATCTTCAAACTTGAGTTCGATGCCTTCGACCGCCCGCCCCTGCACAATCGACGGGAAGCTGGCGCGATACCAGCCGTTGACCGACTCTTCGACCGGCCCCGTGAAAATTTCGCCGTCCGGCATATTGCGTTCACCCTGCGCGTTGATGAACACCCGTCCATCAATCGACACTTCCAGGTCGATGTTCGGCCCCTTCAGCGTGACGTGTTTCTTGCCCTTCAGCCAGTCGATTTTCTTCTGCTGCATGTCGCCGAGCTTCGTCCACTCGCCCACAGGATCAGTCTTGTTGGCGAAGGTCGCGCCGTAGACGAAATCCTCGTATTCTTCGAGGCTCATTCCGGCTTCCTGCGCGCTGCCCTCGGTCGGGAACATCGTGCCGACCCATTTCATCTCACCTTCAGCCGCGCGCCGCATCCGCGTCGCCAGCCAACCCGCCCGCGCTGATTGAATCGTCTGCAAGCGCTTCGGGTCAATGTTGGTCATCGCCCGCGTATTCGGGAACGCGGTGCAGCGAATATAGACGTCGGCTTTGTCGTAGTACAGCGACAGCGCCGGGTCGAGCCACTGCGTTTGATCTTCGTTCGCCAGCCGTGCGAAATCGCGCGTCAGCGTCTCGTCCGTCAGCATCAGCGACGGATTGCCACCCGCCTTAACGACCTTCGCGAACACTTCGCGCACTAGCGGCAGCGCCGCCACGTCGCCGAGAACGCCTACCCACTCTCCTGGCTGCACCTTCGTCGAGTAGTTGACCAGAATATCCGCCAGATTTTCAATTCGTGGATCGTGCATGAGCAACCCTTCCCGTGATCTTGTAGGGGCGCAGCGTGCTGCGCCCGCCCGTCCGCTAAACCAATTCCCGCGCCTTCGCCAGCGCCTCGTCGAAATGCACTTCGTTGCCAATAGCCGGAACGTATTCGGCGTACTGCACCACGTCGTCCTTGTCGATGACGAATAGCGACCGCTGCGTAATCCGCAGGTCGATCACATGGACACCGAACGCATCCGAGAAATTCATGTCCTTATGATCGCTCAGCGTCACCACCTGGTCGATTCCCTCAGCCGCACACCAGCGCCGCTGCGCATAGGGCAAATCCGCGCTCACCGTCAGGATCACCACTTCGCTGCCCAGTCCTGCGGCTTCCTCATTGAAGCGCCGCGTCTGCGCCGCGCACACCCGTGTATCCAGCGACGGTACAACGCTGATGATTTTGACCTTGCCTTCGTAATCCGCCAGCGTCTTCATCGACCAGTTGTTCGCCGTCAGCGTGAAATCCGGCGCAAATTCACCGACTTTCAGCATGTCATTCTGTACTGCCATTTCGTCTTGACCGATAAACATCCCTGGGCGTGACATGGTTTTGCTCGTTGTCTCCACTAAATCGTCAACCTATCCATTTTAGCGCGCAAATTCGCCCCATCGCCACAGACCGCCCACCATCGTCGCCGTGACCTTCGTTTCAAGAATTTCGCTCGGTGCAATCGTGTACAGATCGCGATCCAGCACCACCAAATCTGCCAGGTAACCGGGTTTCAGCCGCCCCAGCCGATCTTCCATGCCTGCCGCGTAAGCCGGGCCAATCGTGTAGCCACGCAGCGCCTCATCGACCGTCAGCCGCGCCGACGGATTCCAGCCATCGATCCCCGGCGACCCATCGGCGCGCTGCCGTGTCACCGCCGCGTGAATCCCGATCAGCGACCCCATCGGCTCAACCGGCGTATCGGACCCGAACGCCACCACCACCCCGCGATCCAGTTGCAAACGCGGGTTATACGAATACGGCGTCCGCGCTCCCCAATACTTATCTGCCACCGGGTAATCGCTCGTCGCGTGAATGGGCTGCATCGAGGCGATAATCTCCATCTGTGCCAGCCGATCCACGTCATCGGGGTGAATCAACTGCACATGCTCAATACGGTGTCGTCGTATCGACGGTGCTTCGCCACGCGCCGCTTCCTCGCCACGAACCGTCTCGTACACGTCGAGTACGTCATGCACCGCCTTGTCACCAATCGCGTGAATCGTCGAAGGCAACCCTGCCGCGCTAGCTCGGCTGACCATCTCAACCATTTCTTCCTTATCGACCACGACAATGCCGTAGTTGTTCGGTTCGCCATCGTAGGGTTCGATCATCGCCGCCGTGCGCGGGCCAATCGCCCCATCCGCGAAAATCTTCAGCCCGCCCAGCCGAATCCAGTCGTCGCCGAAGTGACGCCGCAATCCCACGTGCAGCACCGCATCGAGGTATTTCTTGTTGAAATTCTTGACCACCCTCAACGCCAGATCGCCCCGTTCGCGCATGATCTGGAGCGCCGCGAAGCATTCCTGATCGTCAAAATCGTGGAACCCCGTGATCCCCAGCGAGAGTGCCAGCGTTTGCGTGGCTTTCATCTGCGTCGCCAGTTGATCAACGGTTGGCACAGGAATCTGATCGCGCACGAGATTCATCGCCATCGGTTCGAGCAGCACTCCTGTCGGTTCACCAGTATCATCGTGCAGAACCGTACCGCTTTCAGGGTCGCGTGTATTGCGGTCAACGCCTGCCAGCTTCAATGCCAGCGAGTTCACCCAACCCGCGTGCGCGCTCCGCGACACCAGAAACACGGGATGCTCCATCGTAACGGCATCGAGATCGTGCCGCGTTGGGAACTGCCCGTTCTGCCCTGCCCATTCGTCTTGCAGCCAGCCGTAGCCAATGATCCACGTTCCGGCAGGCGTCTGTTTGACTTTCGCGGCGACTGCATCGAGCGCCGCCTGCTTGCTCGGCAGGTTGTAAAGCTGAACGTTTTGCAGTGCCTGCGTTTCCAACTGCCAGTGCAGGTGCGCGTCGGTCATACCGGGGACGACATTACGCCCGTTCAGGTTGAACTGCGCCGTTCCCGCAGCCGCCAGCGCCCGAATTCCATCATCACTGCCCGTCGCGACCACCCGCCCGCCGCTGATCGCCAGCGCGGAAGCGACCGGGTTACCATCGTCCAGCGTGCGTATGTGTCCGTTATAGAGAATCGTATCAATCAGGGGATAGGTCATCGTCAGCAACCTTTTCGAGAGTCCAACCGGGGAATATCGTGACAAGAGGTTAGCGACAAAATCAACGGGCGTCCACAGAGCAGATTTACTTGAGTCTTCTCTCTGTGTACTCTGCGTCCTCTGTGGTTCAAAAGGCTTTGCGATTTAATTCGACGCTGGTGTGGCTGCCTCTAATGCCGCCTGCACCTCGTCCGCGCTCGGCGCGCCCGCCAGCAGATAGCGCGTGACCGCTGTCGCGCCCAGCCGTGCCGCCACGCGAATCGCCGCCTGCATATCGTAATCCAGCGCGGGCAGACTCGCCAACAGCGCCGAAGCAAACACATCGCCCGCGCCCGTTGGGTTAATCAGGTCAACCTGCGGCGTCGTATAGTCGATGGCCTTGCCTTCGTGGTAATACGTGCCGCCTTTTTCTGCCCGTGTCACGAACAGATGCTTCACACTTCCCGCGAATTCCTGCTCCATCTGCGGCGATTCAGTGATGTCTTCTTCGCTGAAGACCACAATGTCAATCGACTTCAGCACTTCGGGGTCGTACCAGCGCTTGAAATGCACGCGCCCGTCGCCATCCCAGCGCCGCAGCCAGCCTTGCAACGTCAGCAGCACCGTCGCATCTTTGAAACTGTGCGCGATTTGCGGGTCGATTTCGCCCGCAATCGGCGCGAGATGCACCAATCGCGCACCGAGGAAGTGCGGCGGTAAATCGGCTGCCCCAATCGGCGCGGCGACTCCGCGCACATACTGCACGCGCCCCGTCGGCGCATAGATATTCTCAAATGTGGTCGTTTCCGCTGCCGGGATTGAGACAATTTCGCCGTAAGGCGTCAGCGATTCCAGCAGCAGATCATCGACGACGCTGCTGGTCAGCAAAGCGACCCGCAGGCCGAATGCAGCAGCCGTGCGGGTCGCGTATGAGACAGTGCCCCCCGGTAAACGTCCATCCGGGGTCAGATCAGCCGTCATGTGACCGATCAGCAAATATTCTGGCGTCAAACTCATGCCTGCGAACTCGGAACAATCGTCACTTTACGGGCTGCCCCTTCGCCGACACTCCGCGTCACCACGTCGCTGCGTTCGCGCAGCGCCAGGTGAACGATACGCCGTTCATGCGGCGGCATCGGTTCCAGCGTGACGACCTGATCGCGCTCAACTGCTTCGTCCGCCATCCGAATCGCCAGGTTGTGCAGCGTTTGGGCACGCCGCGCCTTGTAGCCGCTGATGTCCACCACCACTTCCGAACGACGTTGCAGTTCCCGGCTCGTGATCAGCCGAGTGATGTATTGCAGGGCTGCCAGCGTTTCGCCGCGCCGCCCGATCAGGTTATTCAGGTTCCCGCCCATCACGTCGAGCACCCAGGGCACACTTTCACCCGGTTCCCCGGCCTGAGCACGGCGCACGGCGATCTTCCCCGAAATTTCCATGTGTTCCAGAATTTGACCCAGCACCACTTTGGCGATTTGCGCTTCGTCGTCCTGGTCAGCATCCGGGACTTCCTCAGATTGCAGCAGCAGCCCGCCGTCTTCCTCGCTCACACCATAATCGGTCGCGGGTTTTGAGCTGGAAGCTGCCGCAGGTCTTTCCTGACGCGCCGGGCGTTCTTGGCGCACGGGCGCTTCTTCGCGTGCTGGAGGGGTTTTCACTTCCGCGACCGGCGGCTGAGTCACAGGCTGAGGCGGAGGAGGTGGTGGCTGCTGCGCCACCATCAAAAGTTGCAGCCGCACTTTCGCCGGATGCGACCCCAGGCCAAACACGCCCCGGCTCGGTTCTTCCAGCACTTCAACGATCACCTGCGTCGGGTCAACACCAAGCTCTGCCAATCCCTTCGCAATGGCTTCCTCGACACTATCGCCTGTCGTTTCGACAAATTTATTTGGGTTCATCGACAGTTCCTTAACAAATACGGATGTTCACATCCGCAGACAGCTTCGCGCCGTCGAATGTAAACATCTGTGCAAATAAACCTGTTTGACCACGTCCCTGAATTTTGAGGGGGGCAGCGGTTCTGTTTGCCAGCCGTTCCCCTGCTCCCCAGGAAGCTCACTTCGCCTTATCGACTTTGGGCGTGGTTTTATCTTTGCCATTATTCGAACGTTTCGCGCTGTCGGATTTGTTGCTCCCTTTGCCTTCATACTTCCGCAGCGCCGTCGGCGCAGATGCAGGTGGTTTGCTGGCAGCACCACCGACATTGAAAATCCGCCGAAAATCGGCTTTGCCCATCATCGCATACTGGATGATACCAATCGTGTTCGACGCGATAAAGTACAGCGACAAACCAATGGAGAATGACAGCGCGAAGAAACCATACATCAGCGGCATGATCGTCCCCATCGACTGCGACATCGCCGCTGCCTGATTGGGCTTGCCATCGTCGCCAGCAGGTGCGGGCGGCGGCGTTGTCACCTTGAATTGCAACCAGGTCGTCACGACCACCAGCGCGATCAGCACAATCGGAATCAGCGTAAGCGGGTTGCTGATGCTAACCGTCCCCAGATTGGGCGCGACCGCCAGGTTCATCCCAAGCCATATATTTTCCAGCGGAATTACACTGCTCAGGCCAGGGATCAGCAGGCGGTTCGACAGGTTGAGCAGTTGCAGCGGCGTGGTCGCCAGCGAGATAATAATCGCCTGATAGAGCGCGATGAAAATCGGGAACTGGATCACCAGCGGCAGACAGCCGCCCAGCGGGTTGATGCCGTACTCGCGGTACAGGCGCATTTGTTCCTGCGCCAGTTTCTCGCGGTCATTCTTGTATTTGTCTTGCAGCTTTTTCAACTCCGGCTGAAGTTCCTGCATCGCCGTCGAGGAGCGCTGCTGCTGTGCCGTCAGTGGGAACGTCAGCAGACGCACCAGCACCGTGAACACGATGATTGCCAGCACCATATCGTGGTTGAAGACCGAGTACAGAAAGGTCAGCAGCGTGACAAATGGATTGAGAATAAAATCCATGCGGGTCGCTCCCTCTTACGAACTATACACCCAGCGACGTTCGCCTTTGTCCAGCGAGAACGCCACCAGAAGTTCTGATTTATCGATGGTGCTGACGATGATAGTCGTTGAGTCGCTGCTGCCATCCGCCGCAGGAATCGCAACGATGTTGGAAAGAACTTCGCCCTTCATCTCGCGATGGAAAATTTCCTCGCCCGTTGTCCGGCTAATCCAGTAGACGTTGTGATCGCGCGATCCGACGACAATCGTATCACCCGACACAAACGCCGACATGCGAATCGCCGCTGTCGCCACTTTGCGCGTCCACACTTGATCCAGACTTGCCCCGTTATCTTTGAGCGCGTAAACGTTCCCGCCCAGGTCGGTGATGTAAACCATATCGTCCACGACCGTCGGCGCGCCCCAAACCCAGTCATTCGCCGTAAACTGCGCGATAATCGTGCCGTCCAGCCCCACCTTGAAGACTTTGCGTTCGAAGCTGCCGACATACAGCACCCCGTTGGCATAGACAGGACGCGAAGCCAGCGCGCCTTCAAGATCAAGTTTCCATTTCTCGGTTCCCGTCGCCGCGTCGAGCGCGAACAGGAAGTGATTCATGGCTGAAACATACAGCGTTCCATCCACCAGCACCGGTTGCGACCAGACGCCCTTCGTCTCATCGCCGCTGAAATGCCATACCTGGCTGAGATCGGTGCGATTCAGCGCCACCAGACCGTTATCGCTCAGCGGAACGTAGAGCAAATTGTCCGTCAGCAGCGGATTCCCGATCACGTGACCAGGAAGCGCGACGCCATCCACTTTATCAATGCGTGCCGCCGCTGTATCGATCTCGAATAGTTTATCTTCGTACACCCCAGCCACCAGCGTTTGCTCGTCAATCTGAACCGGTTGGCTGTAGAAATGCAGGGTCGTGCCAGCGGGCGACACCACACTCCATGTCCGGGCAACGCCTGCATCATCGACGCGAACTTTGCCGTCCGAATCGAGCAGTTTGACAAGTTTTCCGTCTGCTGGGTCTACCTGTAGGATGCGATCACTGAACGAGATGAGAATCTTCGGCGGGGTTCCTATGAGACTCACGTCTCCCCAGCTTGACTCTGTTGGCAGGCTAGCACAGGCCGCTGCCATTAAACCGACGACGACAACCGCGCCGTAAGTCAACAAACGCCTCAACAACACCACAATCTTCGACACTCCTGAATTACGGAACGGGGTCATAGCCGCCGTGATGGAACGGATGGCAGCGGGAAATACGCTTGATGCCCATCCAACCGCCCTTGAACACGCCGTACTTTTCGATGGCCTGATAGGTATAAACCGAACAGGTTGGCTCGTAGATACATGCCGATGGCAGGGCGGGCGAGATAAACCGCTTGTAAAAGCGAATAAGCGCCAGCACAACGGTCTTCACGATACATCCCCTTTGAACAACTCAGCCCGACGGGTGAGATCAATTACTGTACGCAGCATCACGTCGAAGGGTTGCTCTGCCAGCGGATGTCGCGCGATCACAACAATATCAAAACCGGGCTTAAGCTGCGGGTCGAGCATTCGCACGACTTCTCGCAGCCTGCGCCGAATTTGATTGCGCGTCACTGCCTTGCCAAGCTGCTTGCTGACAATAAACCCGTATCGATTATGCATCAGGTCGTTGTGTGCGAAGCTTAACACCATCAGGCGGTGCGGGCGGGTGCTGCCCTCCCGGCGCAGGCGTTGAAAATCTTCCGCCCGGCGCAGGCGCAAATGCTGCTGCATTCTACTTGGTGGCGTTCCAGTTCACCTTCTTGACGTGGACGCGCGTCACCGTCAGTTGGTGACGCCCCATGGCGCGACGACGCTTCAAAACCTTGCGTCCGTTGGCGGTTTGCATCCGCTGGCGAAACCCATGTACCCGTGCGCGGCGGCGCATTTTCGGCTGATAAGTCCGCTTGGCTGACATTTGGCTGTTTTTCCTGCTTAAAAAGGTCGAATCACAAGGGTGTAGTATAACTGAAGCGTTACACAGGGTCAACGGAGGGTTTCGAGAGTCGGAGCTAACGAGGCACAAGACCGTTGAGCAAAACCAATGTACGCTTGCAAACCCGCTGATATATCAAGTATAATTTCAGTTGTGACTCTTGATTTAAAATGCACTTTGCCTTTATCCCATCACTTTTCCCCACGCGACGCTATCGGAGGCGTTTACACTTGATGCCGAGCCATCACTGGGCGCGTGATTTTGCTGTCACAGATGACGACGTTGAATTTCTGACGGGTCTGCTCCTCGAACGAGAAACTCCCTTAAGCATCGACGAACTCGCGCGCGCACTCATTGACCAGCGGCTGGAAGCAGAACGAGCCGCTTTACAGGAACGCTACAAAAACGTTCACCTCTACAATCCATCTGCCGCTTACCAACTTGGCGAGACGGTCATGTTTCCCGCCCTCGATTTCGCGACTGCCGAAGTCGTCAGTTCACGTCCCGGCGCGAACCCGGATTACGGCGACTTTAACGTCATTCAGGTGCAGTTCGATGACGAGACCACGCGCGAATTTGCTGCCGATTTGACCACCGCGCACAAATTGAGCGCGGGTGGCGCTGCCCTTCCCGGCCTGCCCGACCTGAACGCCGAGCAGATTCTCAACGAAGACCGGGATTTGATCGTCGGACGCCTGACGGAAAAACTCAACGAGAATGGTGATCTCGTCAGCGTCGCCGGGAAATGGTTCCCGCACGACCTGATGTTCGAGGTCAACGAAGGCTATCTTAACCTTGCCGAAGCCGTCCTCGATATGGCTGGCGGCGGCCCGCTGCGCACCGATGAAGTCCTTGAACAGATCGGCGGCCTGGGCGACTCGTCGCACGACCTGCAAATCTTCTGCCTCAACGACGCCCTCAATCGGGATGATCGCTTTGATGAAGTCGGGCCGCTCAACACGGTTCAGTGGTTCCTTCAGCGCTTAGAGCCACCCGAAGTCCTGCACACACCTGAAATTCTGCTCGTCAGCTCCGCTGATTACGATCTCGATATGCTCTCACCGGAACAGGTCGCGCTCGAAGCCGAGATCGATGACGAGTGGTCAGCGGCTCAGGATGAGCCAGAACTCAGCGATCAGGTCTTGCTGACGCTGATTTTCCCGCATCGCCGCGCGGGAACGCTGCCGCTCAACGCCGCCATGCGCCATATATTCCCGACCGCCCGCCGCACACAGCGCATCTTTGTGACACTGGTCGATGGGCAGGATGGCGAAGAATATTCGGGTTGGGTCGTCCGCCAGGATCGCTAC
>DAOUCB010000089.1:0-7631 GCA_034432495.1 Anaerolineae bacterium | reverse complement strand
CAGCGAACATACCCTCGCTGGCGTGACCTACCCGATGGAAGTCCATTTCGTTCACGCTGACGCCGATGGCAATCTGGCGGTCGTCGGCGCGCTGATTGAAGAAGGCACGGAAGACAATGCCGCCTTCGCATCCGTCTTCGAGAACATGCCGCTTCAGACGGCAGATCCTCAGACGATGGAGGGCGTGATGATCAACGCCGCCGATATGCTGCCTGCCGCACATGAATATTACGGCTACAGTGGTTCGCTGACCACACCGCCTTGCAGTGAGGGCGTCAAGTGGATGCTGCTCACTACGCCGATTACGCTCTCGGTCGAGCAGATTGAGAAGTTCGCAGGCGCATTCGAACTCGACGCCCGCCCGACGCAGCCCCTCAACGGTCGTGACGTTGCCGCAGACAGCGGCAGCGACGGCTAAATTACTCCGTTTCAGACCGCAGCCATTCAATATTTGGCTGCGGTCTGGAAACAAATTCCCCTTTGCCACCATTTTTCCCCCTATAATGAGATCAAAGAACGCCTCGCTGTCTGTAGCGGAGCTTTGATCATGGTAGAACCGAAAGCGAAACGATCCGCGTATATCCCCGTAATCGGCTTGCTGGTCGCTGTTGTCCTCGGCGTCATCGCTTGGTTGATTGCACCCAGCGTCATTAACGCGCTGGCGGTGGCGCTCCCGAATTTTGCTGGCAACGAACTCCCGCTGACGACCATGCGCGCTGCCTTCACGGCGCTTATCGTCGTACTGGCGCTCATCATCTTCGGCTTGATCGCGGCACTGACTACGAAGAAAGAAACGCAGTCGGCACGCGAGTCTCAGATGGAAAAAGAGCGTGACGCCCTGCGCCGCCGTCAAAAGGCCGAACGCGCTCAGCAGCGCAAGCGTTAGCCGAGGAACTGATCGATATGGATATTCATCTACGCCCTGTGACCTTTGACGATCCTGAAGCATTGGCGCACATCCTGATCACCGCGAACGAAAGCGCGTTTCGCGGCCTTGTCCCCGATCAGTGTCTGACATTCACTGAAGCGGAAAGCGCCGCGAACTGGCGCAAGACTTTCACCGAAGAAGGACTGCCTTCAGGCGACGAATTCCTCACTGTCGCCGAGACAGCGGCCAGAGAAGTTGTCGGCTATGTCTGGGGTGGCGTCAAAGACGATGGCGATGGCATTGTCCGTATTTTGATGGTGCTGCCAGCTTATCAACGTCGCGGAGTCGGTCGTCTTCTCGTCAGTCACGTCGCTGAACGGCTGGCTGAAAAGGGGATTCACAGGATGACGGTTGAAGTGTTGAGCGTGAATCCAAACCGTCTCTTTTATGAGCACATTGGCGCGACCTATGTCTCCGAGGCTCCATACGACTGGGATGGTGTCCCGATGGTGTCGTGTCTCTATCAATGGGCAGACACAAGCGCTTTGCTGAATCGTTTAGATGCTTCGTGAAATCGATCAGCCTTGACTCATGTTCTGCCAATCTGACTGCGCTACATTGAAATTTATATTACAGCGAAGGAGCGAAAACGATGGTGTTTCCTGACGATTTCGACGATGACCCGGAAGAAGACCGCGAAGAAGAAGACGAAGATCGCGAAGAATGGCTCGAAGAAGTCGAGGACGAGTACATCGCACAGGGCGACATCTCCGTTTCTGAGACTCTCGATGGTCACGATCCGATCCCCGATTTGGACGATGACGACGCTATTGAGAACGAATTCGACGAGGCCATGCACGAAGAAGATCTCGACTGATGCTTTCTGCAATCGCGGGGCGCATGGTCTTGCGCCCCGCGATTGTCCCCGTGAGTTCTCTACTTCATCAGCGTGTAGACGAAATCATATTCTGTCCCATCAGCGTTCCGAGCGTGCAGCTTCATTTCACCGCGCGCTCCGGCGTAAGCACCTGTCCCGCCCGTAATCGCCAGCACCGAATCTGCGGCGTCATAGAAGGGGCCTTCAACGGTGATTTGACCATCGTCAAGCACGAGCGTCCAGAAGCACTCCCAGCTTGACCCTACAACGGTGCGCACGCAGTAGCCGTTATCCGCGCCGACTTTATTGGCATTCGTTTCATCGTAAACCTCGTTGGCGAAGGTTAGAATATCACCCACCGAGTCGTCAGCCGCGCCTGTGTCGGTTATGGTATCCGTGTCAGCGTGCTCAACGACGGTGAGCGTTGTGCTGCTGCTCTGGAATTTCGCTGCGCCGAGGAACAGAATCGCGCCGACGAACATGAACGAGGCGAAATAATGGATTTTCATGATATTTCCTTTGTGAGCTGAAAGTTGAAAGAGGCGAGTTTTTATCGATTTATTATACAGTATATACGAATAACGATGGGGTTGGACGACAGAACGTTCCATAATCGAGGGGGAAAATGAGGCGTATTCGTATCTTTTTAATGCTGGCAGTCATTTCGGTTTTGGGCATGGTCTTATTTGTCAGTCAGCACAACGTCGCCGACGCCAGCGGAACCTGCAAGATTCGCGGCTTTCAGGCGCTCGTCCGGCACGGGCCAACGCAGGGGATGCTCCTGAGCGGCACACTGACCCTGACCGCTGACAGCTACGGCGCGATCACCGGATCGCTCCTCTCCGATGATCGTCAGGTTTACATCAAAGTGTCAGGGACGGTTAACGGCTACGCGCTCAATCTCGCCCTCGATTTGGGCTACAGCGGGCGCACACAGACCTATATCTTTGGTGCGGGGACGCTCAGTCACGCCTTCCCGGATTGTTCAGGCTTAAGCGGCGGCCTGCTGCAAGGCCCGCAAAAAGGCGATAGTGGTAGCTGGAGTGTGGAAGCGACGGGGGCTTAAAGATGCGCACAAAATTAGGCATGGCATTTGCGATTATTCTGGCGTTTGCTCTGGGGTTGGCGCTGCGCGGGACACTGGTGCAGGCCGACGCCGCCTGCACGATTCGCAGCTTTGAAGCGCGTGTCCGCGAGGGTTTGAGCAATGGCAAATCGTTCGATGGCAGCCTGGCGCTTCAGGAAGACAGTGATGGCGGCTTAAGCGGAACCTACACTTCGGCGGATGACAGCATCACAGGCGCTGTGGTCGGGCAGGCCAACGGTCACGCCCTCAATCTGGCGATTGAACTTGGCGACAAGCAGTATTTGTTCGTGACCGGGACGATGTGGAATACCTTCGCGGCCTGTTCTGGCGTGATGGGCGGCGCGTTTACCGGGCCGCAGGTCGGCGACATTGGCGACTGGAACGCCACCCCCTGATGATAAATCGTAGGGGCGTTCAATTGAACGCCCCTAGGTGTAACTTAAATTTACTGCTCTGGCAATGTGACTGGCGTGCTCACGGTGACTTTTTCGCCATTCCCGTTGCCGTTGCCATTCCCATTGCTCGACGGAACAACCGTCCGCGTCCCCAACTGCTCCTTGATAATCATTCCCAGCAGCGCCTCGACCAGACCGCCGCTGCTGCCGTTCCCGCCGCCATTGACCATGATGTCAGGGATGATGCGCACGCTGCGGTCGCCGATGATCTGCATCAACTGGACCGCAGTGTAACCCTGTGATCCCATCGCCTCTGCGCCGAGCTTGTAGGCTTCGGCGTGTGCCTGCCCTGTTGCGCGAATGGCTTCCGCTTCGCCGAGCGCGTGCAGCTTGGTCGCTTCCGCTTCACCGTTGGCTTTCTTAATCGATGCCTGCGCCAGTAGTTCCGCGATGTTGACGCCCTGTTCCGACTTGACGACCTGCTGCTGAATATCGGCGAGTTCGGTCTGGCGTACCAACTGCTGGCGCTGCTTTTGCGCTTCTTCCTGCACACTGTACGTTTTGCGCTGCTCCTCAGCCAGCTTGCGGTCGGTGAGCGTTTGCATCAACTGTGCGGGCGGGGTGATCGCGCCGATCAGTGTATCGATGGCCTCCACGTCGTACATCTTGAGCGCTTCGCGGATATGCTGCGCCGCATCCAGTTGGCGTTTGCTGCGCTCCTCCAGATAATCGATCACGGTGTAGGCCTGCACCGCATTGCGGAAGTAGTTACCTACAATCGGCTGCAAGACGTGATCGACCAGATTTTGCATCGAACCCACGCGCATGATCACTTTCGAGGCTTCCAGCGCGCCGACGTGGATCACCTGCGCCACTTCCAGTTCAAAAGCGAAGCCATCTGCCGAACGCACGTTGATCGATTCGAGCCGCGAATCATAGCCGTGCTGCTCCGCCCGGTCAGCCCAATTGAGGACAATGTGCGTCGTCGGGATTAATTCGATTTTCATCACCCGTGTGTTGATCGGGTGCTTGCCGGGGTACAGGGGGATCGCCCACACGCCTTTATGCCCGGTATTGACCAGATCGCCATGCTTGAAGCTTTCGCCGCTGATGTCCATGTGCGCCTTGCCGATGAACGAAATCACCACGCCGACATAGCCAATCGGGATTTCAGTCATCGGTACTTGCTCGACGCGCACAAACCAGGGGTTCAGATTCCACGAGCCGGATAGCAAAACCTGCTCTTGCAACCCACGTTGACCACCCGCTTCGATGAACGCCTGCCCGTTCTGGAAATTGTCGTGTCCGCCCAAATACAGCCCGGCGATCTCGCCTTCAGGGATCGATGCGCCGTCGAGCGTGGTCACGATGCCCACTTTATCGGGTTCGACGCTGTAAACGACCAGCTCATCGGGATTCATTTCGTTATCGGCGGCGTTGCGTGCGGTAATCACAGTGAATATGGCCGTGTTGATGCGATACGTCCCGGCGGTCAAAATCCCCAATTGACGGCCTTTTTCGCCGCCGTTGGTGAGGAACTTGCGTGCATTCTGGAAGTTGTCGGACAGCACCACTCTGCCGAGAATTCGCTCTGGTGGCACAGCACGACCATCCGCCGCGACCACCAACCCGATTTCGCCCTGCGGGATGACCGTTACCGGAACCTTGATGACGCTGTACATCCACGACCAGTAGCCGAAATGCCAGCCAGGAGCAAGCGTATCGGCCTGATAGCCTGCCTCGCCGTTGAGCGCTACCAACTGACCAGGGGGCAGTCCCTTGCCCTCACGCGAAAACCGTTTCACGACGATGCCCACCTGTCGCTCGCCGATGATCACGAGGCCGAGGGTGATGCTAGGCAGCACGAAAAGGACGACGATCACCAGCATGGCGACCGCCACAATAGGGATGATTAGGTCGAACATGAGAAAACCTTTTGAGCGTCTGGCTCATTCGATTGACCTCATGATCATCCGCCGAAGTCGCTCGCTCATGCCCCCTACAATCTAGGGGGCGGCGCACAGATTTACGTTTTTAGGATTTGGAGCGCTTGACTGAAGATTAACGCGGGGAACAGATGCAGCCTCTTGATTACATTCCAGACTGCATGACGATTTTACCATTCCGAATACAAAGGGTATCTGCTGCGCGAGGAACCATTGTCCCTGACGACCATAAAAGGAACACGAACTCGCCTTCAAGTTCAAGTTGGTCAACCTGAAGATTGGTCAGTAATTCGGCAGGCGCATCGTTAACCACATTTGTAAAATGCCCCCGTATCTGCTCGATGCCTCGAAGCACGACTCCCGGCATCAGCATGACGGCGTCATCCGCGTAATCGGAGACGATAGCCTCAATGTCCCGGTCGCGCACGGCCTGTAAGTGGTGCATGAACACGGCTTCAGTAGTGCTTTGCGTTTCTGTGGTCATCGCTAGAACCTTCCGTCAGATATTTTATTAAAAATATATTCTTTACAGGTGAATTGTCAAACAGCAAATATGCGTCGTGACTCCCTGAGCGCATCGTACTTTCTCAAACTGCTCTTGATGGCTTTGGCAGGTTAGGCCGACTTGCGTCGCGAAACCATGATCAGCAGCACATCCGATACCGGCTGTGGCAGGTCGAATAAGGCCGCCGTTTGTTCTATGCGGTACAGGTCAACTGTCTCATAGCCCGCGTCCCGGAACACACGATACCCCGTTTCTTCTTCGGTCACGTAGCCGGGGGCGCTGCTCGTGTAGCGCTCGAAAATCTTCACGAGGCGCCCCGTTTCCTGCGCGCCTTTGCTGTCGGTAAAGCCGAGATCCGCAATGAACACGCCGCCCGCTTTCAGGCTTTGATGAACCGAGCGCGCAATCCGCGTGATGTCTTCCAATTTGAAGTATGGCATCAATCCTTCGGCGCTCACCACGTCGACCTGCTGGTGTTCCAGCACGGCATCGAGTGGCTCCACGCCCAGGTCGGCGGCAATCCAGGTGATGTTCGGCGGTATCGAAATCCCGCCGCGTTCCAGACGCTTGCGTTTTTCGGCGATGACATCCGGCAGGTCAATCTCAATCACCTGCAAATCGGGCAGCTCCTTCGCCAGCGTGATCCCGCGCGGCGAATATCCGGCGGCGATTTCGACAAACACCTTGCCTTTCGTGTCGCTTCCCAGGGTTTGCTTAATCAGCCCCGCAAACGATCCATGCCGCACAGGGACGAAGTTGAGCGCTTTTTTGCTGCCCATCGCCATAATCAGCCGTGCCGTGATTCGCCCCGCCATATTTGAGAGGGCATTGGCTTCCGGCGTGCGCATCATTTCGCTGCGCAATCCGGCGAATACTTCAGCCGTGCGCTGGCCTGCGGTTCGTCCCATGCCGAGCAAGTCCTGCTCATGGGTATCTTTGGCGGTCGGTGAAACGGCTGGCTGGGTTTCTTCACTTGAAACAGAGTTTTCAGGGGCGGACATCTTCATTGAGGCTGCGTTGTTGGGTTGGGAAGTTTCGGCAGCAGGCTGCTCCTCTGCTGATGGAGGGAATTGCTTGTCACTCATTACATTCTCCGCCTATGAATGGGTTAAAATCAACGCTTCCTTTAAGCTTAGCACACTTTATCTTACTCAAACATGAAAATTGTATCCAATTTGACAATTGATATTTTTGACGATTTTAATTGTTGACCGTCAGAATCTCCGCTGCGTTCAGCGCCTCATAAATCGACTGCGCCCATGCTGTGACGTTCTCGACATAACGCTCTGTCCCGCCTGCGACCACATCACAGGCGCGCAGCGTCCACACGACCGGATGAGTATAGCTGCCGTGCGCCTCCGGCGTGCCTGTGATTTTGAATGTACGCTTGCCGGAATCGACTTTTTCCCGGTCGCGCTGGCGGATCTGCTGCGGCGTGACGCCGCGCGTGACGAAATCGACCAGCAGATTTTGCGCGTGCGTCAGTCCCTCCGGCGAATACAGGCTCGGATGCTGAAGGTGATAGCTCAGCACCATCAGGTGATGAACGCTGCCCAGATGCGTCAAATCCGCCAGTTCCCAGAAGCCGAACTGGTGAAAATCCTGCTCGCAGGTAACGCCACTCGACCAATCCGCGCCACATTCAGGGCATTTTGCCTGCTTTTTTCGCTCTCTTGTTCTTCTCGGCGATCTTGGCGTTTTGGCGGTTCAATCCAGTATTAGCTGCTCAGCAGCTTGTTCACCGCCTCGACCGCATTCTCTCTTGCAACCGTGACTTCTTCGCCGTCGCGCAGCCGCTTGAACTTGACCGTTCCCTGCGCGATTTCCTCCGAGCCGAGCAGCGCCACCAGCGGAATCCCCTTTTTGTCCGCGTAATTGATCTGCTTGCCGACGTTCTTGTCCTGCAAATACAGTTCGCTGCGCACGCCGCCAGCGCGAAACTCCGCCGCCAGC
>DAOUCB010000088.1:0-44577 GCA_034432495.1 Anaerolineae bacterium | reverse complement strand
AATCCCGCACGTTTAGCGCGCCTCTGGATTGTTTTGGTAGTCGCTTATACTTGGATGCTCTTGTTCGGTCAGGCGGTCGTTGCAGCGGGTCAAGCGGCTTTGCTCAAGCGTCGACCTGATGGCACCTATGTCCGTCGGGGGAGTTTATTTCGCGAAGGCTGTCAGGCTTTTCTCGCTGCTAGCCCTCCTCTCTAAACTTAGTGTCGCGCCCTCAGCCCTGAAATCGGGGAGGGGAAGCGCCCTGCTTTTGGGCGCAGGGGTGGGGTCAGGCGCTTACTTTTCGGACAAGCCTCCACGTGCGCCCTTGCTTTTCTCCCCTCCCTGAAGTCGGCTGAGGGAGCCACAGTCAATGTAGGGGCGAGGCACGCCTCGCCCGATGGCCTACGGATCAAAATCTTCAACGGGTACTTGAGCCTCCTTCAGGAGGCTTGTTTTCCCTAGCCAAATCTTTTGAAGGCTGGCGGCGCGATCACCCCCCATGATTTCTGATGACTGCATCGATAATCCTTTTCTCCCGTACATTTCGAACAATTCGAACGCTTCGAACACGAAAATCTTCCCGTGTTCGAACAAAATCGAACAGCTTTGTTCGAAATTTTCCCCGCTCAGAACTCCCCTTTCTAGGCCGCCTTTGAGGGGAAATTTCTGCCCCCTGCCCTCGGATCAAAACCAGTGTTCTAAAATCGAACAAACAGTTTTTGTTCGTTCGATGCTAATTTTTAATTTTCAATTATTTCCAATTGAAATTTTCACTGTAATAATTCACGCCATCACCCGCATTTCACCCTGCGCGGGTGATTACACCCTCGCCGCTCTGCCGTAGACTGCGCCTATCTGAGAGAAGGAGTTGTCAAACCATGAGCAATATCATAGAAACCCACCACCTGCGCAAAACCTTCCCCTCGCGCCAGAAGAACGTCCCCGCCGTCGAGGCCGTCAAAGGCATCGACTTGCAGGTGCGTCAGGGGGAAATCTTTGGCTTTCTGGGGCCAAACGGGGCAGGCAAAACCACCGCCCTCCGCATCCTCACCACCCTCATCCCACCCAGCGACGGCGAAGCCCGCGTCGGCGGCTACGATGTCGTCCGTGAAGCCGGGCGTGTCCGCCGCGAGATTGGCTACGTCAGTCAGGCGGGCGGCGCGGACGTCACCGCCACCGCCCGCGAGAACCTGCTGCTGCAAGCCCAGCTCTACGGCATGAATCGCCAGCAGGCCGCCGCCCGCACCACTGAACTCCTCGCCGCGCTGGAACTGGAAGCCTTCGCCGACCGCACCGTCAAGACCTACTCCGGCGGGCAGCGCCGCCGCCTTGACCTCGCGCTGGGGATGGTGCATCGCCCCAAAATCCTCTTCCTCGACGAGCCGACCACTGGCCTCGACCCGCAGAGCCGCGCCCATCTCTGGGAAGAAGTCCGCCGCCTCAACACCCAGGGCACGACCATCTTCCTGACCACTCACTATCTTGAGGAAGCCGACGTGCTGGCGAACCGCCTCGCCATCATGGATCACGGCGAGCTGGTTGCGGAAGGCACGCCTGATGCGCTCAAGCGCCAGATCGCCGGGGATGTGGTCACGCTCGGCCTCGCAACGCAGAATGGACAGTTCCAGCAGGCGCAGAAGCTGCTCAGCCAGCAAAGCTTCGTCCGCGAAGTGCATCCCGGCGACGGCAGTATGCAGTTGTACGTCGAGCACGGCGATCAATCCCTGCCCACCATCCTCCACCTGCTCGATCAGGCCGGGATGCAGGTACAGCGGGTTGCTTTAGCCCGTCCCACCCTCGACGACGTGTTCCTGCGCCAGACCGGGCGCTCCCTCCGTGAAGCTCGCAATTAACCTCAACCGAGAAAGAGAGACCCAATCATGAAATTCCTGCGAGAATTGCGCCTGATCTTCGCCCGAAACTTCACCCGCACCCTGCGCAATCCCATGTGGCTAATCATCGGCCTCATCCAGCCGATCCTCTATCTGCTCCTCTTTGCGCCCTTGCTCGACGGCATCAAAATTCCCTTGTTCAACGCCAGCAGTTCCATCAACACCTTCACCCCCGGCCTGCTGATCATGATCGCCGTGACGAGCATGACCTTTTCCGGCTCCGGCCTGCTGCCTGACCTACACGACGGCGTCATCGAGCGCTTCCGCGTCACCCCCGCCAACCGCCTCGCCATGCTGCTGGGGATGCTGCTGGTCGATGTCGTCTTTTTCCTCGCTCAGTGCGTTATCCTCGTTGTCATGGCGACATTCATGGGGCTACGCGCCGATCTTGGGGGGTTGGTATTGCTCTTTGGGCTGCTGATGCTGGTCGCACTCGGATTAGGGTCGTTCTCCTACGCGATAGCGCTGATCGTCAAGGATCAGGGGACGCTGGCTGCCATTGCCAGTAGCCTCATCCTGCCCATCACCCTGCTCTCTGGCGTGCTGCTGCCGCTCACGCTTGCGCCGAAACTGCTGCAAACCATCGCCGACATTAATCCCTACTCACACACCGTTGAAGCCGCCCGCGCCCTGATCGGTGGACAATTGGGGGATAGCTCGATTGCGCTGGCTTTCGCGCTCATGGCGGCGCTGGCGCTGCTGCTGCTCCTGTGGGTGACGCGCGTCTTCCGCCGCGCAACAGCCTAGCCTGATAATGCAGTCGCACTTCATTGCAGGGCGCATAATTGTGCGCCCTGCGACTACGCTTTCGCCCGCTCAATCGAGCGATAGCAGCGATCCAGCAAATCGGCGCAGCGCAGCCAGTCGCCTTCAACATCCGTCGAAGTATTACCCGTAATCGTGTCCAGCACGTTATTGGCTTCGACGCGCAGTTCCCCCGATTCGCGCGCTTCGTCGAGCGTCAAATCGAAGATTGCAGCGTGGAGTTTGGTCATCGTCTCGATAAATTCGGTTTTGTCAGGCTTGCCGGAAAGACGGCGGTGAACTTCCCAGTATTCCGTTTCCAGTTCCGCCGCTTTATCCGGATCGAAGTCTAAGCCGGAATAGTGCTGGCTCAGCCGGTAGAACTTCTCCAGATAGCCGCGCACCACCGCTTCATCGTGTTCCTTTGGCGCAAACGCGACTGATGCCCGCGTGATGAAATAGGCCGCCACCCACGATTTCGGAAACGGAATGTGGAACTGTGCCTGCGTCAGCGTGGTGATCAGCCGCAGCAGGCGCAGCCAGTTGCGGTCATAATAGGCTTTCCAGCCTTCGACTTCGTAGTAAGCGACTTTTTTCGCATCATACTGTAATTCTTTTGCTGTCATCGTCCTGCGCTCCCCTGTGCCGGCGATTCGCACCATCGAATCTCAGCCCACGCATCCATACATCCATTATAGGGAATCTACGTTCGAGCAGGCTGAAACAGATTGCTGCGCCATCAACCGCAAAGGTATCAAGAAGCCGTTAAGCACTTCAGCCCTCATCCTCCGACCCTTCTCCCTCAGGGAAAGGGATTTAGGGTGAGGGCATAATAACAAACACGCGGCGAGATTCATCCGTAAACAAAAAGCGAGGCGACAGACAATCTGCCGCCTCGCTTCCTATCTTCAAATGGATTGACTCAGATGAATCGGGTTTTCAGCGCACGCCGTTCAGGGAGACCATCCGGCATTCGTCAGCGTAACATTCCAGCACATCGACCATCCGCTCCAACGCAGGTAGGTTGTCGCTCATCAATTCGAAATAGGGCAGCACCTCCAGGTCATCCCCGGTCAGGACTCCCGCTGCATCAGCCCCCCACATATCGACCTGCGCCTGCTGGTGCAGAATGACCTCTGCGGCGTGGAAGGCCGCCAGCCCCCCGAACTCCGCATCCAGCGCTTCCAGCAGATGCCCTGTTAGCGGATGATTCTGAAAAATCGTCCTCAGGAGACCGCGAAACGGTCGCTCGTATGTTTCTTTCATACTGCGCCCCTCCTCTACTCAAGGATGGTTTACGGGATCGTATCGACATAGATAGATTAAGAGCGAGTGCTTACAACTCTGCACACCAACGCCACTTCGACGGCTACTTTGGCCCGGCGACACCGATCAAATGGCCTTCAGGATCGGTGAAGTGACCGACTACAAGCTTGCCATTCGGGTTCGCGACCGGGCCAAGCACACGCGTCCCGCCCAGGCTGACGGCCTTCTGGAGCGCGGTTTCAACATCCGGCACACCCACGTAGAAAATCGTCTGGACAGGATAGTCCGCGCCACCGCCCACGCCGCCGGGAATGCCCACGCCTTCGCCGGGGTTGTGCTCGACAAAACCATAGTTCCCAGCCTCCGAAATCGCCTCCGCCACCGGGGAGTTCGTGTCGAACGCCCAGTCAAACAGGTCGCCGTAATACTGCCGCAGCTTTTCGGCATCCCTGCCAATAATCTCGAAATGAACGACAGGTTGTCCCATACTGACTTTCCCCTCCGCGCCAGCATTGTGACGCTAAACTCGTTCAGGTGAGTAATCCGCTTATGCTCACAGCTTCACCAAAGTGTAGCTCATTTGTTCTGTTACGCAAATATTCCCCAGTTTTCGCCGCCGCACCGCTTTTCGCCTGCTTTTTAAGACCAATACTCAGCACTTCTTTATTTGACTTCACTGCGCAATCTGAATAACATCTGCGCCATGAGCACAACGAAACGCAATGCTTTAATCTTCCTCACCGGGGCCGTTGTACTGGTTGTCCTCCTGGCGATGAGTTTGCCTACTCTCCATCTCTTTCAGGGCGAGCCATTTTCGCTTGCACAATCACCATCGGGCGGAACGGTCGGCGGCGCTTCCCTTGAAGGCGATCAACTGCTTTTCTGGCTGATACGTGGCTTCGTCGCGCTCTTCCTCATTTTCATCCCGATCTACATCATCCAGTCGATGATGAGCAAACAGGGACGCAAGCGTCTGGTCTTCTACATCATCCTGTTCGCGCTGCTCTTCTACGTCGCCGATTACCTGCACAATCACCTCCAGCCACAACAGCAGCAGGAGCAGGAAATCACAGATATTGGAAAACAGGAAATCGACGGGCAGAACGGGCAAACGCCGAACCAGTTTCTCGCTGAGCCGCCAGCGTGGCTCACCCCGGTCATCATCATTACCGCTTCGGTGATTACTGTCGCGGTGATCGTGATCATCCTGCTGATTATGCAGCGGCGGCGCAGGCTGCTTCCGCCGACCGCGCTCGAAAAACTGGCGGAGACGGCGCAAACCACCGTCGCAGCCATCCAGTCCGGCAGCGATTTTAAGCTCACCGTCATCCGCTGTTATCAGCAAATGATGCAGGTCGTCAAGGAAGAAAAAGGCATCGCCCGCGAAACCACCATGACCGCCCGCGAATTCGAGGAACAGTTGCTCAAGCGCGGCCTGCCGCAGGACGCCATTCGCACCCTCACGCGCCTGTTCGAGCAGGTGCGCTACGGCAGCCTGCCCCCCAGCACCCGCGATGAAGAACTCGCCGTCGCCTGTTTGACCGATATTGTGAAAGCGTGCGGTGGTCAGTGGTCAGCGTAAAAATCAACTGGATTCGCGTCGTTGTTGCCGTGCTGGTGGTGGCCTTCATTTTCAGTATTCTGACGCTGCTCTTCTGGACATTCGTCCGCGATACGATTGTCATCCCGGTCTATTACGTCGTCTGGGTGACGGGCCTGTTCCTCAACAGCGTTCCGCAGGGGCTTTTCGCCGGCTTTCTCGCCATCATCGGCCTGGTGATCGCCTTCACCACGCTGACCAGCCTTCCCCGGCGCGCTGGCGGCACTGCGTCCCCTCCAGCGCCCGTTCAGGTCGATACGCGCTACCAGCACTGGCGGCGGCTGTCCGAAAATATCCACATCAGCCGCTTTTCACGCAACCTGTTTATGTCCGACGCGCGTAAACTCATCCTGTCGATCCTCGCCTACGAGAACGGCATCAATGTGGAGGAAGTCACAGCGATGATCAGAGCCGATGCGCTCGATCTTCCCGACGGCGTGCGCGCGCTCTTTCAATTGACCGATCAACAGGATGAACTCGCTGCCCCCGTCCCCAGCGAACCGCTGCTTCAACGCCTGCGCCGTGTGCTGCATTTGGGTCAGGCCGCTGTGCCGCGTAATCCGCAGGTCGAAGCGCTCGTCGCCGACATCCTGAATTTCATTGAATATCATTTGGAGACCACCTATGCCGGAAATCAACCCGAACCCTGAGCTTCAGGTTTCGGCGCTCACCGAGCGCATTGTTCAGGAAGTCAGCAAGGCGATTGTTGGAAAACAGGACGTGCTCTACGAAATGATGTGCGCCTTCCTCTCCGGCGGTCACATCCTGCTCGAAGACTATCCCGGCTTGGCGAAAACGCTGATTGCCAACAGCTTCGCTTCGGTGCTCGGTATGTCGTTTAAACGTATCCAGTTCACGCCCGACCTGCTCCCCGGTGATATAACCGGCGGCTACGTCTACAACCGCGCCGAAAACCAGTTCGTGCTGCGCAAAGGCCCTCTGTTTGCCAATGTCGTCCTCGCTGACGAAATAAATCGCGCCTCGCCGCGTACCCAGTCCGCCCTGCTTGAAGCCATGCAGGAGCGCCAGATCACGGTCGAAGGCGAAACCATGAAGCTCCCCGAACCCTTCATCGTCATCGCCACCCAGAACCCCATTGAATACGAAGGCACCTTCCCGCTCCCCGAAGCCCAGTTGGATCGCTTCATGATCAAGCTCGGCGTTGGCTATCCCAGCGCGCAGGAGGAACAGGAAATTCTGCATCGCCGCCGCCTGCGTAAACAGGAAGGCCAGAACTTGCAGGTCATCGCCAGCGCCGACGACGTACTCACGATGCAGCGCCAGATCGAAGACGTGTTCGTCGATGACGATTTGGAGCAGTATTTCGTCAGCCTCACCGGAAAGACCCGCAGCCACAATCACGTCGCCGTCGGCGCAAGCCCGCGCGGATCGCTGGCGCTGCTCAAGCTCAGCCGCGCCTGGGCTGCCATTCAGGGACGCTCGTTCGTCCTGCCCGATGACGTTAAGCGCTTCGTCAAACCCGCGCTCACGCACCGCCTCATCCTGCGCCCCGATTACTGGTCAACCCCGCAGGCCGCCGAGCGCGTCCTCAGCGAAGTCCTGCAATCCGTACCTGTTCCCGTCATCAAAGACGAGGTGCCGTGAAAGCGCCGTTTTTTTTGGTCGCCACGCTGGTTTTTGGCCTCATCCTCTTAGGGATTGCCTCGCTCCACAGCACGCTGCTGATTCTGGCGATCCCGCTGATGGCCTATATCTTCGCTGCCATCTACCAGCGTCCCGAAGCCGTCAAGCTGCTGGTCGCGCGCAAGCTGTCGCACGACTTTGCCCCGCAGGGGACGCCCATCACCGTCAGGCTCTCCGTCGCCAATCAAAGCGCGCCGCTGGACGAACTGATCGTCCGCGATACGCTCCCTGCTGGCGTGCGCAAAACTGATGGCCTCCTGTCTGCCGCCCGCACCCTCAGCGCGCAGGGCAGCTTCGAACTCGAATATACGATTGAAGCCGAGCGCGGCGAATACGCCCACTACGAGACGCTCGTTTCCGTGCGCGATTTCACCGGCGCTTTCGAAATTCCGCTGGTCTACCGCACCTCGCCGCGCCTGACCATCCACCCGCGCTATCCCAAGCTCGACCGCATCAAAATTCGCCCGCCGCAAACGCGCGGCTTCGCTGGCCCCATTTCGGCGCGGCAGGGCGGCACGGGCATCGACTTCTGGAGCGTGCGCGAATATCAGAGCGGCGACCCGCCGCGCCAGATCAACTGGAAACTTTCCGCACGTTCCGAGCGTGAGCTGTATACCAACATTTATGAGCAGGAGCGCGTCGCTGACGTTGGCATCATTGTCGATGCCCGCCAGCGCACCAACGTCGTCACCACTTCCGGCACCCTCTTTGATCACTCGGTGCGGGCGGCGGCCTCGCTCGCCGAAAATTTCCTCGACGATGGCAACCGTGTCAGCCTGCTGCTCTACGGTTCTGGCCTGCTGCGCGTTTTTCCCGGCTACGGTCATGTTCAGCAGGATTTGATCCTCAAAGCCCTCGCCAAAGCTAGCACCGCCGTCAATTTCGCTCTCGAAAACCTCAACGAACTGCCGACGCGCCTCTTTCCGGCGAAATCGCAGATCGTCCTCGTCAGCCCGCTCATGCCGGAAGATATTCCCGTCATTGTCCGAATGCGCTCGCATGGCTACGCCGTCATGATCATCAGCCCCGACCCCGTCGCCTACGAATCCCTGCTCTACGGCGATACCAGCAGCCCCGCCTATCACATCGCCTCCGCCGAACGGCGGCTGATGCTGCGCCGTGTGCGTGCCAGCGGTGCGCAAGTAGTCGATTGGGATGTCGATCATCCACTCGAAGTCACCGTCCGCGAGGCATTGGCGCGGCAGTCGGTCAGCGCTCAGCAGCTTCGGGTGGGCACATGATCGTCAGACAGATACTTTTCGTTGCCATTATCCTCAGCACCGCGATCTTTACGCTCGTCGGCGCGGCGCTCAACACCACCGTCGCCGTGATCGCTGCGGCTCTCGGCGCAATTTGGCTCTTTCAGGAGCTGACCGGACGCACGCCCTTCAGTTATCTCTGTTTCGGCGTATTTACGGCTGTGGCGGCGCTTGGCGCGTTCGGCAGCGCATCAGTGTGGTTTTTGCTGCTGGGTATCTCAGCAGCGCTGGTCGCCTGGGATTTGTCGCGTTTCCGCCGCCGCCTGCGCGAAGAAGAAGCCGACGACTACAAAACTCAACTTGAGCGGGCGCACCTGCAAAAACTGGGGACGACGGTCGCGCTCGGTCTGCTAATCGCCGTTGTTCCCGCGATCCTGACGATCTCGCTCAATTTCGTGGTGCTGCTGGCACTCATGCTCATTGCCCTGCTGGCGCTGCGCTTCGCGCTGCTCTCGCTGCGGGGCGAGCAGCGCTAAAACAGGGTAGGCAAAGCGATCCTCGTTTGCTATAATGCCGCTTCGCGCAAGCTGGAAATTATCTGCTTTCGCTCCCCTGGAGAGGTCGCATAGTGGCCTAGTGCGCTGGCTTGGAAAGCTAGTAAGGGTAACTCCTTCGCGGGTTCGAATCCCGCCCTCTCCGCTGCTCAAAGCGCCAGATCTCGGTCTGGCGCTTTTGATTTATAGACTTCATGCAATTGCGCCGGTACGGTTTGAGTGCAGCAGCGCGAATACACTCCAAGTCGCTTCAGTGGGTCGGAAACTGGCGCTTTCACAGGCGGTCGAGGACATTCAGACAGGCATTCAGGAACACTGAAACAGACGGTCGGGGGCGGTGGAGTGGTCAATGAAGGTGCCAATGGACTTCTGAGCCTCTATGAGCGCCGATCAGGGAATGGTACACTGGGGAAATGAAGCCAACGCATGAGGAGTAGACCGTAATGATCCCGCGACCGCAAGCCGACGAACATGGTGCGTATTACCTGACTTATATCAACCGCGTACCACAAGGCAGCGACGTACTGGCGGTGCTGAGCGCGCAGCCTGACGCATTGAAGGCGCTGCTTCAGGGTGTGTCTGAGGAGCAGGCCAATGTGCGCCCCGCTCTCGGTGAGTGGAGCATCAAAGAGGTGCTGGGGCATATCTGCGATACCGAGCGGGTGTTCGCGTTTCGGGCGCTGTGGGCGGCGCGAAATGATAAGGAGCCGCTGCCGGGGTTCGAGCAGGATGATTTCGTCAAGGCGACGGACTTTAATGCGCGCACGGTGAGCAATCTGGTCGAGGAATTCAGCTTGCAGCGGCGCGCGAACGTATTGTGCTTTACAGCGCTGAGCGCGGATGAACTGGTACGCAAGAGCAGCGCCAGCGGCAACCCGATCACGGCGCGGGCGATACTGTATATGATGGCGGGGCATGTGCTGCATCACATTGAAAGTTTGCAGACGAGCTATCACGTCGGCGGGTAAAAGGATAAAGATACGAATAACGAAAAGGGGAGTGAAGCGCCGGATACTCGCGGCTACGAGTCGGAAGCGGCCTTTCGCAAAGCCTTCAAGCGCGAGATCGGCATTCCGCCTGCGCAATATCGCCGGATGGGGTAAATAGAAAGGCGAGTGATTCGCAAATCACCCGCCTTGATATTGCTAAAGTCCTCGCTAGCTTACCCGCCGCTCAGCGCGGAGAGCAGCAGCGGCTGCCCATTGACCACTGCGTACCAGAAAGGCACCCAGCCAATTCCGAACAGATCGACAGTGATGTCCTTCTTATACGGCGTGATCTGGTACTGTTCGATGCTGGTAGCGATCTTCGCCCAGCGCTCATTCAGGTCACGAACGGCGTTTTCGTATTCCGCAACGGCGTCGGCCTTGTTTTCCTCAAGCTGCTGCACATCCAGCGCCGCCATATCGACCTGCCCTTTGGTGCGCTGCTTGTAGACCGCGCTCCGGCTCATGCGCGAGAGTGTGAACGAGGTGCGCCCTTTCATCAGGCCGAGAACCGCCTCGCCCGTCGTGAACAACTGCTCGCGTTTGAGGTCAGCCAGCGTGCGCTTGGTGTTGTCGAGCCGCTGGCCTTTCCTCTCGATCTGATCATCGAAGCGGTCGAGAATTTTCTCGTACTTGGCGGTCAGCGTATCCATTTCGGCATCGCGCCGTTCACGCGCGGTCTGCTGAAGCTGTGAGCGGAAGCTGGCAAAATCGCTGTCCGGGTTGCCATACAGGTTGAGCGCAGCGTTGTAGGGAACTTCCAGCTTCTTCGTGTTGTAGACCAGATCGACCAGTTCGCGCTGCAAAGCTGTCATGCGCTTGCTGTCCGTCATGCCGGGGTCGAGATCGCCGTAGAGCGCGGTGGCAAACGGTTCGCCGGAGAGGCGGCGCGTATCGAACGGACGCGCCTCGGCTTGATCCCAGTGAACGATACCCGCGCGCTCCACGTTCGAAACAAGGTAGGCCGCCTGCCGCACCGTGTACAACTGCGTCTTGCGATCCTGATAGCGAATCGACACCTGCGCCATCAGAAATGGGCGATAGGCCAGCGTCGCGCCGCCGAACGAAGCCGCGCTGAAATTGGTTTTGCGCTCCCAGTCGGCAATCGCCTGCTGGCTCGACACGTCATTCGGCAGAAAATACTGCGCCACGCTGGCGGGAACCGGCGGCTGCAATTCGCTGTAACCGGGCGGCGCTTGAATCCCTGAGGGCGTAGGCGGCTGCGGCTGCGGCGTGCGCGTCCCCGGTAGCTGCGGCGGCACAGGCGCGACCTGCTGGTTAGTCGGCACGATCTGCGAGGTGTAGTCAAGCGACGTGGACGGCTGTGCGCTCGTGCGCGGAAATTCCGGCAGCGAGGGCGGCGCTTCGGGGAAATTCATCGGCGGCGGGGGCGGCGGATTGTAAGCGGGGGCGGCCTGCTGCGCCACCACCATCTGCGCCGCGAAACCCGGCCCGGTATTGCCGACCGAAGCGGCAATCGCCGATTGCGCCGCAGCGGCGGCAGGTTGACGCGCCGCCAGTTTCGCCCGTTGATCCGCCATCAGGGTTTGCACCTGCTGGCGTGTCAGCGGCCCGCGCAGATAATTCATCGCCCAGCGCGTATGCACCATCACCGGGCCGCTCTGGTCGTTGACGTTGTGCATCAGGAACACGCGCGGCGGAACGTCCGAGATCAGCCGGCCCACATCCTGCATACTCATCTGGTTATCGACCGTCGCCATCGCTTCAAGGCCGCTCATGACGCGCTGCTTGTCGTTGTCACTTTGCAGCCTGCCGATGAACCACGTTCCGGCATTGCTCAGCCCCTTGTAATCGAGATCGCCGGGGTTTTGCGTTGCTAAAATCATGCCGAGGCCAAAAGCCCGCGCCTGCTTGAGCAAGCGCAAAATCGGCTGCTTGGTCGGCGGATTGTAGGGATACGACGGGAAGTAGCCGAACATCTCGTCGATGTAGAGCAGGGCGCGTAAGCTGGTCGTGCCGCTGAGCGTATTCATCCAGCCCAGCATGTTTTCCAGCAGCAGCGTAATGATAAACTGGCGCTCGCTTTCGCTCAGGTGGGCGATGTAGAAAATCGACACGCGCGGGCGACCATCCGGCTGATAAAGCAGATTCTGAATATCCATCGGGTCGCCGTTCAGCCACGACTGGAACGACGGCGCGGCGACGATGTTGTTCAAATCCATTGCCAGCTTCTGCCGCACCTTTTCGCTGATGTAGTCGTCAATCGGGAAAACGCCCAGCTTATCAAACGGCGGCTTCTGCACCTGCAAAATGATCTGTTCGAGCGTCAAATCCTGCCCGCGCTGCCACGCCCACTCGAAGATATTCGAGACCAGGACGTGTTCCTTATCCTGAATCGGCTGCGCGTCACGCCCGACCAACGCCAGCAGCGCCGTCACAATCCCGTTGATCTTCTCGCGGTTGGCTTCAACGTTGGCGTTCCAACCGTCACGCGGCGCGCGCAGCGACGCCAGAATGCTGATCGGCAGGCCAGCGTCCGAGCCGGGGGTGTAGATGCTGTAGCGCGCCGCGAACTTCAGCCAGCGCATCCGGTCAGGCACGATGCTCCAACTGGCGAGTCCCTGCGCCCAGGTATGCGCCACATCAGCCGAATACTGCGGAATATCCATCCCGGCGCGGCGGGCATCGTCCGGGTTGACCCAGGGCTGGAAGTCCTCCGGGCGCAGGTCAGGGAACGTCAGCAGCAGGTTGGTGATGTCGCCTTTGGGGTCGATGATGATCGACGGGATGTTGTCGAGGATCGCTTCTTCCAGCAGGGTGATGCACAATCCGGTTTTGCCGCTGCCCGTCATGCCGACGACGACGGCGTGGGTCGTCAGGTCGCGCGAGTCGTAGTAGACAACATCGCTGCTCAAACGTTTGCTGTCAGGATCATAGCGGCGACCGAGATAGAACGTCGTTGGCGCTTCGATAAACGGCATCTGAAATTCCCCTTAAAAACACTTAACATTGAAAAATTGTCGGGGTGCAGATCGATGCACTCCGACAATTTCATTCTAATCCTGATGTTTGAATCGACCAACTAATTCTAGCACATTTGTCCTATGAGCACGAGAGTCCGGTTGGGACGGTCGCCTCTGCCCAGCGCCGATTGAACTCAGCGAGATACTGCGCCGCCAGGTCAGGATCGCTGATGCGAATCATGTTCTCGTCGTTCGAAGTCGTCGCGTTGTTCGAGACGTTGAACGAGCCAGTGATGACGGTCGTGCCATCGACGATGAAGACCTTGTGATGCAGCACGAATGGATTGCCATCCTGCCGTACCGGAAGCCCCGCGCAGAAGGTCGGCGTCAGTTCGCTGAACTTGGTTTCGCTGCCCGTCTTCTCGAAGATGCCTTCGACATCGACGCCCGCGCCCGCCTTCGCGATCAGCGTCTGACCAATCGGGTCTTCGGTGAACGAGAACGTCATGAAGCGAATCTGGTGCTGTGCGCCTTGCAGCGTCGTGTTGATCTGCGTCAGCACGTCGTCTTCCGGCGAGAAGTAGATGCCAATCGGCACGCCATCCTGCGTGAATTCCGGGCGCGGCGTGTTCGCGGGCGATTTCGGGCCGAACTGCTTATCGACGAACATTTCGTTGAACTCAGCCTGATAATCCTGCACTGCCGTCTGCGACGCCAGCACCAGCGCGTTATTGTTGTTGCGATAGGTATCGTTGACCGAGAAATTCCACGACCCGGTCACGACCCAGGTGCTGTCCATAATCATGATTTTGTCGTGCATCAGCGCCGAACGGTTATCGACCACAATCGGAATGTTGACGGCTTCCAGTTGATGCAGCGTCGTCAGGCTGTCGCCCAGCCCATCGTGATCGTCGGTAACGACGCGCACGACCACGCCGCGCGCTTTGGCGCGCAGAACGGCGGCGGTCAGCGCCGGACTGTTGAATTCATAGGCGGCAATGTCGAGCGTGTGCTGAAGCTCGTCAATGTAGCTGGCGATCACTTCGTCAATCCCGCCGACGTAGGTCGAAGCGTCGCGGCTGCCAGTCGGCGCGGTGAAAAACACCTGCCAGAAGCCCTTCTCTGCCCCGAAGCCTTGCCCGACCTGAAGCGGTGTCACAGCGCTGGCGGGAACCGTCGGCACAGCCGTCGGCGGGCGACGGGTCGCGGTGGGTCGTCGAGTCGCGGTCGCGGCAACCGTATTCGCTGGGACTGCGGTATCGGTCGGGGGTAACGGCATCGGCGTCGTGGTGCAGCTTGTGATGACAACAATCAGGACAAAGACGAAGGGTGCGAAACGTTTGCTCATCATTCAGAGGTGTCTCCGGCAGGGTCAGGGTCAGCAGAAATGGAGGGTGGGCGCGGTAGATGCGGTCTTACGGCGTTCGGTGGCTGCGGCTGCGCTGTGGGCAGCGTTGGCGGAGTCGGCGGCGCGACGGGTGACTCCGCAGGCGCAGCCGCCGACTCAGCGACAAACGCTTCATCTGGCGCAGCGGCTTCCGCAGCCGCAGCCTGCCCACCCATCAGTTCCGTCAATTTCTGAATCGTGCTGGTTGGGTCGCCCGTGCCAGCCGCCGCGATCTGATCAGCGTCCGTCTCGTGACCGAGCGATCCCGCCAGCGATGCGATCTCGGTTGGCGTCCGGTCGTCGGCCTGCGCGCTGAACTGCCCTTGCTTCCCCGCATAGCGATTCATCTGCTTGAGCAAATCCATCAGCGTAATCACTTTGGCATCAAAGGTTTCGTCATCGGCTCCGCTCTCGTCCAGCCGAACCAGTTCGTCCTCCGCCCATTTGAGCAGCGTCTCAGCTTCATCGTCGGTCAGTTCGTCGCGGACATCGGCGCTTTCATACAGGCGCTCGACAGCATTTTCGGCACGGCTCATTCTTCCTCGGCCTCCGCGAAGAACGGCCTCAGCAGCGCGGCGGCCTCTTCATGACCGTTATCCTCAGCGCGGTCGAGCGGCGTCTTGCCTTCATAATCTTTCGCGAACGGGTTGGCATCGTGGTCGAGCAGCCACTGCACCATCGCCGTTTGCCCAAAGATTGCCGCGCCGTGCAGCGGACTGTTCTGCCCGTCCTCGAAATTCACGTCGGCTCCGGCATCCAGCAATAACTGGGCGATCTCGATATTCCCGCTGATAGCCGGATAAAACAGCACCGGAATATTGTGCGCGCCGTGCGCGTGCGCCAGTTCGGGATCATCCAGCAGCAGCGCCTTAACCTCGTCGATTTTGCCGAGCATCGCCGCTGTGCAGATGTCGAGCGGCGCGCCCTGACCGAGCAGAAATTCGGCAATCGGGCGGTTGCCGACGTGCGCCGCTGCCTGAATCGGCGTCTCGATCCATTGCGCATTCTCATTAAGTAAGTCGGGATTTTTACCAAGCATGGTTTGAACTCGCGGCAGATCGTGGTGCGAGGCGACGACGAATTCGTCGATGGTCTCCTGAGTCAGTTGCGCTGTCATCGTAAAATTATCCTTTTCATTACAGTCAATTCAGCTTTATCGTAGGCCATTTGCGGGGCGGCGTCAACGGATGCCGAAATGCGCGAACCTGCCCGTCGCAGCACGCCAGTCGAGATCGACCTGCGTCACCTGTGCGGATTGCGGCCCGCGTCTCAGCAAAGCAGCGAAGCGTTCAAGCGTGGCGCGCTCCCCTTCAGCCGTGACTTCCACCGTGCCGTCCGACTCGTTGCGCACCCAGCCCGTCAGGCCAAGTTCGTCGGCGCGATGCTGTGTAAAATCGCGGAAGCCAACCCCCTGCACCCGCCCATGCACAATCGCGTGAAGCTGTTCAGCTTTGATTTCGCTCATGGCATTCGCTTTTCGTATTCGATCAACGTGATGTCCTCATCTTCGGGACGTTCGCCGACTCTGACATAGCCGAATTTCTCATAAAAGTGTTGATTGCGCGTGGCATAAGTCGGCGTGTCGAGCGTCCACAACCGCGCCGGGTACGATTGCTCGATGAATTCCATCGCCCGCGTGCCGATGCCGAGATTGTGATACGCCGGGTCGAGGTAGAGCAGGCCAATGTGGTAATGCCCTTCGCCCTCGTCAAAAACGGTGATGCCGCCGATGATCTGCCCATCGACGGCGATTTTGTAGAAGTCGCTCTCCTGCATATTGCGCAGCACCGTCTCGACCTGATCGTAACCGGGCGGCCCACTCTCCTTGATGCCGGGGTAATTCAGCGCGTCGCTGTGGAACGATGCCACCTGCACATCGCGCAGCGTCTCGGCGTCAGCGGGGGTCGCCCGTTCAAAGGTAATCATCGGCACAGCCATCTATTCACGCTCCGATTTGCGCGTCAGCAGCGCGATTTTGCGCCCCGCCGCCGAATCTTCAATCAGCGTTGCCAGCCGCTTCAGCCGCGTCGCTTCCTGCTTGGCGCTGATCACCCACCACAGCGCCGCCTTTTTGTACGACGGTGGACGCTGCTGAAAATCCGCCCATGCCGTTTCGTTGGCGCGAAACTGGGTTTCGTAGTCCGGCGGTAGTTCGATTTTTTCCTGCTCGTGGCTGTAGGAATTCTGCTTGCTCTGATCGCGCTCGTCGAAAACTTTTTGCCCGTAGGGATGCACCAACCCCTCTGCCGCCAGTTCGCCGATCCGCTTGATGTTGACCGCGCTCCAGATGCTGTGTGTCTTGCGCTGAGAATAGCGCATGGTGTAGGCTTCGTCGTTGAGCGAGCCGCGCACCCCGTCAATCCAGCCAAAACACAGCGCCACGTCAAGCGACTGCTGATAGGTCATGTTGAGCTTGCCGGAGCCTTTTTTGTAAAAGCCGAGCAGCAGCGACGTTTCAGTGGCGTGGTTCTTTTCCAGCCATGCACGCCACTCCGCTGGGGATTTGAAAAAGGTCGCATCCATCCGTGAACCCTCAGTCAAGAACGTCCGTGCGATTATTCTAGCACGCTTTAGCGCTGCACTCAGCTCTCAGCCCTTATTTTTTTAGCTGAGATTGACGAACGGCACGTCCTTGAAGCCACGTATCTTGTCCAGCGGCAGCGCCACGATCCGGCTCTCGTCGCGGTAGTCGAGCGCCAGCGTCGTGAACGACAAAATCCGGTCGGCAAAGGGGTTGATATTCGGGGAAATCTCGATCAGGTTGGTCAGCAGAGTCGAACGGGTCGCCAGCAGCAAAATACACGCTTCGACAAATGACCAGCCGTCAGCGCTGTAGGGATAGGCCAGAATCGTCTGCGGCTTGACAATCGATTTGGGTTTTTTGGCATCGCGATACTTCTTGAACAGCAGTTCCCACTCACGCGAATACAACTTGCGCTCGGCCTCGGCGACCATCGCTTCTGGAAGCGCGTGCAGACGCTCAAGCAGCGTGCGCTGATATTCACGCGCCGTCAGCAGCTTGATCTCGGCGCGGCGAATCCCGCGCCGCCCAACCTCATCTTCAAGATCGGTCAGCCCCACTTCGCAGATCGCCGCCTCGCCGCTTTCCAGCGGGAAGCACTTGAGCGCGGTCGCGCCGGCATACGGTTCCCAGCCCTGTCCGCGCGGCATCGCCCCGCGCCAGATCGCCTTGAGCGCATCCGGTTCGATACCGTCGGTCGGCGACGTGAAGTTGTAGCCGCGCCGCGTGCCTTCCAGCACATAGCTGATCGTCAGTTCATGCATGGGCAAAGCCATCAGCCGGTCAGCCATCAGCTTTCAGCCGCGAAATTCCCATGTTTAGCTGAAAGCTGACCGCTGATGACTGAAAGCCATTCTAGTTTTTCGGCTGCGGGCGAATCGCGTTGAAAAACGTCCGCATCGCTTCGCGCACGCCCACCCCGGTCGCCACGCTGCTGCTGTAAATCGTCGCCTGGTAGCCCAGCCGATCCGCCTGATTGTGCAGCCGCTTGATCTCGTTACCGTAGTTGATCATCAGCTTATCGAGCGAGGTATTCGGCAGCCACAGGTCGCTCTTGTTGACCATCAGCATGACCGCCTTCAGATTACGCTTGGCATCGTCCTCCTCCTCGATCATGTTCATGAGGAAGTTGAGCGCATCCTTGTGCTTGAGAATATCAGTGTGATCCACGAGGAAAATGATCCCGCGCGGCTTCGTCTCGCGGAACAGTTCGACCCAGTCGGTTTCCCACATTTCGTACTCGCCGCCCACATCGCGGGTCGGCTTCAGGCGAATCATCTCGTCGCCGATATACGAACTGAACGAGCCAATCTGATCACCACCGGGGGCAGTCGGCTCCGGCTGAAATTCTTCGAGCGAGGCGACGTTCTGGCGCAGCCACTCGATCAGGGTCGTCTTGCCCGTCTGGCGCGCCCCCAGCACGATAAAGGGCAGCCCAAACACCTTGACGTACACGAAGTCGTAAATCCGGTCGGCGCTGTGCGCCAGCGAATTGACGATTTTGCTGTTATTGACAGTTCCAAAGACGGCGCTGAAAAATTGATCGATCAGGTTCGTCATCATGTTCCTTCCACCGAAACCTCACCCGCATTCTTGTCTTCCATACTATACGCGAATCGGCGTAAAAAGTCGCACAATCGCCCCGCTTGAGTGTAATATAAGAACAAGCTGACGAGAGATCGCACGATGCATAACACGATTGATATTCCTGCGGAACAGATCGAGGAATTCTCGAAAAAGTATCACATTCGCAAATTGTCCCTGTTTGGATCAATTCTTCGGGCTGATTTTCGCCCGGACAGCGATATTGATGTTTTGGTCGAATTCGACCCGCAGCAGGTTCCGGGCTTCATCACGCTTGGCGCAATGCATGTGGAGCTGGAAGAAATCCTGGGTCGCATGGTCGATATTCGAACCTATACATCGTTGAGTACCTACTTTCGCGACAACGTTCTCAAACATGCCCAAGTTCTTTATGAGCGTATCTGACGATCAGATTCGGGTACTTCATATGCTGGAAGCAGCACACGAGGCCATGTCTTTTGTCAAAGGGAAGCAGCGCGAAGACCTGGATGCGGATCGGCTGCTTGTGCTTGGGTTGATTAAAGCCGTCGAAATCATCGGTGAAGCGGCATCCCGAATTTCGAAGGAATATCAGGCACTTCAATACCCAAATTCCCTGGTCAGCCATAATTGCAATGAGAAATATCTTGATTCACGTTTATTTTGGTATCGATCTCGACGCGGTGTGGAGCACAGTGCAAAACGATCTTCCACCGCTTATCGCCGAACTGGAAGCGCTCGTTCAGGATTCATAAACCTATGAAAGAAACTCAAGCGCTGATTGAGCGGGTGCGCCGTATCAACGATAGCTACCAGCAGCTTCAGGTGACGGTTGATGCCTCGCTGAGCGGCATCAAGCCGGGGCAATCGGTGCTGGTGCGCATCGGCGAAGGCTGGACACCCTACCTGCGCGAACAGTGGTGGCCCGTCTCGCAGCAGAAAAACAGCCTGATCTTCGAGCGGCCCGCCAGCGACACCTACGAGCCGGGGACAATTGTCAGCCTGATCGGTCTGGTCGGCGAGCCGTTCCGCTTCCGGCGCACACTGCGTAACGTCCTGCTGATCGCCTACCGAGCCGAACCCGCGCCGCTGCTGCTGACCATCCCGGCGCTGCTGGCGAACAGCGTCAGCGTGACCCTGCTGCTGCTCGACGTGGACTACGATACGCATCATCTGCCGCCCGAAGTCGAGGTCATTCACGGCGAAGTCGGTGATCAGGTCAAGCCGTCCGAGAAGCTGAACTGGGCGAACCGCGTCACGACGATTGGCTGGGCGGATCAGGTATTCGTGACGGTTTCGCAGCAGGATGAGCTGTCCTACTTCCGCGAAATCTGGGGGGTATTCTCGGAACTGCGTGCCGACATTCCCGCGAATTATCTGTTCGGCGTCTTTCGACCGCTGCTTCCCTGTGGTGTGGGCGCGTGTTCGTCCTGCATGGTCAAGCTCAAAGGCAGCAGCACCGCGCTGATGTGCAGCAGCGGCCCGGCGATTGACATGACGAAAGTGCCGCTCGAATGATTTTGCTGAACGCATTGCACGCGACCAACGACGAGGGGAAATAATGGCGATCCGCATCACACGTCACTCGAAAAACAGTCTGGTGGTCGATTCGCCCGTCATGAATGCTGCCGGAACGCTCGGCTTTGGCGATGAGTACCGCGACCTGATCGATTTGGACACGCTGGGCGCGTTCGTCACCAATCCGCTGACCTATACCCACTGGAACCCGGCGACGGGAACACGGGTTGTCCCGCTCGAAGCGGGTGTGCTGGTACATACCGGCCTGCCGAATCCCGGCCTGAAGAAAGTCATCGAGCAGCATCGCGCCGTCTGGGAACGGCTGCCCATGCCGGTGATCGCCCATGTCGTCGTCAACAACGTCGATGAAGTGGGGCGCTGTATGACCATGCTGGATCGTGAAGCCATCATCCAGGGGATTGAAATCGGCTTGAGCGACGAAATCAGCCCGGCGGAAACCGAATGGTTTATCCGGGCGGCAGTGGATCGGATCGAAAAACCGCTGCTGGCACGGCTGCCGTTTGGCGCAAGCACAGATCACTTCAGCGCCGCAATTGATGGCGGAGCCGATGCCCTGGTGTTTTGCGCGCCGCCGCGCGGCACCGCCCGCGATCAGGCGGGGCGGCTGGTCGCCGGACGCATTTATGGCCCGCTGGTCAAGCCGATTGTCCTGCGCATGGTCGGGCAACTGGCGCGGCGCTTCTCGGACATCCCCGTGATCGGCGCAGGCGGTATTCACACGCCGCAGGACGCCCGCGATTATCTCGAAGCGGGCGCAGTGGCGGTGCAGGTCGATTCGGTGACGTGGGTCATGCCCAAAATGCTCGAAATGATCGCGCGCGACCTCGGCGGCATGGAAGTCACCCAGCCGAGCGCGGGTTTCGAAGACCTGCTCGACCAGATGCCGTAAACTTCCCAAGACGAAGATTTGCAGTTAAAGTTAAATTGACCAAGTATTGAGTGACACATAATGAGTCAAAAGCGCTGCCCGGACGGGATTGGCGTTATTGACCTGGATGAGATGAACCATGAACACAGCAGACGAATCAATCATGCTGGCGCGGATCACCTGGGACGATCCGCAAACCGGGCAAACCTTTGAACTGGTGCTGCCGGAAGGCGCGACCGCGAGTATCGGGCGGCTGGAAACCAACGACATCTGCATCAAGGAGCAGCACGTCTCGCGCCAGCACGCCGTCATCAACTATCGTGATGGCATGTTTCTCATCAGCGACCTGGGCAGTGCCAACGGCGTCTACATCAACGACCAGCGCGTCACTGAGCCATATCCGCTGATGTCTGGCGATGTGATTCGGCTGTATGTGCCGATCCTGAATTTCTCGGCGCTGGTGGATGAAGCCGAACAACGGCAGGCGACGGAACAGGGGGCGCTGCTGGTCGGGCCAGAAGGTGGCAGCGGTCGGCTGATGATCACCAGTGGGCCGCAGGAAGGCAGCAGCATCCCGCTGATTGTCAGCAGCATCACGATTGGACGCGCCAGCAGCAAAGCCGATTGGGAAATCAGCCTGCAAGACCCCTCCATTTCGCGCCCCCATGCCCGCCTGGAGCTGATCGATGACAACTGGGTGCTCTACGATCTCGGCAGCGCCAACGGGACGCTGGTCAACGGGACGCCTGCCAACGAAAAGGGGCGTGTCCTCCACGACGGCGATGTGATCACGCTGGGTTCAACCGTCGCCCTCTTCCGCAGTGCCTAGCCAACGGGAGCGCGACTGGTCGCGCCCCATACCCACAACCATCAACTGAAGCATGAGCGCGACTATTTCGATGCTTATCGAAATAGCCTCTTGACAAATAGAACTTTTGTGCTATAATGTAAACGCTCTAAACTGAACCCAGTTCAATCAACCGCCTTCGACTCATTTCTCGACCGATTTCTCCCAATTACACCGGAAGAGGCTAACGACCGATGTTTTTGCGTCTCCACGCGATCAGCGAATCGCCTTCCCGTCCGTTGTTCTCGTCCGCCGTGTTCCGGTCACTCAAATTCGCTCGTTTTTCCCGTCCGATTTCCGTTCGTCACGCGAGAAACCCGTCGCCGAGGCAGCTTTCCACCGCCCTCGCGCCCGCAGCCCATCCCCTTACCGGAAGGGAACGCCTTCTCTCATTTCGCCTTCACGTTCATCCGGTAGCGAAGCGAGGGAAGAAATTTCAAAATCGCGTTTTTCCGGTCGGGAAGCACGCAACCGCTTCACTGGGTGTCTATCGGGCGCGGCTGATCGCGCCCCTTTGAAAATGCTTCATCTGATACGGCGCTTAGCGTTCGCGTAAAATTCGCTCGACGAACTGATCCATCTGGTCGTAATGCGAGCCGCGCCAGTAAATTTTGCCGCAGGTCTGGCAGCGCTGAAATTCATCATAGTATTCAGCGGTATTGTGCGGAAGCTGATCGGCAATCTCGGCTTTGGCGACCGTTTCCAGCGCACCATTGCAGCTTACACAGCGCGGAATCTGCATGATGGCGTCGTAGAGGTCGAAGCGCCGGATGACTTCCTCAAGCTGCTGCCAGGGATCAGTAGCACGCACGGAATAGCCGCGCTTGACGATGCTGCGTTTGAGCAACCCCCGGTCGCGGGTGAGCAGAATGCGATCTTCCTCGCTGGAAATGCGCGCTAATTCCTCATCGCGATAATCTTCGGGAAACAGCGTGTCGAAGCCGATCATGCGCAGGTAAGCCGCCAGCCTGCCCAGATGCACGTCGCAGACGAAGCGAGCTTCGACAGGCGCGGCAGGCTGAACCGTCAGCTCCGGTGGCAAATCGAGATGCTCAAAAACGGGGTAGACGCTGATCTCGTCGCCTTCGAGGACGTGGTAATTGAAATCGACCGGAGCGCCATTCACCAGAATCAGGTTGACTTCGGTATGCGGCACGCCGAGCGACTCGATCACATCTTTGACCGACGGCGCGCCGTCAAAGGCGTGAGCAAACGTCACCTGACGACGCTTGTAGGCAATAAAATCGTTGAGATGCGCATAAAAGCGAAGGCTGGCAGTTGGCAAAGCAATTAACCTCATGTGAGCGACTAGAAAATCAGCGCGTTCTCGCAGGGACGCATGGCTGTGATACCGCTGTGTGCCCGCGAAATTATGCAGAGCGTCTACGAAAACGGATCACCGCTGGGAAGGTGCGTGATTTTTAAATGAGGGAAGCGTGGGCGCAGCCACTCCGCAAAGAAAGCCATACCTGCTTCCTCGCTCGCCTGATGCCCTGTGACAATCAGGGCTTTCGACTCCCCTTGCGCGCGTGCATCACGGACATATTCGGGCGTCTCCCATTCGTTGACCTCGCCGACGATTAACACGTCCACGTCGTCGCTGAGTGCCTGAATGTGCCGTTCAGCGCCCTGCGCGCCGACCAGCAGCGCCGCCTTGCGGCACACCTGATCCGCATCGCCGATGACCAGCGGACGCCAGCAGCCGAGTTTCATGCTGACATGCTCGACCAGATCGTCCAGCCGCGTAGGCGGGAGATGGATCAGCGTCGGCGTAGTGGGATCGCTGAAATCCATCCATTCCAGCGCGTTCAGCATCCCCATCAGGATGCCATCCGGCTGCCGTCGATGCCAGGCATCGTGCAGCCGCCAGATGACCAGCCCATGCGTATCGATCAAGCGCTTTTTGGCGAGATAGACCGCGTTCTGTGCCAGCCAATCCGTCCGGTTATAGTGATTGTAGAAACTGGTTTCATGCGAAATGATCAGGTTCGCGCCGCCTGCAATCGCCTGCTGAAGCACATTCCAGCTTGCTAAAAACGTCGTCACGATGCCCGTGACCTCCCGTGTCGCATCGCCCGCCACAACAACATCGACCGTGTTGGGAAAAGGCGCACCGGGGACTTCACTCAGAATATGGTCGATGATCGCCTGACTAGTCGGCATGACATCCTCCACAACCGGCAAGGCCATGACCTACTGCGGTGAAAACGGATCACCGCTTGGAACATGGGTGATTTTGAGATCAGGAAAACGTGGGCGCAGCCACTCGACCAGATACGCCATGCCTGCTTCCTCGCTGGCTTCGTGACCAATGACGATCAAGGCTTTCGAAAGCCCCTGAGACTGCGCATCGCGCACATATTCGGGGATTTGCCACTCGCTGGTTTCGCCGATGATCATCACATCAACCTCACTTTGCAGCACCTTCACCTGATACTGACCGCCGGGAGAACCCGAAACGAAGGCAATTTTGCTGCACAGCATGTCCGGGCGACCGACCATTTGCGCCCGCTGACAGCCCAACGTCTGCTTGACGTAAGCCAGCAGATCGCCGAGCGTGATCGGCGGCAGATGCAGGTAGGGTAAGGCAGGATCGTAAGCCTGTGACCAGTTCAAGGCTTGCAACATGCCCGTCTTGATGCCATCCGGCTGGTGGCTGTGCCAGTAATCGTGGAAGCGCCAGATGGCGAGACCGTGATCATCAATCAGCTTGCGCTTGGCGCGATAAACGGGATTTTCTGCCAGCCAGTCGGTTTCGTCGAGGTGATTGTAGTAGACCGGCTCATGGGAGATGACAAAATTCGCACCGAGTTCGATGGCTTTTTGCAAAACAGCATACGTCCCCAGAAAGATCGTGACAACGCCCGTCACTTCCTGCGCGGGATCACCTGCTTTGAGGACATCGACCGTTTCGGCAAAAGGCGCGCCGGGGATAGTCGTCAGGATGGTATCAATCATGGCTTGAACGGTGGGCATGATCTGCTCCAAAGCATATTCAAAATTAAAATTATCGCACGATTGTGTGGGATCGCTGCATGGATCAGGGTTCAAGCGCGTGTGAACTCGTGATTTCCGCGACTTTTTCGAGGGCGGCGCGAAGCTGCGCCACGCCTTCCTCGCCGAGCGCGGCGGTATACAGCGCTTCGATCTCCTGCTTGATCTCGTAGGAGTCGAGCAGAAACTGCCAGCCCGCGTCGGTAAAATGGATCAGCTTGGCGCGTCCATCCGTTGGATCAGACATGCTCTGGACGTAGCCTTTTTCCTCCAGATCATCGACCAGCCGCCCCATCGCCTGCTTGGTGATGCCCGCCCGATCCGCCAATGTCGTTACGTTCGTTCCCTCGATGTCGAGGTTTGCCAGCAAATTGGTGTGAACGGTACTCAGGCTGTCATAGCCCCGCTCATGGAGCTTCTCGAAGGCGAGTTCACCAAAAGCGCGGTGGGCGCGCCAGAATAATCGTCCGGTGTGCTGCTGGCGTAATGCGGCGACCTGCGCCTGAGTCGGTTCTGTCTCCATATGACCTCTTGACAAATTAGACACCTAAGGTTACTATATCAACTAGTAACCTATGTTTACTATATCACAAAAGGTGACCATAATCATGATCGTCATTCGCGTCAACTGCAAAATCCAGCCCGCCAAGCGCGGAGAGTTTCTGACCGCCATCGCCCAGGACACGCCCGAAAATCACGCCTTCGCGGGCTGCCTGGCCTATCGCTGGTCGGAAAGCGTGCTGGAACCCAATCTGTTTTCGCTCTACGAAGAATGGGAAACGTTGGAGTCCTTCAACGCCTTCAAGAGTTCCGAATATTTCGCCCGCAATGGCAAAGTCATGTTCCCGCTGATGAGCGAAACTCCTGACAGTGTCACCTACGAAGCGGAAGCGCTGCAACCCGCTTAATCCCTCAGAGATACTTCCCCACAATCTCGCACAACTGACGCGCGCGGTGCTGAAACGTATGCTCTTTGAGCACGCGCTCTCGTGCCGCGCGCCCTGCTGCCAGACGCTCGCTGTCGTGGGCGAGCAGATACTGATAGCGGTCGAGCGCTTCTTCGCCCGAACTGACCACAAACACTTCTTTCCCCGGCTCGAACCAGGTTTCGATACCGTCATACGGGTTCGCGACGATACAGCTTCCCATACTCGCCAATTCGAACGGGCGGGCAGACGACGAAGCAAAGACGCTGGCATGTGCCTGTCGCGTGATGCATAGATTAATTTTGCTGCGGCAGGCATATTCGCGTAGTTTGCTGAAGCTGAGATAAGGCAGCTTTTCAGCGCGACCGAGATCGCCGAGCTTCGTGCCGCGCACGGCGAAATGTGCCCCTTCCAAACGCTGCGACGGCTCGGTAATCATCGCGTCGATCCACTCACTGCGGTATTCGCGTCCGTGTCCGTAAAACAGCACGTCAATGTCCTGCGCTGGCACATGCACCGGACTGAACACATCAGGGTCAGCCGCATAAAACAACGGATAGACCTCGCGCGCGCCCAACCCTTTGAGCGCGTCCGCGCCGCCCGCGCTGTTGCTGATAAACGCCGTGTACTCGCTTAAATCCGCGCCCTGATAAATGCGAAAGCCGGTCGCGAAGCCCTGCATCGTCGGCAGGCTGGCAGGCACATCGCCGTCATAATAGAAAATCGGCTTGTGATGGCGGCGCTGAAGTTCGTCCGCGACGCCGACCAGATGATTGAGCGGCGCGGTCAGGATGATCAGGGCGTCAATATCCGGCTCTTTGCTCAGCAGGCGATCCAGATGCTTGAGCCAGAGCGGCGCGATCAGGGTCTGGGCGGTACGGCGGGTGAACCGCTCCGACAAAGAATCGGTGTCGGTTTGTCGGGGGGCAGCGCGCTGCGCCTCTACGGGCGACGATTTCGGCACAATTTTGCGCGAAAATTCGCGGGCGGACTGGAACAGATCGCCATAAATCTGCGCAGGATTGGGCGCAGCCCGCCACCAGAGCGTCTCGATGGCATGGCCTTGATAGGGCGTGGCGATCACGTCCACGCCGATCTCATACAGCCCTTTCATCAACTGCCACCATGACGGCGTTGCGCTGAAAGGTTGAGTCAGGTCAAGCGAGGAAACGACGAATAGGAGTTTCATAGACGCAAGAGTATACCCTCGCGGCATTAAATTCGTTACTCTACAATGGTACGGGAGTGTTTAATTCTGTGGGTATTTTTGTAGGGGCGAACCCACGTGTTCGCCCTGGCTTTGGGCAGACACATCGGTCTGCCCCTACAAATGCTCACTTATTCGACACTCTCACGGTACCAAAGCTGGAGACTCGATGTGATGTCATTGTTAAACCGCCTGTTCGTTCAATCCCATAGGGCCATCTACCGCCTGACCGGAGGCGTTCTGGGCGCGAATTTAGGCGACTCCCGTACCCTGCTGCTAACCACCACCGGGCGAAAATCCGGTCAGCCTCGTACCACACCGCTGCGCTACATCGCGCATGGCGAAGATTATCTGATCGCCGCCTCGAACTGGGGAAAACCTTCGCCGCCCGCCTGGTTTCTTAATCTGCAAGCGAAGCCGCTCGTCACAATTCAGGTGATGAACCGGCGCATGACCGCACAGGCACAGGTCGCCCCGGACGAGCAGCAGGGCGATTTCTATCAGCAGTTCATCGCCGCCGATGCACGCTTCAAGGACTATCCTCAAAGCGCAGGCCGACCGATTCCAATCGTCACCCTGCACCCAATCGACGCTTCATAAAGGACATTTGTGTGTCTGTTCAATCGGTATCGCTCTCCACTGCCGAGCGAAAAAGTGATAACCAGCCGTCCCTGACGTTGATCCAGCGTTATTTCCTGCTGATCCTGCTGGCGATTCTGCTGCTGGCGGCGACCGGACGCATTTTGCACATCGGCGATCAAAGTATGTGGCTGGACGAAGGCATCTCCTACTGGAATCAGAAACAGCCGGATATGATCGCCTGGATTTCGGTCAAGGATGTGCATCCGCCGCTTTATTTCTGGCTGCTGCATCTCTGGATTCAACTGACGGGGACAACGGCGGTCGCCATGCGCATGTTCTCAGCGCTGGTATCGATGCTGAGCGTGGCGGCAGTCGTCCCACTGGCACGATTGATCGCCCGCAACCGAAGCCGCGCCGAGTACTGGCTGATCCCGATTCTGGCGGCGCTGCTGCTCGCCATGAGTGACTCGGAAATTTCGCTGGCGCAGGACGTTCGGATGTATTCGCTGCGCACGCTGCTGGCGCTGGCGAGCGTTTTCTTCTACCTGCGCTGGTCGCGCAAACCGGGCGGTAGGCGGGCGGCGCTGTGGGTGATTACGCTGGTGGCGCTTTACCACATTAACTACATCGGCGTCTTCATGGGCGCGATTGAAGGGCTGCACGCTCTATTTTTCCTGCGTGGGCGCAAACGAATCGGCGCGATTGGCCTGCTGGCCGTCAGCGGAATTCTCTTTATGCCCTGGTTCGTCATCTGGGGCTGGGGGCAGCGCAACACCGACCCTGGCATCGACGCGGCGCTGCCCTCGAACTGGGGGACGCTGGTCGAACTCGGCTTCAAATATTTCAGCCAGATGTGGCCTTTGATGATCGGGCTGATGCTGTTCGGGTTGGTGCGCTACGAAGACGGGCGCATCCAATGGCGTCCGCTCAATTCAACGGCGCTGCTGGCACTCTGGATTGGCTTCACGGTCAGCGTGACCTTCGTGATCAACTTCTGGCTGGATTTTCTGTCGCCGCGCCGGATTTTGCTGCTCAGTCCGGCGCTGGCGATCCTGACCGCGCGCGGCCTCGCCAATTTCAAAAACCCGGCGCGCATCTTTCTGGTCGCGGTGATCGTGATCTACGGCGTAGCGACGGTCGATGACTACTACCCGAAAGCTCCCTGGAACAAAGTCGCGGATAATCTCGCTCTCTACGCTCAGCCCGATCAACTGGTGCTGATGGAAATCTACCGCGATGACTTCACGATGGATTACTATATCGATCAGGATATTTCGACCCACACGCCGCGCGAATCGCTGCGCCTGTGGCGCGAGGATCGCCCCAAAGAGTATCCCGATGCCCTCATCAGCGAGATCGACCAGTATCCAACGGTCTGGCTGGTGCATTGGAGTCCTGACCAGTCGGCGTTCCGCTTTCTGGCGCAGACTGGACACGTCCAGACCGCGAAAATGTCGGTCAAGCACCTTGACGACTTTCTCGACGTCTACCGCTTCGATCAACTGCCGGAAACGCCCGTCGCTCAATTCACGAACGGCCTGACCCTGCGGATGGATCAGATTTTGCCCGACGCGCAGCGCGTCGATTTGTGGTGGTCAGCCGAGCAGACGCCCGCCGTCGATTACAGCGTCTCAGCCTTCGTCCTCAACGACGCGGGGCAGTTGGTCGCGCAGAGCGACGGTTTCCCCTTCCTGAACGCCCGCCCGACAAGTTCGTGGCAGCCGGGAGAAGTCGTCTACGACCCACACCCGCTCGACCTGAGCAGCCTCGCACCGGGACATTACACGGTCGCCGTGCAGTTGTACACCTATTATGACGGCGTGAAATACCCGACGACCGAAGGGGAGCAATGGCAGGTTATCGGATCAATTGATCGCTAGCGAAGCACATTTCGCTCAATTGAAGCGACTTATATATTATTGTGCGATTGATTTGAAAAGACATTCAGGAGCGCACCTCTATGTCACGCCTGCTTGTGGCTTACGGCGTCTTTCTGCCCGTCTTCGGCATCATGATGATCATCATCGTCATTCTTGGCATTCGGGATCGCCGCTGGCAGGTCTACGTCGGCGCGGGCTGGGCAGCCCTGCTGCTGACTGCCGTCTTCGTCCTCGGCTTCGTCTTCAAATGGTTTCCTGATACGCCGCCGGATACCTGCTCGGACGGACAGCCCTGTTTTTGCGAAGGCTATCAAGGAAACAGTACGACCGTGACCCAGCCCGACGGCACGGTTGTGATTCAGACTGACCCTAACACTGTGATCCTCCAGCCGGAAAGCTTTTGGTCAGACCTGTCTTTCATGGTGGTTGGGCTGTTGATTCTGTATCTGGCTGCCAAACCGAACGCCACTCCCGCAAACCCGATGGAAGATCCAAAATCGGGCTTCCCGCTGATGCTAGGGCTGATCGTCATTTTTATGGGACCGGGGAGTATGCTCTATCACGCCTCGATCAAAAGTTGGGGCGGCTGGTTCGACAGCATGTCGATCATGTTCTGGATGATCTTCTCGCTGGCCTACAGCATCACACGGCTGCTGCGCTTACAATGGGGCTGGTTCGCGCTGATGTGGAGCGTCCCGGTCGTGATTATCGGGCTGGTCGATATTATCCCTGAAGCTCGGCAGGTTGGCTATTTCGTTTTCGGTGGCGCATGGGGTGTGCTCGATCTGATCGTCGCGATTCGCTCGATGCAGAACCAAACCACCGGCGGCGTCCTGCGCCACCCCGGTTGGTATGCGGTGACCCTGGGAACATTCGCCTTCTCGATGCTCGGTTTCTGGATTTTCTCTGGCGGCGGCACGACCAGCCTGTGCCCGACCGATTCGTTCTTTCAGCCGCACGCTGTTTTTCACATCCTGTCGGCGTGTGTGGCGCTGTTCGGCTTCACCTATTTCGCGACGGAGACGCGCACCGCTGCGTGAGACGTTCACGGTCGCCAAACCGGGGATGAGTCGATCACCTGACTGAACGTCAGGCGGCGCGGTGCGCTGTCGCCATCGACATTGACCACGTAAAGATCAGCAAAGCCGTCGCCGAGGCCAATGTAAGCCACGCGCCGGCCATCCGGCGACCAAATCGGCGCTTCGGTGAAAATGCCCACCGTCACCAGCAAGCGCGCCTCCAGCCGACTTTCCTTCTGGCTGATGTATATTCCCCAGGCGCGATCCCGATAGGTCAGGAAAGCGATTCGGCTGCCGTCCGGCGACCGCGAACGACTGACATCGGTCAGTTCACTGTCCGGGTCGAAGCTGACGCCGCCGCGTTTCGGCTCGAAACCATCCAGGCGCTGCATATCACTGCCATCGAGCTTGACACTATACGTGGCGGGCGGGTTCTCATTGAGCGCGGAAAAAAGCAGGCGGTCGCCGCTGGTGGACCAGCGCGGCAGCGAATAGAAGCCATTGTTATCCGTCAAACGTCGCAGATTACCGCCGATGGCATCCATCAGGTAGATGCTGCGCCGCCCCTCGCGGTCAGAGGCGAAGGCGATCCACTGTCCATCCGGCGACCAGGCGGGCGCGACATTGTAGGCGTTATCGCGAGTCAGGGTGTGGGTCAGGTCGTGGTCGACATCGAGTAGCACCAGATCAGGATTGATGGCCCGATAGGAAACAAAAATGATCTCGTCACTGCTCAGCCAGGTCGCACCAGCGATTCGGGCGCAGACCAGCAGCAGCACGCAGATCGCGCCACCCATCGCTGCGAAAAGTAGTGACACTTTCGTGACAATCATCCGCTCATCATCATCATTTTCGGACGAAAGTTGTCTTACAATTTAGAAACGGCGATTTTTCATAAAGGATATAATTATGCCTATCGAAGTTTCATGGCTTTATCCGCAGCGCATTGCCTCGGTGCGCTTCTATGGTGTGGTTGCTTTGGACGATGTGAAAGCGCAGGTTCTCGCAACCGACAGCATGATTGATGAGGCTACACCGCCGCTTCATTTCTTCATCGACAGTACTGAAGTCGAGAAATACGACCTGACACTCGCTCAGATTCGCGCCGTGTTTCCGCCGCACAACCCCAAAACGGGCTGGACGGTGGTCTACGGCACCAGTCGGGTGACCCGCTTCTTCGCCTCGATCATGATGCAGTTGATCAAGGGCAGCTTCCATTTTGTCGATTCATATGAAGAAGCGATCACCTTTATCGCTCATGCAGATAGTTCGCTGCAAGACCTCAAAACTCAGCTCTCTGTAGAGTAATACACCGAACCCGCTGCTTCAGGTTCAGCCTGAAACTCGGGTACAGCCTGAAGTTCAACAGACATCTTCAGGTCGAGGCTCAGGTTAGAAGCTGGCGAGAATCGAGCGCCACGAACCAGATGCGCCGCCGGGGTCTTCAATCAGCAGATAGGTTTCGCCGCGCTGAGGGAGGTAAACGGCGCGTCCCCGGTCGAAGAACAGCAGCGACGACTGCGCGCCTGCTTCTTCGGTTACGCCCCAACCCAGCGATCCACGCACATCGAGATTGGTGCGCCAGACTTTGCCGAAACCGCGCTTCGGTTCGATCAAACCCAGCGGCGGAGTTTCGCCGCCCGTTTCGGGATCGACGCCAGAGACCCAGGTATCGTCAAAGCGGCGGAAGCGCCCATCGAGCGTCAGCACGTACATCGAGCCGGGGCTGCCCTGTATATAGATCATGGTTCCGTGCTCGAACGACTGCACCGCCGTCGTGGTAGAGAACGGCTGACCCTGCGGACAGCCAATCGCCTGCGTCAACGAAGGATCGGCGGCAAACGCGCCGCTTAAGCCACTGGGCAGCGGATTGGCGCAGGTCGTGACAATGGGATTGGTCGAGCCGCCGGACTGCGGCGGCGGCAGGGTCGCGAGCTGCGGTTCGCCAATCACGGGCGTGCTGCCCACAGCAGGAACAGCCGTCGGCGCGAAGGCCGTCCCAGCAGCGATCAGCGTCTGCGCCGCGAAGGCAACGGCAGTCAAGGTCTGCGGGTTGTACTGCAATTCGGGCGGCAAAACGGTCGCGCGTTCAGAGAGCAGCGCCAGCATCCCTAGCCCATCGAGTTCCTGCGATGGCGTGAAAGTGGCGCTGGGGGTCGGCGTAATCGTGTTGGTGATGGTCAGGCTGGGCGTAAACGTGTCGGTTTGTGTCGAAGTCGCCGTCTCGCTGGGGGTATCCGTCGCCGAAGGGACGGGCGTCCCGGTCGGCTCTGGCGTATCGGTCTCACTGGGGAGCGGCGTCACCGTTGAGGAAGGCGCGGGGGAGGGCGAAAGCGTCCAGGTTGCCAGCGGTGACGGTGTCCAGGTGGGCGAAGGTGTCGCCGAGGGCAGTACCGCCAGCGTTGGCACGACCAGCGCTGGCGTTGGCGTCCCAGTGCAGGCCGCCAGCACACAAGCAAGGAAAAGGATCAGGCTGAATTTTCTCATGCGAATATTATAGCCGGAACGCGGCCTGGGCAAAGTAGCGCACAAGTGCTAGGCACAAAAGTTAAAAGTGGAAAGTTAAAAGCACAACGCAAATGCGCAAAAGAAAAATTAGCCGGAGGGTTTGAGTTCGGCGCGCACGCCGCTGATGATGAAGCTCAGACAGGCGTTGAAGCGCTCATCACCGGGCAGAAATTCCTGAACGCCGCCTTCCGCCAATGCCTGAAGAAAATCGGCAACGGTCGGATCGTCCACCGAGATCAGTTCGGAGAAATCGACGTTGGGCGGCGGAGCCTGCTCCTCGATGGTGAAGCCGAAGGTGAAAGTGACGACGGTGGTGGAAATGCGCGAGGCTTCGACGTAGGTGAAACCAGCGTTGTGCAGCACGCGGATATTCAGGTTGATGATTTTCAGCAGCGTCGTCGCAACGTGGAGGTGCGCTCCAGCGACGACGCGCGCACCGTCACGATGCGCCAACATGGATGCACGCAGATCGTTCGCCATCAGTCTCAACCACTCTGCCCAGTCGCGCTGATCATCGGCAAAGTCAATCGCATCGAAGCGCTGGTTGAGGATGACGTTTGCCATCTCGTCGAGCAGCGTTTCCTTGTTGGCGATGTGCCAGTAAATCGCCGGAGCCTGGACGCCAAGTTCTTTAGCGAAGCGGCGCAGCGTCATGCCTTCCAGACCGCTCCGGTCAAGGTGTTCCAGGGCTGTTTTGACAATCTGATCTTTTTGCAAACGCATCTTGACGCCTGACGAAAACAGGAGTAATTTAACGGTGTTAAATTTAACACCGTTAAATTCAGTCCACATAACCATTTGCGTCGATTATAACAGCAGGCAGGAGCAGCGATGTATCAGTGGATCGTTTTTCTGCATATTTTGAGCGCGTTCGTGTTTTTCACGGCGCACGGTGCTTCGGCGGCGATGGCTTTTCGCCTGCGCCACGAGCACGAACTGGCACGGATTCGCGCGATCCTCGATCTTTCGGATGCGCTGCTGCCTGCGGCCTATTTCGCGCTGCTCGTCGTCGTACTGGCAGGTATCGCAGCGGGCATCATGGCGGGCTGGTTCAGAATGGGCTGGATCTGGGCGGCGCTGGTGCTGCTGGTCGTGCTCTGGGTCGGGATGCACGCCTACGCTTTCCGCTTCTACACACCGCTGCGCAAAGCCGTCGGCCTGCCCTGGCGCGATGGCAAAGACCACCCAGCCGAGCCGCCCGCCAGCGACAGCGAAATCGCCGCGCTGATTCAGAAGGCGAACCCACTGCTGCTGGCACTGCCGTCGCTGGGCGTGATCGCGATCATCCTGTGGCTGATGATGTTCAAGCCGTTCTAGCATTTACTCCGCCATAATATTGTCAAAGAGCTGCTCAAAATCGCGTTCAAGGTTGCGGGCAGCGAAGCGCATGTGGCTGGCGGCATTGCCCAGCGGCGTCGGATCATCGATCAGCGGAATCGCCGCCAGCCCCTGTAAATCCTTCTGTTTTTTGCTGTCCATATCCTCCGGCGAAACCGTCGCAAACAGCCGTTCATAGGCACGCTCACCTTCCTCAAGCTGCTCGCGCATGATGTCGAGTAGTTCACGCAAGCGCATCACACCCTGCCGCGTCTTCTCGTATTGTTCCTCGTAGTCCATCAAACACGTCCCCTTCGCGAATCCGCAGTGGATCACGCGGATTTCACAGATTTCTGTTAGGCTTAGCCCATAATTTTAGCATGACTGAGGAGTTCTCATGAGCGAAACACTGCTGCGCTTCGTCCACATCACGGACACGCACATCAGCGCCGACCCGCACTATAACCAATATGGCGCGATGCACACGCCGATGGTTGGCGCAACAGCGCTCGTCCATCAGATTAATACGCTGCCGTTCAGACCGGATTTCGTGTTGCATACGGGCGACGTCGCCTACAACCCTGACGAGACCGCCTATCCAGTCGCGAAAGAAATTCTAAGCGAGATCGAGGTTCCGGTTTACTATCTGGCGGGCAATCACGATGACAGCGCCGCGCTTCAGCGAATCATGCTTGGCACCAGCGAAGCCGAGATCAAAACGCCGTTTGACTACGAGTTCGAGGTCAACGGCGTGCAGATTGTCGCGCTGGACAGCAATCGTAAGGCGAATAACTGGTGCGGCAGAGTCAGCGCCGAACAACTGGCATGGCTGGAAAGCCGAACGAGCGCTAACGACGAGCGTCCGATGATCGTGACGCTGCATCACAACGTACTGCCGATGGGATCGATCTGGTGGGATGAATGGATGCGGCTGGAAAACGGCGAGGATTTCCATAAGGCCCTGCTACCTGCCCGTGAACGGATTCGGGGTGTGTTTTCCGGTCACGTTCACCAGAATACCGACATCATCCGCGACGGCATCGCCTACTTCACAGCCAAGAGCAGTTGGTCTCAGATCAACAACTATCCCGACCAAACGGAGACCGAAATCGACCGTTTCTCGAATCCGGGCTACAGCATCGTTACGGTCACGCGCGACCAGATTTACGTCCGGCGCTGCACCTTTATCGTCGAGCCGATTCGGACTTCATAAAGGCTCTTCAGGGTCGCGGCGACCAGATTTACGTCCGGCGCTGCACCTTTATCGTCGAGCCGATTCGGACTTCATGAGGCATTGACGCGCAGCGCCGTCACAATCCCGGCGATCAGGTCGATAAACGCCTGAAGCGCAGGTTCTTCAGCGAAGGCAGTCAGCGGGATATTGGGGCGGCGGTCGGCGCGATCATCAGCAAAAGGCGGAGTCACGAACTGATTGAGCGACGTCAGCACTTGCAGCCGTTTCTGGCGGTCATCGTAAGGCGGAAAGTTCATCAGATATTGCAGGGCAACTTCGACGGCGGGCTGTTTGGCGTAGGCACGCACCGCAAAAACAGTCACGCCGCCCGCGCCGATCCAGAGATTCGCCCCAAACGCTGGTTCGGTGCGCCCGCTGAAAGTGATGCTGTCTGTGTTGGCCTCTGCCCACTCGAACAGGACACGGGCGATACGGGTATTGTCCGCGCCATTGGGCAACTGTTCGATGTACTTGAAGAAGTTGAGCGGGTTCGGCCTGGGCGAATTCTTCTGCTGCTCACGTGGTTTCAGTTCAGGCAGCGGCTCGGTCAGCGGCGCTTTTTCCAGCGCGGCGATCAGCTTTTTGTAGACGGCTTCGGTCGGTTTGCGCAGGTCGGTATACTGGCGGTTGATGAGGTGGAGCGGCAGCGGCGTGTCGTCAATGCGGGCGATAAAGAGCGGCTTGCGCAATTCCATCGCCTTGAGCGTTTCGCGTTCGACCCACTCGGACTCGCGCGCGTCTCTGGACATGACGACGATCATCGCGCCGCAGTCGATGACGCCCTTCTCGATTTCACGCGGCCAGGTTGAGCCGTCGGGAATATCCGCTAAATCAACCCAGCAGCGAAAGCCTGCTTTTTGCAGGCGTTCTGCCATACGCTCGGTGAATGCGCGGTCTTTGGAACTGTGACTCATGAAAATATAGGGTTGGGTCATGAAGAACAATCACTCAACGGACGAATAAATATTTTCGTATTGTACTCGAAACACGCCGGAACAATGGCATAATGGTGCGGAATCTAGCCGCCTCACAGGAGAATTTCGTGGCTTCCATCCTTCAAAATGCGAGCGACGCCCAGATTGGCGCGTCGATTGAAGCAAATCTGTTTGCGCTGTTTCGCGCGACACTGGCGCTGCCGGACAGCGAAATGGTCGAAAGTGATTCGATAAGCTATCACCACACGTTTCTGCCCGGGGCCATGTTCAACGCGGTCTGGCGGGCGCGGCTGACACCCGATCAATACGACAGCGCTATTGAGGAGGCGCAGGCATGGTTCAAGGCACGGAACGCGCCGCTGGCAGCGTGGTGGTTCAGCCAAGCGACTCCCGATCTGTTCGCACGGCTGGAAGCACACGGTTTCGAATTCAACTACGACGCGCCGGGGATGGCGATTGAGATCGATAAAATCGCGCTGAACGTGCCGGATGGCTTCAGCATTGTTGAAGCGAACGATGAGCATACGCTGGACGACTGGACGGCGGCACTCTATGGCGCATACGAAGAAATTCACATGCCGATGCGGGTGGCGCAGGTGTGGGCAGACGCGACACGCGCGCTGGGCGTAAACGCTCCCTGGAAACTGTACGTCGGATACTTTGACGGCAAGCCAGTGGCGACCAACATGATTTTCAACGGGGGCGGGGTGAGCGGCCTGTTCTGCGTCGGCACAATTCCGGAAGCGCGCAAGAAAGGCTTCGGCGCGGCGATCACGCTCAAGCCGCTGGTCGATGCACAGGCCGAAGGGTATCGCTATGGTGTGCTGTTCGCTGCACCGGACGCGATGCCGATGTATCGAAAAATCGGATTTCGCGAGGTCGATACCCATATCGGGCGCTATATGTGGGTAAATGAAGGCTAGGATGCTCCGTTCAGGCGTCCGTGTTCGAGCCAGTTGGTGCAGTCAGGCGTGAGTTCACGGGCGACGGCAGCAGCGTACAGCTTAAGGTCGTCTTCGTTCAGCACGTCGCGCCAGCGACCGTTGGTGCCCTTGTTGATGAAGGTCTGCGCGCCGCCAACCCAGGGGTCGCCAGCAGCAGGGGCAAAATGCTCGGCGTTTTTCTTCATATTCTCAAAGCGAACGGCCTCCGCAATCGACGCGATCATCTGATCGGAAACATCAATGTTGAGGTAGTCAGCGATGCGGCGGATTTCAGCCGGCAAATTGCTGAGCAAATCGTTGTAATGGACAAACAGGATATTGGGGAGGTGACGATAATTCCACCACGTCTGCACACTGCGCAGGTTCGACCAGAACGGATAGCCTTCGCTTTCCCACGCAAACCAGCCGCGCGTCATCGAGTCACGCCAGGCTTCTCGAATATCCGCTGGCGGCGGCGGCACGGCGCGCCCACCAAGCGAGTCGGATCGTTGAGCATCAGGTAAACTTCGGGCTTGTAGTTATTGTAATGATTCCAACCGGACATGAAGACGTCACGTGCATCTCTACCCACGTAAACGTATTTCACCTGCGGAAGATACCGCAGCCCATCGAGCGGCAGATGCGTCTTGATGCAGCGGCGATGCTGCTGTGCTTCAAGCTGACTCAGGGTCTCATCCAACGGGCCGAGGCAGTTATCGAGCCAGGGCGAAAGCTGATTAATGTCATGGATCTGCAAATCCTGAAAGATCAGATTTAGGACGATGTTCTGCATCCAGGTCGTGCCCGATTTATACGTTGTGGCGACGACAATATCGTCCGGGCGTGGCTGGAACTGCTCCCAGCGCGTGCTGTCCAGTGTGTGATTCTGGTAAATATGCTCGACTTTGGGGAATGCTTCAAGCATGATTTATTCCAAATAATTTACACTTATACAATTATATGAAGAAAGTATTTTGGTACCAATAGGTCGAGTTTCGCTACTCACTCAGCCGCCCGTGTTCGAGCCAGTCGGCGCAGTCGGGCGTGAGTTCGCGGGCGACGACCGCGTCGTAGAGCTTGAGGTCACCTTCAGTCAGCACCTCGCGCCAGCGCCCGTTCGTGCCTTTGTGGATGAAGGTCTGCGGGCCACCTTCCCAAGCGAAATGCGCACCGGGAACGATTTTCTCGGCGTTGCGCTTCATGCTGTCGAAGCGGACGGCCTCGGTAATCGCGGCGAGCATTTCCGGCGCGACATCGATACTCAGGTAGTCGGCGATGCGGCGAATTTCTCCGCTGAGATCGCGCAGAAGATCGTTATAGTGGACAAACAGGATATTGGGCAGGTGGCGAAAATTCCACCAGGTCTGGACGTGATGGAAATTCGACCAGTAGGGATAGCCCTCGTGTTCCCAGTCGAACCAGCCGCGCGTCGTCCACATCTGCCAGAACTCGCGAATGTCGGTCGGACAGAGCGGCAGCGGATCGCCAACGCGCCCCGGTGTGTTATTCATGAGGTCGAACATCTCCGGCGTATGCTTCGAATAGTGATTCCAGAGCGACATAAAGACATCACGGGCGTCTCTGCCAACGACGATGTAGCGAATCTCCGGGAAATAACGCAGCGCGTCGAGCGGAATATGGCATTTGAGGCAGCGGCGATGCGGCTGCGCGTCGAGAGTGTCGAGCATCTCCTCAAGCGGATTCCAGCGGGCGTCGAACCAGGGTGAAAACTCATCCAGGCTGTGCGGCTGCAAATCCTGAAGAATCAGATACATGACAATCGTCTGCATCCAGGTTGTTCCAGATTTGTAGGGCGTGGCGACGACCACATCCCCCTCACGCGCCCTGAAATGATTCCAGCGCGTGCTGTCGAGCGCATAATTCTGATAGCGGTGTTCAACCTGAGGCAGTCCATTCATGTTGATATTTTCCAAATAAAATTCGCTTTTAATCAGTGTATGCGAAATCAAAAAGCGCGAAAATCTCAGGTGTGTTCCCCAGATTGCTCCCGCGCTGCGGGCGGCGAATCACGATGGGCTGACAAGCCAAATAAGAATTGTGGAATTGGTGACATTTGTTTCCCTTTTTATAGAACATATATTCTATAATGAAGAAGGTAAAAGGTCCCAATCACCTCAGCCCCTTGCTGATTACTTGAGGTTCAATTATGTGCGATGCGGAAAAAACCGTGTTCGTTAGCTACCGCCGCAGCGCCAGCCGCCATCTGGCTCGCTCGATTGCCCTCGACCTGCGCGGGCACGGTTACGATGTGTTTTTCGACGTGGATACGGTCGATAACGGCGAATTCGACCAGATTGTTCTGCACCAGATTGCCGCGCGAACGCACTTTGTGCTGGTGCTGTCACGTGGGTCGCTGGAGCGCTGCGGCGACGAAAATGACTGGCTGCGCCGCGAAATCGAAGAAGCGCTGCACCACAAACGCAATATCGTGCCGATTCTGGAAGCGGGCTTCAATTTCGTCAGCGAAGCGAAAGCCTTACCAGATTCGCTGCGCGACCTGCCCCGTTTCAACGGCATTCCGCTGTATCACTTCTATTTCGATGCAGCGATGGAAACGCTGCGCAAGCGCTTTTTGAAGCCACGCGAAGACGAGTAAGCAAAGGGGTCGCAGCGCTCCCGCACTACCGACCCCTTTCCCAATAAAGAAACGACCTATAATTTAGTCACCTGTAAAATGCGCAAAGGAGTATAGATCGTGCTACGCTTCAAAATGCCCGTTCAGAAGCCTCTTTTCTTCGTCGCAATTCTAATCGTTGCCAGCTTCTCCCTGAATATTGTTTCCACTTATGCCCAGACTTCGCCAGAGGATGTCGCTAAAGCCATAATCGCAGCGGAAAACGCCAACGATGTTGATGCGGCAGTCGCCAACTTTGCACCCGATGCGGTTGTGACGCTGGCAGATGGCAGCAAATACGACACAGCGGATGGCGTTCGTGGCTGGCAGCAAGCCCTCGCCGATGGTCACTTCAAGCTGGAACCCGTCAACATGCAGATCGACGGGAACATCGTCACCTGGACAGGCGTGATTTCGCTTGATACCTTCCGCGGCCTGGGGATTGCCGACCTGGGTGGCAACTGGAAGCTGGATATTGAAGATGGCATGATCAAAACTTTTGACTTCACCTTCACGCCGGACGCGCTGACCGCGCTGACCGCAGGCGGCGTGGTCGCGACGCTGGTTGGCGCTGAGGCCGCACACGACGTCGATACGGCAGTCGCACAGTTTGCGCCCGATGCCGTCGTGACGCTGGCGGATGGCAGTGTCGATGACACGCCGGACAAAATTCGCGCCTGGCAGCAGGAACTCGCAAACGGGAATTTCCATCTGGAGCCAGTCGCGCGCTTTGTAGATGGCAATACCGTAAATATGTACGGCTCAATCGCGCTCGACAGCTTCAGAGGGCTGGGGATTGCCTCGCTCGGCGGAATCTGGAAAGTGGTGGTTGAAGATGGCAAAGTAAAGACGTTTGATTTTAGCTTTACACCCGCAGGCCTGAGCACGCTGCAAGCAGCCATCGCGGCGGCTTCAGCGACACCGAGTTCCTGATCTTTCGACGTTTCTCAGGGGCGGATTTGTTCTCCGCCCCTCGTTTTAGCGCAGTACCTGATTGAGCATTTCCTTCCAGCGCGGCACGTCGATTGCCCAGCAAACCGCGACATTCGGTTCACGCTTGAGCAGCGGCGACCAGACAGCGCGATTGCGTGGATCATTCGCCACGCCCAACTGATCGACGACCGTCATGCCGCGTGTGAGTTCGCTTTGCACTTCGACTTCGACAAAACACTGGCTTGTGCGTGTCACGATGCTCGGATCGAGCGCAACCGCCATCGCCACCGGGTCGCACAGACCGAGTCCAGGATCGCCGGACTGCTCCTGCCCCGCTTCGAGGGCACGGCGGTTGCAGTCAAGGGCGAAATGCGCCAGCGGTGTTCCGAGAGCGCGAATGGCGGTCATTTCTTCGGGGTAGAGGTTGGCTTCATGGCGTGCCAGTTCCCAGCCGACCATTTCAATCGGCAGGCCGGAATGGAAGACGATCCTGGCTGCTTCAGGGTCGCACCAGACGTTGAACTCGGCGGCGGGCGTCACGTTGCCGACCGTACAGGCCGCACCACCCATGACGATGCAGCGGCTCACATTCTGGACGATTTCCGGCGCGCGGCTGAGCGCCAGGGCGACATTCGTCAGCGGCGCGAGCGTAATCAACTCGATGCCGGGGTTGGCCTTCACCGTGTCGATGATGGCATCGACGGCATGTTTAGCTTCGGGCGCGCGACCCGGCGCGGGATAGTTCATGTCGCCCATGCCGTCACGCCCGTGAAACCAGGTCGCGTCCTCAATCTCGCGAACGAGCGGGCGTGCTGCACCGACGTAAACCGGGACATCGCTAGCGCACATCTGAGCGGTGTAGAGGGCGTTGCGCGTGCCGACCTCGACCGGAACGTTGCCGCTGACGACCGTAATCGCCTCAACCTGTACATCCGGCCAGCGCAGCGCCATGAGAATGGCGACGGCATCATCGGACGCGGTATCCGTATCTATCAGGAACTTACGGGGCATAAATGAACTCCTGAGCGCAGTTAAAAGTTCAACGTATGCCTTACTTTAGACTTTCCACGTTTAACTTTCTACTTTTGCCTGCGGCTGATCAAGTTTGAGCCAATGGCGAATCCGCTTTTGAAAGATCAACGGGAGAATACTGCCGACCGCGACAACCGCGTAAACCACAAACAGGCTGTTCCGCTCGCTGGTGATCATCGTCCCCATGAGCGCGGAGACAAACGAGGGAATGAAGCCGACAATCAGCGAGACAATCAGGTAGGTGCGAAAGCGAATTCGCGAGAAGCCGACGGCATAGCTGATGAAATCGTAGACCGAGAACAGGAACAGACGCGCATAAATGAGCGTTTTAGCGTCGACCATCTGGCTGACAAAGCTGTCCACACGCGACATATCGTCTTTGCCGACCAAGCGCTCGACGACCGGACGCCCGAAGCGCCGCGCCAGCCAGAAATTGATGCTGCCGCCAATTGTCTCAGCGAGCAGGGTGTAAATCGCACCCGGAAGCACCCCGAAAAAGATGCCTGAGGAAAGCTGAAGCGGCCCTGCGCTGAGCGGCGCGACGACGAAGGTCACCATTTTGATGAAGACGTAGATCAGCGGGCCGAGCGGCCCCGCGCTGGCAATCACGTCGCGGATGCGATCCAGCCCAATGACGTTGATGCCAACGATCAGCGCAACGGTGATGACGATAAATGCGATTGCGCCGGGGATCAGCGCGCGCAGCGATTTGGTTTGCTGGGACATTTATTTCCCTAGCTTAGCTGATGATAGACAATGCGCCACCATGCTTCCTCATCTACGGGCTTCACGAGAAAACAATAGCGCCCAGTTTCGGGAATTTCGAGCGGTTTCGTCCCTACGTTTCGCTTGATGAACAGGTTTTTTTCGTCACCTTTAGCGTCAAGCAGGACAAGTCGAGTGAGCGTGTTGAATTCGTAATCTATACGATAAGAACCCTCTGCGAGTTCCAGGGGGGCGCTGGTGAACGAGCCAAGTCCACTTAGTTTCCCTTCCGATTGTGCGTGTGCGCCGATTGCACCAAGATTCCCTGTTTCGTCATAGAGGAGATCACCCGTGTCGTGTTTGGGCCAGAGAACGCGCACCACCGTGATGAGGAGGGCGAAAGTGAACAGAACGACGAACAAATCATTGTAACTCATACCCGATCTTCCCTTAAGGTCGATTCCGAGATTGGAACAAGCTTTAGTTCCTTAAGATAATTTACCAAATTAACAAAAATTTATCTTAAGCTAAATTGTCCAATGAGTTGGGGTTTCCTTGAGCTAGATCGTCCAATAAGCCTAATTTACTTTAAGAGTTAATTAAACTGAAGAATAGTACAAGAACGTGGCGGGCAAGAGCGACCCCATTATACAACATCACTCCTCCACATTATCCCTACCGTGCCAGCGATATTCGAGCGACCAGGCGGCATTCTCGTCGGCAGGCTCGACGAGCAGGCGATAACGCCCGCCGACTGTAAGTGTATAGCCTGCCGTTCCTATACCTGAAGTGATGTAGAGTGTTGTTTCGCTGGCATCATCGAGCAGGGCGAGGCGTGTGGGCGCGTCGAACTGATAGTCTATACGGTAAGAACCCGCTCTAAGGTGCAGCGGTGCGCTGGTGAGGGAGCCAACCCCGCTGAGTTTCCCGTGCGACCCCGTGTAAGCGCCGATGGCGGCAAGGCTACCGTCCCCGGCGTAATGGAGGTCACGGGTGGGGGCAGGTTTGGGTGAAAGGATACGAATCGCAGCGACGATCAACAGCACAATGATCAGGATGCCGACGAACAGGTCTTCGTAACGCATAAATTTTTTTCCCTTCCGGATAGGATGGGATTTTCTCCGTTGTTCCCTTCCGGTGACATCCGGTCGCGTGGGCATGGGAAAGTCAGGCGACCGGATTTCGTTGAACTTTACGACGAACCGCGATTGAACCGCAAAATGGGTCAGAATCACAGCGATAAGGTTTAACAAACGTGCAACGATGCCCGCAAGGTCGATGATGGAAACGCGAGGGTCGTGCATCAATCGGTGGGTGTGAGCGTCTTCTTCATGTAAACGACGATGCCGCCTGCCGGAATCGGTGCACGTTGATATTCCTGATAACCGCGCCGCGCGTAGAAAGCGATATTGACGGTGAACGCCGCGTTGGTGTAAAGCTGAATTTCGCTAAAACCGAGCGCGACGGCAACGTCTTCGGCATGGTGCAGCAATCTGTCGCCCAAGCCCTTGCCCTGCTGATCCGGGCGAACAGCAAGATTCTCAATGAGCAGATAGCCTTCAGCGGGAATCATTTCGATGAGGGCGAGCAACTGCTGATCTTCTTCCCACAGATCGATGAGGTGTTCGGCAAGCGCACGATCATAGTCGGCGGTCATGGGCAGCGGCTCACGATGGATGATGGGAATCCATTTTTCGTAGGCGGCGCGAGTCAGGGCGCGTACTGCCGGGGCATCCGATGGCACGGCGCGTCTGAGGGGCAGGGATGCTTGCATTGATCAACTCCGTTGTGCAGGAACATCATACTGCTAAAATCGGCGTTGACAAGGTACATTTGTTCTACAAATGTACACATTTTTGAGGCCATTTCTAAGGCGAGGGAGACCGGCAAGGGCGCACCGCCGATGCGTGATCGGGTTGGGTGGGGAATGCAGGCGCACACGTGGGTGCGCCCCTACAGCAACCTCACCCCCAACCCCCTCTCCACTTCGTTTCACGGGACGACACTTTTTATGGATTGTCGTGCCAGAGCGCAGTTTTCCGGTCGGGTCAGAGTCCCCCATGCAAACTTGTTTGCACGGGGACTTCCTGACCCGACCGCTAGCCAGGGGTTTCAACCCTTGGCGACAAAACACGACCGTTTATTAAAAGTGTCGTCCGATGAAATACAATGGAGAGGGGATTTAGGGGTGAGGTTTGGAATAAACACTGTAACCACGTTATCGTGTGGTGCTA
>DAOUCB010000087.1:0-2034 GCA_034432495.1 Anaerolineae bacterium | reverse complement strand
AGGTGCTTTTCCCCTCACGAGCGGCTGCTCACGAGCGGACGCATATCTTACGCGCACCCCTTCCCCCTGTAAAGGGTCAGTTCCACACACTTTTCTAACTTTCCACGGCTCGCTTCCGCTTCCGGCTGGCAGATAGCCCGTTGTTCCCGTCCGGCGCGATCCGGTCGCCTGACACGGGAAGCCCTTCACTTCCGCTCGTGCGTAGAAAACGCCCTGGTTAGAGGAACGTTTGGACACAAAAGCCCGATTCATGGTTTGAATCGGGCTGTCAAAGGATTTCGTGTGGGTGCAGCAGATTTCCGACAGTCGATGCCCCCGATTTTAGTGGGCTGGAAATTGGGCGAGGCGTGCCTCGCCCCTACAAAGACCAGGGCGCACAGCCGTGCGCCCCTACGAATGCCGAGAGGCGGAAACGTGGGGAGGTGGTGTTGCCTCGCCCCTACGAATGCCGAGAGTACGGAGCGCAACGCCGCGCACCCACAAGATCGCAGCAAAATTCGGCGCGGCGGCTATGTACCTTCTGCCGCGCTCATGCCACCCTCCGGGACAACGACCTCCCCCAGCGCCAGACGCGGAACCTCGCTGGCGTGATCGCCCAGCATATCCTTGATATAGACTTCCTGAACCAGTACCATCAGAATTGCAGTCAGGGGAACCGCCAGCATCAGGCCGAGGAAGCCGAAAAAGGCTCCGGCGACGATCTGGCCCAGCAGCACCAGCACAGGTGGCAGACGAATACTGCCAGAAACCAGCAGCGGAGTCGCGATCTGGCTCTGAACAAACGACACGCCGTAGATGACGACGATCACCCAACCCCAGTTGTTCGGTATCTGGACAATGCCAACCGCAATCGACGGGATCAGGACGACAATCGTGCCAAAGTTCGGGATAAACGACATGAGTCCCGCGAGAACACCAAGCGCCGCCGCCTGCTGAATCCCCAGCAGCGCGAGGCCACCCCAGGTCGCGACGCCTACCAGCGCCATCGAAATCACCGTTGCCCGAAGCCAGCCGCGCAGCGTCAAATCAAGACGTGCGAAAATTTCACGGGCACGCGGGCGATAGCTGATTGGGAATAAGCGAATCAGCGCACCAGAATGCATCTCCGGATTTGAAAGCAGATACACGCTCAGGAAGAACACGATCAACACACTCAGGATCGTATCCGCCACGCCGCCCAGCACCGGAAGCACTGATACCCCAAACTGCCCAGCGGCCTGCGCCAACTGTCCGCCGACCGTATTGATGAAGGTTGGCATGTCGATATTGATGGTTTCAATAAATTTGAGGAAAGGATACTGCTTCACGATTGCGCCGCTTTGCCACTGATTGACAATCGACTGAATCCCCTGCGGAATAATCACCGTCACCAGCGAGGCAAACTGCTGCACCAGCGTCGGCAGCGCCGCCAGAACGAGAATGATCAGCGAGAATGTGATCAAAATCAGCGAGAGCCAGGTTGCCAGCGAGCGGGGAATACCCATCCGCATAAAAAAGTGGATCGGCATCGTAAACAGCACTACCAGAATGACCGACGCCAGCGACAACAGTAAAATCCCGCGAATGAACCAGGCGGCGATCAACAATATGACGACAACAACGGCGATGAGGACCCAGCGTGTCGTGCCACTTGCCGTATTCGAGGTCAACGAACGCATTACTCTCTCCAACGACTCAAATTTCAGTTATATATGACACGAAGGACGGGTCGGAGTTACGGGGACGCTCGATCTTTAATGGTTTTTCTCACACGAATGTGAAATCATGCCGCCTGCCATCCGACTTTTCGCCGACGCGCAGGCATAGGCATCAAGTTAAGCATTTCTCGACCCCACCCCTGCCGACCGTGCGAACAAAAGAAGTTCGCAACAGGTCGGCTTCCCCTCCCCGAATTCAGGGCTGAGGGGGCGACAGTAGAAAATAAAAGGTTCCTCTGTCAAACTCAAAGGTGACCAAACCGAATGAGCAGGGACAGAGGAACCTTGAGACAACTATATCAGTGGGTGAAGCGGGAGAGCAAGACGTGGCCAGGGG